>DATKMV010000014.1:0-260422 GCA_035541695.1 Steroidobacteraceae bacterium
CGGAGCTTTCCGCCCGGCAGGGGTTCGGGCTGGCCAGCATGCGCCAGCGCGCCAGCGCCATCGGCGGGGAGTGGCAGATCGCCAGCGAGCCCGGCCGCGGCACCCGCGTCAGCGTGCGTATGCTGAAACGAGCCTCCTGAGCCGGCCTGCCGTTGGCTACGGCTGCGGAGGCTGATAGCCCCCGGGAGCCTGGGAACCCGTCCCGAAGAAGAACTTCTCCATTTCCGCCTCGAGGAACTTGCGCGCCTTGGGCTCGATCGGCGTGAGGCGGTACTCATTGATGAGGAGGGTCTGGTGCCGCAGCCACTGGGCCCATGCCTCCTTCGAGACCTGATCGTAGATGCGCCGGCCGAGCTCGCCGGGGTAAGGCGCGCGATCGAGCCCTTCGGCGTCGCGCTTCAACAGAACACAGTGCACCTGTCGTGCCATCCGCTAAGGTCTCCGTCCGCAGAGCATCTCATCGGCGATGCGCGCGAGCAGTGTGCCGATCGGCGCCGGCAAGCCGACGCGCGCCGGCTCGCGCAGGTTATACCAAAGCGCGCGCGGCTCCTCTACGAGCGCTGCACCGGTGCAGTGCAGGAGCAGCGGCGTGATCGTGAGATCGAAGTGCGTGAAAGCGTGCTCGAGCTCGGGGAGTGGCTGTGGCAGCGCAGAATCGACTCCCAGCGTCTCGCGCGCGTAGGCCGCGGCGGCGCTCGCGGTGGGGAACTCCGGCAGGCACCACAATCCGCCCCACACACCGCTCTCCGGCCGCCGCTCGAGTCTCACGTGCGCGCGATCCTTCAGCGCGATCAGCATGAAAGCGCGACGCAGTCGCCGCAGCGGCGCACGGCGCGGTGACGGCAGCTCCTGCTGCCGCCCGGACCGGCGCGCAAGGCAGCCCTCGGCGAGCGGGCACGTCGGGCACGAGGGCCGCCGGCGCACGCACACCGTCGCGCCGAGGTCCATGATGGCCTGCGTGTACTCGGCGATGTCCGTCTGCGGCATGCAGCGCTCGGCGAGCTCCCACAGCCGCCTCTCGATGGCGGTCTCGCCGCGCGCGCCGGCGACGGCGAAATAACGGGCGAGCACACGCCGGGCGTTGCCATCGAGGATGGGCAGCCGCGCCCCACTCGTGAGGGCGAGGATGGCTCCGGCGGTCGAGCGCCCGATGCCGGGCAAGGCCGCGAGCGCCGCGAAGCTCGTCGGCAGCATCCCATCATGCTCGTCACGGATGCGCACGGCCGCGCGTTGGAGGTTGCGGGCGCGAGCGTAGTAGCCGAGACCGGACCACAGGTGCAGCACCTCATCGCTCGGCGCGTCCGCGAGGGTGCGGATGTCCGGAAAGCGCTCGAGGAAGCGCCGGTAGTAGGGAATGACGGTCGCCACCTGCGTCTGCTGCAACATGATTTCCGAGACCCATACGCGGTAGGGCGTGCGCGGGTGTTGCCAGGGCAGGTCGTGCCGGCCGGCCAGCGCATGCCAGCGCAGCAGTGCGGCGGCGATCGGGGACGGGTCGGGAGGACCGGCGCTCATGCGGTCAGTGTCCCGTCGCTCCGTGGCAACACTTTGTCCGGGAACCTGGCGGCGCCGCAGCGCTCAGTTGAGTAGGGTCCGAGGCTATGCAAGGAGCGCACCGTGCCGGGCAACCGCGTATTGCGTCGACTGTGGCGGCCGCCGGTGGAAACACTGGAAGCGCTCGGCATGCTGGGCGCTCACTGGCGCGCTGCGGCTCGATCCCGCGCCGGGCGGCTGTTCCTGCCGAGCTCCCCGAGCTGGCTGCGCACCGCAGCGACCTTCGGCGCTACCCGGCCGCTCACCACTTCGCCACGGGCGGCAGGCTCATCAGGTACGCCTCGGGATCCGCGTCGGTACTGAAGCCGAACCGCGTACCGCGGTCATAGACGAGGTTGAATTCCACGTAGCGGCCGCGCTTGTAGAGCAGCCGCTCGCGCGCCGCCGCGTCGTAAGGCGTGTGCTGACGGCGCGCGACGAGCCGCGGGTACACCTCGAGAAAGGCGGCCCCGACGCCGCGCACGAACGCAAAATCCGCTTCCCGGTCGGGACCGGCGAGATCATCGAAGAAGATGCCGCCCACTCCGCGCGGCTCCTGACGGTGCGGCAGGTAGAAATAGCGGTCGCACCACGCCTTGAGCTGCTCATAGGTGCCGGGCCGGTAGGCTTCGCAGGCGGCACGCAGCGCCGCGTGGAAGTCCGCCGTGTCCTCATCGAACGGAAAGGTGGGAGTGAGATCCGCGCCGCCGCCGAACCAGGCGCGGCTCGTCGCGAGATACCGCAGGTTCATGTGCACGGTCGGCACGTACGGATTCACCATGTGCGCGACCAGCGAGATGCCGCAGGCGGTGAACCGTCCATCGGACAGGTCCGCGCCGGACACCTGCGCGCGCGACTCCGGGGGCAACACGCCCCAGACATGACTCACGTTGACGCCGACTTTCTCGAACACCGCTCCGCGCAGCAACCGCGACTCGCCTCCCCCCTGGAGGCGGTGCCCGGCGGGCTTGCTCCAGCTGCGCGCGGTGAATCGCTCCTGCGGCTCGAACGACTCGAACGCCGCGCAGATCTGCTGCTGCAGCTCGCGGAAATACGCGGTGGCGCGCGCTGCGAAACCGTCAACCGTGCTCATGCACATGATCCACGAGGCGCGCCACGGCGTCGGGGTCGGTGTCCGGCCAGATGCCGTGCCCGAGGTTGAAGATGTGTCCCGGAGCCGTGCCCGCTTCCTCGAGCACGGCATCGACGTGCCGCCGCAGCTCATCGGGTGCCGCGAACAGCGCCGCGGGGTCGAGGTTGCCCTGCACGGCTTTGCCCGGGCCGAGAATGCGGCGCACCTGCGAGAGCGGCGAGCGCCAGTCGACACCGACCACGTCCACGTCGAGCTCCGCGACGGCCGGCAGCAGCGCCGATCCCTGGTTCGCGTAGTAGATGAGTGGCACGCCGAGGCCTCGCAGCGCCGCCGCCGTGCGGCGCACCGCCGGCAGAGCGAAGCTCGAGAACTCCCGTGGCGCGAGCAGCCCCGCCCACGACTCGAACAGCATGAGGGCCTGCGCGCCGGCCCTCGCCTGCGCGGCGAGGTACTGCGCCATCGCGTCTGCGAGGCAGCCGAGCAGGCGCTGCGCGGTGTCCGGCTGCGCGTACAGGAAAGCTCGTGCCGCGGCGAACTCCTTGGACGGTCGGCCGCAGACGAGGTAACACATGAGCGTGAACGGCGCGCCGGCGAACCCGATGAGCGGCACCCCGGGCGGCAGCCCCGCGCGCACCAGGCGAATCGTCTCGAGCACGAAGGGCACATCCCGTTCGGGCGCGAGCGCCGGCAATGCCTCGACCTGCTCGAGGGTGCGAATGGGAGTCGTGACGATCGGCGCCGGCTCGAACGTGAGCTCGATGCCCATGCCCTGGAGCGGCGTCATGATGTCGCTGAAGAGGATCGCCGCATCGAGCGGAAAGCGCCGCAGCGGCTGCAGAGTGACCTCGGCAGCGAGCTCGGGTGTGCGCGTCAGCGACTCGAAATCGACCTTGGCGCGCAGAGCGCGGTACTCCGGCAGGTAACGCCCGGCCTGACGCATGATCCATATCGGCCGATGCGCGGGACGCTCGCGACGGCAGGCAGCGAGGAAGGCGCTCATGACCGCAGCCACCCGGCCACCTGCGGCGCGAAATAGCTGATGATGAGATCGGCACCGGCGCGGCGGATGCCGGTGAGCGTCTCGAGCACAGCCGCCCGCTCATCGATCCAGCCGCGCTCGGCCGCCGCCTTGATGAGGCTGTACTCACCCGAGACCTGATAGGCGACGACCGGCACCTGCACCGCATCGCGTACCTGGCGGATCACATCGAGGTAGGGGCCGGCCGGCTTCACCATGACGAGATCGGCGCCTTCCTCCACATCGAGCAGCACCTCGCGCAAGGCCTCGCGAGCGTTGGCCGGATCCATCTGGTAGGAGCGCCGGTCACCGAATGCCGGAGCGGACTCCGCTGCCTCCCGGAACGGTCCGTAGAACGAAGACGCGTATTTCGCCGCGTAAGAGACGATCGGCGTGTCGGCATGGCCACTCGCATCGAGCCGCGCGCGGATGCCGGCGACGCGTCCATCCATCATGTCGCTCGGTGCCACCGCGTCCGCACCGGCGCGGGCGTAGTTCAAAGCCACCTTCGCGAGCGTCTCGATGGAGCTGTCGTTATCGATGGTGCCGGCAGGAGTGACGTGGCCGCAGTGGCCGTGGTCGGTGGCGCCGCACAGGCACACGTCCGCCCACACGAGAAGCTGCGGGCAAGCGCGCTTGATCGCGCCGATGGCGGTTGCGGCGACGCCGTGGGCATCGAGGGCGTCGCTCGCCTGCGCGTCCTTGCGATCGGGTGCCGCGAACAGCAGCACTGCCGGCACCCCGACTTCCGCGACCGCGCGGGCTTCCTTCACCGCCTCATCGACCGAGAGCTGTGCAATGCCCGGCATGCTGGCGACCGCCTGTCGCACGCCACGGCCGGGCACGACGAAGAGTGGATAGATGAGCGCATCCGCCGTGAGACGCGTCTCGCGGATCAGGCGTCGCCAGGTCTCACTGGCGCGTGTCCGCCGGGGTCGTGCTTGTGGGAATCCCATGTCAGGCTCTCTTTTGCAACAGGCGCAGGGTGGTGAGCGCGAGGCCGTGCAGCGTCGCGGACTCCGCGACCACCGCCTGCTGGCCACGGGCGTTGAGCTCGGCGGCCGTCGTGCGGCCGATGGCGACCGCCGGTGCCTCGCCCAGCAGCCGCTGGAAATCGGCGGCTCCGAGTGCCTGCGCGAGCTCGCTCACCGCCGAGGGGCTCGCGAAGGTCACCGCGCCGATGCCGCCACGCTCGATCCAGGCATGGCACTCGGTGAGGTCGAGCGCCGCGGCCTCGGTACGGTAGGCTTCCACCTGGGTGACGACTGCGCCGAGTTGCCGCAGGCCGGCGGCAAGGGTCGGCAGCGCGCGGGAGCTCGCCGGATACAGCACTCTCAGGCCCGCCTTCGCGGTCGACCCGTCGGCGGCGAAGGCAGCGATGAGTGCAGCGGCGCTCGCCTCCTCCGGCACCCGATGCACCGGCCAGCCCCGCTGGCGCAAGACCTGCGCGGTTGCGCGGCCGACCGCAGCGACGCACAGGCCCGCCGGAGCACGCGGCTGACGCTCGAGCACCGCGGCCACGGCGTGACGGCTCGCAAAAATGATCCAGTCGAAGCTCGAGAGCTCGCCGAGGGCCTGCTCGAGCGCTGCTGAATCGGTGCGCACCACGGCGACCGCGGGCCAGGAGAGCACCGTCAGGCCGAGATCGCGCAGCTCGCGGCTGAGCGGTCCATCGCTTCCCTCCGCTCGCGTCACGACCACAGGTCTCATCGAAGCGCTCATGGCGGCTCCACGGTCCGCGCTGCGCGCTCTTGCCGCATCAGCTCGGCCGCGCCGCGCTCGAGCAGCGCTGTCGCGACACGCACGCCGAGCGCTTCCGCCTCGGCCGGCGTCGCGGGTGCCTGCGCACGTGCCGACAGCGGGTGAGTCCCATCGAGCGCACAAAGTGCCGCCATGAGCGTGAGGCTGCCACCGTGCACGGTCGCCAATGCGCCGAGTGGCACCTGGCATCCGCCCTCGAGGTGCCGCAGCAGTGCCCGCTCGGCTGTGACACTGAGTCGGGCATCGCTGTCCTCGAGCGCGGCGAGCCAGCGGGCGGTCGGCTCGTCCTCTTGCCGCGCGCACACCGCGATCACTCCCTGCGACACGGCGGGCGGAAAAGTCTCGGGGTCGAGATACTCGCTCACGTGGTGCGCGAGACCGAGCCGCGTCACGCCCGCCGCGGCGAGCACGATCGCGTCGTAGTCGCCGCGCTGCACCCGCTCGATGCGCGTCGGCACGTTGCCGCGCAGCTCGACCAGGGCGATATCGGGGCGCGCCCGTGCGAGGAACGCACGGCGGCGCAGGCTGCTCGTGCCGATACGCGCTCCGGCCGGTAGCGCCGCGAGAGTGGCGCCGCTGCGGCTGAGGAGCGCATCGCGTGGATCGGCCCGCGGCAGGAGCGCGGCGAGCGCGATGCCGGCGTCGAGCTCCGTGGGTAGGTCCTTGAGGCTGTGCACGGCGATATCGACGGCGCCATCGAGGAGCGCCCGGTCGATCTCGCGGGTGAAGAAGGCGCGGCCACGGGTCTGCCAGAGGGGGATCTCGGTCTGCACGTCGCCGGAGGTGCGAATGTGCACGAGCTCCGTCGGCGGAGCGTCGGGCTGCGCCGCGATGTGCGCCGCCACCTCGCGCGACTGCCACAGGGCCAGCGCCGAGGCGCGTGTGCCGATCCGCAGGGCGCGCGTGCGGCTCATGGCTCGCCTTCGCTCAGGAAGCGGTAGCCGACGCCCCAAACGGTGAGAAAGTGCCGCGGGTTGGCCGGGTCTTTCTCGAAGCGCTTGCGCAGCCGCAGGATGAAATTGTCGACCGTGCGCGTCGAGGGAAACACATCGTAGCCCCACACACGCTCGAGCAGATCCTCGCGCGAGACGATCTCGCCGGCGTGCTCGGCGAGCACCTTGAGGATCATCGCCTCCTTCTCCGTGAGCTCCTGCGACTCGCCGTTCCAGGCACGCGCGCGGAACGCGCGGAAGTCCACTTCGTTGCCACCGAAGCGCAGCAGCGCGGTAGCGCTCGTCGCCGAGGCGTTGCGGTACCAGTCCCAGCGCCGCAGGATGGCACGCACCCGCAGCAGGAACTCCTCGAGGTGGAAGGGTTTCGCCAGGTAATCATCGCCACCCGCCTCGAGCCCCCGCACCCGGTCGGCCGGATCCCCGCGCGCGGTGAGGAACAGCACCGGCGTGGTGTTGCCGCGCTCCCGCAGCGTGCGACAGACACTGAGCCCATCGGCGCCGGGCAGCATCACATCGAGGATGACGAGCGCGCAGCTGTGATCGCCGAGCCAGGCGAGCGCCTGCTCGCCATCGCCCGCGAGCGCCACCTCGTAGCCTTCGGCGCGCAGGTTTTCGGCAACCCCGGCGGCGAGATGCGGGTCATCCTCCACGACGAGCACCTGGCCCCGCCCCGCGACGCTCATGAATGTCTCTCCTCCACCGCACCCGGCGCGGCGGGTGCCGTGATGCTCGTGGCGGCGGGCCAGCTGAGACGAACGCAGGCGCCCTGGCCCACTCCCTCGCTCTGGGCACTCACCTCGCCATGTGCCATCTCCATCAGCCGCCGCACGATGTAGAGGCCGAGCCCGGTACCGTAGGAGCTGCTGCCGCGCAGGCGGCTGAACTTGTGGAACAGGCGGGCGCTCTCGGTGGGCGCGAAGCCGATACCGCTGTCGCGCACGAGCAGCTCGACCGCGCGCTCGGTGGCGCGCGCACTGAGCCGGATCTGGCCGCCGCCGGTGCTCTTGACCGCGGCGAGCGCGTTCTCGAGCACGTTGCGCACCACCACATCGAGGGCCAGTGGATCGCTCACGACGGTAAGCGTCGGTGCGATGTCGCTCGAGATGGTGATGTGCTCCGTGCGCGCGCGCTCCTCCAGCTGCCCGATCACCCGCGTGACCGCCGCGGCGAGCGGCACCGGCTCGGGCCGCAGGTCCACCCGACCCCGCTCGAGGCGTGCGCTCTCCAGGATCTGGGTCACCATCTGCTCCATGCGCGCGAGATCCGCCAGCATGCGATCGATGAGCGGCCGCGCCGCTGCCGCACTCGGGGCGCGCAGCGCGAGCGTCTCGAGTGAGAGCTGCAGGCTCGCGAGCGGGGTCTTGAACTGATGCGAGACGAGCGCCAGGAAGCTGTCCTGCTGCTCGCGCACCTGCGCTTCCTGGCGCAGTGCGCGTGCGATCACGGTGATGCACGCCGCGAGCGCCAGAAGGAAGAACGATCCTTCCCAGGCGTACTGCCGATAGCGACGGTGCTCCTCGGTGGTGAGCGCTTCGGCGAGCTCGGGGGTGAGCGAGGCACGGCCGCCCGTCACCCTGATGCCGGGCAGCAACTGCTGTACCCGCGCAGGCGCGGCGCCGGAATCGAGCAGCGCCTGCGCCGCCGCCACCTGCTCCGCATAGGCGGTACGGGCCGCCGTGACCTTCTCGACGGTATAGGCGTGCTGGTCGAACAGCCACCAGCCCACCTGCACCGCCGAGACCACCACCAGCGCGAGCGCGGTGATCTGAAAGACGCGCGTCGCCTTCATGACATCGCCGCCAGCGAGTCACGCAGCGCGTCGGTAAACTGGCGCAGCTCCGCGCTGCCGTGCGCGAGCGACAGGAAGCACGCCTCGTAGGCCGAGGGCGGCAGGTAGATCCCGCGATCGAGCATGGCGTGGAACAGCGCGGCAAAACGGGCCGACTCCGCGCCGCTCAGCGGCGCGGCGACACGCGGCGCACCCGCCGCGTGCAACGACAGCCAGAACAGCGAGCCGACTCTCACCAGGTGTATCGGAAAGGGAGCGGCAGCGAGCACCGGCGCGAGCAGCCCCTCGAGCTCGGCGCCGCGGGCCTCGAGCCGCTCCCAGGCCGATTCGCGCACCAACAGATCGAGCGTCGCGCAGCCCGCCGCCATCGCCACGGGATTGCCCGAGAGGGTGCCCGCCTGGTACGTATCGCCATCGGGCGCGAGGCGCGCCATGATCTGGCGGGGACCGCCGAAGGCTCCTACCGGCATCCCGCCGCCGATCACCTTACCGAAGGTGGCCAGATCGGGCTGGATACCGAGCCGCTCCGCGGCGCCGCCGCGACCCAACCGGAACCCGGAGATCACCTCGTCGAAAATGAGCAAGGCGCCATGCTGTCGCGTCAGATCGCGCAGCGCCTGCAGAAATCCGTGCCGCTGCGGCAACAGGCCGTGGTTTGCGGGCACGGGCTCGATGATGACCGCAGCGATGCGCGCTCCCTCGCGCGCGAAGAGCTCCGCAGCCGCGCGCTCATCATCGAGCGGCAGCACGCGTGTGCAGGCGGTGAAAGCCTCAGGGACACCGGCGGAGGAGGGTCGCCCGAAAGTCGCGAGCCCGGACCCGGCCGCCACCAGCAGGTGATCGGCGTGGCCGTGGTAGCAGCCGGCGAACTTCACGATGAGCTCGCGCGAGGTGTAGGCGCGCGCCACGCGGATCGCGCTCATGACCGCTTCGGTGCCGGAGGAGACGAAGCGCACCTGCTCGACGGCCGGATAGGCCGCTACCACCCGTTCGGCAAGCTCGACTTCCGCAGCACAGGGGGCGCCATAGGTCATCCCGCGTGTGAGCGCCTCGCTCACGGCGGTGACCACCTGCGGATGCGCATGACCGGCGATCAGCGGGCCCCACGAGCACACGAGATCGAGATACGCACGACCGTCGGCATCGAAGAGCTGCGCGCCGGCCGCCCGGGCGATGAACAGCGGTGTGCCGCCGACGGCGCGGAAAGCACGGACCGGTGAGCTGACACCACCGGGAATCACACGACGGGCACGCTCGTAGAGCTCCGCCGAGCGCGGCCGCTGCGCAGCAGCCCCCGGCGTCGAAGACTCCTGACTCATCTTTCCCCCCGGTTACCGGCTGGCAGCAGCGCGCCCCGCTCGCCGTGTGCGCCCTCGAAGAACGCCTCGACCGCATCGCTCCCGGCCTGCACTGCGGCGGCGCGCAGTCCGGCGAGCGGCAGATGAGCGAGACGGTGCGCCAGGGTGGCGACGATGCGCTCGAGCTGGGCGCGCTCGCGCTCATCGAGCGTGCGCAACTCTCCCCGCAGCGCACGTGCCAGCTCCTGCGCCGCGATCTGCTCGAACGTCGAGCGCAGGTGCGCAAGCCGCGGTCCGATGGCGCGCACCGCCAGCTCGGTGCGCAGGCGCGCGAGCCGCTCGTCGATGGCGGCGCGCACCGGCGCGAGCCTCACCAGCTGCGCGAGGCGCTGTCCCTGCGCGATCTCGATGAGCTCGTGCATGCCGACGCGGCTCACGCCCGCGCGCTGCGCCGCATCGGGCGCGACGTTCGGCGGAACACCGAAGTCGATGAGCAGCGGCAGGCCCCCGCTCGCAGCTCTGAGCCGCGTCAGCGCCGCCGCATCCAGAACCGCGGCGCCACCGCCCGCGGCGAGGACGAGGGCGCTCACGCGCGCGGGTCGCTCGCGGAACGCATCGAGCGAGACTGCCTGCGCCGCGACGGTGGCGGCGAGCTCCTGCGCCGCCTCCAGCGTGCGATTGACGATGAGCAGGGGAATACCGGCTGCATGAAGTTTGCCGGCACAGCGGCGCGTCATGGGTGATACGCCGAGGAGCGCCACGCGTTCCGCGGAGCCTGCCAGGTGCTGCAGCACGCGCTCCGCGGCGAGATCGGCGAGTGAAGGGGTGTGGAGGCCCGCCGAGAGCTGGCGCACGCGCCGCGCCATGCCGAGCGCCTCCCCCATCAGCCGATCGAGAATCGGCCCGCAGGTCTGCGCCGTGCGCGAATCCTCCCACGCGCCGCGCAACTGCGCGGCAATCTCCCGCTCGCCGGTCTGCGCGGAATCGAGTCCGCAGGCGACGAGCAGCAGGTGCTCGACCGCGGCCTCCCCGTTCCATGCGCGCAGCATGCGCGCGGCTTGTCCCGGCTCTGGGTCGCGCCCGGTCAGGAGCCGGAACACCTCCTGGCGCAGGTCTCCCGCGGGCGTGCCGTCCTCAGTCGCGTACAACACCTCGACGCGGTTGCAGGTCCCGACGTACAGGATCTCCGCGGCCTTGAGCAGCGTGCGTAATGCCGGCAACCGTAGCGGCACCTCGGCCCGCGGCACCGCAAAGCGCGCGACCTCCTCCACGGACGCATGGCGATACGACAGGCCCACCAGGCCGATCTGGTGCATCCTGCAAGCTTAACCGCAGGGCGGGGACGGATGTCATCGAACCGTCATGGCGTGGAGAAGCGCCGCACGGAATCCGACGGATGGAGCGGGTGATGGGAATCGAACCCACGTTAGCAGCTTGGGAAGCTGCAGTTCTACCATTGAACTACACCCGCGCCGGCGGCCATCTTAGAAGTGTCGCGGCGCGCTTCGCAAGGCGCGAAACGCGCCGCCGCCGCCACACTCAGGCGAGCGCGTAGAGGTACTCCACGAACGATGCCACCGCCCCATCGAGCCCCTGCACCTTGGGGTTGGCCGACTCGATCAGGTAGTACTCATCGGGCGCATGCGCGCCGGTACCGTGGCCCATGCCGAAGTGACCCGCCGGCAGGCTGAGCGGTGCGTTGGTGAATACGCATCCGGGCCACGATCCGCCGAGGCGCGGCCACAGGAGCGGCTCGGCGCCGAGCTGACGGTAGGTCACGAGCTGTGTCTGGATGAGACGGCTGTCCGGGTCGGTCTGGGTGGGATCGTAGCCGCCGCTCATGTTGACCTCGATATCGGCGAAGCCGTGCTTCGCCAGGTGCGCCTTCAGCTTCGCGAGCGTATCGGTCGCGGTCATATCGGGCACGAGTCGCATGTCGATCTTCGCCACCGCACGGTGCGGCAGCACCGTCTTGCCGCCCGGCCCGGTGTAGCCGCCCACGAGCCCCTCGATGTTGATCGTCGGGCGCGAGGCCAGCAGCATGCGCGACTCGACCCAGCCGGCATCGTGCACCCAGTGCTCGACGCCGAGCGTGCGCTTCACCGTCTCCTCGGAGGTCTTGGCGGCGTACTCCTCGATCATCTTCTTCTGCTGCGCGGTGAGCGGCCGCACCTTGTCGAAGAAGCCTTCGACCGCAGGCGTATGACCGTCCTTCTCGATGAGCGTGTTGAGGGCCTGCACCAGGTGCCAGGACGGTGAGTCCACGGCGGCCTCGAGGCTCGAGTGAACATCACGCTTCGGCCCGCGGCCCCATTTCTCGCCGCTCGAGACCAGCTCGAGCTCGACCACTCCCTTGGCGCCGAGGTTGACCTGCACTGCCCCGTCCCGGTCCTGCGCCGCCTCGGGCATCCACACGCCGATGCATTTCTTCAGGTGCGGCAGCACGGCGGGGTTGTTGACGATCTCGCTGAAGTGCGGCGAGGCGATCTCCTCCTCGCCCTCGCACACCAGCACCAGATTGACCGGCAGCTTGCGGCCGGCTGCCTTGAAGGCCATGAGCGCACTCAGGAAGGAATTCTCCGGTCCTTTCTGATTCACGGCGCCCCGTCCCATGCACACCGTGCCGAGCCCCGCCTTCTGCACCAGACGCCCTTCGAGCGGCGGCGAGCTCCACTCCTCGGGCACGAACTGCTTCACGTCGTACATGAAATAGATGCCCACCGTGGTGCGGGCGCCGGCATCGAGACGTCCGAAGACTCCCGGCTTGCCGGCGGTCGGCACGAGCTGGACTCCGGTGAAGCCGGCGGCGCGCGCCAGCTGCGCCATGTACTCCGGCCCCTGAGGGTAGTTGCGGTTCTCCGCCGCAATGGAGGGCAGCGCGATCCATTCCTGCAGGCGGCGCACGTTCTCGGCGTGCATCTTCGGAATCTGTGCGAGCACGGCCGCCTTGTCCGGCTCGGCGTCCGCGGCAGCGGCGCGCAGCACGGCCGGGAGCGTCGCGAGTGCTGCGGCCGACAGCGAGCCGCTCACGAAGTCACGTCGATTGACTGCGCCATCACCGGTGTTGGACATGGACAGACCCTCCCCTCGTGCCAAAGGCGGCAACCTTACACCACTTCAGCGCGTCATCAGAAAGGGTAATTGATGCCGCTGAACACCGCGGTCTTGCCGCGGCCGTAACCGACGTCGACATAGCCGACGACGTACGGGCTCGCCACGCCGCGGAAGCCGACTCCGGCCGCGGTGTGCATGTCGGACAACACGCTGCCGGGACCGTTGGAGAACACCTTGCCGGCATCGATGAACGGCGCGAGCTCGATGCTCACCCGCGTTCCGAAGGCGTCGAGGCCGGCCACGCGGGCGCGCAGCTCCGCACCGGTAGCAACCAGGTTTTCATCCACGAACCGGTCGGCGCCGTCCGAGCGCAGCGCCTCGCGGCCGTTGGTGATGCTGCGATCGCCGCCGAGGCTGGACAATGCCCAGAAGGGCGCTTCGCCAGCCGATGGCATGTAGCGCGCAGCGGCGTGAAGCGCCAGGGTCACCTGTTGGCCGAGGGGAAAGTAGCAGCGTGCCTCGGCGCCGAGAAAGCTGTAGGCGACCGAGCTCGCGAGGCTGCGGCTCGCAAAGCCGGCGTAGACCAGGTAGCGCGCGCCGCTGTGCGGGATGGTGATGGAGTCACGGGTGTCGTGTGTGAGGGTGAGCGTCTGCTCGAGCGCATGCTCGGTGCCGAGGCCGTTGAGGTCCGGGTACAGGGTCGGCGTCGATGGGATGCCCGTCAGCACCCCGGGAAGCACCTCGACACGGCGCCAGCGTGCGCCGTAGGCGAGCTGCGTCGCCGCCGTGAAGTTGTATCCGACGGAAGCGGCGAGCGCGGCCTGCTCGTCGACATACGTGCTCTCGTCATAGTCGGGAGTCTCGTTGCCGAGGCCGAAGAAACGCGCCGTGCCGATACGGTCGAAGACCGTCTCGACCGACCACGACAGCGGCTTCGCACGGGTCTCGCCGGCGAGGTAGCGGGCATCCAGCGCGTACTCGATGTGCTGCTTCACGCTGCCGAGCACTACCCACTGATCCTCATCCGATGGAAAGCCGTACACACTCGAGCCCACGCCCCAGCCGAAATACTGGCTGTGAAATATGTCAGGAGCGGTGATGCGCTCGATCTCCCCGTGCTCGTTGAGGTCCAGGAACCCGGCGATGACGCCGACCGTCACGCCACTGTGGGGATCGACGTCGATCTCGGGAATGGGGATGAAGGGCGCGGTGGCCGGATCCAGCCAGCGCATCACCCCGCCCGGCGGCGGGGGTGTGGGCGTGACGCCGGCAGGTGGCGCGGCGGGTGCTTCCGGCACCTGCTGCTGGGCGACGCCCGGAGTGCCTGAGAGCAGCCACAGCACACCGGCCGCTCCCGTCGCCACGCCCGCTGCTTTGAGCCGACATGCCGCTTCGACCCCCGCTGTCACTTCGCCGCGGCCCAGCGCCAGGTCCCCTCGACGCCCGCGGTACGGCGCGGCCCGGGAATCTGCCAGGCGATGGTGGGGCTCGGTGAGCCCGGCGCGCCGAGCGTGCCGCCGGTGTAGGCGTAGCGCTTGTCGGTGAAGTTGTTCGCGAACACCGCGAGCTCCCACGAGCGGCTGTGACTCGCGAAGGCGATGCGTGCGTTCGCAGTGCCGTAGGCGCGCTGGTAGTTGAAGTCGTTGATGACGTTGAACTCGATCTTGTCCTGCCACATGTAATCCGCGCGCAGCAGCAGGTCTCCGGCCTCGAGCGGCACCTGGTAGCTGCCACCGATATCGCCCTGCAGCCGTGGCGTCTGGTAGAACTCATTGTTGGAAAGATCCTGCGCCGGGGCACCGGGGATGGGCTGGTAGAGAAAGGTCTCATAGCGCGCATCGGTCCAGCCGAGACTCGTGAGCAGTGACAGTCGTGAGGTGGCGCGCCACAGCGCCTCGAGCTCCGCGCCGCCGATGCGTGCCTGGGCGGCGTTGGTGATGAGTGTCACCGGCGTTCCATCCGCGTTCAGCCGGGCGAGCAGCCGCTGCATGTCGTCGTACTTGCCGTAGAAGACATCAGCGTTGATGGCGAGCGCTCCGCCGAGAAGGTCCGCCTTGAGCCCCAGCTCCCCGTCGGTCAGCTGCTCGGGGCGGAACGGTTGGTCCTGCACGGTGGCGAGCGGGGAGTTCCAGCCTCCTGAGCGCTGGCTGCGCCCGACGCGCAGATAGGTGTTGAGCTCGGGCGTGAGCCGGTAGCGGGTCGTGAACTCCCATGACCAGTATGAGAACTTCGCCACCTTGTCGATCGGCGGGCAGGGACCGTTGATCTGATACGGCGGCGGCAGCGAGGTGTCGAGAAAAGTGCAGTTCTGCCCGAAGCCCGGGATGTCGACGTAGGCATTCTCCTTGAGCTCGCGGCGGTCGTTGGTGTGTCGTGCGCCGGCCGCTACGGCCCAGTCGGAGGTGAGCTGATATTCCCCATGAAGGTAGCCGGCGTAGGAGCTGTTGGTGACCCAGTTCTGGTCATACACGGGCAGCGGCGGGAAAAGCGGTGTCAGGTCGACCGCGCCGCCGGTTGCCATGTTGAGCTGCTCGAGTGCGGAGAGAAATTCCGGTGAGGCGGGCGACTGCACCGACGGCGAGCCGCCGTTGTCACGGAACCAGTAGAGCCCCGCCACCCAGTCGAGACGCTGATCGAAGGCCTTGTCGTTGATCTGCCACTCGGCGCTTTTCTGGTTCGACGTGTTGTAGAGCGTGGTATCGGCGAGTGGCAGGGTGGTCGCGTCCACGTCGAGCGCGGTGCTCGCATCGAGGTGCCGGTAACCGAGAATCAGCTTCAGCGCCAGGTCGCCGCCGAGCTTCTGCACCGCGGTGAGCTGCAGGCTGTCGGTCTTGGCGTCATCGAAGGCGTGGAAGTTGCCGTCGGTCTGGTACGGATCCGAGGGGAACGATACCGTCGGCAGGCCCGGAATCGGAAACTGGGCGAACAGTGTGCCGATCTGCGCGACCAGCGTGCCGGGCGCGGGCCCGCTGAGCGGATGCAGCAGCGCACCCACCTCGTTGGCCTCGAAGCGCTCGTAGGTGAAATACAGCTCCGTGCTTTCGCCGGGCTTCCACAGTGCGCCGAAGCGCGCCTGGTAGCGATGCTGGTTCTGGAAGTTCTCCTGCCCCGAGGAGACGCTCGAGCCGAAGCCCTGGCGGCTGTCACCCTGGAAGGCGAGCCGTACCGCAGCATCGCTGCCGATCGGCAGGTTGACGATCGCGCGGTCCATGAACTCACCGTAGTTTCCGCCCGAGGCCGCGAGCTCGCCCGAGAACTGCTGCAGCTCCGGGCGATGGGTCAGCAGCAGGATCGAGCCGCCGGTGTTGTTGCGCCCGAACAGTGTGCCCTGCGAGCCGCGCAGCACCTCCACCGAGTCGATGTCGAGCAGCGTCATCATCGCACCCTGGCCGTTGGCGACGTACACGCCATCGACGTACAGGCCCACCGCCGGGTCGAACACGATCGCCGAGCGGTTGACCGTCTGGCCGCGGATCGTCACATCGAGGGCCGACACCGACTGCGGTGAGCTCACCATGCGCACGTTGGGGATGTCGCGGTCGATATCCTCGAGGAGCACCGCATTCGCCTCGCGCAGTTGCTCGCCTGAGCGCACGCTGACCGCGAGTGGCGTGTCCTGCGCACGTTCCTCGCGGCGCCGCGCGACGACGATGATCTCCTCGAGCGAGCTGGTATTGGATGCCGAGGGCTGCGGCGCAGCCGCGGCCGGGGCGCCCTCCTCCGCACGCGCCGGCGCGAGGCTGATGAGCAGCGTCAGCACGGCAACCGGCAGACGCACACACCAGCCGCTGGCCGCCGCCCGTACACAGGCCCGTTGCACGTTCCCGCTCCTCCCGTCGCGCGCCGACTGGACGCTCACCTGAGCCGGTTTCAAAATGTTAGCGGCAGGATCATTCGACAGGAAGCACCCGTGCGTCATCAGCAACTGTCCGGCAAAGGTCGCGCCGGCCGCTCGCCCGTTCCGGCACCGCTCCCGGTCTCATGAGCGCGCCACCCTCCGCAGCGGCCGCCGAGCGCGCGGTGTGCGTGTATTGCGCCTCGAGCCGGCTCGCCCATCCCGACTACCGCGCGGCGGCGCGACGGCTCGGTGAGGTGCTCGCCGATGAGCGTGTGACCATCGTCTATGGCGGCGGCGCCGTCGGCTCGATGGGTGCACTCGCCGACGGCGCCCTCGGCCGCGGGGGCCGCGTGATCGGCATCCTGCCACGATTCATGGCGGAGCTCGAGTGGGGGCACAAAGGACTGACCGATCTGCAGCTGGTCGAGGACCTGCGCACCCGCAAGCACACGATGTTGACACTGAGCCAGGCGGCCATTGCGCTGCCGGGCGGCTCGGGCACGCTCGAGGAGCTGCTCGAGGCGATCACACTCAAGCGCCTCGGGCTCTATCTGAGCCCGATTCTGCTCGTCAACACGCGCGGGTTCTTCGCGCCGTTGCTCGAGATGCTCGAGCGGGCGGTCGAGGAGCGCTTCATGGATCAGCGGCACCGGCTGATGTGGCAGGTCGTCGCCACTGCAGAGGAGGTGCCGGCGGCGCTCGCCAACGCGCCCGCCTGGAGCGCGGAGGCACGCGCGTTCGCCGCCGTGTAGAGGGCCCGCCGCGCCGGCGTCAGGCTTGCCGTGCCGCGGCGAGATCGAACGGCAGTGAGTGCAGGCGGATGCCCGTCGCCGCGCGCACCGCGTTGGCGACCGCGGGAGCGATCGGCGGGGTGCCCGGCTCGCCGACCCCGGAGGGCGCATTGCCCGAGGGCACGATGTACACCTCGATCGCGCGCGGCATCTCGTTGATGCGCAGTACCGGGTACTGGTGGAAGTTGCTCTGATCGACGCGTCCGCCGGTGAGGGTGATGCGGCCGTGCAGCGCCGCCGACAGTCCGAAGCCGATGGCGCTCTGCATCTGCGCTTTCACCACATCGGGCGTCACGGCGATGCCGCAATCGACCGCGCACACCACCCGATCGACGCTGATCGTGTCGCCCTGCACGGTCACCTCGGCCACCTGCGCCACCACCGAGCCGAAGGATTCGTGCACCGCGACACCGCGACCGCGGCCCGCAGCCTTGGGGAAGGGTTGGTCCCAGCCGGCCTTCGCGGCAGCGAGCTTCAGCGCCGCGACGTGGCGCGGACGGCTGCCGAGCAAGCGCAGGCGAAACGCCACCGGGTCCTCGCCGGCCGCCTGCGCGAGCTCATCGATCATCACCTCCTTGGAGAAGGCGGTGTGGGTGTTCTCGACCGATCGCCACCACAGCACCGGCACACCCACTTTCGGAGCGTTCCAGCTGATGTGCGCGTGGGCAAGATCGTATTGCTCGGCCGCGTTGCCGCCGACCGCGGTCGGATCGACACCATTTTTCATCATGGAGCCGAAAGCTGTACCGGCGATGATGGATTGCCCGACGATGCGCTGCCGGTAGGCCACCTTGCCGTCGCGCCCGATGGCCGCCGTCACGTGGTGATAGTTGAGCGGCCGATAGCGCCCGCCGGTGATGTCATCCTCGCGCGTCCAGATGAGCCGCACGGGGTAGCGCCCGCCGGTTGCCTTCGCTATCGAGGCGACCTCCGCAATGTAGTCGGAGTCGGGCGTCGCCCGGCGGCCGAAGGTGCCGCCAGCCGCGAGCGTGTTGATGCTCACCTGCGCCGGCGCGAGTCCCACGGCCGCCGCGGCGTTGGCCTGGTCCACCGTCTGGAACTGGCAGCCGGCCCAGATCTCGCACTTGTCGGGGCCGAGCCGGCACACCGCCGTAAGCGGCTCCATGGGCGCGTGCGCCAGATAGGGAAACTCGAACTCTCCCTCGACCCGCTGGCGCGCCTCTCGCAGCGCCCGCTCGGCGTCGCCGCGCTCGGCGACCAGCACCGCTTCCTTCTGCCAGGCGAGCGCCCGGTACTCCTTCAGCAACTCCGGCGTGCCGCGCTTCTCGGCGGCCGACTCATCCCAGCTCACCGTGAGCGCTTCCCGGCCCTTGCGGGCCGACCACAGGTCGCGTCCCACCACGGCGACGCCGCGCGGGATCTGCACCACATCGACCACGCCGGGCACGGCCAGCGCCTTCGAGGCATCGAAGGAGCTCACCTTACCGCCGAAGCGCGGCGGACGCAGCACGAGCGCGGTCATCATTCCGGGCAGCATCACGTCGATGGCGAATTGCTGTCGGCCGCTCGATTTGTCGCGCGCATCGAGGCGCGTCAATTTCTCGTTGCCGATGAGGGTGAAGCGCGCCGGATCCTTGAGCGGCACCCCGGTCGGTACCGGCTCGCGCGCGGCGGCGACCGCGAGCTCACCGAAGCGCGCCCGCTTTCCGGACGCGGCATGCACCACGACTCCCTCGCTGACGGTGATGTCCGCGGCGGCCACCCGCCATTGGCGTGCGGCCGCCACCACCAGCATCGCCCGCGCGGTCGCCCCCGCCTGGCGCAGTTGCTCCCAGGAGTTGGCGATGGCGGTCGAGCCGCCCGTGGCCTGCAGCTTCCCGCCGAAGGCGAGGTTGCCGTAGAGCGGCACCTGCGCCGGCGCGCTCTCGACGCGCATCTGCTCCCAGGAGGCATCGAGCTCCTCGGCGACGATCGCGGACAGTCCGGTCCACACGCCCTGGCCCGCCTCGAGGTGCTTGGCGATCACCGTTACGGTGTTGTCGGGCGCGATGCGCACGAAGGGCATGACGAGTGGCCCCGCGGCGGCTGCGCCGGGTGCGCTTTCCGCAACTGCGGGCCGCACGATTCCGAGCGTGAGTCCCGAGCCCGCAAGCGTCACGAGCCTGACGAACTCGCGGCGTGTGATCGCCGTGCCCGATGCGAGGTCGGTGCCCGATGCGAGTGCCTGCGGCCCGGGTGTGTGCGGGTAGTACATGAAGGTCCTCACTCCCTGGCGGGTGCCGCGCCGGCGGCGCTGAGCGTCGCAGCCGCCTGGTGGATGGCGCTGCGGATGCGGGGATAGGTCGCGCAGCGGCAGAGGTTCCCGGCCATGGCCGAGTCGATGTCGGCATCGCTCGGGCTCGGTTTGGCGGCCAGGAGCGCGGCGGCCGACATGATCTGCCCGCTCTGACAGTAACCGCACTGCGGGACGTTGAGGTCGACCCAGGCGCTCTGCACGGCCCGGCCCGCAGGGCCCGAGAGCCCCTCGATCGTGGTCACCTTCCGCCCCTGCACCGCCGACACCGGCGTCACACAGGAGCGCGTCGGCTCTCCATCGAGGTGCACGGTGCAGGCACCGCACAGCGCCATGCCGCAGCCGAACTTGGTGCCGGTGAGCTGCAGGTGATCCCGCAGAGCCCACAACAGGGGCATCTCGGGATCGACGTCGAGCTCGCGCGCTGCGCCATTCACGGTCATTTTGATCGCCATATCGGCAGTGCCTCGTATCAGCCGGCGGAATGCCCCGGCGGATTCACGGAATCGTCGCGCCGATGAAGCCGGCGAGATCGCGCTTCATCTTGGCGAGCGACGGCGGGTGCACGTACATCATATGGCCCGCCTCGTAGTACTTCATCTGCACATGCGCACTCAGCTCCCGCGGCAGACCGAGGTGCGTCATGACGTACTCGGTGCCGGAGAACGGCGTGGCAAGGTCGTAGTAGCCGTTCAGCACCAGCACGCGCAGATTCGGATCCTTGATGAGCGCCTCCGCCAGATCGACGCCCGAGTTCACGATCGGCTGCTCGCCCCGCTCGGTGTGATGCGTCCACTTCCACTTCTCACCGATGCTCCAGTTCGCCGTGTGATAGGTCTCGCCCTGCCCGAACCGAAGCTCGCCGTGATAGTAGTCGAGGAACGCTGCGGCATAGGCTGCACTGATGGCCGACATCTGCGGGTCGTAGTCGGTTTCCCTGGCGAGTGGATCGGTCGTCGGACCGACGAAGCGCCCGTCGAGCCGCCCGACCGTGAGGCGCTGCGCCTTGAGCAGCTCGTGCGCGAATTCGTTCTCCGAGACGCGCAGGTTCGCCGCCTTGAGGTACTCGACCGGGAGCCCGGTGTAGTCGTGCATCCTCTGCGCCACGGCGTCGCGCTCCTCGTCCGCGAGCGCATCACCTTTGGTGAGGGCGGCGCTGTAGGCGCCCATGGCGTACTGCCGCACCTCATCGAGGAAGGGCTCGAGCGCGGCTGGCTGGCTCGGCACCCTGTGGTGATACCAGGCGACCGCCGCGTAGCCCGGCAGGTACACCGCATAGGGACGATCGTTGCCGGGCAGCTCCGCGAATATCGCCTCGATGTCCGTGGCCACTGACACCAGCACCAGCCCGTTGAAGGTGAGCGCGCGGCGCGCGCGCAGGTAATTCACGATGGCCGCACCGCGCGTCGTTCCGTAGCTCTCACCGAGCAGGTACTTGGGCGAGGTCCAGCGGTTGTTGTCGCTCACGTACTGTGCGATGAATCGGCTCACCGAGTCGATATCCGGGTCGACTGCCCAGAACTCCTCGTCCTTGTGGTCGCACACCGCGTGGCTGATGCCGGTCCCCACCGGGTCGATCATCACCACATCGCTGACATCGAGCAGGCTGTACTCGTTGTCCGTGGTGCGGAACGGGGCGGGCGGCGTCGGTTTCGGATCCGACACGAGCACGCGCTTCGGTCCCAACACGCCCATGTGCAGCCAGAGCGAGGAGGAGCCGGGTCCGCCATTGAAGGCGAACGTGACGGGCCGCGCGCTGCCCGCCCGGGAATCGCGCCGCGTGTAGGCGACGTAGCCGATTCCTGCGATCGGCTTCTCCTCGTCATCCCGGATCACCAGCACCCCGGCGGTGGCGGTGTAGTCCAGCGACTTGCCGCCGAGGCTGAGCCGATGCTGCGTGACCGAGCTCTCCGCGGCCGGCAGACGGATCCATTGATCCTTCTTGTCGCCCTTCATGTCGAGACGGCACAGCTGCGAGACTTGCGCCGGCGTAGGCGCGGTTGCCTTGCCGCCGCCCTGTGAGCGCGCACCGCCTTCACCGGTTGCGGCGTCCTGTGCGCTCGCAACCTGACCCACCAGCCACAGCAGCACCAGGCCTGCCAACACGCGTTGCGACATCTGCCCCCCAATCATTGCATCGAACCTCCGCGCCGGTCGCAGGGACCGCGCGCGCTTATACCATGGCCACCGGTTCGGCCGCTGTAAGATCGGGTGCATGACAGCCGATGAGCACCCGCGCAGCATTCGCTCCTTCGTGACGCGCTCCGGGCGCATCACCGAGGCACAGCAGCGCGCGCTGCGTGTGCTGTGGCCGAGATACGGCATCGAGTTCGCTGCGCGGCCGCTCGATGCGCTCGCGCTGTATGGACGCGACGCACCGCGCACGCTCGAGATCGGGTTCGGCAACGGCGAGAATCTCGCGGCGCTCGCGCAGGCTCATCCGGAGCGCGATTTTCTCGGCGTCGAAGTGCATCGGCCCGGTATCGGGCGGCTGCTGCGCGTGCTCGAGTCGCAGCAGCTCACCAACGTGCGGGTCATCTGCCAGGATGCGCTCGAGGTGCTCGCGCAGCAGATCCCGCTGCAGTGGCTGCACGAGATTCTCATCCTGTTTCCCGACCCGTGGCCGAAGAAGCGCCACCATAAGCGCCGCCTGGTGCAGGCCGCGTTCGCAGAGCTCGCCGCCGCACGGCTGACCCCCGATGGCGTGCTGCGCATCGCGACCGACTGGGAGCCGTACGCACGTGAGATGCTCGAGACGCTGAGCGGCGTGCGGTGTCTGCAGAACCTCTCCCCGCAGGGCGCTTTCGTAGCACGACCCGGCGCGCGACAGCCGACGCGCTTCGAGCGCCGCGGCGAGCGGCTCGGACATCGCTCCTGGGATCTGGCGTTCCGGCGGATCTGAGCTCAGCTCACACCGAACGCCTGCCGCAGCCCATCCAGCACGAACTGCACCGCGAGCGCGCCGAGGATCACCCCGAGGAGCCGGCTGGCGACGTTGGCGCCGGTGACGCCGATCACGCGCATGAGCGGATCGGCAAGCAGCATGAGCAGGAGCGAGATGATCAGCACCAGCAGCACCGCCACGAGGTAGCCCGCGAACAGCGCCGGCTGCTCGCTGAGGTGGACGGGACCGAACCACAGGAGGATCGTGGCGAGCGCGCCCGGACCGGCGATGAACGGGAACGCCAGCGGAAACACCGAGATGTCGGCGCGTCGCCGGCTCTCGGCGGCCTCGCTCGAGGAGGTGCGCGTGCCCGATTCGCGCGCGAATACCATCTCGAGCGCCAGCAGAAACAGCAGCAGCCCGCCGAAAATGCGAAACGCCTGGAGACTGATCCCCATCAGCTTCAGGAACGAGGCGCCACCGACTGCAAACAGCAGCAGGATCGCCGCGGCGACGCTCACGGCGCGCAGCGCCATGCGGCGCTTGTAGCCGGTCGTCGCGCCGGTCGTGAGACCGGTGAACAACGGGATCAGCGAGATGGGCTCGACCACCACGAAGAAGACGACGAAGAACTTCAGCGGCTGCCCGAGCATTTGGTGCTTTGCGCCAAAGCGCGCTCGAGGACGCGCATCACTGTCACAATTAATGTCTTGAAAGCCTCACAGGCGAGGCGCAACATCATTGCAGAGCGGAGGTAGAATCGTAAGAGTGCCGAGACGATCTTCGTGGGAGGTGGCGACGATGGCGACTCCTCAACCTGGTATCGGCGACTGGTATCGCCTCCACGGTGGCTCCTTGTTCGAAGTGGTGGCCTTCGACGCTGACGACGGCACGATCGAGATACAGTACTTCGACGGCACGGTCGAGGAGATGGACATGGAGGACTGGGAAGCGCAGTGGGAGGAAGGTGCGCTCGAATCCGCCGAGGCTCCCGAGGACTGGTCCGGCTCCGTCGATGTCGAAGGGAACGACGCGGAGGGTCGCGGGAGCGACTCCTTGAATGATGATCGCGACCTGCGTGCGAGCCCGCTCGATGGCATCGACCTGTTCGAGTGAGGGTTCACCCCGCTAGCAACACGACGCCACAGGTCACCTGCAGAGGCACGGGCGTGAGCGATCGTCCGGCACAGGGACCCGCGACGCAGTAGCCGGTGCTCTTCTCGAACAGCGCTCCGTGCGAGGAGCACAGCAGCAGGCTCCCGTCAGGGGTGAGAAAGCGCTGGGGCAGCAGGTCGAGTGCGTGCCCGGCGTGGGGGCAGCGGTTCACGTAGCCCCGCACGGTCTGCCCGATCCGCACCAGGACGATCCGCAGCGGCCACTCGCCGCCGCCCACCGTGAATCCACGCGCTTCTCCCTCGGCCAGCTCGCTCACCCGACAGAGGACGCGCTCGAGATCGACCTCGGTCGTCATACGGCACGGAAGGCGCCGCGCCGGCTCAGGACGTAGAGCAGCACCAGACCCGGCAGGGCGAGCGAGGCGGTATACACGAAGAAATGCGGGTAGCCGATCCGGTCCACCACCATGCCGGAGGTGCCTTCGAGGATCTTGCCCGGCAGCGCGTACAGCGAGGAGAACAGTGCGTATTGCGTCGCGGTGTAGCGGGCGCTGGTGAGACCGGAGAGGAAGGCGAGGAGCGCAGTGCCGTGCATGGCGAGGGCGAGATTATCGAGCGCATTGACCGCACCGAGCCCGAGCAGTGTCGGCGTCGCGGCCGCGGCGAGCACGGCGTAGCCGAGATTCGAGAGCATGATGAGCACGCTCCCGAGTAACAACGACCGCAGCAAGCCGAGCCGGGCGATGAGCACCCCCGCGAGCAGCACGCCGATGAGCGCGGTCAGCGGCCCGACCAGCTTCACGACGGCAGCGATCTGCCCGAGGGTGAAGCCGCGGTCGATGTAGAACGGGTTCACCATCGAGCCCATGGCGAACTCCGTCAGGCGATACACCGCGATGAAGGCGAGCGTCGCGAGCGCGAGCGGCCGGCCGTAGCGGCTGAAGAAGTCGGCGAGTGGCGAGATTACCGCCCAGTCGATCACCCGCTCCTCGCGCACCGGAGATTCGGCGGCGACCGCAGCCGCCGGTTCCGGCACCAGCAGCGTCGTGACGATACCCACACTCACCAGCGCCATCATGGTGAGATAGCTCGCGTGCCACCCGGCCGCCGACGCCACCGCGAGCGCACCCGCCCCGCCGGTGAGCAACGCGATGCGGTAACCGATCTGATAGGCCCCGAGCATCACTCCCTGCATCTGCACGGGCGCCGATTCGATGCGCCAGGCGTCGAGCGCGATGTCCTGCGTGGCCGCACAGAACGTCGTGAACAGCGCCCACAGCGCCAGCGGCCGCACGCCCGCCGTCGGGTCACACAGACTGATGTTGAAGAGCCCGAAAGCGATGCCGAGCTGCGCCAGCAGCATCCAGCCGCGGCGTCGACCGAGCAGCCGCTGCAGCAGCGGCGGCGGTACGCGGTCGATGACCGGTGCCCACAGGAACTTGGTCGAGAAGAGTATGCCGATCCACGCCAGCATGCCGATGGTGCTGCGCTGCAGGCCCGCCTGCCGCAGCCACGCCGAGAGCGTCGAGTACACCAGCAGGAACGGCAACCCCGCGGAGAAGCCGAGCAGCAGCATGGCCAGCACACGCGGCTGGCGGTAGAGACTGATGGCGCTCAGCCAGCCGGTGTTGGCGGGGGCTCGCTGCGGCCCGCCTCCGCTCAAAGACGGTAGTCCATGACGAGCGGTGCGTGGTCCGAGAAGCGCTGCTCCCGGTAGATGCGCGCCGCATGAGCCTTGCCGGCGAGCGAGCCGCTCACCACCTGATAGTCGATGCGCCAGCCGACGTTATTGGCGCGCGCCTGACCGCGGTTCGACCACCAGGTGTACAGCTCGGGCTCGGGGCGCACCTCCCGGAACGCATCGACGTAGCCCGCCGGACCGAAGAGGCGATCCATCCAGGCACGCTCCTCCGGCAGAAACCCCGAGTGGGTCTGGTTGGCGCGCCAGTTCTTCAGATCGATGGGGCGGTGCGCAATATTCCAGTCGCCACTGAGGATGTAGTGCCGGCCGCGCCGGCGCAGCCGCGCGAGGTGCGGCGTGAATGCCTCGAGGAAGCGGAACTTGGAAGCCTGCCGCTCAGCGCCGGCAGAGCCCGAGGGCAGATACAGCGAGGCCACCGAGAGTGCGCCGACCTGCACCTCGAGGTAGCGTCCCTCGGAATCGAACTCCGCCACGCCGAAGCCACGCACCACGCGCGCGGGCCGCTCGCGCGAGTACACCGCGACCCCGGCGTAGCCCTTGCGCTCGGCATCGTAAAAAACGCTGTGATAGCCTTTGAGGCGCACGTCGTATCCAGCGAGCTGGTGCTCCTGACTGCGGGTCTCCTGCAGGCAGATGAAGTCCGCGTGCTGGCGCCGCAGCCAGCGAAACAGCCCCTTCGCGGCCGCCGAGCGGATGCCGCAGACGTTGACGGTGATTACGCGCATGGCGCAATGATAGGGCATGCAGCAATACCAGCTCACCTTCATCGACCTCGCGCTGCGGCGAAACGCGCTGCGCTTCGGGCGCTTCACGCTCAAGTCCGGCCGCGAGAGCCCGTACTTCTTCAACGCCGGACTCTTCAGCGACGGCGAGTCGGCGGCGGTGCTCGGCCGCTGTTATGCCGCTGCCATCGCGGCGTCCGCCGTGCCGTTCGACATGTTGTTTGGTCCCGCCTACAAGGGCATCGCGCTCGCGACCGCCACCGCGTTCGCGCTCGCGGTGGATCAGGGTCTGAACGTCCCCTACGCCTTCAACCGCAAGGAGGCCAAGCAGCACGGCGAGGGCGGCAGCGTCATCGGCACCCCGCTCAGCGGTCGGGTGCTCATCGTCGATGACGTCATCACCGCCGGCACGGCGGTGCGCGAGGCACTCGCGCTGATCCGTGCCGCCGGCGCGCAGCCGGTGGCGGTGGCGCTCGCCCTCGACCGCCAGGAGCGCGGCCAGGGATCGCTCAGTGCCGTGCAGGAGCTCGAGCAGACCGAGGGGGTGCGATGTGTGAGCATCGTCACACTTGCGGATCTCATCGAGGCGCTGGCGCAGCCTGCGGACGGACGGCAGCGCATTTCTGACGACCAGCTCACAGCTCTGCGCGCCTATCGGGAGCGTTACGGCGTGCGCTGAGCTTGCCAGCGGCGGTGCGGGCAGCAGAATATAAACATATGATCGTCGCGTCGCGCCTGGGATCCTGGCTGCTGCTCGCAGCGGCGTCGCTCGGCGCTGCGGCCTGGGCAGCTCCGAGCTCGCACTCCTCTTCACCGAGCTCGAAGGGCATTGCTTATCGATGGGTCGATGAGCAGGGCATCGTGCACTATGGCGACAACATTCCGCCGCAGTACGCCAACCAGGAGCGTGCCATTCTCAATGCTCAGGGTGTGGAGGTCGGCCATCTCGAGGGGCACAAGACCCCCGAGGAGGAGGCGGCCGCGGCGCGCACGCGTGATGCCCTCATGAAGCAGAAGCAGCACGACGCATTCCTCGTCTCCACCTACACCTCGGTGAAGGACATCGAGGCGCTGCGCGATGTGCGGCTCGATCAGCTCAAGGGGCAGCGCGCCGCACTCGAGCAGTATCTGGAGAGCCTGCGCGGGCGGCTCGCGACCCTGCAGTCACGCGCGCTCGGCTTCCGCCCCTACAACGAGCGCAAGGACCTCAGGCGCATGCCCGATGACCTTGCCGAGAATCTGGTACGCACCCTCAACGAGCTGCGGGTGCAGAGCGCCGCGCTCACCACCAACAGCGCCGAGGAAACCGCGCTGCGCGCACAGTTCCAGTCGGATATCGAGCGCTATCGCGAGCTGCATGCGATCCACTCGCAGGCGGCCGTTACTCCCGCAATGCCGCACAACGCCACCGCGGCCGAGTGAGCGGATTCCTCCTCGGGCGCGCGCGGTCCCGTGGCGCGCGGCTCAATGCTGTCCCGAGTGGCCGAAGCCGCCCGCGCCGCGCGCCGAGGCGCTGAAGTCGGTGACGACATCGAGCCGCACCTGCACGACCGGCACGACGACGAGCTGTGCGATGCGCTCCCCGGGGCGGATGGTGTAAGGATCGGCCGCACGGTTCCAGCACGACACCATCAGCTGACCCTGATAGTCCGAGTCGATCAGCCCCACGAGGTTGCCGAGCACGACACCGTGGCGGTGACCGAGTCCCGAGCGCGGCACGATCAGCGCCGCGAGCGCCGGATCCTCCAGGTGGATGGCGAGCCCGGTCGGAACCAGCTCGGCTCTGCCCGGCGCGAGCATGAGCGGCGTCTCGAGGCAGGCCCGCAGGTCGAGCCCGGCGGATCCGGCCGTGGCGTAGGCGGGCAGCGGAAACTCCGTGCCGAGACGCGCATCGAGTATGCGCACCTGCAGTGCGCGCGGGGCGCCCGCTGCAAGGCTCAAGCGAGCGCCGATCCGCGCTTGCGCGCGCCGCCGCGGGCGGCCAGCTCCTGCGCAATGAGTGCGATGAGCCCGCGCGCGAGGGTGAGCTTGCTGGCGCGTGCGAGCTCGTGGCGGGCGGCGCGTGTCAGGACGATGAGCTGGTTGTCCTCGCAGTCGAAGGCCTTATCGTGGCCGACCTCGTTGGCGGCGATCATGTCGAGATTCTTCTTCATGAGCTTGGTGCGCGCGTTCTGCTCGACTGACTCGGTCTCGGCCGCGAAGCCGACGACGAACGGGCGCTCAGCGCGCGCGGCCACCGTGGCGAGCACATCAGGCGTGCGCTCCATGGCGAGCTCGAGCGTCTCGCTGTGTTTCTTGATTTTCTGCTCCGCGGCGCGTGCCGGACGATAATCGGCGACGGCCGCCGTGGAGATGAACAGGTCCGTGCCCGGCAGCTCCTGCAGTACCGCGGCGAGCATCTCGGCGGCGCTCTCCACGTCGATGCGCTTGACGCCGGCAGGGCTCGGCAGGCTGACGGGGCCCGCCACCAGCACGACGCTCGCACCCGCCTCGCGCGCCGCCTGCGCGACCGCGAAGCCCATCTTGCCGGAGCTGCGATTGCTGATGAAGCGCACCGGATCGATGCGCTCGCGGGTCGGGCCGGCCGTGACCAGCACGCGGCGGCCACCGAGCGCCCCCTGCCCCGGCAGCAGCGCTGACTGCAATCGCTCGACAAGATCCAGCGGCTCGAGCATACGGCCCTCGCCAGTCTCGCCGCAGGCCTGATCCCCTGCGGCCGGACCGTAGATCTGCACACCGCGCGCGGCGAGCGTGCCGATGTTGGCCTGCGTCGCGGCATTCGCCCACATGAGATGGTTCATGGCAGGAGCCACCGCGAGCGGCGCCGCGGTGGCAAGACACAGGGTCGAGAGCAGATCGTCGGCCCTGCCGGTGGCGAGGCGCGCGAGGAAGTCCGCAGTCGCCGGCGCGATGAGCACCGCATCGGCCCAGCGCGCGAGCTCGATGTGGCCCATCGCCGCCTCGGCCGCCGCATCCCACAGATCACTCCGTACCTGGCGCCCCGAGACAGCCTGAAAGGTGGTGGGGGTGACGAACTCGCGCGCGGCGGCGGTCATCACCACCTGCACTTCGGCGCCGCGCTCACGCAGCCGACGTACCAGGTCGGGCGACTTGTAGGCCGCAATTCCCCCGGTGACGCCCACCACGATGTGCTTGCCGTGCATGTGTCGCGCTCCTCGGCCGATTATCGCATTGCGGTCCGCAACCGGCTCCCTGTCGGCGCGAAATTACCCTCCGGCAGGCCTTTAGAACGGCAGGTAATGGGCCGGATGCCTAATCCGCGTACTTGCACCGGTTTCTCGGCTGTCCCCGCGCCCGTCAGGCTCCCTAGACTGCGGTGATCGTGGCTGCCGATCCGCACCGATGAGCATCCGCGAGTGGCCGCGGGCGGAGCGCCCCCGCGAGAAGCTGCTCGAGCGCGGCGCGCATGCCCTTTCGGACGCGGAGCTCCTGGCGCTGCTGCTCGGCGCGGGCGCGCGCGGCCTCTCCGCGGTGGAGCTGGCACGCGGGCTCATCGGCCAGTTCGGCTCACTGCGCACCTTGCTCAACGCCGAGGCGGATCGCTGCCTCGCGCAGGCGGGAATCGGGCCGGCGCGCTACGCCATCCTCAAAGCGGCGCTCGAGCTCGCCCGTCGTCATTTCCAGGAAGCCCTGCGCCTCGGGCCGCCGCTCGCCGCGCCGGAGGCGACACGTACCTTTCTCCTCGCACAGCTGCGCGACCGGCCGTACGAGGTTTTCTGCTGTCTGTACCTCGACAATCGCCACCGGCTGATCGCCTTCGAGGAGCTCTTCCGCGGCACGATCGACCGCGCCGGGGTGCACCCGCGGGAGGTGCTGCGGCAGACGCTGCTGCACAACGCGGCCGCGGTCATCTTCGCGCACAACCATCCCTCCGGTGTGCTCGAGCCGAGCCAGGCGGATCAGCTCATCACGCGACGGTTGAAGGACGCGCTGGCGCTGGTCGATGTGCGGGTGCTCGACCACTTCATCGTCGGCGACGGGCTCTGCTACTCCTTCTCGGAGGCAGGACTCCTTTGAGCGGCGGCTGTTGGGAGATCGCACCGGCGGATGCCATATCAGCCGCCCGCCGGTGCGCGCCGCTTACTTCAGCTCCGCCACCTGCATGGTCTGCGAGCCGAGGATCGTGCGTAGCTTGCCGCGGTCCGCCTCCTCCTGATTGGCCTTCTCGACGGACCCGGAGAGCTTGGCGCTGACCGCATCCAGCTTGCCGCCGAGATTATCGAGGGCCGCCCAGTTCTTGTAACGGACCACCAGATAGATGTCCGGATCCTGCGGCGCCCGCGGCTCGACCAGCAGCACGTCATAGCTGAGGATGAGCCCGGCCTTCTTGGCAGCCTCCTCCTGCTGTTTCCAGCCCGTGGCAAGCCAATGCATGTAGTCATCGAAATGACCATCGACCGTGCGGATTGCAGAGACGTTCACCACCGGCCCGTCGTTGTAGTCGCGACCGTCGGCCCAGGCGGAGCTCGTCAGAGCGGCAAGTGCAGGCAGCGCCGCGAAGGCGCAAAAAACTCGAGTCGAGCGCATAGATATCTCCCGGAGCAGTTGAGAGTGTGGTTATTGGTATTTGGCTCGCAGCCGGGAGCGACCTCCAGCCTGCGAATCGTCCCAAGCTACGCTCTTCACCCGAGCTCCGCCAGCGCCGGGATCCCTGCCCGAAGGCTCTGGCATGGCGGCGCAGAGCGAGCCCTCCTCGCCTTGTGATCACCGCGCGAGGCTGGTATAAAGCCCGGCCCGGAGCCGGGGAAGCCCGCCTTCCTCGCTTGGTAAGTCACTGAAATTCAAGGTGCTGCATGTCGCGCGTCTGTGAGGTCACCGGCAAGAGGCCGGGTGTCGGCAATCGCGTCTCCCACGCCAACAACAAGAAGCGTCGGCGCTTCCTGCCGAACCTGCACACGCAGCGGTTCTGGCTGGAGACCGAGAAGCGTTGGGTAACGCTGCGCCTCACCACGAGCGGCATGCGCACGGTCGAGAAGAAGGGCATCGACAAGGTCGTTGAGGAGCTGCGCGCGCAGGGCCACAAGCTCTGAGGTCGCGGTCGAAGGAGCCATCATGCGCGAGAAGGTCAAGCTGCTGTCCTCGGCCGGAACCGGCCACTTCTACGTCACCACCAAGAACAAGCGCCTGCATCCGGACAAGATGGAAGTGCGCAAATTCGATCCCGTAGCGCGCAAGCACGTCGCCTACAAAGAATCGAAGATCAAGTAACTCTGCCGGAGCTGCCCGAAGTCGAGACGACGCGGCGCGGGCTCGCGCCGCACTTGCGCCGCCGGTCGATCGCGCGGCTCAGGGTCTATGAGCCGCGGCTGCGCTGGCGCGTACCCGCCACTCTGCCGCGCAAGCTCGCGAACCAGCGGATCCTCGGCATCCGGCGGCGGGCGAAGTATCTGCTGCTGGAGCTCGAGTCGGGCACGCTGCTGCTGCATCTCGGCATGTCGGGCAACCTGCGTGTGGTGCCCGCCAGCACCCCTCGGCGGCCCCATGACCATTTCGACCTGGTGCTCGATTCGGATGTGGCGCTGCGCTTCAACGATCCGCGACGCTTCGGAAGCCTCCTGTACACGAGCGATGAGCCACGGCAGCACCCGCTGCTGGCCCACCTCGCACCCGAGCCGTTCTCGAAGGCTTTCGATGCGGATTATCTCTACCGGATCACCCGCGGGCGGCGCGTCGCGATCAAGCAGCTGCTGATGAACAGCCGCCTCGTCGTCGGGGTCGGCAACATCTACGCGAGTGAAGCGCTCTTCCGCGCGCGCCTGCGTCCGGGGCGCCGCGCGAGCAGCCTTTCGCACGCCGATGCGGGCCGCCTGGTGCGATCGGTGCGAGCGGTCCTGCGCCAGGCAATCCGCTCCGGCGGTACGACGCTGCGTGATTACCTGGGAGCCGACGGAGCGCCGGGCTATTTTCGGCAGCGACTCTATGTCTACGAGCGTCGCGGCAAGCCCTGTCGGCGCTGCGGCGGGGCGGTGCGGGCGGTGACCCAGGGCCAGCGCTCCACGTACTATTGCCCCCGCTGTCAGCTCTGACGTCCCTGGAGCGAGCCGCACGTGAGCCGGCACATCATCGAGCATCTGTCGCGCGCGGACCCCGTGCTCGGCGGCCTGATCCGCGCAGTCGGTCCGTGCCGGCTCGCCATCGAAGGCGACTGTCATCCGTTCGAGACCCTGGCGCGCGCCATCGCTCATCAGCAGCTGAACGGCACGGCCGCCAACACCATACTTCGCAGGCTCGTGGATTCCTGTGGTGCCGGCGCGTTTCCGACGCCTGCGCAGGTGCTTGCGGCGTCGAGCGAGCGCCTGCGCGCTGCCGGCTTTTCCTCCGCCAAGGTGGCGGCCTTGCGGGACCTGGCGGAGAAGACCGTCGCCACCGTGGTCCCGGATGCCGCCACGCTGTTGCAGCTCACGGACGCCGAGATCATCGAGCGTCTCACCGAGGTGCGCGGCATCGGCCGCTGGACCGTGGAGATGTTGCTGGTGTTCCAGCTCGGCAGGCCCGATGTGCTGCCGGTGGATGATTTCGGCATCCGCAGCGGCTTTCAGGCGGCGTACGGCCTCCGGCGACTGCCGCGGCCGCAGGCGCTCGCGCTGTGGGGCGAGCGCTGGAAGCCGTATCGCACGACCGCCGCCTGGTATCTGTGGCGCGCACTCGAGCTGAAGCGGGCCGGGACGCTCCCCGTCCCGCCCGAGCGGATTCGACTGCCGCGGATCCGCAGGCGCCGACGCAGCGTCGCCGGCCGTCAATCCACGCGCACGGCGCGTCGGGCTGCGCTCAGGCGCGACGGTATTTCTTCAGCTCCGCCTCGACGAGCGGGTGCACGAAAGCGCTCACGTCCCCGCCGAACACCGCGATCTCGCGCACCAGGGTCGAGGAAATGAAGGAGAACGGCTCCTGCGGAGTGAGGAAGACGGTCTCGAAGTTGCGATCGAGATGGCGCGACATGTTGGCGAGCTGGAACTCGAACTCGAAATCGGAGACTGCCCGCAGTCCGCGCACGATCACCGCATCCTGGTAGCGGCGTGCGAAATCCACCGTGAGTCCGGCGTAGCCCTGCACCTCGACATTGGGCAGGTCGTGCAGCACGCGGCGCGCGAGGTCGACGCGCTTCTCGAGGCTGAACATCGGCGTCTTGTTGGGATTCGCGGCGATCGCGACCACGACGTGGTCGAAGATCGAGGCGGCACGGCGCACGAGGTCCTGGTGCCCGTTGGTGATCGGGTCGAAGGTCCCCGGATAGACGGCGTGGCGTTTCATGTGGTTCGTATGCCCGGCGCAGCGTGCGTGAACAGATGATAACCGACCTCCCCTGCCTGCTTCGCCCTGAGCGGCTGCCAGGCCGCGGGCAATGCCGGCAGGTTCTCGCGGGCGGACCGCTCGACATAAATGAGCGCGCCGCGCGCCAGCCAGCCGCGCTCCTCGAGCAGCGCTGCCGCTTCGCCCAACAGCCCGGAGGCGAACGGCGGATCGAGGAACACGACATCGAGCGGCCGGGCGACACCCGCGAGGTAGCGCAGCGCGTCGGCGCGGATCACCTCGGCATTGGCGGCCTGCCACTCCGCGAGCCGCAGCGCGAGCTCACGCGCGGCGACCGCATCGCGCTCGATGAAGGTGACGTGCGTCGCGCCACGCGAGAGCGCTTCGAGCCCGAGCGCACCGCTGCCGGCAAACAGATCGAGGCACGCCGCGCCGGATACCGCAGCGCCGAGCCAGTTGAACAGCGTCTCGCGCACGCGGTCCGGTGTCGGGCGGATGGCGCTGCCGGCCGGAAAACGCAGCTTGCGGCCGCGCCAGGTGCCCCCGATGATACGCAGGACGCGCGAGCGGCCGGCCCGCATGACCCGGGCGGACGTGCTGCGCTTCGACTTGCCACTCAACGCCAAGCGCGCCTGCAGTCCTTTCGCGGCCGCACCTTGCCACTGTTCTGGCCGTGAGCGTACTCTAGCTCGGCTCGTTCGACAGCGCTCGAGCAGTACCGGCAGAGGGGGGTTCACGGCCGGTGAGCCACAAGAACTCGGATGGCTCGCGAACCACAGCAGAACATCGACGGGGAGCGCACCTGACTTGCGCGCCAGAGGTCGACGAGGAGCTACCAGGGATATGAAAAGACTGATTGGCGCCGCAGTGGTCTCGGGTGTGCTGCTGCTCGTCAGCGGCTGCAACAATACCGGCTATGGCAGTGCCACCACGCAGGCGAACCTCACCCTGCTCAATGGTAACCCGTCGGGATCCACCCCACCGTCCACGCCGACGAGCCACACGGCACTCTTCAATCTCGCCACCGGGCAGCTGCCCTTTCCGACCGATCTGTATTTCGCCGGCTCGACTGACGGCACACTCAACATCCAACCGCCCAATGCGGTCTGGGTCAACCAGCAGTTCCTGAATGCGCTCGATGGGTTCTCGACCAACGGCGTCATCCGCGAGCAATTTGGCGGAGCGTTGGACCCCAACTCCTTCACGGCAAGCTCGGTGATCATCGTCCCGGTAGTCACCGACAATATGACCAAAGCGACGACCGGTTTCCTGGGCGGCGTCCCCTCGCCGCTGAAGCCCGGCACCGACTACACCGCCGCCCTGGCTACCGATGCGGGGGTCGGGCCGCAGATCCTCGAGATCACGCCGCTTCACCCGCTCCTGCCGAGCACCTGTATCAGCGGTGGCCAGTTCCTCGGGGCGAACTGCAAGACCGGCACGGGCTACCTGGTCATCCTCACCAACGGCATCAAGGACGCCGCGGGAAATCCGGCGACTCCCGACACCGACTACGCCGCCATCCTGCAGGCGCTCGCCGCCGGCGGCGCAACCTGTCCGGGCATCACCGATCCGACGCTGAACGGCGTATGTCAGCTCACAGGGGCGCACCTGCAGCTCGCAAAAGCCCTCGGTATCAACCCCGCCAATATCGTGCTCACCTTCAGTTTCACGACCCAGGGCACGCTCGACACGCTGGAGCTCCTGTCCGCCACCGCGAGCACCAGCGGCCAGACGATCAAGGTGAATCCAACCGGACTCGATACCAGCAAGCTCCCGGGTTTGAACCTCCCCGGCCATGCAGACATCTACGTCGGCGCGCTCAGCATTCCCTATTATCTCGGCACGCCGGCCCAGGGCGCGACCGCGCCGGTTACCGACTGGTGGCAGGCGCCACCCTTTCCGCTCGATCACACGAGCACCAACGTCACGCGCTTCAACCCGCTGCCGGCGCCGACCGACAGCCATCTGCTGATTCCGCTCATCGTGACGGTGCCGAACAACAACTCGCTGTACGCGCAGGCGATCGGTGGCACCGCCGTGCCGCCGCCGGGGGGCTGGCCGGTCGTGATCTACCAGCACGGCATCACGCGCAGCCGCGAGGACATCGTCGCGGTAGCCGACTCCTTTGCCGATGCCGGGTTCGTGGTCGCGGCGATCGATCTGCCGTTGCACGGTGTGACGAATACCAAGGATCCGCTGTATGCGAGCGGTGCCAACCCGGCCTACACCGGAATCATTCCCGCCGCGACCGCCTCCATCGAGCGTACCTTCGATCTGGATCTCAACACCAACCAGGGAAGCAGCGTCGTGGCTGGATCTGCGCCCGATGGCGTGATCGATCCTTCGGGATCCCATTTCATCAACCTTTCGAGCCTGCTCACCTCGCGGGACAACCTCCGCGAAGGGGCTGCGGACCTCGTCATGCTCTCGCGGTTGCTGCCCGCGCTGAGCCTCGGTGCTGCCGGCAGCATCAACCCGGCCGCCGTTCATTACCTCGGCCATTCGCTCGGGGCCATGGAGGGCACGACGTTCGTGGCGGTGGCAGGCCCGGCGATCACCACGGCCACCCTCGCTAACCCGGGCGGCAACATCACCCGGCTGCTGCTCGATTCGCCGACTTTCGCACCATCGATCAACGCCGGACTCGAGGCCCTGAGCAACGGGCTGCTGACACCGGGAACGACCCCCTACGCGCAGTACTTCCGCGATGCACAGGCGGTGATCGATGCGGGCGACCCGATCAATTACATTGCCCTCGCGGTGGTCCAGCACCCCGTTCACGTTCTGCAGGTCGTGGGCGGCACACCGCCACCGGCGGGCTGCACGCCGAACGCTCCACCGCCGGTCAATTGTCCGGACCAGGTGATACCGAACTCCGCGACGCAGGCGCTGATCGACGCTGCACCCTATTTGCCGACCGGTGCAGCCGGCGCACCGTTCACGCGTATCAAGGCCGCCGCCGGCCCCGGAGTGGTGAGCGTGAGTGGCCCCGTGTACGTGAACTTCATCGAAGGTGATCATGGCTCGTTCATCGACGACAAGGTCCCGGCCGTGACCGCGGAGATGCAGCTCGAGGCCATCAGCTTCACGGGAGCGCCGGTACCACCGCTCATCAATCCGCCCGGCTCGACACCGGGCACGAAGCTGGTGATCGGCAATCCGACGGTGATTCAGCCGTAGCACGGCGCGGCGCGAGCCCCACGCCCCGGCTCGCGAGGCCGGTACAATGCGCGCGGTATGTTCCGCCGCAACCGCGAAGATCCGCCCCCCGCTTCGGATGACCCTCCGGGGTTCCTGCGCCGGCTGCGCAACCGCCTCAACCGCGGTAATTCCTGGCTCACTTACGACCTGGCCGACCTGCTGCGCGGTCGGCAGATCGATGCCGCGATACTCGAGGAGCTCGAGACGCGCCTCATCACCGCAGACGTCGGGGTGGAGGCGAGCGAGCGCATTCTCGAGGGCCTGCGGCGGCGCGTGGCGCGGCGCGAGCTTGGCGACGCTCGTGCACTCATCGATGCCCTGCGCGAGGCGATCGCGGAGATCCTCGCCCCGGTTGCCGTGCCACTGCGCATCGACACCACGCATCGTCCCTTCGTGATCCTGGTGGTCGGGGTCAATGGCTCGGGCAAGACCACCACCATCGGCAAGCTGGCGCGGCGCTGCGCGGCGGCGGGCCATTCGGTGCTGCTCGCGGCAGGAGACACCTTCCGCGCGGCGGCCATCGAGCAGCTCGAGGTGTGGGCGAGGCGCACCGGAGCGGAGTTCGCGGCGCAAGTCGCCGGCGCCGACCCCGGCGCGGTGGTGTTCGACGCGCTGAGCGCCGCGCGCGCGCGCGGCAGCGATATCGTCATTGCCGACACTGCCGGAAGGCTCCACAGCCAGTCCCACCTGATGGAGGAGCTGAAGAAGGTGAAACGTGTGATTCAGCGCTTCGATGCGAGCGCACCACACGAGGTGCTGCTGGTGCTCGATGCGCACCAGGGGCAGAACGCGCTGGTGCAGGCGCGGCAGTTCCATCAGGCGGTCGGAGTGACCGGACTCGTGCTCACCAAGCTCGATGGCACTGCGAAGGGTGGCATCGTGATCGCGATCGCCAACGAGCTGAAGATCCCGATCCGCTTCGTCGGCGTCGGCGAGGCGCTCGAGGACTTCGGCGAGTTCGACGCGGCGGCGTTTGCGGCGGCGCTCACCGAAGGTCCCGAGGGCCGGGGCGAGGGTGCCAGCGAGGCGGGCGCGGCATGATCGTCTTCGATCGCGTGAGCAAGCGCTACCCGAATGGGCGCGAGGCCCTCAACAACGTCAGCTTCAGCATCCACACCGGCGAGATGGTGTTCCTCACCGGCCGCTCCGGCGCCGGCAAGAGCACCGTGCTGAAGCTGATCGCGCTGCTCGAGCGGCCGACGCGCGGCGCGGTCGTGGTTGCGGGCCGTAACACGCACACCCTCAAGGCGCGGCACGTCGCCGCCTTCCGCCGCCACATCGGCGTGGTCTTTCAGGATCACAAGCTGCTCGCGGACCGCCCGGTATACGACAACGTGGCGTTGCCGCTCGCCGTCGCAGCGACTCCGCTCAAGGAGATCGACCGGCGCGTACGCGCTGCGCTCGACCAGGTGGGACTCCTCGGCAGGGAGCGCGTGCTGCCGCAGGAGCTGTCGGTCGGCGAGCAACAGCGCGTCGGCATCGCGCGCGCGGTGGTGAGCAAGCCGCCGCTCCTGATCGCCGATGAGCCCACCGGCAATCTCGATCCCGATCTGTCGCTCGAAGTGATGCGCCTGTTCCGTCGCTTCCAGGATGTGGGCGTCACGGTGGTGATCGCGAGCCACGATCACCATCTGGTGCATGAGTTCGCCCAGCGTGTCATCGTGCTCGAGAACGGCGAGGTGCAGGGGGGCGCAGCGCCCGATCCGTTGCCTTCGGTGCTGGCGTACCGATGAGCGTCGCGGTCGCGGGCGGGCGCCATCTGCAGGCTCTGCTGGGGTCGGTCGGGCGGCTGGCGCGCAGCCCGCTCGCGACCGTGCTCACACTGCTCGTCATCGCGCTGGCGCTCGCCCTGCCGACCGCGCTGCGGGTGTTCGTCAGCAACGCACAGCTCGCAACCGGCAACTTCGCCAACGCGGTCGACCTCTCGGTATTCCTCAAGACCGACGTGTCACTCGGGAAGGCGCAGCAGCTCGCACAGGCAGCGCAGCGGCGTCACGATGTGGCTGCGGTGACCCTCATACCCGCCGACCAGGGACTCGAGGATTTCAGGACCTACTCGGGCTTCGGCGATGCGCTGGTGGCGCTCAAGGAGAACCCCTTGCCGCACGTGCTGCACGTGCGCCCGCGGGCCGAGAACAGCTCCCCGGTGGCGCTCGAGGCGTTGCGCGGCTACTTCACCGCCTGGCCGGAGGTCGACCTGGTGCAGGTCGACTCCGAGTGGGTGATGCGCTTCAATGCCATCCTCGAGGTACTGCAGCGGCTGCTGCTGATCGCCGCGGTGCTGCTCGGCATCGGCGTGCTCGCGGTGGTCGGCAATACCATCCGGCTCGAGATTGCCGCGCGGCGCGCCGAGATCGAGGTCACCAAGCTCGTCGGTGGATCCAACGCCTTCGTACGCCGGCCGTTCCTCTACACCGGCGTGCTCTATGGCCTCGGCGGAGCGCTGCTCGCGTGGGCCATCATCGCGGTGTCGGTGGCCGTGCTCGGTGAGCCGGTCGCGACATTGGCGCGGCTCTATGGCAGCCGCTACCTGCTGCGCGGTCCCTCCCCGGAGGATATCGGTGTGCTGCTCGGGGGCGGAGCGCTGCTCGGCTGGCTCGGGGCGTGGATCTCAGCGGCACGCCATCTGCGCAGCATCGAGCCGCGCGCCTGACCACCCAGGACCTTGCACTCGTCGGGGACCCCGGTGGGGCGCGGTGGCGACCGGCGATCGACTCTAGGTCGTAGCGGCGGTGGCGGTGTGGGCGAGCAGGGTCGCTTCCACCCAGCGGCGCACGCGGCGCGCATCGGCCACACGGGTGCGCTTGCCGTAGGAGTTGAGCAGCACGATCACCACCGGCCGCTCGTCGATCACCGTCTGCATCACGAGGCACCGTCCGGCTTCGTGTATGTAGCCGGTCTTCTGCACGACGATGTTCCAGTCGGGCTTGCTCACGAGTGAGTCCGTATTGTGGAACTGCACCATGTGGCGGCCGACACGTACGGCGTAGTCGCTGTCGGTCGAGAAATCGCGGATCTCCGGCACCTTGGCGGCCGCCATCACGAGCTTCGAGAGATCCTCGGGGCTCGCCACGTTCTCATCGGAAAGGCCCGTCGGCTCGACGAAGTGCGCGCTCGTCATGCCGAGCTCGCGCGCCTTGGCATTCATGGCAATCACGCAGGCTGCGATGCCGCCCGGGTAGTTGCGCCCGAGCGCGTGCGCGGCGCGGTTCTCGGAGGCCATGAGCGCCAGATGCATGAGGTCGGCGCGTGAGAGCTGCGTGCCGGGCGTGAGTCGCGAGTACGAGCCCTTGGGGAAGTACCGGTCCTCCTCGCTTACGGTGAGCATCTCATCGAGCGGCTGGCCGGCCTCCATCACCACCAGCGCCGTCATGAGCTTGGTGATCGAGGCGATCGGCAGCGCCACGTTGGAGTGGCGGGAATAGAGCACCGTGGAGTTGTTGATATCGAGCACCAGTGCGGCGCTCGAGCGCAAAGCAGGCTCGGCGAGCGAGGGCCGGGTGCTGTAGCGCAGATGCGTGCGCAGCGCGGTGGCGCCGGAAGTGCCCGCCTGCGCGAGCGCACTGACGAGCGACAGTCCGAAGACCATCGCGGTGAGACCCGACCGGCGGACCCGATTCATCGACCCTGCGCCTCGCTCCCCTGCTGAAGTTGAGTGTATCAGAGCATGCTTTATGTCATGCATTCGTGACGCATTCTTTGTTTTTCAATCGCATCCGCGATGCGAGCTCTCCGCCCGCATCGGGGCTGTGGTCATAACATGGGGCGGGCGTGATGGACTGCCCACGCTAGCGCGGCCACAGCCAGCCGAAGGTGCCGCCGGTGAGTGCGGCGTAAATCAGGCCATCCAGGGCGCCCTTGACCGTGAGCCGCCACGAGCGGCGATACCAGATGGAGAGCTCGCACAGCGCGAGCGCATAGCCGATGAAGGCCGTTGCTCCGACGATCTGGAAGACCCGGGGGTAGAGCGTGCCGGCGGGCAGCGTGCGACCCGCGATGTAGGCACAGAAGAGGCTCACCACGATCAGGAACACGAACCACTGCAGGAGGCTGCGCTGTATGGAGATCGGGCCGTTGGGCATCACCGTCAGCACCGCCACCGGGCCCTGCCTCATCTTCTCCTTGAACTCCGGCGCGCGCATTTCGTCCATCCCCTTCGCACGCGGGATGAAGTAGTCGCCCGGCGGGATGGCAAGCGGTCGCAGCGCGCCGAGAACCTCGGCCTCGCGGGGCATCTGCGGAAAGTCCGTCCGGTGCCAGAAGGGCCCCATGTGGATCAGGGAGCTCGCAATGAACACGATGGCCGCCGACAGCACGATCGGCAGCCACAGCGAGGCAATAGTGACCATCTGCTCTCCCCTCGTTCTTCTCCCGGCTCGGCGCGGAACCCGGGGCTTTGGCGGGACTCTACCCTGAAACGGCCCTCACCGTTAATCGCAGGCTTCCGCCGGCCATGCCAGTGTCCAAGCTATTGTTCGACAAGGGGTTCGGGCCACCCGGCCAGGGAACTCCGAGGGGGTTTAGCACTCTAACGGCGTGACTGCTAAAATGCCCACCCAAAACACGGGAGACCCAATGACTGCAGGCGCACTGGTTGCCCGCCCGGGCGATCTGGCTTTGGCCGGTCCACTCGGGAGTCTCGATGCTTATCTGGAGCGTGTCAGCCGTATTCCGGTGTTGAGCCGGGAGGACGAACGGGCGCTCGCGGAGCGCTTTCGCTCGCAGGCCGATCTGCAGGCTGCGCGCGAGCTGGTGCTCTCGCATCTGCGTTTCGTCGTGCACATCGCGCGTGGCTACAGCGGCTACGGACTGCCGATGGGAGATCTGATCCAGGAAGGCAACGTCGGGCTCATGAAGGCGGTGAAGCGCTTCGATCCGAGCCTGAACGTACGGCTGGTGTCGTTCGCGGTGCACTGGATCCGTGCAGAGATCCACGAGTACGTGCTGCGCAACTGGCGACTGGTGAAGGTCGCCACGACCAAGGCGCAGCGGAAGCTCTTCTTCAACCTGCGCCGCCTCAAGAAGAACCTGAGCTGGCTCACCGCAGAGGAGACACTCGCAGTCGCCCGTGACCTCGGGGTGTCGCCGGGTGAAGTGACCGAGATGGAGAAGCGGCTCGCGGCGCGAGATCTGTCGTTCGATCCCGCCCCCGAGGCCGAGGACGAGGAGCTCTACAGTCCCGCTGCATATCTGCCGGCGCCCGACGCGGACCCGGCCGAGCAGGTGGAGGATGCCGAGAGCGCCGATGACTACTCGGAGCGGCTGCGGGGCGCGCTCGGCCGCCTGGATACGCGCAGCCGGGATATCGTCCAGCGCCGGTGGATGTCTGAAGACAAGGCAACCCTGCACGAGCTGGCAGAGAAGTACGGGGTATCGGCGGAGCGCATCCGTCAGATCGAGTCGAGTGCGCTCGGCAAATTGCGCGGCATGATGGTGGCGGCCTGATGGCCGCGGCCTGATGGCCGCCTGAGCGAGCCGGCGTCCGGCTGCGGCGTCCCTTGCGGGTGCCGCACCGGGCGCGTAGCGTTTCCGCGATGCGCACCCTCACCGAGTGGCTGGGCGAATATGGTGCCAGCCATCAGAATCCCACCAACAAGCTCCTGCACTGGATCTGCGTCCCACCGATCGTGCTTTCGGTGATGGGACTTCTGTGGGCGACGCCGGTGCCGGCTGAATTCTCCAGGGTCTCGCCCTGGCTCAACTGGGCGACGCTCGCCGCGGCTGCCTCAGTCGCGTATTACCTGTTCCTCTCACCGGCCTTGGCGCTCGGCATACTCGTGGTGTTCATTGCGTTGCTGGCGATCACACGCATGCTGTCGCAGCTGCCCTGGCCGCTGTGGCTCACCTCGATCGTGATCTTCGCAGTTGCCTGGGTCGGGCAGTTCGTCGGCCACGCGCTGGAAGGAAAGCGCCCGTCGTTCTTCAAGGACCTGCAGTTCCTGCTGATCGGTCCGCTGTGGCTGCTGGCGGCCGCCTATCGGCGCCTCAGCCTCCCTTACTGAGCGCCGTTACCGAATGATGTCGGCTCCGCGGCCGCGCGCACCGCAGCCGCGACCTTCTCGTGCAGCTCCTTGTCGAGGGGCCACGGGACGAGCTCATCTCCCCGGGCGAGCCCCGCGATGGCCTCCGCCGCCGCCATGAGCATCGCGTCGGAGAAGCACCGGGCGCGTGCCTCCAGCGCGCCTTTGAAGAGTCCCGGAAACGCCAGCACGTTGTTGATGCCCTTGCCGTCCGCCGCGAAAGCCGCACCCTGGGCGCGGGCCGCGAGCGGCTCGATCTCCGGATCGGGATTGGACAACGCGAGGATCACCTGACCGCTGCGCACCCACTCGGGGCGGATGAGGCCCTTGACGCCGGTGCATGCGATCACGATGTCGGCGCGCTGCATGAGCTCCGGCAGCGTCACTCCTTCACCGCCTGAGGCGGCGAGTCGTGCCATGGCGCGCGGGTTGGGGTCGGTACCGAGCACCTGGCGCACCCCATAAGCCTGCAGCAGCCGCACGATGCCGCTGCCGGCGGCGCCGAGTCCGATCTGCCCGATCACACTCGCGCGCAGGTCCACGCCCGAGCGCTGCGCGGCGTTGAGCAGCGCCGCGAGTGTGACGACGGCGGTGCCGTGCTGATCATCGTGCAGCACGGGCTTCTGCAGCATCGCGCGCAGCTGCTCCTCGATCTCGAAGCACTCGGGGGCAGCGAAGTCCTCGAGCTGGATCGCACCGAAGGAAGCCGCGATGCCGCTCACCAGCTCGACCACGCGCGCGGGGCGCGTGTCATCGATGAGTATCGGCACGGCGTTGATGCCGACGAGCTCTGCAAAGAGCGCGGCCTTCCCCTCCATGACCGGAAGCCCCGCAAGCGCTCCGATGTTGCCGAGTCCCAGCACCGCGGTGCCATTGGTCACCACGGCCACAGTGCTGCCGAGCGCGGTGTACTCGTAAGCTGCCGCGGGGTTGCGGGCGATCGCGAGGCACACGCGTGCCACACCCGGGGTGTAGACATCGCGCAGTACCTCGCGCGAGTTGATCGGCAGTGTCGACACGATGCGTATCTTGCCGCCGCGGTGACGGTTGAAGACGCGATCCGACTTGCCGACGAAACGCGCGGTGGGCAGCTGGTCGATGCGCTCGTAGAGCGACCGGTCCGCCTCCTCATCCATCTCGAGGGTTATTTCCCAGAGCGTGCGGCCCTGATCGCGCCGCAGCGCCGCCAGTTGCTCGATGGCGAGCCCCGCCTCGGCGATCACCTGCAGCACCTTGGCGAGACTGCCGGGCTGGTGGACGGTCTCGACGATGATGATCTCGGGGATTTTCATGGGGGAAGCCTGCGCCAAGGGCGGATGCGAATCCACTTCAGGGGTCGGGCGGGCTCGAGGTGCCGGTGCCGCCCGGACCCGCTATCATGCGCCCCCCACCGGGGGGACCCGCTTTCCACAGGAGACGCGCACCGTGGCCAAAGCCGCCGCTTCCAGCCCCGCAGCCGCAGGCACGGCCGCCGCCAGTGCGCTCGATCCGCTCGATCTCTACGGGGTGCGCACGGCGCTCACCGAAGAGGAGCGCATGGTGCAGGACTCGGTGGCGCGGCTCGTCGACGCCGAAGTGCTGCCGATCATCCAGCGCTGCTTCGAGGAGCACCGCTTTCCAAAGGAGCTGATACCGCAGCTCGCCGCTCTGGGGCTCCTCGGGTCCTCCATCGAGGGGTATGGCTGCGCCGGGCTCAACGCGATCAGCTACGGGCTGATCTGCCAGGAGCTCGAGCGCGGCGACTCCGGCATCCGCAGCTTCGTCTCGGTGCAGTCATCCTTGTGCATGTATCCGATCTTCGCGTACGGCTCGGCCGAGCAGAAGCAACACTATCTGCCACGCATGGCACGTGGGGAGTTGATCGGGTGCTTCGGGCTCACCGAGCCGCACGGCGGCTCCGATCCCGCCAACATGAAGACCCATGCCAAGCGGCGCGGTGGCGACTGGGTGTTGAACGGCTCGAAGATGTGGATCACCAACGGGACCATCGCGGATGTCGCCGTCGTCTGGGCGCAGACTCCCGAAGGCATTCGCGGCTTCCTCGTCGATAAGGGCACGCCCGGCTTTTCCGCGCCCGAGATCCAACATAAGTTCTCGCTGCGTGCTTCGGTGACTGCGGCGCTGTTCTTCGACAACGTGCTGGTTCCCGAGAGCCGCGTGCTCCCGGGGGTCGTGGGCCTGAAGGGCCCGCTGTCATGCCTCACCCAGGCGCGTTACGGCATCTGCTGGGGAGTGATCGGGGCGGCGCAGGCGTGCTTCAAGCAGCTGCTCGAGTACAGTGCGAGCCGCAGCCTCTTCGGGCGGCCGCTCGCCGCGAACCAGACCATTCAGGTGCGCCTCGCCGACATGGCACGGCGCATCACCACCGCGCAGCTGCTGGCGCTGCAGCTCGGGCGACTGAAGGATGCGGACACGATGCTGCCGGTGCAGGTCTCGCTCGCCAAGTGGAACAACTGCCGCATGGCACTCGACATCGCGCGCGATTGCCGCGACATGCTGGGCGGCGCCGGCATCAGTGCGGAGTACGCCCCCGTCCGGCACATGCTGAATCTGGAGAGCGTCATCACCTACGAAGGGACCGAGACGATCCATCAGCTCACGCTCGGCCGCGAGCTCACCGGCATCAACGCCTTCTGACCGCTATCTGACCGCTACGGCAGGCTCATCGCCCGCGGGTGGAGCAGATAACAGCCGATCGCGATCAGGACCAGATACGCGAGCAGGATGAACGTCCACCCCATGTTGTGACGGATGACGTCGCCCTCCTTGCGCACGAACTTGCTGGTCGAGACTCCGACACTCGCCGTCTGTGGCGCGACCGGCTTGCCAATCTCCGCGCCCACCGAATTCAGTGACGGCAGCAGCAGCGGTGGCAGCCCGAGCTGCGTACCGACCAGCGCCTGGAATTTTCCGAACATGGCGTTGGTGGAGGTGTTGGAGCCCGAGAGCGCCACCCCGATGAACCCGAGTATCGGCGCCACCACGATGAACGCCGTACCCATGCTCGAGAAGCCCTTCGCGAGCGAGGCAGCCATCCCGGAATAGTTGAAGGTGTAGGCGAGCCCGAAGATGAAGACACCGACGAGCAGCGCCCCCCACATCTGATGGAAGGTGCGGCGGAACACCTCGCCGATCTGCGAGCTCCGCAGCCGCCCCATGCCGACCAGCAGCACCGCGACGATGATCCACGACACCAGGATTGCAGTGCCGCCGATCCAGGGAGCGAAGTTGAAGACCGCAGTCACGTTGCCCTTCGCCGGGCAGCTGGCCGCCAGTGCCGAGCAGGCAACCGCCTGCGTCTTGAACCAGCTGACCTTGGGTAACGGTGACCAGGGACCGGTCCAGGCCGCCACCACGAGGAGCAGTACCAGGAACGGTAGCCACGCCTGCAGCACCTCTCCGGGTGACAGTCCGTGACCACGGCTCTGCTGGGCGCTCACCTGATCGACCGGAACGCCGCCGTAGCCGAGCACACTGGCGGGTTGCCACACCTTCAACAGCAGCAGCAGCGCGATGAAGCAGACGATCGCGCCGGCGACGTCCGGCAGGTAGGGCCCCAGGTAGACGGCGACCGGGTATTGGCCCGCGATGTAGCCGAGCGAGCCGACGATGGCGAGCGGCCAGGCGCCCTTCAGCCCATTCCAGCCTGACACCAGATACAGCAGCACCCACGGCGGCAGCAGCGCGAGCACCGCGACGATGGTCCCGACCGAGCCCGACAGCGCGAGGAGCGGGTAGTTGGTCACCGCGGCGAGCGCAATGATGGGCGCACCGAGTGCGCCGTACGAGACCGGTGCATTGTTGGCAATCGCCGCGACGCGGATGGCGTTCAGGTCCGAGATGCCGAGCGAGATGAGGATCGGCGCCACCACCGCCCAGGGATAGCCGAAGCCGACCAGACCCTCGAGCAGTGCGCCGAAGGCCCAGGCGAACAGCATCGTCTGCACGCGCACGTCCATGCTGCCCTGCGCGATCAGCCAGCGACGGAAATTCTCGAATACGCCGCTCACCGCCAGCGTGTTGAAGAGCACCATCCCCCAGAAAGTGATCCAGTCGACGTTCCACACACCGGTGGCGGCGCCGTAGACGTAGGCATGCGAGCCATCACCGACGGGCATCTTCCAGATCCACACGGCCAGTACGAAAGTGAGCACCGAGCCGAGCAGCGTCGCGAGCCACGCCGGCAGCCGCCACACCGCGAGCATCACCAGCAGCGACACCACCGGCACGAGGGCCACGAGGCAGGTGAGTGTCAGGTTACCGAGCGGGTCGATCAGCTGCGTGAACATGAGCGTCCCCCAGTGCGCAGGCGGCCGAGACGTGTTGGATGTCGACGCGGCCGCGGGTTGCTTGTTCTGTACCGGCGCGCGGCAAACCTAGCACGGCCAGCAGAGCGGCTCAATCGGCGTGAGGACAACGGCAAAGCCGAGGCTGACAGCTCAGCCGGCCTTCTTCATCTGCGCCATGAGCTGCTCGGTCTTCTCCATGAAGCGCCGATGTGCGGGGCGCTCCTCCAGCCGACGGCAGTACTCGGCGAACGTCGCCCGCGGCTCGAGAGCCTTCGTCATCAGCCCGAAGCCGATCTGCGATCCGATGTAGACATCGGCGGCGCTGAACTGCTGCCCGAGAAGGAACGGCCCGGGCCTGAGCAGTCCCTCGAGTGTCTCCACGGTGGCTTCATAGGAGCCGTAGCTGAGCGCGCTCGGCCTCGGGCCCGCCGGCCGCGCGAGCATGCGATCGATGACCGCGGGCTCGAGGCAGCCGGCCCCGAAGAAGAGCCCCCGGTAGTAGGTCCCGCGCAGCGGACTGCCGAGGGGCGGAGCGAGCCCGGCCGCAGGGAAGGCATCCGCGAGGTAAGCGCAGATCGCACCGCACTCGGTGATCACCGTTCCCCGGTGCACGATCGCGGGCACCTTGCCCATGGGGTTGATTGCGAGGTAGGCGGGAGTCTTCTGGTCGCCCTTCTCGAGGTTCACGAGCTCGTACCGGTACGGCGCGCCGCTCTCCTCCAGCATCCAGTGGACCATGCGCCCGCGGGACACGGGACTGCTGTAGAAAACGACTTCATCGCTCATGGGCTGCTCCCCTCCCTGCCGCAGGCCGCCGACCTTACTGCCAGACGATGCCGAGCGCCAGCAGCGCGAGGAGCCCGAGCCAGTTGGCGAGTCGCTCACCACGACCTCGCGGGGCAGAGCGCGGCATGAGCTGCCCGGCGACCGTGAGCTGCCCGGCGAGCGCGACGCGCGCGATGGTTGCGTACATGGAGATACCCGTTGCCGTTGACCCTGATCATTACAACGGCGCACAGCGGCAGCGTGCAGGACACGATCATGGCCGGGCGCGGAACAATCGTGGCGAAAAATGGCACGCGTGCAGCGCTTCCGCGGCGCGCCGACAGGCGGTAGCCTTGAGTTCTCAATGAAGCGTGTCATCGCCATCATCGAGGATGAAGCGGCCATTCGCGACAATTACGCGGCCGCATTCACGCGCGAGGGCTATGCGGTGCGCTGTTATGCCAACCGCGCGCAGGCGATGGCTGCCTGCAGCGCGCGGCTGCCGGACCTCGCGGTCATCGATATCTCCCTGGAAGATGAGCCGGAAGGCGGCTTCGAGCTGTGCCGCCAGCTGCGTGCGCTGTCGGCCGAGCTGCCGATCATCTTCCTCACTGCACGCGACAGCGAGCTCGACGCGGTGTCCGGGCTGCGACTCGGAGCGGACGATTTTCTCACCAAGGACCTGAGCCTCGCGCACCTCACCGCGCGCGTGAATGCGCTGTTTCGCCGCGTCGATGCGCTGCGCCGCCCCGCGGCAGCGAGCGAGATCACGCGCCGCGGTGCGCTGACGCTCGATCCCGAGCGCATGCAGGCACAGTGGGACGGGAAGGTGGTGCTGCTGTCGCTCACGGAGTTCTGGATCGTGCACGCGCTCGCGCGTCATCCGGGCCACGTGCGCAGCCGCCAGCAGCTCATGGATGCGGCCAATGTGGTGCTCGATGACAACACCATCACCTCGCACGTCAAGCGTATCCGCCGCAAGTTCCAGGGCATCGATGCGAAATTCGACTGCCTGCAGACCGTCTACGGCATGGGCTATCGCTGGGTCGAGTAACGCCCCGCGCGATGTCGCTGCGTCTCAAGCTCCTCGCCCTCGGCCTCGCCACGCTCGGGCTGCCGTGGGCGGGTTGCCGCTATGCCCGCGAGATGGAGGCCGCGCTGCGCGAGGGCGAGCAGACTTCGCTCCAGGCGGTGGCGCAGACCATCGCGGCTTCCCTCCAGGGCCGCACGGATCTGCTCTACCGCGAGTCACTGCCGGCCGAGGACGCGCCAGCGGATGCGCTGCCGCAGCCGAGCGCCAGCGCTGCGCCCGGGCCTGCGCCTGCGCCGGCCGCGAGTCCGTACGACCTGAGGCCACTCGCGCTCTCCGCGGCGCCACTCATCGATGGCTATGCGGATGACTGGCCACGCGCGCCGACCGCGTGGCTGCACATCGACCGCGATACGCGGCATCACTTCGAGCTGCTGGGCGGCGTCTACGAGCGCATGCTGTATGTGCTCCTCGAGGTACACGATGAGCATCCGGTATTCGATGCGCCGGGCAACAACTGGCTCGACCCGTCGAGCTATGGCGACCGTGTGTGGATCGGGTATCAGGACAGCCTCGGGACGGAGCAGCAGCTGTTCCTCGCGGCGAGTGCCCCCGGGACGCTCAGCGCGCGGCGCGTCGAACCGGGCGAGTACGGCGAGCAGCACGCAGTCATCGAGCCGCGCGTGCGCGCGGCCTGGCAGCCGATGAGCGGCGGCTACCGCGTCGAGATCGGCATGCCGCTGTCGATGCTCGGCGAGCGCTTCGGCGTGCTGGTCGATGATCGCGATGCCCGGGGCACAACACCCCTCAGCTACGGCACGCTGCGGAGCGATGACCTGCACACGCTCGGCCGCCTGATCGTGGCAGCTCCGGAGCTCGCGACTTATCTCACGCAGTTCATGCAGCCGGGCCTCAAGCTCTCGATCAACGCCTCCGATGGGCAGACGCTGGCACGCATCGATGCGCTCGCTCAGGCGCGCACCCTCAGTAGCGGCTCCCCGCTGCTCGCGCGGCTGTACCGGCGCTTCATCGACCGCCCCGGCCAGCCCGCGCTCCTCGAAGCGCAGGCGCCGATCTACGATCGCGATCACCGTCAGCAGATCGGTGCGCTGGAGGTTACCCAGACGCCGGATCGCTGGTTACGCCTGCGCGACCGCGCCCTGACGCGCATGTTGAACTTCACGCTCGGCACCAGCGTCGCCGCCGTGATCCTCACGTTCGCCTTCGCCGCGTGGCTTGCGCTGCGGCTCGCACGCCTGCGCCGGGCGAGCGAGTCGGCGCTGACCCGCTCGGGCCTGGTGACGGCCTTTCCCGAGACTGCCTCGAGAGATGAGCTGGGCGATGTCGCCCGCAGCTTCTCCACGCTCCTCGGCCGGCTCGATGAGTACACCAGCTACCTGCGGACCCTCGCCGGGAAGCTCGCTCACGAGATCCGCACGCCGCTCACCATCGTGCGCTCCTCGCTCGAGAACCTCGAGGCAGAGCCCACCGGCGACGCCGCTCCCACGTATCTGGCACGTGCACGCCAGGGTAGCGAGCGCCTGAATGCGATCGTTCTCGCCATGGGAGCCGCGAGCCGGGTCGAGGAGGCGATCGGCAGTGCGGAGCGCATCGAATTCGACCTCGTGGCCGTGCTCGACTCCGCGGTCGCAGCGTATCGCACGGCGTTCCCGGACCGGATCTTCACGCTCGAGCAACCGGCCGGGCCGATTATGTTGCATGGGGCACCGGATCTGATCGTCCAGATGCTCGATAAGCTCATCGACAACGCGGTCGATTTCAGTCCGGCCGGGGCGACGCTCAAGGTCCGCCTGCTGCTCGAGGCGTCCGCAGCGGTGATCGAGGTCGAAAATCCGGGTCCCCCGCTCCCTGAGCACCTGCAAGGGCGCTTGTTCGAGTCCTTGTGGCAATCCCGGACCGACGCGGACAGCCGACCTCATTTCGGACTCGGGCTCTATATCGTGCGCCTCATTGCGGAGTTTCACGGGGGAGAGGCGTCCGCTGCGAGCCTTCCCGGGGATGCCGGTGTCCGAGTCAGCGTCCGGCTGCCCCGTCAGTGATCACTTGTTGCGTAGACGCCAATACTCCTCGGCTCATTGTCGACAAACTGCGACATGGTAATTGGCGCAGGAATGAGTATAATTAGCTCAGGAAGCTACTGTCCGGAAAAGAATTTTTGGTTTCAACCCGGATACGCGCTTGCCGCTTGATGCGTACAAGCTGCTCCAGTAGGAGGGAACTTACAACAGAAAGCTCGGGGATCGACGCGGGCACGGGTACGGCAGCCACTAACTTGCTGTGGGTTGTCAGGAACGACACAACGCGTGGATGAACACGCGGGCCTTCACGATAGAAGCCGGAGCTCACAGCTCCAACCGTTTCAGCCGCAAAAGATAGATGCTCGTGATGACGCGACTTGCCGGGCGCTGCGCCCACTCGGTTTGAGTGATCTACGCGCGCAAGGCCGGAGCTGACAGCGAACCACCGGGTCACTCGAGGACGATCGATAAAACCCCGCCCCCTGGCGGGGTTTTTTTTGAGTGCTGGCTGGGTCATGCGCAGGGTTCCTGCGCATACCTGGTATGAACACCATTACCGACTGGCCATGCGCATGGTTCATGCGCATGCCTGGTACGAATACCATTGCTGACCGACCATGCGCATGGTTCATGCGCATGCCTCCCGGGCATGCCTGATGCGCGCGGCTAGCTACCGAACACCGAGATAGCTGAGTATTCCGCGCGCTGCCTCGCGTCCCTCGAACACCGCGGTCACCACCAGGTCCGAACCGCGCACCATGTCACCGCCCGCGAATACCTTCGGATTGGTGGTCTGAAAAGCACGCTCGGCAGCGGCGGACACGCGCACGCGGCCGCCCTCGTGCAGACGGATGCCGTGCGCTGGCAACCACGGCGGTGGGCTCGGCAGAAAGCCGAAAGCGATGATCACCACATCGGCAGGCACGACCTGCTCGGAATCCGCGAGCGGCTGCGGCACGCGCCGGCCGCGCGCATCGGGCGGTCCGAGCACCGTCTCCACCAGCTTCACGCCCTCCACCCGCTCCGCGCCCACGATCTCGATCGGCTGGCGGTTGAAGAGGAATTCGACGCCCTCCTCGCGGCTGTTGCGGTAATCACGCCGTGAGCCCGGCATGTTGTCCTCATCGCGCCGGTACGTGCAGGTGACGCTCTGCGCTCCCTGGCGGACCGCGGTGCGATTGCAGTCCATGGCGGTATCGCCACCGCCCAACACCAGCACGCGCTGCCCGGCCATGCTGAGGAGCTCGTGTGCGGCTCCTTCGAAGCCGAGCTCGTGCCGGATGTTGGAAATGAGGTAAGGCAGCGCTTCGTAGACTCCGGGCAGATCCTCCCCGGGAAAACCGCCGCGCACGGCGGTGTAGGTCCCCATCCCAAGAAAGACAGCGTCGTACTCGGTGAGCAGCTGCGCGAAGGGCAGATCGCGCCCAACCTCGCAGCCGAGGCGAAATTCGACTCCCATCTCCTGCATGAGGGCGCGCCGTGTCTCCACCACCTCCTTGTCGAGCTTGAACGGTGGAATACCGAAGGTGAGCAGGCCGCCGATACGCGGCTGACGGTCGAACACGACCGGCTGGACCCCATTGCGCACCAGCACGTCGGCACAGGCGAGCCCCGCCGGGCCCGCGCCGACGATCGCGACGCGCCGGTCGGTGCGCTGCACGCGGGACATGTCGGGCTTCCAGCCCTGCCGCAACGCCTCGTCGGTGATGTACTTCTCGATGGCTCCGATCGTCACCGCGCCGAGCCCGTCATTCAGCGTGCAGGCGCCTTCGCACAGCCGATCCTGCGGGCAGATGCGCCCGCAGACCTCCGGCAGCGAGTTGGTCTTGTGCGAGAGCTCAGCCGCCTCGAACAGGTTCCCCTCCTCGATGAGCTTCAGCCAGTTGGGGATGTAGTTGTGCACCGGGCACTTCCATTCGCAGAACGGATTGCCGCAGGCGAGGCAGCGTCCCGCCTGCTGCGCGGCGCTCACCGCATCGAAGCGCCCATAGATCTCACCGAAGTGAGCAATGCGCGCTTCCGCCTGCGCCTTGGCGGGCTCTGCCCTCGGGATGTCGAGGAACTGCAGGTGCTTGTCGGCCATGGATCTGGAGCAGTTCCCTATGCGGCGCGCCGCAGGTTCTCGATGAGCGAGTCGATCGAGGCCGCCTTCGGCTTCACCACCCAGAACCTGGGCAGGAAGGTGCGCAGGTCGCCGGCGATCTCCCGCGCCCAGGCGCTGCCCGTCGCCTCCACGTGCCGCTCGAGCAGTGCCTCGAGGTGCTGCACGTGCGACTGCATGGCCTCCGGGTGGATGTGGCTGATGTCGATCAGCTCATGGTTGTAGCGGTCGACGAAATTGCGCTCGAGATCGAGCACGTAGGCGAAGCCGCCCGTGAACCCCGCGCCGAAGTTGACTCCGGTGCGCCCGAGCACGCACACGGCACCGCCGGTCATGTACTCGCAGCAGTGGTCGCCGGCGCCCTCGATCACCGCGACGGCACCGGAGTTGCGAACCGCGAAGCGCTCGCCGGCGACGCCGGCCGCGTACAGCTCACCACCGGTCGCGCCGTACAGGCAGGTGTTGCCCATGATGATGGTGTCGCGCGCGGCGAAGCGCACGCCGGTCGGATGCCGCAGCACGATCCGGCCGGCTGCCATGCCCTTGCCCACATAATCGTTGGCATCACCTTCCAGGTACAGGTGCAGACCGCCCGCATTCCACACTCCGAAGCTCTGACCGGCGTGACCGCTGCAGCGTACGATGAGCGGCGCTTCCTCCATGTCGTAGTTGCCCCAGCGCCGCGCGATCTCCCCGGAGATGCGCGCACCGATCGAGCGGTGGTAGTTGCGCAGCTCGTAATGCCATTCGCCGCCGGTGCGCGCTGTGATGGCCGGCAGCATGTCGCGCACCATGCGCTCGGCAAGCTCCCCCCGGTCGAAGGGCGCGTTGCGCGTCGTACTGCAGAATTGCGGTACCTCGCGGCTCAGTCCGGCGGTCGAGAGGATCGGGGTGAGATCGAGCTTACGCTGCTTCGCTGTCATGCCGGGCAGCACCTGCAGGCATTCCGTGCGGCCGATGATCTCGGCGAGGCTGCGCGCTCCGAGTGCGGCGAGGATTTCGCGCACCTCCTCGGCGAGGAAGCGAAAGTAGTTGATCACCATCTGCGGCAGGCCTACGAAGTACTTCGAACGCAGCACCTGGTGCTGCGTCGCTACGCCGGTCGCACAGTTGTTGAGATGGCAGATGCGCAGGTACTTGCAGCCGAGCGCCACCATCGGAGCGCTGCCGAAGCCGAAGCTCTCGGCGCCGATGATGGCGGCCTTCACCACATCGAGACCGGTCTTCAGTCCCCCGTCCGCCTGCAGCCGCACGCGATGACGCAGCTCGTTCAGCCGCAGCGTCTGGTGGGTTTCGGCGAGGCCGAGCTCCCAGGGGGTGCCGGCGTACTTGATCGATGAAAGGGGCGAGGCACCCGTGCCGCCGTCGTAGCCCGAGATGGTGATCAGATCCGCGTAGGCCTTCGCCACTCCTGCGGCCACGGTACCAACACCGGGCTCGGCGACCAGCTTCACCGATACGAGCGCCTGCGGGTTGACCTGCTTGAGATCGAAGATCAGCTGCGCGAGATCCTCGATGGAATAGATGTCGTGGTGCGGAGGTGGAGAGATGAGCCCGACCCCCGGCCGCGCGAAGCGCAGCGTGGCGATCATGTCGTTCACCTTGTGCCCGGGGAGCTGGCCACCTTCGCCGGGCTTCGCGCCCTGGGCGATCTTGATCTGCAGCACCTCGGCGTTGATCAGGTATTCCGGAGTCACCCCGAACCGTCCGGAAGCCACCTGCTTGATCTTCGAGCTCTTCTCGGTGCCGTAGCGGGCCGGGTCCTCGCCCCCCTCCCCCGAGTTCGAACGGGCGCCGAGACGGTTCATGGCGATCGCCAGCGCCTCGTGCGCCTCCGGCGAGAGCGCACCGAGAGACATGCCGGCGCTGTCGAAGCGCGCGAGCACCGCCTCCGCAGGCTCGACCTCCGCGAGCGGTACCGGCGGGCCGAGCGCCCGCAACCCCAGCAGGTCGCGGAACGTCGAGGGCGGGCGGTTGTTCACGAGCTCTGCGAACTCGCGGTAGCGGTCGCGATCGGCGGAGATCACCGCCGCCTGCAGGGCCGCGACCACATCGGGGTTGTACATGTGGTATTCCCCGCCGTGCACGTACTTCAACAAGCCCCCCTGGGCGATCGCTTCGCGCGGATCCCAGGCGAGGCTCGCGAGCGCCAGCCCATCCGCCTCCAGATCGGCGAAATCAGCGCCCTGCACACGGCTCTCGGTGCCGGTGAAGCACAGCTGCACGACCTCCTCAGCGAGGCCGACGATCTCGAAGAGCTGCGAGCTGCGATAGCTCGAGATGGTGGAGATGCCCATCTTGGACATGATCTTGAAGAGACCTTTGCGCAATCCGGCGCGATAGCTGCGCCCGAGCTCGAGGCGCGCGGCAAAATCGAGCTTCACGCGCCCCTTGCGCATCATCTCGAAGAGCACCTGATAGGCCATGTAGGGATACACGGCCGTCGCACCGTAGCCGATCAGGCAGGCGAAGTGATGCGGCTCGCGCGCGGTGCCGGTCTCGACCAGGAGATTGCATTTGCAGCGCAGCCCCTCTCTCACCAGGTGCTGGTGCACGGCGCCGGTGACGAGCAGTGCGTGCGCGGGAATGCGACCTCTCACGAGGTAACGGTCCGAGAGCAGCAGCACGAGCTTGCCCTCGCGCACCGCATTCTCGGCCTGCGCGCACAGTCGCTCGATTGCCTGTCGCAGGCCCTCCCCGGGCTCGTACTGCAGATCGAGGAACTCGTGCGTCACCTCCTCGATCGCGAGGATTTGGCGGAGCTTGCGTTGCGAGAGAATCGGCGAGCCGAGCACGACCTGCCGCGCATGCTCGGGGGCCGGCACGAAGATGTTGCACTCGGGACCGATCTGCGTCTGCAAGGACATCACCAGTGTCTCGCGCAGCGGATCGATCGGGGGGTTGGTGACCTGCGCAAACTGCTGGCGGAAATAGTCGTACAGCGAGCGCACCTGGCTCGAGAGCACCGGCAGCGGTGTGTCATCGCCCATCGACCCCACCGCCTCGTTCTCATCCTGCGCGAGCACGCGGATGATGTCGTCGCGCTCCTCCTGGGTGACGTTGAACATCTTCTGGTAGAGAGCGAGAGTCGCGCCATCCATCGGCTCGGCCGCGAGCCGCGGATCAACGAGGTCACTCTCGAGATACCGCACCCCCTGCTTCAGCCACGACTTGTAGGGATGGCGTGATTTGAGCAGCTGGTCGATGTCCTGCGAGGACATCAGCACGCGCTTCTCGAGGTCGAGCGCGATCATCTCGCCCGGACCGAGCTTGCCCTGCTTCAGCACCTCCTCGGGCCGGTAGTCCCACACCCCGCTTTCGGAGGCGATGGTGAGGCAGCGGTTGCTGGTGAGCACGTAGCGCGCCGGGCGCAGCCCGTTGCGATCGAGTGTGCAGAGTGCGTAGCGACCATCGGTGAGCGCGACTCCCGCAGGTCCGTCCCACGGCTCCATGTGCACGGAGTAGTACTCGTAGAAGGCGCGCAGCTCCGGGTCGATGGTGTCGAGTCCGTGCCAGGCCGGCGGCATCAGCAGCCGCATGGCGTGCAGCGGGTCGAGGCCACCGAGCAGCAGCACCTCGAGCATGTTGTCGAGGCTCTGCGAGTCGGAGCCCGTGAGCGATACGAGCGGCAGCACCTCCTGCAGCCCCGGCAGGAGCGGCGAGTGCAGCAGCGGACCGCGCGCGGTCGCCCAGTTGCGGTTGCCCTGGATGGTGTTGATCTCGCCGTTGTGCGCCAGATAACGGTACGGATGCGCCAGGCGCCACTGCGGCAGCGTGTTGGTGGAGAAGCGCTGATGAAACACGGCGACCGAGCTCTCGAGCCGCTCATCCTCGAGATCGGGATAGAACTGGCTCAGGTGCTGCGGCATCACCATGCCCTTGTAGACCAGGGTGCTGGCCGAAAGACTCGGCACATAGAACATGGGGTCTGTGGCGCAGGCCTTCTCTGCGAGACGCCGTGCGAGGAACAGCCGTCGGTTGAACGACGCCTCATCGAGCTGCGGTTCCGGGCAATTGACGAAGAGCTGCTCGATGCGCGGCAGCGACTTCAGCGCCTCCGCGCCACAGGCCGCGGCATCGCTCGGCACGAGCCGCCAACCGGCCACCTCCAGCCCCTGGCGCGCGAGCTGCGCCGCGAGCGCCGCGCGTGCGGCGCCGGCGCGCTGCTCCTCATGGGAAAGGAACACGAGTCCGGCAGCGAAGCGCTCGGTAAGCCGCATGCCGACCTCCGCCGCCACGGCGCGCAGGAATCGCTCGGGGCGCTTCAGCAGAAGGCCGCAGCCATCGCCCGTCTTGCCGTCCTCGGCAATGGCGCCGCGGTGAGTGAGGCGGTTGAGCGCGGTGACCGCCGTACGCACCAGCCAGTGGCTCGGCTCGTCATCGAGACTGGCGATGAGTCCGAAGCCGCAGCTGTCGCGCTCGTAGCTGTCTTTGCAGAGTCCGCGGGTGGGGGCGTGCATGGTGAGGGTCCTGGTGGTGCGCATCAATGCGGATGCGCGCACGAGCTGCTCCTGGCCATGACCGTCTCATGGCCGGAGGCTCGGGCGCACACCGGCAATTCGTTCGCTCAGGAGATTCGCAGCCGCGCACGAACGGGCCTTCTCAGGGCAGTCCGCCGAACGGCTGTCTTACACCATCACTATGTGCCCGATAATACCGGCCCGCGAAACCCTTGCAAGGGTCGATGCCGATGACTGTCCTCTCGACCCCGCGGCTGCTGCTGCGCCAGTGGCGCGCGAGTGATCACGAGCCCTTTGCGCGGCTGAACTCTGATCCGGCGGTGATGGAGTTCATGTCCTCCACGCTCGACCGCACAGCGAGCGACCGGTTCGCGGAGGAGGCGGCGGCGGAGATCTCCCGTCAGGGTTGGGGATTGTGGGCGGTCGAGCTGCGCGAGGGCGCTGCGTTCATCGGTTTCGCCGGCCTGCGCTCACCTTCGTTCGAGGCTCACTTCACCCCCTGCGTCGAGATCGGCTGGCGGCTCGAGCGCACCCTGTGGGGCCGCGGCTTCGCCACCGAAGCAGCGCGGGAGTGCCTGCGATTCGCTTTCGAGACACTGGGCCTGCGCGAGGTGGTCTCCTTCACGGTGCCCGGCAACCGCCGCTCGCGCGCCGTGATGGAGCGCCTCGGAATGAGGCGGGATCCCGATGATGACTTCGATCACCCCCGCCTGCCCCCGGGCCATCGCTTGCGCCGCCACCTCCTCTATCGCCTGGCGCGAGAGGACTGAGTTTTTCGCCGGCGGCTCTCAGGGCGGCTCGCGCGCCACGAGCCCGACATCGAGGAGCTGCGTGCGCCGCACCACCTGCAGCGTGAGCTCGCTTCCTGGCGGCACGCGACTCAACAACCGGTGGAGGGCATCGATGCCATCGGCCGGCTCGCCCTGCACCGTCACGATGAGATCACCGGGTCGCAGATCGGAGCTCGCCGCGGGCCCGGAGCTTTCGCGCGACAGTACTTCCACCGCATGCCGCGCGGTGAGCCCGAGAGCGCGCACCAGGCGCAGATCGAGCGGGCGATCGCGTGCGGCAATGCCGAGCCAGGCGCGGCGTACCCGGCCCTGCGTGAGGATCTCTGTCAGCACCCACTGCGCGGTCGATGCCGGGATGGCGAAGCCGATTCCCTGCGCCATCGCGATGATGGCCGTGTTGATTCCGGCGACGTGGCCACGCCAGTCGACCAGCGGGCCGCCGGAGTTGCCGGGGTTGAGCGCGGCGGTGTGCTGCACCACGTTCTCGATGAGCCGTCCCTGGCGGCTGCGCAGCGAGCGACCGAGCGCGCTCACCACTCCCGCCGACACCGTGGACTCGAAGCCGAGGGGGTTACCGACCGCGACGACGAGCTGGCCAGGGCGCAGACGCTGGTCAGGAACCAGCCGCGCGCAGGGGAGCGATGCCGCCTGAGCGCGCAGCACCGCCAGATCGGTGGCGGGATCGCGCCCTGCGACGACCGCCGGCACACTGCGGCCGTCGACGAAGGTGACGCGCGCAGCGGAGACGCGCTGTACCACGTGCCCGTTGGTGAGGAGGTAGCCATCCGGCGTCACGACGACGCCCGAGCCGGCGCCGCCCCGGGCGCGCTCGGCCTCGGCGGCCCCACCGACATAGACACTCACCACCGCGGGTCCCACCTGCTCGAGCGCCCCCACCACCGCCGCCGAGTAGGCATCGAGCGACTCATCCCTCGCCGGCGCGTCCTGGGGCGCGGTCAGTTCATTGTCGAGCATCGCGTTGGCATGGGGGCTTGGGCAGGAAACTCAAGTGGCGGCTGTGCAGGTCGCCGGCCGGGCGCCGCGCGCTTCCCGCGGCGATTCCTGCGAGAATCGCGCAGGTCGCTTCATGATCAGCCTCACGCAAACCGCCATCCTGCTGGCAGCGGCCGTCCTGGCCGTGTCGCTGTTTCGCTTCGCCCGGCTCTCCTCGATCCTCGGCTACGTGGCGGCGGGGCTCGTCATCGGGCCGTGGGGGCTGAATCTCATCGGCGATGTGTCCCGCATCATGCAGGTGGCCGAGTTCGGGATCGTGCTGCTGCTGTTCATCATCGGGCTCGAGCTGCAGCCGACACGGCTGTGGGTGATGCGCCGGATCGTCTTCGGACTCGGCACGGCGCAAGTGGCGGTGTGTACGCTGCTGCTCGGCGCGATCGCCTGGGCGCTCGGACAGACTCTGGCCGCTGCCGCCGTGATCGGCTTCGGGCTCTCGCTCTCCTCCACCCCGCTGGTGTTACAGGTGCTTGCCGAGCGGCGCGAGCTGAAGACCCAGCAGGGACGCGCGGCCTTCGGCATCCTGCTGTTCCAGGACCTCGCGGTGCTGCCCGCACTTGCGGTGCTGCCGCTGCTCGAGCCGGTGCACGCGGCTCACCCGCACGGGGGGCCCTGGTGGCTGTCGCTGCTCAAGCTCATCGGGGTCGGCGCGCTGGTGCTGATCGGCGGGCGGCTGCTGCTGCGCCCGGCACTGCGGCTCGTGGCACGGGTGCAGGTAACCGAGGTGTTCACTGCGGCCGCGCTCCTCACGGTCATACTCACCGCGCTGCTCGCGAACCGAGCGGGCCTGTCGATGTCGCTCGGCGCGTTCCTCGCCGGAGTGCTGCTCGCCGACAGCGAGTTCCGTCACGAGCTCGAGGCGGACCTCGAGCCCTTCAAGGGGCTGCTGCTGGGACTTTTCTTCATCTCGGTCGGGATGGCTGCCAACCTGGGACTGCTGCGCACCGAGCCGCTGCTGGTCCTCGCCATCACCGTGAGCTTTCTCGTGGTGAAGATCATCGCCATCGGCGCTCTCGGCAAGCTCGCTGGCCTGCGCGCGGATGCGCCGCTGCGGCTCGGCTTCACGCTGCCGATCGGCGGCGAGTTCGCCTTCGTGCTGTTCACGCTCGCCGGGCGCGGCCGTCTGCTCGACACCGACACCGTGGACCTGCTGATTCTTTCGGTAACGCTGTCGATGATGCTCGGGCCGCTGCTGCTCATCGCCTACGAGGCGTGGAGCGAGCGCTGGCACAAGGCTGCGGCGGCGCCGTACGATGAGATCGAGCCACGCGACACGGCCGTGATCATCGCCGGCTTCGGACGCTTCGGACAGATCGTGGCCCGCGTGCTGCAGGTGAAGGGCCAGCGCTTCACCGCGCTCGATAACAGCCAGACACACGTCGATTTCGTGCGGCGCTTCGGCAATGAGGTGTATTACGGCGACGCCTCGCGCCTCGACCTGCTGCGCGCCGCCGGTGCGCAGAGTGCCCGCGTGCTGGTGCTCGCCATCGACGACGTCGATGCTTCGGTGCGTACCGCGATCGTCGTGGGCGAGCAGTTCCCGCACCTGCGCATCTTCGCGCGCGCACGCAGCCGACAGCATGCCTTCGCGCTCATGGACGCGGGCGTCAGCGAGATCGTTCGCGAGACCTACGCCTCGAGCCTGGAGATGGCCGGATCGGTGCTCGAGGCGCTCGGGCAGACGCCGGCCGCCGCGCGCGAAGCGGTGCGGCGGTTCCGGCAGCACGATCAGCTGACGCTGCTCGCGCAGTACGAGGTGAAGGAAGACGAGGAGAAGTTCCTCGCCACGACGCGCGCCGCCGCTCAGCAGCTCGAGCGGCTGTTCGAGGCCGACGAGGCGCGCTCCGAAGCGACCCGGCGACATGGATGAGGCGCGCCGCATCCGCGACTTCTGGTTCGGCAGCGCACCGCTGTCGGCCGATGCGCTCAATCGCCGCATCCGTTTCTGGTTTGGTGACCCGAGCGCAGCCCTGCGGCAGCGGCGCGACGCGCAGATCGAGACGCGCTTCGGGGCGTTGCTCGAGCGGGCCGCCAAGGGCGAACTCGCCGCCTGGGCCGACGGGCCGCGACGGCGCTTGAGCCTGATCATCGTGCTCGATCAGTTTCCGCGCAGCCTGTTCCGCGGCACCGCGCGGGCCTTCGCGTGCGACACGCAGGCGCTCGCGCTCGCGCTCTCGGGCATGCAGGCCGGCGCGGACGCAGCGCTCACGGCCGTCGAGCGCATCTTTTTCTACATGCCCCTGCAGCATGCCGAGAGTCCCGAGGTGCAGGAGGAGTCGGTCGCGGCCTATCGACGGCTGCTCGCCGAGGCGCCCGAGCCGGTGCGGCAGATCTTCGCCGGCGCGCTGCGCTCGGCCGAGAACCATCGCTCGATCATCGACCGCTTCGGTCGCTTTCCGCAGCGCAACCGCGCGCTCGGCCGCGACAGCACTCCCGAGGAGCTCGCGTGGCTGCGCGCCGGCGGCGGGAGCTTCGGTCAGTAATGGGCGAGATGCTCGAGCCGTCGCAGCCGGGTCTCGAGCTCGCGTTGCGCCTCGAGCAGCTCGAGTGCGAGCGCGGCGCCGCTGACATTGACGCCCAGATCCTGCATGAGACGGCCGGCGACACGCAGCCGTGGCAGGTGAGTCGCCGCCACCTGCAGCTCACCGGGCGCTTGCTCGCGCGAGGACACGACGCCGAGTGCGGCGAGCTCGAGCACCGCCTCGGGATCGAGACGGCACAGCTCACAGATCTCCCGCACCGCGATCCAGTCGCCCTCGCCGAGGATGTGCGCTTCGAGCACCTGAGTCACCCGCACCATGGGATCACCTCGCCTCGCTCGCACGCGGGTCGAAGTTGAGCTTCGACCGCATCTCCTCATAGATCGCCTTTGCCTCCGGAGAATCCGCCGGCGGCAGCACGACCTTCAGTTGCACGTACTCATCGCCGGCGGGCTGGCCCGGCAGTCCGCGCCCGCGCAGCCGCAGCTTCTGCCCTGACTGGGCGCCGGCCGGAATGCGCATCTCGACGGGCCCCCCGAGTGTTGGAACCGTGAGGCTCGCCCCGAGCGCTGCCTCCCAGGGAGCGACCGGGAAGGTGAGGGTCACGTCACGGTTCTCGAGCGTGTAGAGCCGGTCGGGCAGGATGTGCGCCTCGAGGTAGAGGTCGCCCGCACTACCGCCCCCGGAGCCGCGCTCGCCCTGTCCCGCGAGGCGGATGAGCTGACCCTCGGTCACACCCGCAGGGATCGCGACACGAACGGTGTGCGAGCGTAGCTCCATCGAGCCATCGGGCTTCAGCTCCGGGTGCTTGAGCTCGAGCATCCTCGTCGTGCCGCGATACGCTTCCTCGAGCGTGATCTCGACGCGCGCGTGATGGTCTCGACCACCCGCGCGCCCCCCGGCGCCGGCGAAGGGCGAGCCGCCGCCGAAGAGCGAGGAGAAGAAGTCGCTGAAGTCCTCCGCACCCGCGCTGCCGGAGTGGCGGCGCCGCGCCCCGGCGCCACCTGCGCCCGCGGGGCGGCCCGAGAACTCGAAGCCGCTGCCCCAATCCGGCGGTGGACGGAACGGCTGTCCCGATTTCCACTCACTGCCGAGCTGATCGTAAGCGGCGCGCTTCTCGGGGTCGCGCAGCACCTCGTACGCCTCCTGCATTTCCTTGAAGCGCGCCTCGGCGTTCGGCTCCTTGCTGACATCGGGGTGATACTTGCGCGCGAGCCGCCGGTACGCGGTCTTGATCTGGTCCGCAGTGGCCGAGCGCTCGACACCCAGGATCTTGTAATAGTCCCGAAATTCCATCCAACACCCGTCCGCGTCCGACAGCCCCGATTCTAGCCGCAGACTGCACCGCCCCGGGGCGCGAGTCGGCGCACGCCGCACCGCCATGGGGCGGATAGCCCGCGCTGCTGCCCGGAGGGTGGTCGGCAGCCTTCGGGTACATGGGGCACGGAACTTGCTTCCTCAACCCTATGCGTCTTTCGAGACCTCCACCTCTGAAGAACCTGCGCGCGTTCTGCGTCGCCGCGCGCCGCCTGAGCTTCAAGCACGCGGCGGATGAGCTGTGCCTGACACCCTCGGCCGTCAGCCACCAGATGAAGGAGCTCGAGACGCTTCTTGGCATGCGACTCTTCGAGCGCAGGACACGCTCGCTCGAGCTCACCCCCGCGGGCACGCGGCTGCTCGAGGAGGTCGAGCCGCTGCTCGACGGGCTCGACCGGGCGATGGCGCAGCTCGCCCGCCAGGACGGTCGCGAGACGCTGCGTGTACGGGCACCCGCACTGTTCGCCAACGAGATGCTCATACCGCGACTCGATGAGTTCTGCGAGGCGCATCCACTCATCGACGTGCAGCTCGACACGCGCGACCCGCGACCCAACACCCACCCGGCGACCGCCGATGTCTCCATCGTCATTGCGGATCTCCCGCCCGCCGGCGTTCGCAGCACGCGGCTGTTCTCCAGTCCACTCGCGGCGGTCTGCGCTCCCCAGCATGCAGGACGGGTCGCGCGGCTCGGGCGTCAGGTGTTTGCCGCTCTGCCACTCATCGTCGATCGAACCCGGCCGCTCGCCTGGAGCAGCTGGGCCGCGGAAGTCGGCCTCGAGCGGCCCGAGCCGCGGCAGGTCATCGAATTCGACACCATGATCGCGGCCGTACGGGCGGCCGAGCACGGTCTCGGTATCGCACTCGTGCCGGTCGTGCTCTGCCATTCGTGGATCAGCAGCGGTGCGCTGGTGCGGGTGTTTGCCGTCGAGCTGCCCACACCCGAGGCTTACTACGTGGTGAGCCGCCCGCGCGATGCCGAACGTCCTCCGGTGAAGGCACTCACCCGTTGGGCGCTGGCTCAGTACGCCGCTTGAGTGCACCTCATGCATGGGAACAATTCTTTCGTTTGTCTCCTGCCGCGCCGGTTCGTAGGGTTGCGTCACCCGCTATGGACCTCGGACGACCGGAGTGGGAGACGGGTGTCAGGCTTCGATCCCCCTCGGGCGGCACCCGTCTCCCCTCCGATCACTCGGGCAAAAAAAAGCGCCGCGAGGCGGGGGAAGTCGCATCGCGGCGCGCAGAAGCGAACACGGGGAATTGTTCGCAACTGCCCTGTACTCAGCAAAGCTCGTGCCAAATGGCTAAATCCTTCGGAAACAATGGCTTAGACGCCCACCCCTGATCGGGGTGAGGTGACACGAATTGTCAGTTTGGAGCCCCGGACAGTCACTGTCGGCCCCATAGGGGACGGTCAGATCAGCGGGGCACCACCGGTATGCAAGCCTGGTCCTGCTCCCGCAGCGAGTCGCAGATGGCGCGCGCCTCCGCCTCCCCGGAGGCCGGCACCTGCAGCCGGTAGAGCTGATGGGAGTCGCTCTCGGCGATGACGATGCGGGGCGAAAGATTGGCAAGCTCGGTGCCGAAACGGCCCTGCAGCCGGCGCCACTCGCGGTCGGCGCTCGCCTCGCTGCCGAAGGCGCCGAGCTGTACGCCATAAGCGCCCTGCACCACCTCCGCCGTCGCTGACCTCGGTGTCAGCACCACATCCTCCGCGACCTGCGCCGCCTCGCCGGGCACCGCGTGAGCGCTCGCAGGCTGTGCCGCGCCATCCTCTTGGTACGCGACGGGCTCGGCCGGCACCGCACTCACTGGAATCGCCTGCGGCTCGGCCTGCCTTTCGCCGGCGAGGGGGGCCCCATCCTGCGCCGGCACCGGTGCCAGCGCCGGTGGCGCCGTCGCGAGGTGCAGCGCGCGGACCGCCGAATCGCGGACGGCAGCGGCCTCTTCGGCCGTCGGCGGTGCGAGCCGCGGTGCCGATCCAAACGAGAACGACTCGATGCGGATCCGCGCGTGCTCGGACCACTTGCCGCTCGGGTGATGCGCCAGGAAGTTACGGTAGGCGTCGAGGGTCCCGATGCGATCGGCATGCTCGAAGTCGCGCCGCGCTTCGAGCTGATCGAGCCGCCTGCGCGCCTCGTTCACGAGCTCGCTGTCGGGATGCTGCTCGATGAAGCGTTGCCAGGCCTCCCCCGTATCCGCGCTCTCGGCGGAGAGCCAGTCCTGCTGCTCCCCGCTGCAGGCGCCCACAGCCAGGACGAGGAGCATCGCGAGAGCGGCTCTTCCTGCCTGGAATGTGACCATGGTCGGCATCCTCGGGGAACGGGCTCCGTATTATGACTCGACATTATGACGCGGGCGCAGGGGCTGCGGATGACCGATACATCGAGGCGCAGGCTGATCGACCAGATCGGCGACTCACCGACCTTCGTCGCCGAGGGGTCACGGGTGACCGGAGACCTCGAGACGGCGGGTCCGCTGGTCGTGTGCGGTGCGATCCGGGGCGACGGCCGGATCGGGGGAGCCCTGCGCATGGCGGTGACCGCGCAATGGGAGGGCGAGATCCATGCCCGCGCTGCGATCGTCGCCGGCAAGATCACCGGGAAGCTCGTTGTCGAGGACAAGCTCGAGGTTGGGATGACGGCCGTCATCCGCGCGGACATCGTCGCGCGCAGCATTGCGGTCGCCCGGGGCGCCATCATCGATGGTGCGGTGACGGTGACGAGCGGCCAGCCGGTCGTGCAGTTCGAGGAGAAGCGCGCGGTCCGTTGAGGTCAGCTGCTGGGCAGCTCGGCCGGCTCCTGGGGGTGCGGCACGGGCGCTGGGGCGTCCGCGCCCAGCAGGCGCATCAGGCGGCGTTCGAGCCAGGTGGGCCCCGCCAGCTGCTCGAAGAAGCCGCAATGCCCACCATAGCGCGTGACGGTCAGCGACAGTGCCGGCGGGCGGGCGAGCCTCGCGAGCGCGCCCGAGGGGATGACGGGGTCATCGATCGCCGTCAGGATATGCGCGGGCACCTCCAGGTGCGCGAGGCGCTCGCCGATGATCGCGTAGCCATTGAGATAGTCCTCGAGCGAAGGAAACTCGGTGTGCGAGCGCACCAGCTCCGCGGTCATGCGCTTGAGGTCGCGCAGCCGTGCGAGCTCCGTGAAATCGTAAGCGTCGGGCCAGCATTCCTGCTTTCTGCGCAGGCTCCGCAGCCACTTGCGCACGAAATACCGCTCGTACCCCGGCATCCCGCTCTGCAGCGCCGCGAGCGTCTCCACCGGATCGAGCACCGGGGAGACGGCGACGACGCGCGCCAGGTTGAGCTCTGCCGCCCGCGCCTGCGCGGCGACCCGCAGCATGAAGTTCCCGCCGAGCGAGAAGCCGACCAGCTGCAGCGGGCGGCCGCCCGCGAGCCGCTGCAGCGCCGCGACGGCGCCGATCACCTCCGGCAGGCGGCAGGAGTGAAACAGGTCGCGATTGAGGTGGTGCGTATCGCCATGATCGCGCAGGTTGAGCCGCATCACCTCGAAGCCCCGCGCGAACAGCTGCCGCGCGAGCGACAGCACATAGAGCGAGTCTGCACTGCCCTCCCAGCCGTGCAGCACTACGACCGGCGCACCCTGCGGATGTGCCGGCGTCGAGATGAAGCACTGCAGCCGTACGCCCTCACCGCAGTCGAGTACTGTCTCGCGCGCCGCGGCGAGGAGCGAGGCCGACTCCCGCAGCAGCCGCGCTCGGCGCCACGAGGTGCTCGCCAGGATCGACTGGAGATGATGGTTACGGAGCCAGCGTGCCGGCCGGAAATCATCGTCAGCGGTCGGCACGGCACCAACCGTCTTCTTCTTCAATGCACCCGGATCTCGACCCTGTTGTTGGCCATCGCGGCACGATTCCACTCACCGGCGGTGAGGTAAGGGCTCGACGCGGGGTAAGGCGAGAGCACACTCGTCGGATCACCCGCGGTGACCTGGACGTCGAACGCGCCATGGGTGCTGCTGCGCAGCTCGCCGATGAGGTTGGCGAGCGCGATGGGCGTGCGCTGGCTCGTCGCGAGCGCGTCATCGGAGGGATTTCCGACCAGGTCGCAGCGGGAGACCAGGGTCTCTTCGGGTGCGGGGGAGTATCCCTCGAGCCCATTGCCGAGGAGACAGAAACGTCCCGCGAAAGTCCTGATCTCCGCACCGGCCGTCCCTTTCTGGCGTGCAAGCCGATAGAGCTGCTGACGAATGATATCGAGTCGCGCGCCTCCGAGCGGCTCGGCTCCGTACGGCACCGGGACGACGATCGGCTTGCTCTCGCTCGCGCCCTGTGCCTCTGTCGTAGCCGGGGGCTGTGCGGTGTCGGCGGCTGCGCCCGCGGGCGGCCCCGGAGAGGGCGGCACCGGCCGGGGTACCTGCAAGCGCGCAACCTCCCCCTCGAGACGCTCGAGGAGACTGAGGCTGCGCCACCACAGGGCGCTGCTCGTCAGTGCAATGAGGAGCGCCGCGGAAGCGACGAGCCATGCCCAGGGAAACGGTGCGCCGCGCGGCGGCTCGGGTGGCGTCACTGGCGCGGGTGCGGGAGGCGGGAGCGACTCGAGCAGCAGCGCGCGCACCTCGGCGGTGATGCGATCGGTCTGCGTATCGACGCCCGCGACCAGCGCGCGCCGCAGCTCCGCGAAATGCTCCCGCAGCGTCGTCTCGGTGAGCGCACGTGTCCCGGGGGTGGCCGGCTCTGCGGCACGCTCGGTGCGGGGCTCCACGGCCGTGAAGCTCGACTGCTCGCTGGTGCGGCGATCGGGCACGAGGTGCAGCTGGTAGAGCACCTTGGACACATCGGTCGGCTTGATCTGCTTCGGCAGCACCCCGAGTGCTCCGAGCGCACGCGCCTGCCCGAGATACACCTCACCCTCCTGCGAGGTGTACATCATGATGGGGATGGTCGCCGTGCGCGGATCGTTCTTGATCGCGCGCACCGCCTGCAGGCCGTCCATACCCGGCATCAGGTGATCCATGAAGATCACGTCCGGGCGATTGCTGCTCAGATAATCGATCGCGGCTTCGGCGCTCTCGGCGCTGTCGACGTCGATGTCGTACTTTTCCAGCACTCGAGCGAGAAACAGGCGCGCGGACTTCGAGTCGTCCACGATCAAAGCCCGCTTTGCGCCCATGCACGCTCCCAAACGCTGCGGTTCAGCTACCGTTCGGCAGTGTAAGGAAAAACCGCACGCGTTCAACTGCCCGGCGACTGCAAATACTGAGAAGCAGTCGACGGTCCGCGTCGGCGGAGTGCGTTGGATGAGGCGCGCTCTCTAGGCGGCGGCGCGCGCGGCGCGTGGTGCCGCCAGCAACTCCCGATAGATGTCGGCCAGGCGCCGCGCCATCGCGGCTGAAGAGAAGGTGCGTGCATGAGCACGACCCTGCGTGCCCATCTGCGCGCGCAGCTCCGCATCGCCGAGTACCCGCACCACCGCCGCAGCGAATGCGTCGCGATCCTCCGGAACGATCAGCGCGCCGCTGCCAGGCAGGACCGAGCGCGTGCCGAGCTCGGCCGTCGACACCACCGGCACGCCCTGGGCCATGGCCTCGAGCAGCACGAGTCCCTGCGTCTCGGTGCGCGAGGCGAACACGAACACGTCTGCCGCCGCGTAACAGTCGAGCAGCGCCGTGTCGCGCTCGAGGTAGCCCGCGAAATGGACCTGCGCGCCGAGCCCGAGTGAGCTCACCTGCGCACGCAGTGCGGCGCGCGCCGGTCCTTCGCCCGCGATCACCAGCAGCGCGTCGGGCACCGACTTCAGCACCCGCATGAACATCTGCAGCAGGAAGCCGATGTTCTTCTCGTGGGCCACGCGGCCGACATAGGTGCAGAGCGGGCGGTCGGGGTCGATGCCGGCGCGCGCGCGAAAGGCCGCGCCAACGCCATGGCGGAAGCGATCGGGAGCGAGCCCGGTCGGTAACACGTGGATCGGTGTCGCCACGCCGTAGGCCTCGAGCACCGCGCGCATCGGCTCGGAAGGCGCGATGAGTGCCCGCACGGCGGCGCATTGCGAGCGGGTGAAGCTGCGCGCCAGGTAGCGGCTCGCAGCGCGCGGCAGTATCGGCACGTAGTGATGCAGGTATTCCTCGAAGAAGGTGTGATAGGTGGCGACACTCGGAACCCCGGCAAGTCGCGCGCAACGCACGCCGGCATAGTGAGCGATGAACGGCGTGTGGATGTGCACCAGGTCGAACGCGCCGCGTGGCAGCGAGTCGAGCCTGCGCGTCAAGGCACGCCAGGACATGCGCCGGTCCTCCGGATCTCCGGGCACGCTCGCGGCCGGTATGCGCAGCACCGCCGAAGCCTCATCGGCAGGATCCGGCGCGTCGTACGCAGGCGCGACCAGCAGTGTCGCGACCCCGCAATCGGCGAGGTCCGCTCGAAACGTGCGGATGGAGGTGGAGACCCCGTTGACGCGCGGAAAGTAGACGTCGGAGATCAACAGCACGCGCACGCGCAGCGCTCAGGACCACGCTGGGGCGGGCGCGTGCTGCACTTCAGCCGAGGGCTAGCCCGAGCGCGGCCAGCACCGCCCCGATGCCTGCGCCCGCGAGCACGTCGGAGGGATAGTGCAGGCCGAGGACGACGCGCGAGCCGGCAATCAGCGCCGTGAGCGGCAGCAGCACCCAGGCGAGCTCGGGAAAGTGCGCGCACGCCTGCCACGTAAAGGACACCGCATGCAGGGTGTGTCCGGAGGGGAAGCTGTAACGATCGAGGGGTGCGCCGATGCGGCTGATGGCCGCATGCGTGATGAACGGACGCTCGCGCACGAACAGCCTCTTCAGCAGGGTATAGAGAAGGAGCCCGGCGAGACCGGTGACCGCCATGCCGATCGCGGGCCTTACGGCGGCAGCGCCGTACAGGAGCGGCAGCCCGAGGATCAGCACGTACCACACGATCCCATCGCCCAGGCGGCTCGCGATCTGGAACACGCGGCGCGGCAGGGGCCGATCGGCGCCGCGATTGAGCCGGCAACACAGCCCGTATTCGGCCGCATCGATGCGTGCCATGAAGCTGGTCAACCCGGTCGCCTTCATGTGGCCTCGTCCTCCGCTGGAATGGCCCATGACTGGACACCTACAGCTTCGGCGGGGCGCGCGTCACTCCCATGAAGGAAATATGAAAGTTTTGTTGCCCCAAGGGGTTAGGGGCTGTTTCGTGTGTTGTACCTCACATATTTCAGGCCTCGCGTGCGGCGGCGAGGCGTCTCAGGGCCGCGCTCACGAAGCGCGGCGCCGCCGGCACATACGCGAAGAAAAGGGACGGCTCGCTGATCTCGAGCTCGAGCACGCGCGGGCCTCCTTCGGCATCGCGGATGAGATCGACGCGCCCATAGAGGAGCTTGCCCTGTGGCACCACGGCCATGGCCTGCTCGGCGACCCGCAGCTCATCCGCGCCCGGCACGCGCGCGGTGATCTCTTCCGGGGCGAACAGTCCCGAGGTCGACGGCGCGCCCGCAGGCAGCAGTGGCCCCTTGCGTATCGCATGGCTGAAGCGGCCGTCGATGAAAACGACCGCCGTCTCCCCGTCACGATCCACGCTCTCGAGGTACGGCTGCAGCATCATCGCTCGGCCCGCATCGAGCAGCGGCCGCAGGTGCGCGAGGATCTCGGCGGTGTCGCCGCGCGCATGGCGTCGCGCATCGCGTGAGCCGGCGCCCACTGCAGGTTTCGCCACGAGCTCGGCACAGGGCTCGCGGCGCAGAAAGTCAGCCAGCAGCGGCTGCGGATCCACGCCCGCCTCCAGGAATGTCGTCGGCACCACCGGCACTGCGGCCTGCGCGAGCTCGCGCAGGTAGTGCTTGTCCGAATTCCAGCGAACCACCGGCGGCGGATTCAGCAGCAATGTGGCCGCCGCGGTCCGCTCGACCCAGGCGAGGAACTGCGGCAGCCGCTCGGCGTAATCCCACGCCGAGCGCAGCAGCGCCAGGTCGAACCGCCGCCAGTCCACCGCGGCGTCGTCCCAGTCGACGATCTCCGCAACCGCTCCGGCGGCAGCGAACGCTGCAAGGAGCGGCGGCATGTCCTCATCGAGGCCACGCGCGGCACGCGCGGTGACGAGTGCGACCGCCGGCGGATGGCCGATGTCGTGCTTGCTGCCTCGCACCGCGCGCTCCTCCACCGCGGCGAGCAGCCGCTCGGGAGTCGACCTCGTCATTCGCGGATTCCCGCGCCGCGATTCATCAGCGCGACGGCGACGGCGAACAGCACCACGGCCGCGCCGCTCATGAGGGCGAAAGCGGCGCCCACGTCCACGTCCGACACACCGAGGAAGCCGAAGCGAAACGCATTCACCATGTAGAGGATCGGATTGGCATAGGAAAGACTGCGCGCCCACCCGGGCAGCAGGCTCACGGAGTAGAAGACCCCGCCGAAGTACGTGAGCGGGGTCAGGACGAAGGAGGGAATCCAGTTGACCTGGTCGAAGTTCTTGGCGAAGAGAGCATTGAGGAATCCGCCGAGGGCGAAGGTGAGCGAGGTGAGCAGCAGCGCACTCAGCACCACGAGGAGGTGATGCACCTGCAGGTGAGTGAACACCAGCGACACCAGGCTCACCGCAATCCCCACCAGCAGCCCGCGCACCACACCCCCGGCTGCGTAGCCGCCGACGATCACCCAGTTCGGCAGCGGTGACACCAGCATCTCCTCGACGTGCTTGCCAAATTTCGCGCCGAAGAAGGAAGACACCACGTTGCCGTAGGAGTTGGTGATCACCGACATCATGATCAGGCCAGGCGCGATGTACTGCTTGTAATCGAAGCCCCCCATCGCACCGACGCGGCGGCCGATGAGACTGCCGAAGATGGTGAAGTACAGCACCGAGGTCACCACCGAGGGCACGATGGTCTGACCCCAGATGCGGATGATGCGGCCGTACTCGCGGATGACGATGGTCTTGAAGCCGATCCAGCGCACCACGTTGAGCCGCAGCGGCGCTGCGGCCATATCTGCAACACTGCTCATGTGCGCGTCACCACACGCGCCGGCGCGCGGCTCACCTCGGCGGCCGGCGGGGTGCCGTGGCGCGCTGCCTCGGCCGGGCCGCCGCGGCCCTCGACCAGCTGCATGAAGATCTCTTCCAGGCGGTTCACCTTGTTGCGCATGCTCTGCACCTCGATGCCGAGCGCGGTGAGACGCGCGAAGATCCCATTGAGGCTCTCGTCCTTGGAAACCTCCACCTCGAGGGTGTGGTCATCCACCCGCCTCACGAGATATCCGGGCAGCGGCGGCGGCGCCGCCAGCGGCTCGCGCAGGTTGAGCACGAAGGTCTCGACATGCAGGCGCCGCAGCAGACTGCTCATGCGGTCGCGCTCGACGATGCGCCCGCCATTGATGATGGCAATGTTGCGGCACAGGGTCTCGGCCTCCTCCAGGTAGTGCGTGGTGAGGATGATGGTGGTGCCGCGTGCGTTGATCTCGCGCAGGAAATCCCACATCGAGCGGCGGATCTCGATGTCCACACCCGCCGTCGGCTCATCCAGTATCAGCAGGCGCGGCTCGTGCATGAGGGCGCGGGCGATCATCAGACGGCGCTTCATTCCGCCCGAGAGACCGCGCGAGATGCCGTTGCGCTTGTCCCACAGCTGCAGCTGCTTCAGGTATTTCTCGGCGCGCTCGCGCGCCACCGCGCGCGGGATGCCGTAGAAGCCCGCCTGGTTCACCACGATGGTGAACGGCGTCTCGAACATGTTGAAATTGATCTCCTGCGGCACGATGCCGATGCAGGCCTTGGCCGCCTCGAGCTCGCGATCGATGTCGTGGCCGAACACGGCGGCGCTGCCGCCGCTCTTGTTCACCAGGGAGGTGATGATGCCGATGAGCGTGGTCTTGCCGGCGCCATTGGGACCGAGCAGTGCGAAGAAGTCGCCGCGCTCGACGTCCAGGTCGATGCCGCGCAGTGCCTGCACGCCGTTCCTGTAGGTCTTGGTGAGCCCGCGTACCGAGAGAGCGTTCATGGCAGGAGGATCGGGTCTCGCGTCCCCGGGCGCAAGTGACAGGCACCCGCAAAGGCTGCCTCCGCAGGGGTATTGACGCGGTGGAATCATGCGCATGGAGCATGCGCATGCCGGTGAGTGATTCGCGTACCCGGTGCGCGATCCGCAGTCCCTCGCTGCGGTGTTGGATCGAGAACTAGCGCAACGGCTCGCGCCCGCGCTTCTCCTTCGCTGAGGCCTTCACGCGCGTACGCCAGACCTCGTAGGGATCCCAGCCGGACCGCGCAGTCGCGAGTCTGTCCGGATCGGATCGGCCGCCGCTCAAATCGCTCCCCGCCCCGGCGAACTCTTCATTTGCAGCCGGCAACAGCTGCTGACGTGCGGGGATCCCTTCCGCGCCTTTCCGTTTCATCTGCTCGCGCTCCTGCTTATGTCGATCGGAACTCTTATGTCGCTTCCTTGACGCGTCGTACCATCCATAGTGCGACGCGGCTCACAGAGTCTATGTCGTCCGCGAGCCAAAAGCTAACTTATCAAGTCGCTGATTATGTTAACGTTATGTCAGGGGGGCGCTTGGTTGTGTCAGCCGAATCCGAAGGTTGTGTCGGTGTGGGGCGCGCGTTCCCTCTTTTGCAGCGCATGACCGGTCAATCCGCGAAGTAACGAGCGAGATACTCCTCGAAGGTTCCCTGATCGGCAGCCTCGATCGACTGCTGCGCTGCAAGCGATTCGCGCGCTTCCCTCGAGAACTCGCGCAGCCGCTCCTCGTTCGGCGGATAGAGGTCGAGGAAATACGCCTTGTGCGTCGCGGACATGCGCAGCGCCAGGTCGAAGAACGATTCCCCCGCCCGCAGCTCCGCGAGCAGGCGCGCTGAAGGCGTGAGCTCGACGTCATCGATCTTGGCGGCCTGCGTAGCGAGAGCCTGCGAGTACGGCCTGGCGGGGTCAGCGTGGTCCAGGACTTCGCAGATTCCGAGCATGCCGTCCAGGAGCTCGCGCGCCCATTCGCGCATTGGCACGCTGCGTCCTTCGCGCCACAGCGTGAGGCCCGGCTCGCGGCCGCGCCGCGCGACCGTCACATGATTCTCATCGAGCGCTCCCTGCTCCGCCGGGGCGATCGGCGCACTCTCCTTCATCAGGCACAGGGCGAGGAATGCCTCGAGGAAACGCAGCTTGTTCTGGTTGACGCCGACCGGATCGAAGGCGCTCACATCGAGCGCGCGTACCTCCACGTACTCGACTCCGGCGCGCCGCAGCGCCTTGGTGGGCCGCTCGCCCGAGCGGGCCACGCGCTTCGGACGGATGAAGCTGTAGTACTCGTTCTCGATCTGCAGCACGTTGGCGTTCAGCTGCCGCCACTCGCCGTTCACGTTGACGCCGAGAGCTTCGTAGGGCGGATAGGGCGTGGTGATGGCGCGGGTCAGGTCGTGCACGTACTCCTCGAGAGTGTTCACCGACACGGACAGCCCCGACTGGTTGCGGTTGCGGTAGCCGACATCGCTCATGCGCAGGCTGGTGGCGTAGGGCGCGAATGCCGTGCCCGGGCTGAAATCATCGAGCCCGAAGCGACGGCCGCGCAGGAATGACTTGCACACCACCGGCGACACCCCGAACAGATACAGCACGAGCCAGCCGTAACGGCGGTAGTTGCGCAGCAGCTCGAAATAACACGAGGACACGAACCCCTCGCCGTGGCCGGAGGCGCCGCGCGCCGCAGCCCACGCCTCCCAGAACTGCGCCGGAAAGGAGTAGTTGAAATGCACGCCCGAGATGGCCTGCATCATGCGCCCGTAGCGCAGGCCGAGGCCGTTGCGGTAGACGGTCTTCATCCGTCCGACGTGCGAGCTGCCGTACTGGGCGAGTGGAATGTCCGCATCGCTCTCGATCGCGCAAGGCATGCTGGTGGCCCACAGCAGCTCATCGCCGAGATGCCGGTACACGAACTGGTGCAGGTCGAGCAGGTACTGCAGCAGCTCCCAACCCTGCGTGAAGGCGGGGGTGACGAGCTCGATCAGGGCCTCGGAGTAATCGGTGGTTATGTGCTCGTTGGTGAGCGCCGAGCCGAGCGCCAGCGGGTGCGGAGTGGCCGCGAGGCTGCCGGTCGGCTGCACACGCAACGATTCCTTCTCGACACCCTTGTGGCCGCCCTGGAGCCGCTGCGGCTCACCGCCATTGACCAGCGCGGCCAGGCGGCGCTCGAACGCGCGGTCGATGCCCGGACGGCTCATGGCATCGCGCCGCCGGCTCGCTCACCAGCGCCTGCGCCCGCTGAGCACCTCGATGAGCATCGTGAAGTCTCCGCGCAGGCTGTAGAGCGGATGGCGGAAGGTGGCCGGCGCGTTGCGCTCGAACAGGAAGTGTCCGAGCCACGCCGGCACGTAGCCGACGAGCGGCACGGCCCACAGCCACGCCCAGCGGCGAAGAGCGATGGCAGCCACCGCCAGCGCAAGTGCCAGCAGGGTGCCGGCGACGTGCAGGCGGCGCGAGATGCGCTCGGTGTGCTGCTGCAGGTAATAGGGATAGAACTCGCGAAAGCTGGCAAACCGCGGCTGCTCCATTGTCCGGGCATCTTGCCGTCTCGCCCCGCGTCCGCGCAAATCCCGGCGTCAGCCTAATGCCCGCGTCGGCGCAATGCCCGCGTCGGCGCAAACCCTCAGCGCTCGAGGATCGCGGTGACGCCCATGCCTCCGGCGGTGCACACCGAGATCAGTCCACGCCGGGCGCCGGCAGCGCCCGCCAGGAGCTTGGCCAGGGTCGCCACGATGCGGGTGCCGGTGGCGGCAAAGGGATGCCCAAGGGCGACGCTGCCACCCTTCACATTGAGGCGGCTGCGATCGATGCTGCCGAGCGGCTCCGCGAGACCCAACACCTCGCGGCAGTATTCGGGCGACTCCCAGGCACGCAGCGTGCACAGCACCTGTGCGGCGAAGGCCTCGTGTATCTCGTAGTAGTCGAAGTCCTGCAACCTGATGCCGGCATCGCGCAGCATCGCCGGCACCGCATACGTCGGCGCCATCAACAGGCCCTCCTTGCCGGCGGCGAAATCGACGGCCCACACCTTGCCGTAGCGAAGATAGGCGAGCACCGGCAGCGAGCGTCGTGCCGCCCACTCGGGCGTCGCCAGCAGCACTGCACTCGCACCATCGGTGAGCGGTGTGCTGTTGCCGGCCGTCAGTGTGCCGTCCGCGGCGAAGCTCGGGCGCAACCGCGCGAGCTTCTCGAGCGAGCTGTCGGCGCGCACGTTGTTATCGGTTTTCAGGCCGAGATGCGGCACCACCAGGTCGTCGTAGAAGCCCTCGCGCCAGGCGCTCGCGGCCTTCATGTGGCTCTCGTACGCGAGCTGATCCTGCTCGGCGCGCGTCACCTGCCAGCGCTTCGCCATGAGCTCGGCGCTCTCGCCCATCGAGAGCCCGGTGCGCGGCTCGAGCACCGCCGGCAGCACCGGCTTGAAGTGCCTGGGCCGCAGCCCGAGCCAGGGGGAGAAACGCTGCCAGGCGCTGCGGCCGCGGTAGCTGGCGAGCAGCAGCTGCTGGTAAGAGCGTGGATAGACGATCGGAGCATCGCTGATCGAATCGGTGCCGCCCGCCATGCCGGCCTCGATCTGGCCGAGCGCGATCTTGTTGCCGATGTCGATGGCCGCCTCGAGGCTCGTGCCGCAGGCGCGCTGCATGTCGAGTCCGGGGGTATGCGGATCGAGGCCGCTCCCCAGCACGCATTCGCGCACCAGGTTGTAGTCGCGCGAGTGCTTGATGACCGCGCCTGCCGCGACATCGCCGAGCCGCTCCCCCTGGAGGTGAAACCGCTCGACCAGCGCACGAAACGCGGCCGTGAGCATCTCCTGGTTGCTGGCGGTGGCGTAAGCGGAATAGGAGCGCGCGAACGGAATGCGCACGCCTCCGACGATGGCGACTCGCTTGACGCCGGATCCGACGAGCATGAATCCCTCCCTTGGCGGGGCGCGTTAGAATGCCACCCCATGGGTCAATTCACCACCATCATGGCGCGCGACGGTCACGAGTTTCAGGCCTGGCTCGCCGCCGCGCCCGGCCGTCCGCGCGGCGCGGTGCTGGTGCTGCAGGAGATCTTCGGCGTCAACAGTCACATCCGCCGGGTGACCGATGACTTCGCCGCCGCCGGCTACACCGCGATTGCTCCGGCGCTGTTCGACCGCATCCGCCGCGGCATCGAGCTCGGCTACACGCAGGCCGAGCGGCAGCAAGGCAGCGGCTACGCCAAGCAGCTCGAGCCGCCGGCGACGCTGCGCGATATCGCTGCGGCGCTGGCGGTGGTGAAACACTCCGGCCGCGCCGGCGCGGTCGGCTATTGCTGGGGGGGCGCCCAGGCCTATCTCGCGGCCTGTGAGTTGCCGCTCGCGTGCGCCGTGGTCTATTACGGCAAGGTGTCCGATCACCTCGACCGCAAGCCACGTTGCCCGGTGATGTATCACTACGGGACTGAGGATCAGAGCATCCCGCCCGCAGAGATCGAGCGGATACGCGCCGCCTACCCGCAGGCTCCGCTTTATACCTACGAGGGGGCCGGGCACGGCTTCAACTGCGAGCAACGCAGCACCTACAGCCCGGAAGCCGCGGCGCTTGCGCGCACGCGCACCCTCGAGTTCTTTGCGCGCCATGTCGTGCGCACGCCGGACGACCCGCGAGCTTCGACCGAGGGAGAGACTGATCCATGAAATTGCGCGATCCTGATCTGCTGCGCACGCGAGCCTTCATCGGCGGTGAATGGCTCGATGCGCTGAGCGGCGCGACGCACGCGGTTCACAATCCGGCAACCGCCGAGCGCATCGGCACCGTGCCCGACATGGGCGTCGCCGAGACGCGTCGCGCCATCGAGGCCGCCTCGCGGGCGTTCCCCGCCTGGGCCGCGCTCACTGCGAAGGAGCGCGCGGTCGTGCTGCGCCGCTGGTACGAGCTGCTCATGGCGAATCAGGAGGATCTCGCCACGCTCATGACCGCCGAGCAGGGCAAGCCGCTCGCCGAGGCCAAGGGCGAGATTGCCTATGGCGCCTCCTTCATCGAATGGTTCGCGGAGGAGGGCAAGCGACTTTACGGCGAGGTGATCCCCACTCACCAGAGTGACCGCAGGCTCCTCGTGATGCGACAGCCGGTCGGGGTGGTCGCGGCGATCACTCCCTGGAATTTCCCGTTCGCGATGATCACCCGCAAGGCCGGCCCGGCGCTCGCCGCCGGCTGTACCATCGTCATCAAGCCCGCAAGCCAGACGCCCTACTCGGCGCTCGCGGCGGCTGCGCTCGCGGCGCGTGCCGGCGTTCCCGCCGGCGTGCTGAACGTCGTGACGGGCGTGGACGCCGCCGCGATCGGCGGCGAGCTCACGGCGAACCCGGCAGTGCGCAAGGTCACCTTCACCGGCTCGACCGGTGTCGGCAAGAAGCTCATGGCGCAGTGTGCCGGCACGGTGAAGAAGCTCACCATGGAGCTCGGCGGCAATGCACCGTTCATCGTGTTCGATGACGCCGACCTCGATGCGGCGGTCGCCGGCGCCATCGCCAGCAAGTACCGCAACAGCGGCCAGACCTGCGTATGCGCGAACCGGCTGCTGGTACAGGCGGGCGTGTACGAGGCCTTCGCGAAGAAGCTCGTGCACGCGGTCGCGCAGCTGCGTGTCGGTGATGGACTGAAGGGTCCGACCGAGCAGGGGCCCCTCATCGATGCCGCTGCGCTCGCCAAGGTGGAGGAGCACATTGCGGACGCCGTGAGAAGGGGGGCGCGTGTCGCCTGCGGTGGCAGACGCCACGCGCTCGGCGGCACCTTCTTCGAGCCCACCGTGCTCACCGAGGTGACGCCGGCCATGCGCGTCGCGCGCGAGGAGACTTTCGGGCCGATCGCGCCGCTGTTTCGGTTCGAGAGCGAGTCCGACGCGATCCGCATGGCCAACGACACCGAGTTCGGCCTGGCGGCGTACTTCTATACGCGCGACCTGGCGCGCTCCTGGCGCGTGTCGGAGGCGCTCGAGTACGGCATGATCGGGCTCAATACCGGCATCCTCTCGACCGAGGTGGCGCCTTTCGGCGGCGTCAAGGAGTCCGGCATCGGCCGCGAAGGCTCGCGTCACGGCATCCTCGACTACACCGAGCTGAAGTTCGTGTGCGTCGGACTGCGTTGAACACCGAGCGCATCGGCATCCTGCTGGTGAATTCCGGTACGCCCGAGGCGCCGGAGCCGGCCGCGGTACGTGCGTTCCTGGCACGCTTCCTCGCGGATCGACGCATCGTCGACCTGCCGCGCGTGCTGTGGCTGCCCGTGCTCTACGGCGTCATCCTGCCATGGCGCCCGGCGCGCGTCGCATCGAAGTACCGCCGTATCTGGTCGGAATCCGGCTCGCCGCTGCGCGACCTCACGCTCAAGCTGCGCGCCGAGCTCGCCGGAGTGCTGGCGCAACGCATGCTCGCACCGCTGCAGGTAGAGGTCGGCATGCTCTACAGCGCCCCCGAGGTGCGCCTCGCGCTCGAGCGGCTGCGCAGCGGCGGTGCGCAACGGTTGCTGGTGTTGCCGCTCTTCCCGCAGTACTCCGGCACGACGACCGGCGCCGCCTTCGATCAGGTGACCGCGACGCTGCGCGCCATGAGCTGGCTGCCGGACCTGCAGCTGGTGGCCGACTACCACGATCATCCGGGCTATATCGAGGCGCTGCGCGCGAGCATCGCTGCCCACTGGGATGCGCACGGTCGCACGCCGCATCTGCTCATCTCGTTCCATGGCATCCCCGAGCGCTACTGCGTGCAGGGTGACCCCTACCACAAGCGCTGCCACACCACTGCGCGCCTGCTCGCCGATGAGCTGCTGCTGCGGGAGGGCGAATGGAGCGTGAGCTTTCAGTCGCGCTTCGGCCCGGCGGCGTGGCTGAGCCCCTACACGCAGCAGCTGCTCGCCGGCATGCCCGGGCGCGGTGTGCGCGAGGTGTCGGTCGTGTGTCCGGGATTTGCCGTCGACTGCCTCGAGACTCTCGAGGAGATCGCGATCGAGAACCGTGCGGTGTTCCTGCAGGCCGGCGGACAGCGTTTCGAGTACGTGCCCGCGCTCAATGCGGGCGCTGCTCATGCGCAGTGTCTCGCCGCGCTGGTGGCGCAGCGCTGTCAGGGTTGGACCGAGGGGCTGCGTGAGCATCTCCCGGGTGCGGCGCACGGCGCGTCTGCCTGAATGAGGACCGCAGCGCTCCCCCTCGCGGGGACCTTTCACGAGTTCAGCGTCGCGGTCGAGGATGTGCGCGGCGCCGTCGAGTTCTACGAGCGCCTCGGGTTCAGCCAGGCGACCACCACGGACGCCCTGGTGCATCCCTATGGGGTGCTCACCGACGGGCGGCTGTTCATCGGCCTGCACCAGCGCAGCGGCGCTTCGCCGACGCTCACCTTCGTCCGACCGGCGATCGCCGCGAGCGTCGCCGCCTTCGCCGCGGCGGGCATCCATCTGACACGATGTCAGACCGCCGAGGAGGTCTTCAACGAGATCGCGTTCAACGACCCCTTCGGTCAGGAGGTCGCGATACTCGAGGCGCGTACCTATTCGCCCATGGCGCGCGATCCGCGCGAGGTGTCCCTGTGCGGGGACTTCGCGGAAGTCAGCCTGCCCGCCGACGATTTCGCCACCGCGAAAAACTTCTGGGAGCCGTTGGGTTTCGTCGCGGCCGAGGAGACGCAGCTGCCCTACCCGCACCTGACACTCACGAGCGACCATCTCGACCTCGCGTTCCACTCCCCGCGACTGTGCGCACGGCCGATGCTGGTGTTCCGCGCCGCGGACATGGCGGCGCGTCTCGAGCGCCTGAGCGAGCTCGGGATGGCGATCACCCCCGCCCCGCCGGGGATGCGCGCCGCCGGCACCGCCGCGGTGCTGCAGGCGCCGGGCGATACGCCGCTGCTGCTGCTGGAGGCTGCGGATTGAGGTGCGGCGCCCGTCCGCTCAGGGCGCGCGCCCGAGGTCGGCGGACTGCGCCAGGATGTGAAAGCTGATGTGCATTTCATCCTGCACCTGCAGTGCGCCCAGCATCGCGCTGAAGGGTGTGAGTCCGAGCTCCGTCTGACGCAGCTCTATCGCGCCTGTGGCCTCGAGCATGCCATTGCCGGAAAGGGCGTAATGCACCGGTAGCGTGAAGGTGCGCAGCTGACCGCGCACCGAGCTCTCCACTCGCGCCCGCACCGTCGCCGGCGTCGCATCGCCTGCAGGCTCGAGCTGCAGGGAGCGCAGCGTGATCTCCGGGTAGTGCTCGGCATCGAGCAGCGCAGCGCCCAGCATGTTGTGTCGCGTTCCTTCCTTCGCCCCTGCGGAGACGTCCGCGGGAAAATCCGCGGCCGGCTGCTGCGCCCGCAGCCCGGCCTCATCGACCGTGAGCGTGGCGGCGGGAACGTGCAGCTCGAAGCTGCTCTGCAGAATCCCGGGTACCACGTAGAAGGTGCCGCTCATGTCGTGCGAGGCGATGACGTGGTTGTGCCCCGCGCTCGCGAGCGGCCCCGCCCGGTAGACGAGGATCGTGAGGAGCGACGCCTGGGGCAGGACCTCGTAGGGGGTGCCAAGATGCAGCGGCACTGGGGCAGGAGTGCCCGCGGCGGAGCTCGCGGGAGCAGGCGGCGCCCGCGGCGGCGAGGGGCAGCCACTCAGCAGCGCCGCCGCCAGCGCGGTCGGCAGCAGCAGTTTGCAACGTTGACTCAGCCGCATAAGCTTGCAGGCATGGCGCTGCGCAACACCCACGTTCGCTGGGGCATGCTCTCCCAGCTGTTCCACTGGCTGATCGTCGTGCTGCTCATCCTGCAGGTGACGCTCGCGAGCCTCGCCGATGACCTTCCGCCCGGTGCACGCAAGCTCGCGCTGCTCGCACGGCACAAATCCGTGGGTATCACCATACTGATGCTGGTCATTCTGCGGCTCCTGTGGCGCTCGCTCAATCCGACACCGCTGCTGCCGACGACGCTCAAGCCCTACGAGCGCGCGCTGGCACGCTCGACGCATGCGCTGTTGTATCTGCTGCTGTTCGCCATGCCGCTCAGCGGCTGGATGATGTCTTCGGCGCGTGGGTTTCCGGTGAGCTGGTTCGGGTTCTTCACCTTGCCGGACCTCGTGCCGAAGAGCCGGCCGCTGTATGACGCCTTCATCCTCATGCACCAGGCACTCGCCTGGGTACTGGCCGCGGTGGTGGTGCTGCACGTCGCCGCCGCGCTCAAGCACCACTTCATGCTGCGCGATGACGTGCTGCGGCGGATGTTGCCCTTTGCACTGCTGCTCGCGCTGGCGCCTCTCGGCGCCCCGGCCGGGCACGCCGCCGCCGCAGCCGCGCCGACCCACTATGCGCTCGACCTCGCGAAGAGCTCGCTGGAATTCAGCTTCCTGCAGGCCGGCGCTCAGAACAAAGGCCGCTTCCGGCACTTCCAGGTGAGCTTCGATTTCTCGCCGGATGATCTCGCCGCGAGCCGCCTGGACGTCATCGTGGAGGTGAGCTCCCTCGACACCGGGGACCCGGAGCGCGACGACACGCTGCGCGGCGCGGACCTGTTCGCGGTCGCGAAGTTCCCGCAGGCACATTTCGCCGCGAGCCAGGTCGTGCGCACGCCGGGCGGCTACGAGGCCGTTGGCAAGCTCACCCTCCGGGACACGACGCGCGCTGCGCGCGTGCCGTTCACGTTCCGCACCGCCACCGAGAACGGTGCGCCGGTCGGCTATATGACCGGCAGGACGAGCGTGCGCCGGCTCGACTACGGCGTCGGTCAGGGGGATTGGAGGGCGACCGATCAGGTCGGCAACGAGGTTGGGGTGTCCTTCGCGTTACGCCTCGCCGCCTCTCACTGAGCGCGAGCGATCGCGCGGCGCCCTTCCGCGGCCTGCCAGACGAGAAGCACCGGCACCCCGATGAGGATGTCCCGCGCGCGCTTGAGCACGGATATCGCGAGCGCGGCATCCGCGCCGATGCCGAAAAGCGGCGCGAGCAGCATATAGGCGCCTTCCTGCACCCCGAGCGCGTTGGGCACGAACACTGCGGCGCTGCGGATCGCGTACACGAGGCTCTCGATGGCGATGGCCGCTGCCAGATCGATGCGGCAGCCGATCAGGCGAAAGCCCAGCCACACCGCGGCGCCGTTGCCGATCCATGCCGCCAGGTGCAGCACCGAAGAGGCGGCGACCCGCCGGGGGAAGCGATGGAGCGTCTCGAGCGCCGCGGTGAGCCCGGTGAGCTTCTGCCCCCGGCCGCGCAGCAGGTTGCGGGCGAGGCGCGAGCTGATGCGCCCCCCGTGTCGTTGCAGCGCGATGAACAGTCCCGCAGCAAGGATCGACAGCACCAGGCCGATCATGCAGCCGCTGATGATCGCGGCAACGTGCGAGGTGTGCGGAACCCGGGCGGCGAGTATGACCATGCCGGCGGCTGCGTAGGCGATCTGCGCGAGCAACTCGGTGGTGACATCGACGATCATAGAGGCGGCAGCCAGCGGCGCCGCTACGCCCTGGAGGACCGCGGCGCGCACACCGAGGGCGATGCCGCCGAGCTGCGACAGCGGCAGCACCTCCGCGCCCGCATCGCGCACCAGGCGTGCACGCACCAGCAGTGCGAGCGGCGGAGCCGAGCCTGCCGGGAACAGCACCTGCCAGGCGCCGCCGAGCAGCACGAACAGCGCGAGCGCACACAGGCAGAACACGAAGAAGCCGCCCCAGCCGATGGCGCCCGCCGCGGCGAGCACCGCCCGCCAACCGACATACCGCACCAGATAGAGAGCCAGCGCCACCCCGACGGCCGCGAGAATGGCGAAGCGCAGCTTCATCTCATCGCATGAGCCTGCGTGCCAGGCGTGCCAGCGCCGGCACCGCCGCCGGTCGTATCAGCCGCTCATCGTAGCGACTCATGCGGCGCAGGTTCTCATCGAGGCACAGCCCGATCAGCTGCCGCGCGCTGATATCCGCACTCACCGACTTCGCGCCGCTGAGGGTGAAGTTGTTGTCCTGCACGCCGTGGCCCACATCGCGCGCGATGCGCACGCGCTCCCAGACCAGAAAGATCCAGATGCCGAGCACCTTGAGCTCGAACCACGGCCGGCGCCACAGCGGCATGGTGCGACGGTGCCAGGCGGCCCAGTTGACGAAGAACAGGATGTGACGCGCCTCCTCCTGCATCACCGGCTCGAACGTGTCGACCAGATCCGGCGGGAAGAACCCCGAGCGGCGCGCGGACTCGAACAGGCCAAAAGCAAAGAAGCTGTCGATGCATTCGCTGTAGCCGGTCAGCATGAACGCCCATTCCGGGTCGCGCGGTGCGGGATACGGCGGCTCGGGAGCGAGCGTGATGCCGTAGGCCTGCACGAGATTGGAGAGCACGTGCTTGTGGCGGCCTTCCTCGAAGGCGTTGAGCTCGATCGCCTCGCGCAGCAACGGGTCGCGCGTCACGGCGGCATAGGAGGCGACGTTCAGCCGCGCGCGACCTTCGGTCTGCACGGCAACATCCCAGATCGGCAGGCTCACCAGGCGCGCGCGCGCATCCGCATCGAGCTGCGGCCAGTCGATCACCGAGGGCTTGTAGGGATTGTGAGTATCGAGCAGCGTTCGGCAGAACAGCGCCTTGTGCGCCTCGCTGCCGGGCGCGATGCGCATGTGCCGGCCGGAGGCCTCGACGGAATTCATGCGCTCACGCACGCCACGGGCGCGCCCGGGGAGGCGAAATCGCCGAAGCCGCCAAGACGCACAGCGCGCTCGCGACAGGCCGCCATCGCCTCCGGTGCGGTGAGAGCGCGCAACTCCTCGGCATATTGGTAGCCGCGCGTGGCACCGCGATACGGTCCGGTCGCGGGGTGGAGATAGATCTCGCTCACTCCGTCGGGCAGGTGGCGGATGATGCCCGCGAGGCGTGCGGGCGTCATGTGCCCCGACCAGCGCAACCCGAAGGCGCGCTCGGCAACCAGCAGCCCCGCGGCGGCGAGCCGGCGGCGCAACGCGAGCGCAAAAGGCACGGTGAGCGCCGCGGCGGCGCTCCAGGTGCCACGCCGCTCCACCGCGCGCAGCACCGCGGAGGGCTCGAGCGGCAGCCGCACGGCACGCAGTCCGAAATGCCCGCCGAGCGCGATGAGCAGCCGGCCGATGATCGGATGCAGATGGAAGTGCAGGTGCGCATTGCAGTGATCGAGCGTCAAGCCGCTGTCGCAGAAGGCCGCGAGCTGCGCGGTCATCTCCGCCGCCAGCTCGCGGCGAGCCGCGCGGCTCTGCGCGAGGCGTGCCCCGAGCAGGGCAGGACTGCGCGGAAATCTTCCCGCCTCGTTCACGAGGTGCGGAATCGCGGCGGGTGGCAGCGCAGGCACGCCCTCGATGAGCGTGAGATGCAGGCCGACCCGCAGTCGCGGCAGCCGCCGCGCGCGCGCGATGGCATCGCCGGCCGCGGGTGCGGTCACCATCAGGCTCGCGGCAGTGAGAACGCCCTCGCGATGCGCCGCCTCGACCGCCTCGTTGACCTCGGGTGCGGCGCCAAAATCGTCCGCCGTGACGATCAGCCCCGTCACGCCGCGTTCCGGCGCGAGCGCAGGAAGTGGAAGAACTCCACCCCCTCGGCGAGACGCCGCTTCATGATCTCCGGGCTGGTGAACATCTCGGCGACGATGGAGGCGATCTTCGAGGGGCGGAAATAGAACCGTTTGTAGAAGTCCTCCACGGCCTCGAAGATCTCCGCATGGCTCAGATGCGGGTAATTGAGCGCCGCGATCTGCGTGCCCTGCTCGGTGAGCAGCGCGCTCGCCTCCTGGTACAGCCAGCCATTCTCCTTCGCCTGCCGGTAGAGGAAGGTCCCGGGGTAAGGCGCCGCCAGTGATACCTGGATGGTGTGCGGATTGATCTCCTTGGCGAACTCCAGGGTCTCGCGGATCGTCTCGCGCGTCTCCCCCGGGAGCCCGAGGATGAAGGTGCCGTGGATGAGGATGCCGAGCTCGTGGCAGTCGCGCGTGAAACGGCGCGCGAACTCCACCCGCATGCCCTTCTTGATGTTGAAGAGGATCTGCTGATTGCCGGACTCGTAGCCGACCAGCAGCAGCCGCAGTCCGTTGTCGCGCATGATCTCCAGGGTCCTGCGCGCGACGTTGGCCTTGGCATTGCACGACCAGGTGACGCCGAGCTTGCCGAGCTCGACCGCCAGCGCCTCCACGCGCGGGGCGTTGTCGGTGAGGGTGTCGTCATCGAAGAAGAACTCCCGCACCTGCGGAAACGCCGCCTTCGCCCATTTCATCTCGGCGACCACGTCCTCGACCGAGCGGACGCGGTAGCGGTGCCCGCCGATCGTCTGCGGCCACAGGCAGAACGTGCAGCGGGATTTGCAGCCGCGTCCCGTGTAGAACGAGACGTACGGGTGCTTGAGGTAACCACTGAAATAGTTCTCGATCGTGAGGTCGCGCTTGTAGACCGGGGTCACCCACGGAAGCTCGTCCATGTTCGTGAGCGTCTCGCGCGGCTCGTTGTGCACGATGACGCCGTGGCGGTTGCGGAACGAGAGGCCCTTGATCTCGGCCCAGGGCCGCTCCTCCGCCACCTCCTTGATGGTGAAATCGAATTCGTTGCGGGCCACGAAGTCGACCGCCGGCGCATCCTCGAGGCTCTTGGCGGGCTCGACCGCGACGTGCGCGCCGATGAGGCCGATGCGCGCGTGCGGATTGACCTCCTTGATCTTCTCCGCCGTCCGCGCGTCCGCGCGGAACGAGGGCGTCGAGGTGTGCATCACCACCAGGTCGCGGTTCTTGAGCTCGGGGATGATGTCCTCGAACGTCAGGCCGTCGGGCGGCGCATCGATCAGCTTCGAGCCCTCCACGAGCGCGGCCGGCTGCGCGAGCCAGGTCGGATACCAGAAGGAGCGCACCTCGCGCGTCATCTGGTAGCGCGCGCCGGCGCCACCATCGAAGCCGTCGAAGGACGGAGGATGCAGGAAAAGTGTTCTCACGGCCGCTTACTCATTCAGGAATCGGGACGATGGTGCCATCGCGAGCGAGCTGGTAAAGGCCGTCGCGCCAGTGCACGCGGCGGGTGGCGAAGCTCCAGCACCACAGCAGGAAGCCGAGCAGATCGTTGCACACGATCAGTCCGAGCTGCGCCGCAAGCGAGCGCGCGCTGCGCGGAGCCGAATTTATCATGAGTCGGGCCGCCGCCGTGATGGCGACCATCGTCACCGCGGTCACGCTGCCGTCGGCGAGCACGCAGCCGAGGAACGCCACCGGCAGCCCGAAGGTGATGCCGCCGCCGACCGCATAGCCGAGCGGCCGCACCGTGCGGATGGTGCGCAGCCAGCGTAGCTCGTGCCTCACCAGCTCGGCGAACCCGCCCTCATGGACGCTGGTCTCGACCTCCACCTCCGACAGCACGGTGCGCAGGCCGAGCCGGCGCGTGAGCTGTCCGAGGCGGTAATCGTCAGGCAGCTGATTGGCGATCACCGCGAAGCCGCCGATGCCGGCGAGCGTGTCGCGGCGCAGAGCAATCGTCGCGCCGAAGGCGAAGGCGCGCGAGCCGAGCGCGGCCGCGACGCGCACCGAGGGCATGAACCATTCATTGATGAACATCGAGCCGAGCAGCGACCACAGTCCCGGCCGGGGGCGTCCGCGGTAAGGGCAGGTGACCAGCCCGACTCTCTCATCCAGGAGAGGCGTAATCACTCTTTCGAGGTAGTCGTGCTCCACGCAGATGTCGCTGTCGGCGATGACGAGGTAGTCGTGCCGGGCTAGGGGCAACATGTTGAGGAGGTTGCTGACCTTGCTGCTGGTCCCGTGCTGCTCGGAGTTGACGGCCACCTGCAGGTCGAGGTGCGGAAACTCGCTGCGCAGACGCTCCACGGCCTCCAGCGCGCGGTCGTGCGGCTCGCGCACCCCGAAGACGATCTGCCAGCGCGGATAACGCTGCTCGCAGAAGGTACGCAAATGTTCGTATAGCGTGGGCTCCGCGCCGCACAGAGGCTTGAGCACGGTGACCGGCGGGAGCGCCGCCGGCGGCTGTGCGCGCGGCGCACGACCAATGCGTACCGCGAGTGCTGCAGCGATCGCATAACCCATACCCAACGCGGCGATAGCGGTACCGAGTGCGTTCAGCGGGAGCTCTGCGGGATTCATGGCAACATCCCTGTGTCGGTTCGCAGTGTCGGAGTTATTATCATGTCACTGTACACGACGCTAGCAGTCGGAGTTCTCTTTGACGGACCAGATTCGGCCCGCGAAGGCCGGGGTGGAGGATAGCGCGCTCGACGAGCCGCTCATACTCGTAGACGATACCGACCGCGAGATCGGTCATCTCGACCGCGCCAACTGTCATGCCGGCACCGGCATACTGCACCGCGCCTTCTCGCTGCTGATTTTCAACGGCGCTGGCGAGCTGCTGTTGCAGCAGCGCGCGCCCGGCAAACGCCTGTGGCCGTTGTACTGGTCCAACAGCTGCTGCAGCCATCCGCGCCGTGCCGAGCGGATGGAGGACGCCATCCACCGGCGGCTGATGGAGGAGTTGGGTCTTGCCTGCCCGTTGCATTTCCTCTTCAAGTTCCAGTACCAGGCACAGTTCGATGCCGGCGGCGCTGAACGCGAGCTGTGCTCGGTCTTCATCGGCCGTTGTGAGGGGCGCGTGCGGGCGAATCCTGCCGAGATACACGACTGGCGGTGGGTCAGTACGGCTACGCTCGAGGCCGAGCTGCGCGGCGCCGGCGCGACCTCGTTCACGCCCTGGTTCCGCATCGAGTGGGAGCGAATCTGGCGCGAACACCGCCCGGCGCTCCTCGCGCTGCGGTAGGCTTCGGCTTTTGACGAACCCGTAGGAGGGCATGTTGGCCATTCCACTGCTGCAGATGTACCGCGTCGGCCGCTACGTGCTCACGCGCAAGCTGCGCGGCGAGCGGCGTTATCCGCTGGTACTGATGCTCGAGCCACTGTTCCAGTGCAATCTCGCCTGTGCCGGCTGCGGCAAGATCGATTATCCGAAAGAGATATTGCAGCAGCGCATGAGCGTCGCGGACGCGCTGCGCGCGGTCGATGAATGCGGCGCGCCGATCGTCTCGATCGCCGGCGGCGAGCCGCTCATCCATCACGAGCTGCCGCAGATCGTCGCCGGCATCATCGAGCGCAAGCGCTTCGTCTACCTGTGCACCAATGCGATTCTTCTGCAGCGGCACATCGATGAGTACCAACCCTCGCCGTATCTGACGCTCTCGCTGCATCTCGACGGCAATCGCGAGCGTCACGATGAGTCGGTGTGCCAGGAAGGGGTGTTCGACAAGGTGATTGCGGCGATCCGCCTCGCGCGCAGCCGCGGCTTCCGCGTCACCGTCAATTGCACGCTCTTCAACAGTGCCGATCCGCAGGAGGTGGCCGAGTTCTTCGACATCGCGATGCAGCAGGGCATCGAAGGCATCACGGTGTCGCCCGGCTACAGCTACAGCCACGCACCACGGCAGGACGTCTTCCTGGCACGCAAGGCGAGCAAAACGCTGTTCCGCGAGGTTTTCCGGCGCGGCCGCGAGCGCGCTGCGCGCCGGCGCTGGTCTTTCAACCATTCGGCGCTGTTCCTCGATTTCCTCGCCGGCAATCAGTCCTATCAGTGCACTCCCTGGAGCAACCCGACCTACAACGTCTTCGGGTGGCAACGCCCCTGTTACCTCCTGAGCGATGAGGGGACGGCACCCAGCTACCGCGCGTTGATGGAGGAAACCGACTGGGAGCGCTACGGCGTCGGACGCAATCCGCGCTGCGACAATTGCATGGCGCATTGTGGGTTCGAGGGAACCGCGGTCAACGACGCGCTCGCGCATCCCTTGAAGGCGCTCGGCGTGTCGCTGCGCGGCCCACGGCTCAGCGGGCCGATGGCAGCCGATCCGCCGCTTCTGTATGCCGAGCAGGAGCGCAGCGCGACGGTCGCGATTCCCGTCAGCGCGGTGAAACGCAGCGACAGGGCTCAGACTGCGGAGCTGCAGTGACCGGACGCGCCGCGTGCGCGAGCCAGGTACGGGCCTGGCAGGCCCGCATGGAGAATGCCCTGGCCGAGCGGCTGCCGCCGGCGGCTGCCGAGCCGACGCGCCTCCACCATGCCATGCGTTACTGTGTGCTGAATACCGGCCAGCGTCTGCGGCCGGTGCTCGTCTTCGGCACCGCGCGCGCACTCGGTCTCGCGGAAGCGCAGGTCGAGGGTGTCGCGTGCGCAATCGAGCTGGTCCACGCCTACGCACTCGTGCATGACGCTCTCTCCGGTGTCGAGGAGGATGCGGATGCAGGCAGGCGCGGGCCCTGTCACGCAGCCTACGATGCCGGCACCGCGGTACTGGTCGGGGATGCGCTGCAGTCGTTGGCATTCCAGCTGCTCGCCAGCGATGCGGCGCTGCCGGCGGCCCCGCAAGTACGGCTGCGGTTGATAGCACTGCTCGCACGGGCGATCGGCGTGAGTGGTCTCACGGGTGGGCAGTCGCTCGATGCCGCGGCGCGGGGCGAGGCACTCTCCGTGCGGGAGATCGAGGCCTGGTATTCCCGGCGCTGCGGAGCGTTGATCGAAGCCAGTGTGCTCATGGCAGCTGCCTGCGCCTCCCGATCCGCGGCGGCACCCGCGGCAGCGCCGCACGAATCGCTCGCCGACTTCGCGTCGAAGCTGGCGCTCGCCCTGCGGCTGCGACGCGAGCTGGCCGGGTCGGACGACGGCGGCGCAGCGCGCCGGGCGCACTACGTCGCAGCGCTCGGTGACGGCGCCCGGGAGCAGCTCGGCCGATTGCAGGCGCAGGCTCTCGGCGCGCTCGAGCCGCTCGGTCCGGCCGCGCATTCGCTGCGGGAGCTCGCGCAGTGCCTGCTCGAGATGCGCCCCGGCGACTGAGGCGGCCCGCTGTCATGAGGGTCAGGTGCGGCCTGGAGCCGCAACGCTTGCCTTGAACTGCGGCGTTGCGCAGACTGGCGGTGCGAGGCGCCCCCCGACGGTTTCGCGTTGCCCGAGCTCCCAGATGGATACCGGAAACCCCGCCGCCGACTTTCAGGACCGCATACTGCCCCACGTCTCGCGGACCTTCGCGTTGACGATTCCGCAGTTGCCACAGCCATTGCGCACTGCAGTAACCAACGCCTACCTGTTGTGCCGCATCGCGGACACCATCGAGGACGAGCCGGCACTGCCGCCGGCCGAGACTCGTGTGTTCCTGCAGCGTTTTACCGCGGTGGTGCGCGGCAGCGAGCCGGCCGCGCCGCTCGCGCGCGAGCTCAGCCGGCGCCTGTCCGAGCGCTCGCTGCCCGCCGAGCGGCAGCTGGTCGAGGGCATGGAGCAGGTGATAACGGTCACCGAGGGACTCGGTGAGCAGCGCGCCGCCATCGAGCGCTGCATCGAGCTCATGTGCCAGGGCATGCATCACTTCCAGCAGACCGCGAGCCTCGCGGGACTCGCGCGCTCCAGCGACCTCGACAGCTACTGTTACTATGTGGCCGGGGTGGTCGGCGAGATGCTGACGGAGCTGTTCTGCTGTCATTCAGCGAGCGTCGCCGCGCAGCGCACCGCGATGCAGGAGCTGTCGACCTCGTTCGCCGAGGGGTTGCAGCTCACCAACATCATCAAGGACTTCTGGGAGGACCGCAGCCGCGGTGCATGTTGGTTTCCGCGCGAGGTCTTTGCGCGCCACGGTGTCGAGCTTGCGCAGGTCACCCCGGAGCGCCCGGACCCGGGCTTCCAGGCGGGTGTGCACGAGCTGGTGGCGGTGGCTCACGGGCACCTGCGCAACGCGCTCGCCTATGCGCTGCTGCTGCCCTCGGCTGAGCGGGGTATCCGCCTGTTCTGCCTGTGGGCCATCGGGCTTGCGGTGCTGACACTGCGCAAGATCGATGCGCATCGCGACTACACGTCCGGCCGGCAGGTGAAGGTGTCGCACTCCGCGGTGCTGCTCACGCGGCTCTCGACGAGTGCGGCGGTGCGTAACGACCGCCTGTTGCGGCGACTGTTCGAGCAGGCGGCGCGCGGACTGCCGCTCGCACCGCCGCTCGCTGCCCGGCGCGCCGCAGCGCGTGCAGCGGCGAGCGCCCGCGCGGCGCGCGAGGAGCTCGCGCTCGCTCCACGGCACGAGCGCCGCGCGGATCGCAGCGAAAGTCAGGCCCGGTGACGCGCCCCGGCCCGGCAACCGATCTGTCCGTACGCGCGGCGACGCCCCTCGACAGCCGTCTCTCCACACCTGCGCCTGCGGCTGCCTCGCCGGGCTCGCTCGCGCTGGCCATCGAGGCGGCGCAGGCGGCGCTCATTGCGCGCCAGGCGTCCGAGGGGTACTGGGAGTTCCAGCTCGAAGCCGACTGCACCATCCCGGCCGAGTACATCATGATGATGCACTTCCTCGGCGAGATCGATGCGTCACTCGAGCAGAAGCTGGCGGTCTACCTGCGCGCCCACCAGGCGGGGCACGGCGGCTGGCCGCTGTACCACGGCGGTGATTTCAACATCAGCTGCAGCGTCAAGGCCTATTTCGCCCTCAAGCTCGCCGGCGACAGCCCCGAGGCGCCGCACATGGCGCGCGCCCGGGCCGCAATCCTGGATCATGGCGGCGCGGCGGCCAGCAACGTGTTCACGCGGATAGCGCTCGCGCTGTTCGGAGAGGTCCCGTGGCACGGCGTACCGTACATTCCCGTGGAGATCGTGCTGCTGCCGCGCTGGTTTCCCTTCAATCTGCAGCGCGTGTCCTACTGGTCGCGCACGGTGATGGTGCCGCTCACCATTCTGTGCACCCTCAAGCCGCGCGCCCGCAACCCGGGCGGGGTGCAGATCGCGGAGCTGTTCACGGTTGCGCCCGCGCAGGAGCGCAACTGGTTCCGGCGTCCGCTCGGGCGTACCACCGCCCTCACGCATCTGTTCCTGCTGCTCGACCGGCTCGGGCGCAGTGTGGATCGCCTCATTCCCGCCGCGCTACGCGCGCACGCGCTGCGCCGCGCCGAGAGCTGGACGCTCGAGCGACTCAACGGCGAGGACGGCCTCGGTGCCATCTTTCCGGCGATGGTGAACGCGCTCGAGACACTCGTGCTGCGGGGATATCCGGCCGACGATCCGCGGCGTCGCGCCGCACAGCGTGCGCTCGAGCGGCTGCTGGTGCTCGATGGGGCGAGCGCCTACTGTCAGCCGTGCCTCTCGCCGGTGTGGGATACGGCGCTCGCCAATCTCGCGTTACAGGAGGCAGGTGGCGCGAGCGCCCTCGCGGCGGCGCGGCGCGGCCTCGAGTGGTTGCTGCCGCGTCAGCTCCTCGACGCGCCGGGAGACTGGCGGGTGCGACGCCCGCAGCTCGCCGGCGGTGGCTGGGCCTTCCAGCGCGCCAACCCGCACTATCCTGACCTCGATGACACGGCGGTGGTCGTGTGGTCGATGCACCTCTCCGGCGATCGCGAGCGTTACGCGGGCGCGATCGGTCGCGCGCTCGACTGGCTCACCGGTATGCAGAGCAGCAACGGCGGCTTCGCCGCCTTCGATGTCGACAACACGGCTTACTATCTCAACGAGATCCCCTTCGCGGATCACGGCGCACTGCTCGACCCGCCGACGAGCGATGTCACCGCGCGGGTGGTCACCGCGCTCGCGCTCGTCGGCCGTCCGCAGGATGCCGCGCCGCTGGCGCGCGCGCTCGCGTTCCTGCGCGCGGAGCAGCTCCCCGACGGCTCCTGGTTCGGCCGCTGGGGCACGAACTACGTATACGGCACCTGGTCGGTGCTGACCGCGCTCGCGCAGGCCGGCATCAGCTGCGCTGATCCGGCGGTGCAGCGCGCGGTGAGCTGGCTGGAATCCCGGCAGAACCCCGACGGTGGCTGGGGCGAGAGCAACGACAGCTATGAGCCCGGGCTCACGGCCCGTCCCGCCGCCAGCACTCCGCACCAGAGCGCCTGGGCGCTGCTCGGGCTCATCGCCGCCGGCGCCGTCGAATCCATGGCGGTGCGGCGCGGGGTGGACTATCTCCTGCGCATGCAGCAGCCGGACGGACTGTGGAGCGATGCAAGCTTCACGGCGCCGGGATTTCCGCGCGTGTTTTATCTGCGCTATCACGGCTACTGCGCGTACTTCCCGCTGTGGGCGCTCGCGGCCTACCGCAGCCGCTCGCGGGTCGGAACGCTGCATTGAATGGACTCGGAATCCTCGCGGCTCTGGCGGCCGAATCGCGCGCGCTCGGTACCGCGCGGGGCGGTCCGGGCGAGGCCGCCACGCTCGCCGATGGGAGCCTGCTCGTCCTGAGCGGCATCGGCCCGCGCGCCGCTACCGAGGGCGCACGGCGGCTCATCGCGGCGGGCGCGCGGGCACTCATCAGCTGGGGCATGGCCGGAGGACTCGATCCCTCGCTCGCTGCGGGCTGCGTGGTGCTGCCGCGTGAAGTGCTATCGCGGGAGGGAAAGTCCTTCGCCACCGAGCCCGGGTGGCACGCCGCGGTCGCGCAGCTCATCGCGACGCGGCTCGCCCTCTCCACCGGAAGGCTTCTGAGCTCTCCGGAGCCGCTCGGCTCCATTGCAGCCAAGGCCGAGGCCTTCCGGCGGAGCGCCGCCGTCGCCGTCGACATGGAAAGCGCTGCGGTGGCCGAGGTCGCCAGCGACGCGCGGCTGCCGTTCCTCGCGGTGCGCGCCATCGTGGATACCGCGAACGATACCGTGCCGCAGGCAGCGCTGGCGGCCGCCGGCATCGATGCGGCGGGCGTGCGCGTCGCGAAGCTGCTCGTAGCGCTCGCGCGCGCACCGCGCGAGCTCGCGCCGCTCATGCGCCTCGGCGGCCGCTACCGCAGCGCCCTGCGCGCGCTGCGCGTGATCGCGCGCAGCGGCAGTCTCGCTCCACCGCTGCCCGCCGGGGCGAGCGGGACTGCACTCGGATGAGAGCGCTCGTCACCGGGGCGACGGGGTTCGTCGGCGCCGCCGTGGCGCGGACACTGCAGCAGCGAGGCTGGCAGGTGCGGGCGCTGGTGCGTGGCGGCGCCGACCAACGCAACCTGCAGCACTTCCCGATCGAGCTCGCGAGCGGCGACCTCACCGACCCGCCGTCACTCGCGCGCGCCGTGGCCGATTGCCAGGCAGTGTTTCACGTCGCGGCCGACTACCGCCTCGGAGTGTCCGACCCGCAGCCGCTCTACCGCTGCAACGTCGAGGGAACGCGCAATCTGCTCGATGCCGCACGGCGCGCGGCCGTGACACGCATCATCTACACGAGCAGCGTCGCGACGGTCGGCATACCCGCCGACGGCTCGCCGGGGACCGAGGACACTCCGAGCTCGCTCGCTGACATGATCGGTCACTACAAGCGCTCGAAGTTTCTGGCGGAGGAGCTGGTGCGCGAGCTCGTGCGTGAAGGAGCACCGGTGGTCATCGTGAACCCCTCCACCCCCGTCGGGCCCGGTGACGTCAAGCCGACACCGACCGGGCAGATGGTGGTCGATGCCGCCGCGGGCCGCACGCCCGCCTACGTCGACACCGGACTCAACATCGTGCACGTCGATGATGTCGCCGCGGGTCATCTGCTCGCGTTCGAGCGGGGCCGCATCGGCGAGCGCTACATCCTCGGCGGCGAGAACATGAGCCTCAGGGACATTCTCCATGAGATCTGCCGGCTCGCCGGCCGCAGGCCGCCGCGCATCCGCCTGCCGCACACTGCACTGCTGCCGCTCGCCTACGCCTCCGAATCGCTGGCGCGGCTCACCGCGCGTCCGACGCGGGTCACGGTCGAGGCGGTGCGCATGTCCCGCAAGCGCATGTATTTTTCCAGCACCAAAGCGGCGCGCGATCTCGGTTACCGCTGGCGGCCGCCGGCTGCGGCCTTCGAGGACGCGCTGCGCTGGTTCCGCGAGCAGCGCATGCTCCCGCCGGCGCGCTCCTGAGACGTGTCGCTACCCGAGATGCCGCCGCGCTACCCGAGATGCCGCCGCGCGAGGTCGAGCTTGCGGACGAACTCATCCGCCCACGACCTGAGAACCCTGTCCGCCGCGGCCCGGTTGTCGACCGAGCTCATGGGCCGCGGAATGTCATGCTGATCCGAGCGGGCATCGATGACCCGCGCCAGGATCTCGCCGTGGGCGGAGTCCCACAGCTCCAGGTACAGGGTCATCGCACCGGCAGACTGGGCGATGGTGAGGCTGCGGCCCGCATCCATCAGGTCGGGCGCGTTCATCTGGACGTTGATCAAAGCCGGCCGCACGAGCAGCACGTCGGGGCCGGCGCTGTCCGCCACTGCATAGCCGCCGCGCGTGAGCTCCTCGGTGAAGATGCTCCTGAACTGGGCGACCAGCTCCTGCTTCGCGCGCTCCAGATCGCCCTCGGAGATGCGGTGCGTCCAGCTCGTGCTGCTGTTGTAATCGCGCAGCCAGCTCTTGGAGAACTCGACGTAGCAGGCGGCGAGAGCAATGCGGTCATACTGGGAGAACCTCGCGCCCGGCCGCAGATAGATCAGCTGATCGCGCGTCTGGCTCTTGAGCTCCAGGCCGTCCTTGGAGATTCGCGGCGGCTCAGCGGCCGTCAGCACCCGCGGCGCGCCGAATGCGAGCACCATGACCGTCAGGAAAACGGCAGCAACCTCGTCGGCAGCGGTGATCAGCTTGCTCATGGACCTCATCCCTCGTTGCAGCTCGCCCTCCCGTGCCCGCGAATCTAGGCGGCTGCAGGGCGGCACCGCAATGAGCGGCGGGTACATGCACGTTTCCCGGCATTTGAACTGACGCGCCTACACCGGCGAGCCGTCACGGCGCGTGAAGCGCCCGGGCGCGTGTGGCGGGCTCCAGGCCAGATCGACGTCAGCGTCGCTGTAGGTCGCACCGTCTGCGCTGTCGCGGTTGCTGACCTCGAGATAGACGGCGTCCGCGCCGCTGCGGTTGATGAGGTGATGCCCGTCTCTGCTCCCGGCCGGAAACCCCGCACACATGCCGGCCGTGAGCCGCTGCTCGCCGCTATCGGTGCGCAACACCACCTCCCCTTCGAGCACGAACACGAACTCATCCTCGTGCGTGTGCCAGTGGCGCATGGAGGACTCCTTGCCCGGCGGCAGCACGGTGTAGTTGATGCCGATGCGCGTCAGGCCGAGCGCATCGCCCAGGCGGCGTTTCGAGCGGGGCAACACCCGCGCTCGGTACGGCTCGGGATAACCGCTGGAGCTCACCGCCGGCACGCTCCGTGGGTCGAGCGCCGGTTTCTGCAATGGCATGACTCCCTCCGCTGGCGTTGGCGCGGTTGACGGCCACCGCGGTGCTCGGGGAGCATGCCACAAGCTCATGCCCGAGACATTCTCCGCCGTCGGCGACTGCGTCGATGCGCTACTGCGCCGCGTCGGACCGCGCATCGTGCTCGCCGCGCCGCTCGGCATCGGCAATCCGAACCCGCTCGTCAACGAGCTCTACCGCCGCGCGCTCGCCGACCCCGGCATCGACCTCACCATCCTCACCGGGCTGTCGCTGCTGAAGCCCCGCGCGCACTCGCCGCTCGAGGCGCGACTCGTGACGCCGCTGGTCGAGCGGGTGTTCGGCAACTACATCGAGCCGGCCTACGCCCGCGCCATGCTCGCCGATGAGCTGCCGCCGAACGTTCGCGTCACGGAGTTCTTCCTCACGCTCGGCCAGTTCCTGCGCTCCGACCAGGCGCAGCGCGCCTATCTCAGCAGCAACTACACGCACGTGGCGCGCGATGCGCTGGCTCGCGGTGTGAACGTGATCGCGCAGCTGCTGGCGCGGCGCACCCACAACGGCGAGATGCAGCTCAGTCTCGGCTCCAACCCGGACGTCACCGCCGATCTGCTGCCGCTCATCGCGACGCAGCGCCGCGCAGGCCGCGACATCGTGGTGGTGGGGCAGATCAGCTCGCAGATGCCGTTCATGGTGGGGCACGCACAGCTCGATGCGGCGCAGCTCGATTTCCTCCTGGACGACGCGCGCTGCGACTGCGATCTGTATTGCCCGCCCAACCCGCCGCTCAGCACCGTCCACCACGCGATCGGCCTGTATGCCAGCACCCTGGTGCGCGATGGCGGCACGCTGCAGGTCGGCATCGGCGAGCTCGCCGAAGCGCTCATCTATGCGCTGCTGCTGCGCCATCAGCAGAACGCCGCGTGGCGCAGCGCGCTCGAGGCACTCACCGCGCAGCCCGCCATCCGCGCGCTCATCGACGCGGAGGGCGGCGCCGCCCCCTTCGGCGAGGGACTCTACGCCGCGACCGAGATGTTCGTCGATCAGCTCCTCGAGCTCTATCGCGCCGGCATCCTGCGCCGCAAGGTCTACGAGTGCCTGCCACTCGAGCGGCTGCTCGCCGCCGGCGAGATCGGGGAGCGCTTCGATGAGGGCATTCTCGGCTCGCTCGCCGCCGCCGGTGTCGGCCCGCGGCTCGACGCGGCGCAGTTTCACGAGCTGCAGCACTACGGCGTGTTTCGCGATGACGTGCAGTTTGCCGGCGGCCGCATGCGCGCCGGCGCTGGCGACTGGTTCGAGCCGGACCTCGCCGACTGCGCGAGCCGTGCGCGGCTCGGGCAGTGTCTCGGGCGGGAGCTGCGCAACGGACAGGTGTTGCACGCGGGATTCTTCCTCGGTCCGCGCGGCTTCTACGCCGCGCTGCGCGATCTGCCCGAAGGCGAGCGCGCGCGCTTCGGCATGCGCGGCGTCGGCTTCATCAACCAGCTCTACGGGCCCGACCAGGAGCTGCGCATCCTGCAGCGCCGCGCCGCGCGGTTCATCAACAGCACGATGATGGTGACGCTCCTCGGTGCGGCCGTCTCGGACGGGCTCGCGGACGGTCGCGTCGTGACGGGTGTCGGCGGCCAATACAACTTCGTCGCCATGGCGCACGCGCTTGCCGACGCCCGCTCCATCCTGTGCGTGCGCGCGACGCGCACCCAGTACGGCCGCACCACTTCGAACATTCTGTGGAGCTACGGACACGAGACCATTCCGCGCCATCTGCGCGACATCGTCATCACCGAGTACGGCATCGCCGACCTGCGCAGCCGCACCGACGAGGAGATCATCGCGGCGCTGCTGAACATCGCCGATTCGCGCTTCCAGCCGCAGTTGCTGGCGCGCGCCCAGGCGGCCGGCAAGATCAGCCGCGGCTACCGCATACCGGATGCATTCCGCAACAACCTGCCGCAACGTCTCGCCGACACCTTCGCCGGTCACCGCGCCCGAGGCTTGTTCGGCGAGTATCCCTTCGGCACCGATCTCACGGTCGAGGAGGCGGCGCTGGTGCGCGCGCTACGCTACCTCGAGGGGCGCAGCGGCAGTGTCTGGAGCCGGACACGCCTCGCGCTCGCTGCGCTCGTGCGTGGCGGCCCACGGGCCGGTCATGCCGCCGCGTTGCGACGCATGGGGCTCGAGCACCCGCGCGGAGCGGCCGAGTGGCTGCAGCGGAAACTCGTGAGCCTCGCGCTGGATGCGACCCCGTGAGCGGGGCGTAGACGTCAGCGCCGGCGCGAGGTGGTGCGGCGGCGGCCGCGCGTTGCGGTCATACGCCTCGTCGCCTTGCGCTTCGCCCGGCGCACGACACGCACCACCGCCGCGGCCCGCACGGCCTTGCGCGCGGTCTTGCGGCTCCGCTTGGCTGTGGTGCTCCGCTTGGCTGCGGTGCTCCGCTTGGCTGCGGTGCTCCGCCTGGCTGTGGTGCTCCGCCTGGCTGCGGCGCTCCGCTTGACTGCGGTGCCCCGCTTCGCGGCACTGCTCCGCTGGCTCGCGCTGCTCCGCTTCGCTGCAGGGGTCCGCCGGGCTGCCGGAGCCTTGCGCGGTGGCGGCTCGTTGCCGGTATCGGTGCCGCGCAGCTGATCGAGAATTGCCGGATTCTCCAGCGTCGAGACGTCCTGGGTGATCTCTTCGCCGCGTGCAATGGCCTTGAGCAGCCGGCGCATGATCTTGCCCGAGCGGGTCTTCGGGAGGTTGTCCGCGAAACGGATCTCATCGGGCTTGGCGATCGGGCCGAGCTGCTGGCCGACCCAGTCGCGCAACTCCTTCATGAGAAGCGCCGTCTCGCCAGAGGGCCGCTGCCCGCGCGTCACGACGTAGGCGAATACGGCCTCGCCCTTGATCTCGTGCGGCTTGCCGACCACGGCGGCCTCCGCCACACGCGGGTGCGCGACCAGCGCTGACTCGATCTCCATCGTGCCGAGACGATGCCCGGCGACGTTCAGCACGTCATCGATCCGCCCCATGATCCAGAAGTAGCCGTCCCGGTCACGGTGCGCGCTGTCGCCTGCGACGTAGTAGCGGTTGTCGAACTTCTCCCAGTAGCCCGCGATGTAGCGGTCGTTGTTGCGCCAGATGGTGCGCAGCATTGCCGGCCAGGGCTTGCGGATCACCAGGTAGCCGCCGGCGTCGGCCCGCTTCACGGGGTTCCCGTGGTCATCGACGATGTCCGCCTCGATCCCCGGCAGCGGCTTCGTGCAGGAGCCGGGCTTGGTGTCGGTCACGCCCGGCAGTGGCGATATCAGGATGGCTCCGGTCTCGGTCTGCCACCAGGTGTCGACGATCGGGCAGCGCCCCTGCCCGATCACCCGGTGATACCAGATCCAGGCTTCGGGATTGATGGGCTCGCCGACGCTGCCGAGGAGCCGCAGGCGGCTCAGGTCGTACTTCCGCGGCAGCTCTTCGCCGAGCTTCATGAGCGCACGGATGGCGGTGGGCGCGGTGTAGAACACCGTCACCCCGTGGTTCTGGCAGTTCCTCCAGAAGCGTCCGCCATCGGGCACCGTCGGTGTGCCCTCGTACATCAGCACCGTGGCGCCGGTCGCGAGCGGTCCGTACGCCACGTAGCTGTGGCCGGTGACCCAGCCGACATCCGCAGTGCACCAGAACACGTCGTCATCGCGCAGATCGAACACCCATTGCGTGGTGAGCTTGGTCTGCAGCAGGTAGCCGCCGGTGGCGTGCTGCACACCCTTTGGCTTGCCGGTGGAGCCCGAGGTGTAGAGCACGAACAGCGGATGCTCGGCATCGACCCACTCGGGCTCGCACGATGCCGGTTGTCCCTGGATGGCCTCGTGCCACCAGATGTCCCGGCCCGGCTGCATGTCGATCGGCTTTCCGGTGCGGCGAAGCACGATCACGCGCTGCACGCTCGGACAGCCCTCAGCGAGAGCCTTGTCGGCGGCGAGCTTGAGCTCGATGGCCTGGCCGCCGCGCCAGCCGCCATCGGCGGTGATCACCACGCGCGCTTCGGTATCCTCGATGCGATCGCGCAGCGCCGGAGCCGAGAAGCCGCCGAACACCACCGAGTGGATGGCGCCGATGCGGTTGCAGGCGTGCATCGCGATGACGATCTCGGGCACCAGCGGCATGTAGATGATGACGCGATCGCCGTGGCGCACGCCCTGCGCCTTCAGCGCGTTGGCCAAGCGACACACCTCGGCGTGCAGCTCGCGATAGCTGAGGCGCCGCACATCGCCGGGCTCGCCTTCGAAGATGAGCGCGGTTTTGTGGCCGCGCTCGGCGAGATGAACGTCGAGGCAGTTGACCGAGGCATTGAGGCGCCCGTCGCTGAACCAGCGATAGTTCGGAGCGTCCCGGTCATCGAGTGCCTGCGTGAATTTGCGCTGCCAGGTGAGCTCGCGCTCGGCCAGCTCGGCCCAGAAGCCGACGTAATCCTCGCGCGCCCGCCGGCGCAGCGCTTCGGCGTCCGCGGGCTTGATGCGCGCGCGCGCCGCGAAGTCCGCGGGCGGTGGGAAAGTGCGCTCTTCGTGGAGAACCGATTTGATGTTCTTTTCCGCCATGGGCCGCTCCGGTGCGTGTGAGCCGAGCATAGCCGAACGGGCGCCTTCCGGTCTTCAGTGAAGCTCCGCGAGGAGCCGGTCGATCATGGCGCGCGCCTGTTGCGCGTAGCCGGCGCCGAACAGGTTGGCGTGGTTCAGCACGTGGTAGAGGTTGTACAGGTCCCGCCGCAGCGCCGCACCGGCGGGGAGCGGCGCCACGGCCTGGTAGGCGCCGTAGAACGCCGCGCCGAAGCCCCCGAAGAGCTGCGTCATGGCGAGATCGGTCTCGCGGTCGCCGTAGTAGAGGGCGGGATCGAAGAGCACCGGCTCTCCCGTCGCGCTCGCAAGCCAGTTACCGCCCCACAGGTCCCCGTGCAGGAGCGAAGCACGCGGTGTGTGGCCGTGCAGGAGCGCGGGCAACCCGGCGAGCAGCCGCTCGCCGCGCTCCGCAAGCGCCCGCGCAAACCCCTGCCGCGCCGCGAGCTCGAGCTGCGGGCGCAGGCGCCGCTCGCGAAAGAACTCGACCCAGTCCGCGCTCCACGCGTTCAGCTGAGCGGTGGCGCCGATGGTGTTGTCTCGCCGCCAGCCAAAGCGCCGCGCGGTCACCGCGTGCAGCGCGGCGAGCCCCGCGCCGAGCGCGCGCTCGCACGCCTCGCCTCCCGGCCCGCGCTCGATCCATTCGAGCGCCAGAAAAGCGGCAGAGCCGGCGACCCCGTGCGCATGCACCCGCGGCACGCGCAGCGCCTGTGCCGCGCGCAGCTCCGTGAGACCTTCCGCCTCGGCGGCGAATGCATCCTGGGCGGCGCTCGCGGCGACCTTGACGAACAGGTCCCCACCCGCCGCCGGCCAGCGGTAGCACTCGTTGATGCTGCCGCCGCCGACGCTGCGCGCCGGTGCCGGGGCGCAGGAAGCGCCGGTGAGCGCTGCTATCTCGCGCGCGACCGCCGCGAGCGCCTCGGCCTGCATCTCACGCCGCAGTGGCCGTCGCGCGTGCGACGGGCAGCTGCGCGAGCCGCTCGGCCTGTCGTCGCAGAAACGGCCCGAAGCCGAGGCGGTCGTAGAGCTCGCCGAGCGCTGCGAGATCCGGCAGGCGCCGTCGCAAGGTGCTCGGGCTCGCGCCGAGGGAGAGGTCACAGGCGATACGCGTGAGCCGGCGCGCGAGGTAGACCGACTCCCGGTGCGCGGCGAGCCGCGCACCGAGCGTGCCCGCGCCACGCAGCGGCAGCTCCGCCACGCGCCCGAGGTCCGCATAGAGCTCATCGAGCGAGGCGAACGCCCGCATGAGAATGGCGGCGGTACGCTGCCCGATCCCCGGCACCCCCGGAATGTTGTCGCTGGTGTCGCCGGTGAGGGCGAGATAGTCGGCAAAGCGCTCGGGCGCGACACCGAAGTGCCGCTCGATGTCGTGATAGCCGAACTGCCCGCGCGCGCCGAAATCCCAGAACAGGTCACCGTCGCGTACCAGCTGGGCGAGGTCCTTGTCGCGGCTGATGAAGGCGGCGCGCATACCCTCGAGGCGCATGAGCTGCGCGAGGGTGCCGATCAGATCGTCCGCCTCGTACTCCGGATCGGCGAACACCGCGACCCCCAGATGCCGGCACAGCTCGCGGCAGCAGCGCAGCTGCGCGACGAGGTCCGAGGGTGCGCGGTCGCGGTTTGCCTTGTAGGGCGGATAGATGCGGCTGCGGTAGGAGATGACACCGCGCTCATCGAACGCCACCGCCATGTGCAGCGGCCGCACGCGCTCGATGAGATCACCGAGAAACCGGGCGAAGCCGAACACTGCGTGCGCGGGGTTGCCGTCACGGTCGCGCATGTCCGGCAGGATGGAGTGATAGGCACGGAAGACGTAGACCGAAGCGTCGACGAGGAAAATCACCTGAGCGTCGCTCCCCCAGAGGACCCGGCGTCACTTTAACGCCGCGTGCGGACGGCGTCATCGCCGTCGCAGGACTCAGGCGATGAATCAGGAAAGCCAGCGCTGGATGCGATCGTGCAGCGGACTCGAGCGCGGGAAATGCGCGACCAGGTATTCCATCTGGTCCGCGAGCACCCGGCGGCCCTTGAGGAAGATGTATTCGGCGTACGTCGGCGTGAAGGGCACGGCGATCAGCTGCATGCGCGCCTGCTCGGGAGTGCGCGAGGCCTTCTGGTTGTTGCAGCGGCGACAGGCCGCGACGACGTTGGTCCAGATGTCGGTGCCGCCCTGGCTGAAAGGGCGGATGTGGTCACGCGAGAGCTCGCGCGACGGAAAGCGCGCCGCGCAGTACATGCACAGGTACGCGTCGCGGCGGAACAGCGTCTGGTTGTTGAGCGGCGGCACGTAGTCGTGGCGGGTGTTGCCCGGATTGCCCGTGTGGCCGACGGTAGCCACGATCGAGTTGACCTCGAGCACGGTGCGGCGCCCGGTACGCGCGTTGGTCCCGCCGTAGAGCTCATAGAGCAGCGAGCCGCACGTGTAAGCGACCTGCTCCTGATGATAGAGTCGCGCCGCTTCCTTGTAGTCGATCCACTCGAGCGGCATGCCCGCGACATCCGTGCGCAGCACGAGCTGCGACAGGCCGCGCGCTGCGGGCATCGCGACGATGCGCAGATCGTCGACGAATCCGTGGTCGGCTTGCTCGAGATCTATCCCGTGCATGACGCGGTGTAAGATACGGCAATTTTGTGCAAGAATTCAACAGCGCAAGTCTCTATTTAGATTAAAGAAATCTTACCGCGGTCACGTTTTTGCGACCGCACGCACGAGGCCCGAATGTCAGTAACGATCGGCGCGCTGCGCGAGAGCGCGCCCCGAGAAACGCGCGTCAGCCTGGTCCCCGAGGTGGCGGACAAACTCCTCAAGGAAGGCGCGCGCGTGCTCATCGAGCGTGGCGCGGGCGAGCGCGCCGGCTTTCCCGATGCGAGCTACAAGGGCGTCGACTGGGCGGCGGGCGCGAGCGAGGTGCTGCAGCGCGCCGATGTGCTGCTCAGCGTCCAGCCGCTCTCGCTCGAAGAGATTGCGCAGCTGCGTGGCAGTGCCGTCGTGATCGGCTTCATGCAGCCGTATGCACGCGCGGCGGAGGTCCGAGCGCTGCGCGAGCGCGGCGTGACCAGCTTCGCCATGGAGCTCGTGCCGCGCATCTCGCGCGCGCAGTCGATGGATGCGCTCTCCTCGCAGGCGGCCATCGCAGGCTACAAGGCCGTGCTGATCGCCGCCAGTGAGCTGCAGAAATTCATGCCGATGCTCACCACCGCGGCGGGCACGGTACGGCCGGCGCAGGTGCTGATCATCGGTGCCGGCGTCGCGGGGCTCCAGGCGATCGCCACGGCGCGGCGTCTGGGGGCGGTAGTCGAAGCCTACGACGTGCGCAGCGCGACGCGCGAGCAGGTGCGTTCGCTCGGTGCCCGCTTCGTCGACACCGGCGTGAGTGCCGAGGGGGCCGGCGGCTACGCACGTGAGCTCACCGCCGAGGAGCGCGCGCGGCAGCAGGAGGTGCTCGATGCGCGCATTGCGGCGGCGGACGCGGTGGTGACGACGGCCGCGGTACCGGGCCGGCCCGCGCCGCGCATCATCTCGCGCGCCACCATCGAGCGCATGCGCCCGGGCGCGGTGGTGGTCGACCTGGCGGCCGAGCAGGGCGGCAACTGCGAGCTCACGCGTGCCGGTGAGACCATCGAGCACCAGGGCGTGAAGATCGCGGGCCCCGTGAACCTGGCCGCCGCTCTCGCCTACAACGCCAGCGAGATGTACGCGCGTAACCTCTACAACTTCCTCAAGCCCGCGCTCTCGAAGGGCGAGCTCGCAATCGACTGGAACGACGAGGTGTTCGCGCAGTCCTGCCTCACGAGCGGCGGACAGATCCGCCACGAGGCGACGGCGCGCGCGCTCGGGAGCAGTGCATGACCGGAATGGTGGCCCTCTATATTTTCATGCTCGCGGCCTTCACCGGCTACGAGGTGATCTCACGCGTCCCCGTGATCCTGCATACCCCGCTCATGTCGGGATCGAACTTCGTGCACGGCATCGTGCTGGTCGGGGCCATGGTGGCGCTCGGCAACGCGCACACACCGCTCGAGAAGGTGATCGGCTGCATCGGTGTGCTGCTCGCCGCCGGCAATGCCGTCGGGGGGTACGTCGTCACCGAGCGGATGCTGGAGATGTTCAAGTCGAGCGGTGCGCGCGCCGGCGGCGCGAAGAGGACCTCCTGATGCCGGGGTGGGTGTCCGCGGGTCTGGCGATCCAGGCGAGTTATTTCATCACCGCGGTGCTCTTCATCATGGGGCTCAAGCGCATGAGCTCTCCGGTGAGCGCGCGCAGCGGCATTCTCTGGGCCGGTGCCGGCATGGCGGTGGCGACGCTCGTCACCTTTCTCTATCCGGGGATGTCCAACTACGCGCTCATCCTGCCGGCGATGTTCGTCGGCGGCGTGCTCGCGGCCTGGAGCGGCCGGCGCGTCGCCATGACCGACATGCCGCAGATGATCGCGCTCTACAACGGCATGGGCGGCGGCGCGGCCGCGGCCATCGCGGCGGTCGAGCTCTACCGCGGCGGCACCGAAGGCTATGCCAGCACCACACTCGCGGTCGCCGGCGGCATCATCGGTGCGGTCTCCTTCAGCGGCAGCCTCATCGCCTTCGGCAAGCTCCAGGGCCTCATCAAGCGCAGCCTGCGCTTCAGCGGACAGCAGCTGCTGAACCTCCTGCTGCTGCTCGCCGCGCTCGTGCTGGGCGCGCTCGTCATCGCGCATGAGAGCGCGACGCCCGCGGTGGTGACGGGTCTTTTCGTGCTGGCGCTCGTTCTCGGGGTGAGCATGACGCTGCCCATCGGGGGCGCCGACATGCCGGTGGTCATCTCGCTCTACAACGCGCTCACCGGGCTCGCGGTCGCCTTCGAGGGCTTCGTCCTCAACAACGCCGCGATGATCATCGCGGGCACGGTGGTGGGCTCTGCCGGCACGCTGCTCACGCAGCTGATGGCCAAAGCCATGAACCGCTCGCTCGGTAACGTGCTGTTCTCGGGATTCGGCGACACCGGCGCGGCCGCCACCGGCGAGGTGCACGGCAGTCTCAAGCCCATCGAGGCGAGCGATGTCGGAGTCATGCTCGCCTTCGCCAGCAAGGTGATCGTGGTGCCGGGCTACGGCATGGCGGTCGCGCAGGCACAGCACAAGATCTGGGAGCTGTGTCAGCTGCTCATCGAGCGTGGCGTGCAGCTGCGCTTCGCGATCCACCCGGTCGCCGGACGCATGCCCGGGCACATGAACGTGCTGCTGGCGGAAGCCGGCGTGCCTTACGATCTCATTGCCGATCTCGATGAGATCAACGCCGAGTTCGATACCGCCGATGTGGCGCTCATCATCGGCGCGAACGATGTCGTCAACCCGGTCGCACGCACCGACAAGTCGAGTCCGATCTACGGCATGCCGATCCTCAACGCCGACAAGGCGAAGAACGTCATCGTCATCAAGCGCGGCCAGGGCGCCGGCTTCTCCGGCATCGAGAATGCGCTCTTCTATCTCGACAACACGCGCATGCTGTACGGGGATGCACAGAAGGTGGCTGCGGAGCTGATCCAGGCGGTGAAAGCAGTGGGTTGAGCCCGCCACGCATCGCTGCGGCAAGGGAGGATGTCGATGCAACGCAGAGAACTGCTGAGAAGTGCCGCATCGCTGCCGCTGCTCGCTTTCGCTCCGACATTCGCCGCCTCAGCGCCGCCCTTCAGGCGCGTCCGCCCCGGTGAGCTCGAATGGCCCACCGCGGCCGACTGGCAAAAGCTCGATGAGGCGGTCGGCGGCTCGCTCCTCGAGGTGCGTCCGCTCTTCAGTGCGTGCGAGAGCGATGCGGGCAGCAGCGGCTGCCGCGACGTGCTCGCCAACATCGGCAACCCCTTCTACATCGGCGATCAGCCGGGCGGCACGCAGGTATCGGGCTGGCTGGATGCCTGGTCGCCGGCGGCCAGCGTGTACGCAGTCAAAGCGCGCAACAGCGCCGATGTCGCCGCCGCCATCAACTTCGCGCGCACGCGGCGCGTGCGCCTGGCCGTCAAAGGTGGTGGGCACAGCTACCAGGGGACCTCGAGCGCGCCGGACTCGCTGCTCATCTGGACCCGGGCGATGAAAGAGGTGACGTTGCACGATGCGTTCGTTCCCGCGGGCTGTGCCGGTAAGGTGAATCCTGCGCCCGCGGTGAGCGCCGGTGCGGGCGCCATGTGGATCGACCTCTATGACGCCGTCACGACACGCGCGGGCCGTTACGTGCAGGGCGGTGGCTGCACCTCGGTCGGCGTCGCCGGGCTCGTGCAGAGCGGCGGCTTCGGAAGCTTCTCGAAGTGCTTCGGCACCGCCGCCGCGGGGCTCCTCGAGGCGGAGATCGTCACCGCCGACGGCCGCGTGCGCACCGTGAATCAATGCTCGGACCCGGACCTGTTCTGGGCGATCAAGGGCGGCGGTGGCGGCAGCTGGGGCGTCCTCACCCGTGTCACGCTCGCCACGCATGAGCTGCCGGAGTTCATGGGCGCGGCGTGGGGCAAGGTGGCCGCACAGTCGGACGACGCCTTCCGCCGCCTGCTGACGCGCTTCTTCGAGTTCTACGCGAGCAGCCTCTTCAATCCACACTGGGGCGAGCAGGTGAGAATCGGCCCCGGTAACACCTTCGAGATCTCCATGGTCTGCCAGGGGCTCGATCCGCAAGGGGCGCAGGACACCTGGCAGCCTTTCTTCACGGCCATCAGCGCCGCAGCCCGCGAGCTGCGAGTGCTCGACAAGCCCGGAGCCGGTGCCAGGCCCGCGCGCCACTGGTGGGACCTCGCCGGCAGTCACTCGCTGGTCGCGGACAAACGCCCCGGAGCTCCCGCGCACCACGCCTGGTGGGAAGGTGACCAGGACCAGGTCGGCGCTTTCCTCCACGGCTACGATTCGCTGTGGCTGCCCGCCACGCTGCTCGCCGTTGCGGAGCGGCCGCGCCTCATCGAGGCGCTGATCGCCGCGAGCCGTGAGCAGGAGGTCGAGCTGCACTTCAACAAGGGGCTCGCCGGTGCTCCGCCGCCCGTCATCGCCGCAGCGCTCGACACGGCCACGAACCCTGCGGTCACAGGCGCCTTCGCACTCGCCATCATGGCGAACGGCGAGGGCCCGCTGTATCCCGGCATGGGAGTGGCGCCGGCCGATGCGGCCGCGGCCCATGCCGAAGCGCGCGCCGTCGACCAGGCGAGCGCGCAGCTGCGGCGCATCGTGCCCGATGCCGGCTCGTACCTCTCGGAGAGCAACTATTTCAACGCCGGATGGCAGCAGGCCTTCTGGGGGAAAAACTACCCGCGGCTGCGCGCGATCAAGGACCGCTACGATGGGACGGGCCTGTTCGTCGTGCACCATGGCGTCGGGAGCGAGAACTGGAGTCCCGATGGCTTCACGCGGCTGGCGTAACGGCTCCCGGCAACGCAGTATGGTGCGCGACATGATCCATCAGCGGCTCCTCGCATGCGCAGCACTCCTGTCGTGCGCCGCGCCGTTGGCGGCGGCTCCGGCGGCTGCGACCGGACACCGACCGCCGACCGCCGCCGAGGTGCTCGCCTCCTCCTCCGCCGGCGACTGGCGCGTACTCGATCCCCAGAACACGCTCTACCTCGAGCTCCCTTCCGGCCGCGTCGTCATCGAGCTCATGCCGCAGTTCGCCCCGAACCATGTGGCGAACGTGCTCACACTCGCGCGTGGCCGCTACTTCGACGGCCTCGCGATCGTACGTTCGCAGGACAACTATGTCGTGCAGTGGGGCGATCCCGACGGCAGGAAGCCGGTCGGAGCCGCGCACCGCACGCTCGCGGCTGAATTCGAGCGGCCGCTGCGGGGCCTGAGCATCACGCGTCTGCCCGACGCCGATACCTACGCCGCCGAGGTGGGGTTCGTGGAGGACTTCCCCGTCGCCGCCGACCCCGCCACCGGACGCGCCTGGCTCGTGCACTGTTACGGCATGGTGGGCGCGGGGCGCGACACCGACGTCGATAGCGGAGGCGGCACCGAGCTCTACGTCGTGATCGGGCAGGCGCCTCGACACCTCGATCGCAACGTGACGCTCCTCGGCCGCGTGGTATCCGGCATGGAGCGGCTCTCGGTGACACCCCGCGGCACCGGCCCTCTCGGACGCTACGAGCATACCGAGCAGTACGTTCCCCTCACCTCCCTGCGCGTCGCGGCAGAGGTTCCCCCCGCGCAGCGCACCAATCTCGAAGTGCTGCGCACCGACACGCCGACCTTCCTCGCGTATCTGGAAGCTCGACGCAACCGGCACGAGGAGTGGTTCAAGGTGCCTGCCGGGCACGTCGATGTCTGCAACGTGCCGCTGCCGGCGAGGCCGGTCACGACGGCGGCGCCGACGAAGTAGCGGCGCGGACCTCAATGGTGCGGCATGGGCCCGCCATGCCTGGCGGGCCCATGCGCAGCACCTGCGTGCGGAGCACCCATGCGCGCCTGATGCATGGCACGCGCCTGCTCGACCATCTGCTGACGCTGTGCCGGAGTGGCATTGCGCCAGCGCTCGCGCAGCATCTGCCGGCGTTCAGGCGGTAACTGCTGAAAGCGCCGGAAGCCCTCGCGCACGCGCGCCTGCTCCGCGGGTGGCAGGGATTGGAACTTCTGCCAGCGCGAGCGCAACGCCTCGCGCTGCTCGGGAGGGAGCGCGCGCCAGCGCGAGAAACGCTGACGCGCCTGCTCACGCTGGTCCTCCGACATGCCGAGCCAGCGCTCGCTTCCGTGCGCGAGCGCCTGCTGGCGCTCCGGCGGCAGGCTGTTCCACTGACTGCCGAAGCGCGACAGCAGCCGCTGCTGCTCGGGCGAGAGGTTGGACCAGGCCAATGGCTGAGGCGGAGCAGCGGACGACACCTCGCCCGCCTGCGAGGGCGGGGGCTGCTGTGCAAAGCAGGGCGCACCCGCCAGCACTACTGCGCTCAGGAGGAGGGTCAGTGCGAGCGGTCGCCGGAGCTTATCCATTGTTATGTCCTCCGGCGCCGTTCGGCGGAGTCGGCGGCGGTGGTGGCGGCGGCGCAGGAGTGGTGCCCGCGGCAGTGTTGCCGCGAGCCTCGGACTGCGACAGATAGTCCGGCATCACATCCGACAGCCGGTCGACGCTGCCGAGAAATTCGAGGAAGCCGATATCGGGATCGTCCGCCGGCTTGCGGCCGTCGTCGGCACGAGCAGCGCCGCAGCCGAGCATCAGCACGGCCAGCACCGCCACAGTCGGCCGCGGAAGCCACATCAGCCGTCGCTCTGGACACTGCTGTCGGACTGGTCGCCTGCCCATTCGTAGAAACCCGGACTGTCCCATCCCTCGACCAGGTCGAGCCCCTCGGTGTCAGCCAGGAGATCCAGATCCTCGACAGCAGTCACATGTCCCTCGAGCAGCGCAGGCTCGTGCACGGTCGGCGCGCGGTGCCACAGTATCACCGCCACCAGCACCGCGGCCGCCATCGCGCCGGCGGGCATGAGCGCGTACGCGTGCCACCACGGACGACGCCGTGTCCCGGCGGCCGCCACGGCGCGCTGACGCGCCTGGTTCAGCCGCGAGCGTGTGCGCCCATCGATGCACGTCATGCTCTGCTCGAGCACCGCACGGGCGTTGCGCTCAAATTCGGTCGTGGGCGAGGTCACCGGGCTCATACGTAGAAATCCCCAAGCTGCGCGCGCAGTGCCTGCACCGCGCGGAAATAATGTGTCTTGACGCTGCCCTCCGAGCAGCCCATCGCCGCCGCCGTGGAGGCGACATCCAGCCCCTCGAGCGTGCGCAGCAGAAAGGCCTGCTGCTGCCGGCGTGGCAGCTCCGCGAGCGCTTTCTCGAGCGCACCGACCGCCTCATCGAGCTCGAGCCGCCTGACAGGCTGCGGCTCCGGGCTCGGTGCCTGAGCGATGGGGTCCGGCTCGTCCTCGTCCTCCTCGCTGCGAAACGGCAGCCAGGCGATGACACGTCCGCGCACCGTCCGCCGCCGCTGCATGTCCCGAATCCGGTTCTCGAGGATACGGTAGAACAGCGGCTTCCACTCCTGCGGCGGCCGCTCTGCATAGGCACGCGCAAGCTGGAGCATCGCATCCTGCACCGCATCGAGCGCGTCGTCCTCGTGCCGCAGTGCGGTCTGCGCAATCTTGAATGCCTTGAGCTCCACGCTGGCCAGAAACTGGTTCAGCGCACGGGAGCGTGTCTTGGCTTCGTCCGTCAGGTCCACGTCGCCGTGTAGAGCGGCCAGCATGCTATAAGGCGACGCGAGCGTAGCAAACTCGGACATGGGCTGTATAACGCGCGCCAGCCCGCCGGGGTTGACCGCCACACGACGGCATAACTCACTGATCCAACTGGATTTACGGAAACTGTGCCACAGATTCTGCGGGTGGCGCTCGACACCCCCCTGCGCCGGCTGTTCGACTATCTGCCACCGCTCGAGGCGAGGCTCGAACCCGCCCTCGGGGTGCGTGTCCGTGTGCCCTTCGGGCGGCAGAGGCTGGTGGGTGTCATAACGGGGATCGCCACCAACACCGACGTACCGCTGACCCGTCTGAAGCCGGTTCTCGAAGTACTCGATGCCGCGCCGGTGATCGATGACGCGCTGCAGGGGCTGCTCACCTGGGCGGCCGAGTACTACCACCACCCGCTCGGTGAGGTGGTGGCGAGCGCTCTGCCGCGCGCGCTGCGCCTCGGCGCGCCGAGCAGCGAGCGGGAGGAGCGTTGGCTGCTCACGGCGGAAGGTAGCGCAGCGGCCGAGGCGGGCGAGCCGCACCGCGCGCCAAAGCAACGCGCGTTGCTGACATTCCTGCTCAGCCACGGCGAGGCGAGTGTCGGCACGCTCGATGCGCAGCTCGGCTCCTGGCGCGATGCGGCCCGGGCGCTCATGCGGCGCGGCTGGATCGCGAGCGTCGAGGCCGAGCGGCCGCGGCCGGCGGTCACCGCTGCGGGGGTGCGCACGGCCGGCCCGACGCTCCTGCCCGAGCAGGCGGCTGCCGTCGCGGCCGTCACCGCCTCGCTCGATCGCTTCAGCGCATTCGTGCTGCACGGGATCACCGGCAGCGGCAAGACCGAGGTGTACCTGCGCGTGATCGAGCAGGTGCTTCTCGCCGGTCGGCGCGCGCTCGTGCTCGTGCCGGAGATCGGACTCACCCCGCAGCTGCTGGCGCGGTTTCGAGAGCGCTTCGAGGCGCCGATGGCCGTGTTGCATTCGGCCCTCACCGAACAGGAGCGTCTCGCGGCGTGGCGCGATGCCTTCAGTGGCGATGCGCGCATCGTGCTCGGTACGCGCTCGGCCGTGTTCGCACCCTTTCCGGAGCCCGGGGTGATCGTGGTGGATGAGGAGCACGATCCCTCGTTCAAGCAGCACGAGGGCGGCTTTCGTTACTCCGCACGCGACCTCGCGGTGATGCGCGCCCGGCTTGCCGGCGTGCCCGTCGTGCTGGGGTCGGCGACGCCGGCACTCGAGACGCTGCAGAACGTCATCAGCGGGCGCTACGCACGGCTCGAGCTCGCCCGGCGCGCCGCGCAGGCGAGCCCGCCGACACTGAAGCTCATCGACCTGCGCAGTCACGCGGTCCGCGGCGGCCTCGCCACTCCCGCGGTGCTCGCCATCGAGCACCACCTCGCGGAGCAGGGGCAGGTGCTGGTGTTCCTCAACCGCCGCGGCTATGCACCGACGCTGCTGTGCACGGCCTGCGGTTGGATCGCGCCGTGCCGCGAATGCGACGCGCGGCTCACGGTGCACTTCGGCGCCGGAAGGCTCCGCTGCCATCACTGCGGTGCGGACCTGCCGCTGCCGTCACGCTGTCCGCAGTGCGGCTTCGCCGTGAAGCCCGTCGGTCAGGGTACCGAGCGCGTCGAGGAGACACTCGCGGCGCTCTTTCCCGCCGCGCCGATCGCGCGGCTCGACCGCGACGTGATCCGGCGGCCGGCGGATGCGGCGGGCGTGATGCGGCGCATGTCCTCCGGCGAGGTACGCATCCTCGTCGGCACGCAGATGGTCACGAAAGGGCACGATTTCCCGGATGTGACGCTGGTCGTCGTGTTGAATGGCGATCAGGGCCTCTTCAGCACCGACTTCAGGGCGCCGGAGCGGCTCGCGCAGACGATCGTGCAGGTCGCCGGGCGCGCCGGCCGCGGCAGCCGCGCCGGCGAGGTGCTGATCCAGACCGAGTTTCCCGATCACCCGTTGCTCAAGCATCTGCTGGCGGAGGGCTACGACGGCTTCGCGCACGCGGCGCTCGAGGAGCGCGCGCAGGCCCGCTGGCCACCCTTCAGCCGCCTCGCGGCGCTGCGTGACTCGGCACGCACCGCCGAGGCCGCTCTCGGCTTTCTCGCCGAGGCACGCGGGCTCGCACGGCACGTGCCCTTCGGCGTGCGGCTGCTCGGCCCGGTGCCCGCGGCCATGCACAAGCGGGCCGGTCGTTACCACGCCCAGCTCCTCATCGAGGGACGCGAGCGACGGCCGCTGCATGCCTTCCTCGATGAGTGGCTGCCGCAGGTCGAGCAGCTGCGCAGCGCGCGCGCGGTGCGCTGGTCGCTCGATGTGGACCCGCTGGAGCTCTTCTGACAGCGTCGTGCGCAGGATCCATGCGCAGGATCCATGCGCAGGACCCATGCGCAGACTCCATGCGGCTCCATGCGGCTCCATGCGCATGCTCCATGGGCATGACGCTCGAGCGTGCTGCGCTTGGTACACTCCCGGACTGTCCGACCAGCAGATTCCCGACATCCCCTTGAAGCAGGAAATAGAGCAGCTGCTGCTCGCCTCTCTCTCGAAGCTCGCCGGCAGCGTGCTGCCGCAGGTGCCGGCCGCCGATGCAGCGGTGGTCGAGCGCACCCGCGATGCGCAGCACGGCGATTTCGCGAGCAACGTCGCGCTGCGGCTCGCCAAAGCGGCGCGCAAGAGCCCGCGCGAGCTCGCGAGCGCCATCGTCGCAGCGCTGCCACCGAGCCCGCTGCTCGAGCGCGCGGAGGTGGCGGGCGCGGGGTTCATCAACTTTCATCTGGCGCCGCAGGCCTATGCGCGCGAGCTCGCGGCTATTCACGACCGGGGCGCCGCGTACGGCGAGAGCACTCTCGGTGCGGGCGAGCGGGTGCTGCTCGAGTTCGTCTCGGCGAACCCCACCGGGCCGCTGCACGTCGGTCATGGACGCCAGGCCGCCTATGGCGCGAGCCTCGGCAACATCCTCGCCGCGGCCGGCTTCACGGTGGCGCGCGAGTACTACGTCAACGATGCCGGGCGGCAGATGGATATCCTCACCGTCAGCGCCTGGGTACGTTATCTCGAGCTCGCCGGCGAGACGCTGCCGTTTCCCGAAAATGGCTACCGTGGGGACTACGTGCGTGCGCTGGCCGGTGAGGTGCTGGAGGACTGCGGAGAGGAGCTGCGGCATCCGGCCGCGGCGGTGCTCGAGGGACTGCCGCCGGATGCGCCGCAGGGCGATAAGGAAGCCTACATCGATGCGCTCATCGCCCGCGCACGCGGGCTGCTCGGTGCGGAGCGCTTCACGGCGCTGCTGCGGCTGTGCCTCACACGCATGCTCGTTGACATCCGTGAGGATCTCGCCGAGTTCGGCGTGCACTTCGATCAGTGGACCTCGGAGCGCGAGTTCACCGAGAGCGGCGCGATCGACCACGCCCTCGCGGTTCTCGAGCGCGCCGGCCACCTCTATCGCGAGGCGGGCGCGGTCTGGTTCCGTGCCACCGCCTTCGGCGATGAGAAGGACCGCGTGGTCGTGCGGGAGAACGGGCAGAAGACCTACTTCGCCTCCGACATCGCCTACCATCTCGCCAAGCGCGAGCGCGGCTTCGCCCGTCTGATCGACGTCCTCGGCGCCGATCACCACGGCTACGTCGCGCGTGTCCGGGCCGGGCTCGTCGCCATGGGCCAGCCGGGGGAGTGCCTCGAGGTGCCCCTGATCCAGTTCGTGAGCCTCTACCGCGGCACGCAGAAGATACCGATGGGCAAGCGCGAGGCGCAGTTCGTCACGCTGCGTCAGCTGCGGTCGGAGGTTGGCAACGATGCCTGCCGCTTTTTCTACCTCATGCGCAGTCACGATCAGCCGCTCGATTTCGATCTCGAGCTCGCCAAGTCACGCACCAATGAGAACCCCGTCTACTACATCCAGTACGCGCACGCGCGCGTCGCGAGCGTCATGAAGCAGCTCGCCGCGCGCGCGCTCACCTTCGACCCTGCCGCGGGGCTCGCCGCTGCCGCGCGGCTCGACGGCTCCCACGAGCAGGCGGTGCTGCAGATGCTGACCCGCTACCCGGAAGTGCTCGAGCAGGCCGCGCTGGGCCGCGCGCCGCACGCGCTGGTGCACTACCTGCGCGATCTCGCCAACGTGTTCCACACCTACTACAACGCCGAGCAGTTCATCGTCGAGGACACACAGCTGCGCAACGCGCGGCTCGCGCTCGTGCTCGCGGTGCAGCAGGTGATACGCAACGGTCTCACGCTCCTCGGCGTGTCGGCACCGGAGAGCATGTGAGCCGCCCGCGTCCCCAGACGGGCGGCGGCGCGCGCCCGGCTCTCGCGAGCCGTGGTGCGCGGCTCACCGCGCGCGACTACAAGTCCTCACACGGCCGGCCGTTCGAGCTGCGTCGACTGCGTGAGTTCGCTTACGGTGCGCTGGCGGGTGCCGTGCTCACCGCGATGGCCTTCACCTGGATCGGCGGCCGCCATCGGGCGCTCGAGACACCCGACGCGCCGCGACCGGACCCGCATCGCAGCGCGCGCGCCGCGGCGGCCGCAGCCGACGCCAGCGGCAAGCCCGCCGAGAAGTACGACTTCTACGAGATGCTGCCCAACTTCGAGGTGGTGGTCCCGGAGAAGGACAAGGAGGTCAAACGCGACCTGCCGGCTGCCGCCAGGATCGACCGGCCGGGTGTCTACGTGCTGCAGGCCGGCTCGTACCGCAACGAAGCGGACGCCAATCGTGTGCGTGCGCAGCTCGCGCTGCAGGGAATCACCGCGACCGTGCAGCGCGTCGCCGTGGACGCCGATGTCTGGCACCGCGTGCGTATCGGCCCCATCAACAACCTCGATGAGCTCAACAAGCTGCGCCGGCAGCTGCAGGCGGCGGATGTGGATGCGCTGGTGATACGGGTGGGGGACTGAGGCGCCTTCGCTCAATCCTCGCTGATATTCCTGAAATCCACTCCGAGTGATCTCAGCTTGCGGTACAGGTGCGTGCGCTCCATGCCGACGCGCTTGGCGAGCTGCCCCACCTTGCCGTTGCACAGGAGCAGCTGCTGCTGGAGATAGGCGCGCTCGAACTGCTCGCGCGCCTCGCGCAGCGGCAGCGCCAGCAGGTCCTGCTTCACCAGCGGCTCATCGGGCGGTGTCTGCACGGCGAGCTCGCGCTCGATCTCCTCGAGGCGGATCTCCTCGGGACCGCCACGAATCAACAGGCGGTGCACGAGGTTACGGAGCTCGCGCACGTTGTCGGGCCAGGGATAGTTGCGCAGCCGGTTCTGCGCCGCGACGCTGAAGCGGCGGAACGGCAGGCCCTCGCCGTCGACGAGACGATCCACCTGGTGGCGCAGCAGGTCGGGCACGTCCTCGGCGTACTCGCGCAGCGGCGGCACGCGCAGGATGAGCACGTTCAAGTGCCCGAGCAGGTCACGCCGCAACCCGTCGTTGCCGACCCGCTGCTCGATGCCTGGCTGGGCCGAGGACAGCACGCGTGCGCGGAAAGGCACGGGCTCGGTACCGGCGATGCGCGTGAACTGGCCTGACTCGAGCACCCCGACCAGCAGCCGCTGCACCCCCTGCGGCAGATCCTCCACCTCGTGAATGAAGAGCGTGCCGTTCGCGGCCTCTTCCAGTGCGCCCGGGGTGTTGTCGCCGTTGCCCGCATTGCCGTGCCCGAAGAGCCGCGCCTCCGCGTCCGCATCGCGCAGGCTCGATGCGATCAGCGATACGAACGGGCCGGCCGCGCGCGGTCCGCGCTCATGCAGATAGCGTGCGAAGGCTTCGCGTCCCGACCCCGCCTCGCCGACGAGCAGCACCGCTGACGGATTGGCCGCGATCAGCTGGGCTTCGGCGCGCAGCTGCTGCATGAGCTTGCTCTTGCCGAGGGGCACCGCGAGCGGTGAGCCGACGAGGCGTGCCGACTGGCGATGACGGCGCCCGGCATCGAGCGCCCGCTCCACGGTCCGCAGCAGCTTCGCGAGCGACAGCGGCTTCTCCACGAAGTCGAACGCGCCGAGCCGCGTGGCCTCGACCGCGGTCTCGACGGTACCGTGACCGGACATCATGACGACCGGACAGCCGTCGGCGGCGGCAGCCGACCATTCCCGCAGCAGCGTGATGCCATCGACGTCGGGCATCCAGATGTCGAGCAGCACCAGATCGGGGAGCTGCCGCGCGCGCGAGGCGCGCGCTTGCGCCGCGTTGGCCGCGACATCCACCTCATAGCCTTCCTCGGAGAGGATCTCCTTCAGCAGGCCGCGGATATCGGCTTCATCATCGACCACGAGGATGTGTGGGCCACTCACGCTCTTTCCCTCCGCAACTTATCGCGCCGCTCGCGCGCCGCGCCGCTCGCCGAGCGGGTGCTGTCCTTCACCGGCAGCACCACGCGTACGCGTGCCCCGCCCTCGGGACGGTTGTCCGCATCGATTCGACCGCCGTGCTCCTCGATGATCTTCTTCACGATGGCGAGACCTAGACCGGTGCCTTTGGGCTTGCTGGTCACGTACGGGTCGAAAACCCTGCCGAGGAGCTCGCGCGGGAACCCTGGACCATTGTCACACACGGTGAGCGTGGCGTAAGCGGCATCGGCGCTGCTGTCGATGCGGGTGGTGATCTCGAGCAACGGTGCCGCCACGCCCTCGAGCGCCTCGAGCGCGTTGGTCACGAGGTTGTTCAGGATCTGCCGCACGCGGCCGCGATCGGCCTCGATACCCTCGATGTGCTCATCGAGATCGAGGTGGATGCGCGTGCGCGGCGCCTGTGAGCGATAGAGGTCGGCCACTTCCGTCACCAGCTGGTTCAGGCTGAAACGCGTGATGTGCATTTCCGGCGCACGCGCGTATTCGCTGAAGGCGTTCACCATCTGCTGCATGGTCTCGACCTGCTGCACGATGGTGCGCGTGCCGCGCTCGAGGATCTCCGCGTCGCGCTCGCTCATCCCCGAGAGCAGCCGCCGGCGCAGGCGCTCGGCCGAGAGCTGGATCGGGGTGAGGGGATTCTTGATCTCGTGCGCGAGCCGTCGCGCCACCTCGCCCCAGGCGGCATCGCGCTGGGCCTGCAGGAGCGTGGTGATGTCATCGAACACGATGACGAAGCCCACGTCGGAGTCCTCGCCCGGCAGCGGCGTACAGGCGCACATCAGTGTGCGGCGGCCGGTCGTGCCGTCGAGGTCGAGCTGCTCGCGCCATTCCTCGCGTCCGGCGGCGAAACGCACGGCGACCGCGGCGACGAACTGGCCGAGCCGCTCGTTGCCCGAGGCGAGCTCCGGCAGCGAACGTCCCGTGGCCGAAGAGAGGTCCGTGCCGAGAATGGCACCGGCGGCCGCGTTGGCCGTGCGCACGATCATGTTGCGGTCGATGGCGAGCACGCCGGTCGAGAGTCGCGCCAGGATGATCGCGAGGCGCTCGCGCTCGCGCTCCACCGCCTGCTGACTTGCGGTGGCCTCGGCCCGTGCGCGCCGCAGCTTCTTGGTCATGTCGTTGAAGGAGTGCACGAGGAAACCCATCTCATCGCGCGAGGGCAGCGGCAGACGGGTGGCGAAATCCCCCTTGCCGACGGCGCGGGTCCCCTCGATGAGATCCTGCACCGGCCGCACCAGGCGCTGCGCGGAGTAGATCGCGCCGTAAATCGCCGCGAGCATGGAGAGCAGCAGCACCAGGGTCAGCGTCAGCCGGAAGCTCGACTTGAGCGGCTCGCGCAGCGTCGCGAGATCGCCGTACTGAGAATAGGAGTTCTGCACCGCCTCCGAGAGCGCCGCGAGCTGCGCAGGCACCGGATAGGTCGCGACCACGAAGCGCCCGTCGTGCTCGCCCGGCTCACCGAGCGCGGCGGCGGTGCGTATGAGGTAGCGCCCGCCCGCCTGCGGCTCGAGGCTCAGGTACGGCAGGTGCTGCTCCACCTGGCGCACCAGATCCGCGGGCGGCGGGGAGGGCAGACTCTCGAGCGGGGTCTCGAGGCTCGCAGCGAGCATGCGCGCATGCGCGGAGAACAGCACCACTTCGAACGCCTGGCTCGAGCGCCGCTCGGCATCGAGCCGCGACTGCACCTGCTCGGGCGCGGCGTGCGTCAGGTCGTCGGCGAGCGCGACGGTGCGCATGGCGAACTCGCGGGTGCGCACGTCGAGCGCCGCACGCGAGAGGCCGACCGCATCGCTGAGCGCCTGTTTCACCTCCAGCTTGAACCAGCTGTCGATGCCCTGGTTGATGAACTCCAGCGAGGACAGATACACGATCAGCAGCGGCGCGATCACCAGCGCGCCGAAGATCGCGACGGTACGCGCCGTGAGCCGCGACCCGGGCACGTGGGCGCGATAGTCGCGCACCAGCCGCCACAGCTTGCGCGCGAGCAGCACGCTGAGCGCGATGACGCCGCAGACGTCGAACGCGAGTATCCAGATCTGCAGGCGGCCGAACGCCGGCGAATTCTGCACACTCTTCGCGAGCAGCAGAAAGGCGCCGAGGCCGATGACGGCCCACAGCACCACCTGGGCGACCGCGGCCCAGCGCAGCCGCCGCGGCGGTGCGTCGCTTACGCCGGAAGTGACCATGTGTACCACTCGCTCACGCGTGCCCAGTCATCGGTCCAGAAAAGAATAGCGCGCAGCGACGCGGGCAAGTGTCCGCGCCGCATGCCGGCGCGCACGCTGATGGTGTAGCTGCCGCCATCGAGCTGGGGCTCGACCAGGATCGGCCACGCATCGACCGTGCCGAGATAGTCGAGCGCCTCATCGAGAGTGGCGAAACTCTCCTGGTCCCGGCTGCGGGTATCGCGCACCACGTAGCGATCGCTGACGGCGTGGTAGCTGAGCTCGCGGCGCAGCGTGAGGTCGACGATATTCGCGTTGAACCAGAAGCGGCGCTCGCGATCGACGCGCGCATCGAGATCGAAGGTGATCGTGACACCATCCTTGAGCGCGCTGCGGATTGCATCGCTGACCGGATACTCCACGCGCGCATGCAGCAGAAACACTCCTTTGTTGATGTTGACATAGGCGGAGCGAACCTCGAGCACGCCATCGAGCGCCGCGGCGGCCGTGACGCTCCAGTCAACCAGTGCAAGAGCGCACACGACCGCGAGAAGGAGGATCCGGCTCGAACTTGTCAGATCGGTGCGTAGCATGGATACAACGACGAGACTCGACTGTTCCTCGGTTGTCGCATGGAGATCCGAGACAATCAGGTCCCGGTCGTTGTCTTTTCGAGACAAGCATAATAGAAGCCATCGGTGCCTGCCGCAGCGCCGGGCAGAAGCTGCACACCGAAGCGTTGCCGTTGCGCTCCGGGGACCGATGACGTGGCCGGCAGCTCAGCGGTACGAAAGTGCGGCTGTCGCTCGAGCGTGGCCGCGATCACCTCCTCGTTCTCCTGCGGCAGCACCGAGCAGGTCGAGTAGAGAAGCCGCCCGCGGGGGGAGAGCATGCTGCACGCCGCCTCGAGTGCCGCGAGCTGCGTCCGCGCGAAAGCCGGTACGTCGCCCGGCCGGCGGAGCAGCTTGATATCCGGGTGGCGACGGATCACGCCCGTCGATGAGCAGGGCGCATCCACCAGAATGCGATCGAAGGGGCGGCCGTCCCAGAAAGTCGAGGGATCGGTCGCATCGCCGACGTGCAGCACGGCCTTGCGCCGCAGCCGCTCGAGGTTCGCCGCGATCAGGCGGACGCGCTCCTCATCGATGTCGACCGCAGTGACCTCCGCGCCATCGCCCAGGAGCTCGAGCAGATGCGAGGTCTTCCCGCCCGGCGCCGCGCAGGCATCGAGCACCCGCATGCCGGGAAAGACCTGCAGCAGGTCGGCGGCGAGCTGGGCACCGGCGTCCTGGACCGAGACCCAGCCGTCCTCGAATCCCGGCACCTCCTCGACGGGCCGCGGTTGACTCAAAGTCACCGCGTACGGCGACCATTGTACTGCATATGCTTCAATTGACTGCTGAGCGAGCCTCGACAGGTAGTCAGCTCGGGTGACTCGGGAGAGATCGAGGCGCAGCGTCATCGGGGGGTGCGCGTTGTTGGCGGTGAGAATCTCCTCACCGTGGTCCGGCCAGGCCGCGCAGATGCGATCGACCAGCCATGCGGGGTGCGCAACGCGCGCCGCCAGGCTCTGATCGATGCGGGCGAAGAGCACGGCACGCTCACGCACGAACCTTCGCAGCACCGCGTTCACCAGCCCGCTTGCGCGGCTCATCCCGAGCACTCGAGTCGCGTCAACCGCCGCATGCACCGAGAGCTCGGGCGCGTTGCGCGAGTACTCCACCTGATGGGCAGCGACCGCGAGAAGCGCGCGCACGGGTCCGGCCAGACCCTCAGGGCGCTCCAGCAGCGGCTCGAGCGCCGGTGAAAGACGCAGATACCAGCGCAGGGTCCCGAGTGCGATCGCGCGGACCGCAGAGCCGTCGGCGGAGCCTCGCCGATTTGAGAGAGCCGCCTCCGCCGACTGCCCCCGCCGCACGACGGCGTCCACGACCTCCGCCGCTCCCGCCAGCGCCGGCGCACCCGGCGCCCAGGGGCTCCTATCCAAGACGTCGTCCTGTGAGCTTCAGGCTGTGGGATAGATCGCTCACGCTGACCGGCCGCCGGCCGGGACGTTGCACCACTTTCACGGCGAGGACCCCCTCGCCACACTGAACCAGCATCGATCCCGCATGAAGTCCGACGATCGCGCCACTTTCACCGCCATTCGCGGCATGTTCTACACCAGGTTCGGAGAGCGCAGTGGCCTCGAAGATCCGCAGCTGCTCGCCCTCGAGCCGCGTCTCTGCGATCGGCTCGGGGTTGAAGGCCCGCACCTGTCGCTCGATCTGGATCGCCGGCAGGCTCCAGTCGATGAGGGCCTCCGACTTGCCGATGCGGGGTGCGTAGGTGGCGCCTTCCTCGGGTTGGGGGTGCGGCTCGAGGGTGCCTGCGGCAAGCCCCTCGAGCGCCTCGAGCAGCGCCTCGGCCCCGCGCATCGCGAGCTCGCTCCGCAAGGTACCGCCGGTGTGCGTGCGCAGAATCTCCATGGGCCGCTGCAGCAGTATCGGACCGGTGTCGAACCCGGCATCGAGCTGCATGATGGTGATGCCCGTCAGGGCATCGCCCGCGAGAATCGCGCGCTCGATGGGCGCCGCGCCCCGCCAGCGCGGGAGCAGCGATGCATGGATGTTGATGCAGCCACGGGCCGGCAGCGTCAGGATCTCCGGCGGCACGAGAAGTCCATAGGCGACGACGACCAGCACATCGGGATTCCAGCTGCGCAGCTGCGCGCGCGCCGCCTCGTCCCGGAGCGTGGTCGGCTGGGCGAGCGGCAGCTGACGGGCGAGCGCGGCCTCCTTCACCGGGCTTGCCGTGACACGCCGGCCTCTTCCGCTCGGCCGGTCCGGCCGGGTCAGGACTCCGACGATCGCATGACGATTCCCGAGCGCCGCCAGAGCCGGCAACGCAAATTCGGGCGTGCCCGCGAAGGCGACGCGCAACCCTGCCAGCCTTAATACGCGCGGCGGGCGCCCGCGCTCGCCGCAGCGGTGCGCGAGCCGCGCTCCTTGCGGTCCTTGTCGAGCTTCTTGCGAATGCGCTCCCGCTTGAGGTCGGACAGGTAGTCGACGAACAGCCGACCGTCGAGGTGATCCATCTCGTGCTGGATGCACACCGCGAGGATGTCCTCGAAGTCGCGCTCGAACGTCGTGCCGTCACGCTGCTGCGCGCGCACGCGCACCTTCGCGGCACGCTTCACCTCATCGAAGATGCCGGGCACCGAAAGGCACCCCTCTTCGGTGCTGGCTTCACCCTCGCGGGAGAGGATCTCCGGGTTCACGAGCACGAGCGGGTCGTTATGCTCCTTCGAGATGTCGATGACGATGAGCCGCTTGTGGACATCGATCTGGCTCGCGGCGAGCCCGATGCCGGGCGCGGCATACATCGTCTCGAGCATGTCCTCGATCAGCGTACCGAGAGCGGCATCGAAACGGGTCACGGGCTCCGCGCGCGTGCGCAGCCTCGGGTCGGGAAATTCGAGAATCGTCCGCAGGGCCATGGTGCTGTCTGATATGGGGACGCCGGGGGCCGTGATCCAGCGCACAAGTTTGACATTAACTCGTCGCCCGGCCGGGCTTCCTGAGAGTATACCCTCTAGAATCTCGGGCGCAGGGCTGGTCCAACCTCGCCCAATGAGGAGTGGAGGATGGTCTCGAATCAAGTACTTGGAGCTCGCCTGGCTGCGGGCCTGCTGAGCCTGTGCATTGCGCTGCTCGGGTGCGCGCACCAGCATGCCGCCAAAACCGCCGCCGCGCCTGCGGCCTCGACCGAGGGAGCGGCTGCGAGTGAAGCAGCGGCCTCCGCGAGCGCCGCTCCCGATCAGCTGACGGCGACGGAAGCGGCGCCGGCGAGTGCCGGGATGGCCGAGAGCGCCGGCTCCGCCGCTGCGGTGGCTTCCACGGAGAGCAGCGCTCCGGTAGCGAATTCGACCGCGCCGATGCATTACACGGTAAAGCGGGGGGACACGCTCTGGGGCATCGCCTCGATGTACCTGAAGGACCCCTGGCTGTGGCCCGAGGTCTGGGTGATCAACCCGCAGGTGCCGAACCCGCACCTCATCTATCCGGGCGATAAGCTGGCACTCGCTTACGGTGCCAGTGGCCGCGTGCAGGTGCGCCTGGAAGAGGCCGGCACCTCGCGGCTCGACCCGCGGCTGCGCAGCGATCCGCTCGCCAACGCGATTCCGACGATTCCGTACGGTGCGATCGCCTCCTTCCTGTCGCGGCCGACGCTTCTGAGCTCTGACGAGATCCGCCACGCCCCTTATGTCATCGCCTTCCGCGACATGCACCAGGTGGCGGGCAACGACATCGAGATCTACGTGCGCAATCTCCAGGGCGCGGAGAACTCGCGCTTTGCGGTGATGCACATCGCGACCCCGCTCGTCGATCCCGATGACGGCAAGGTCGTGGGCTACGAGGGCATCTATACCGGCACGGCGCTCGTGAAGCGCGCGGGCGAGCCGGCCAAGGCGGTGCTCATCGACCCCGCCCGCGAGACGCTCGCGGGCGATCGACTCGTCTCCTCGGAGACTGACACTCCCGCCAACTTCACTCCGGCACCGCCCGCCTCGGACGTGCACGGTCGCATCATGGATGTGGTGGGCGGGACCGATCTCGTCGGGCAGTTCTACGTGGTCGCGATCAACCGCGGCAAGCGCCACGGCATCGAGCCCGGTACCGTGCTCGCGGTCGATCAGGAGGGCGAGGTGGTGCGCGACCTGTACGCCGGCGGCCGCTCGATCGCCAACAACCCGAACGGCTTCAACAGCACCTTCGTGCCACGCGTGAAGCTGCCGAATGAGCGGGCCGGGACGCTGCTGGTGTTCAAGGTCTACGACCGCATGAGCTACGGGCTCATCGTCGGCGCCTCCAACATCATTCATATCGGCGCGCCGGTCCACAACCCCTAGACCGCGACACTGCCGGCACCCGCCTCAGCGGCGGGCTGCACTTGCGTGCCATTTGCGTGCGGCTCGCTGGGCAGCGTTGCCTTATGCTCGCCCGCATGGAGATGAGCCGGGCTCGAGCTGTGCTGGCGCGCACCCCCGTCCTCACCGCGCGGCAGCTGCGGGAGTTGCTCAACCGCGCCGGGAACGACGTGGAGCGCGCGCTCACGATGCGCATCACCCAGGGTGTCGACCTCGCGCCCGCGACCCAGCAGTTCCTCGCCACCCCCGATGAGCCGGCCGTCGAAGCCGATCTCGCCTGGCTGGCCTCGAGCGGGGTGCGCATCGTCCTGTCCTCGGATCCGGACTATCCCGCGCTCCTGCGGCAGCTCGAGGATGCGCCGGCGGCACTCTATGTGCAGGGCTCGGTGGCCGCGCTCTCCACACCGCAGCTCGCGATGGTGGGCTCGCGCAGTCCGACGCCCGCCGGGCGGGCCACCGCGCGCGAGTTCGCCTCGTGGTTTGCCGGGGCGGGCCTCACCATCACCAGCGGACTGGCGCTCGGGATCGATGCGGCGAGCCATGAAGGTGCACTGGCCGGCGGTGGGCAGACGGTTGCCGTGTTCGCGACCGGACTCGACCGTGTCTACCCGCCCGAGCACGCCGCCCTCGCGCAGCGCATTGCCGCGCATGGCGCCCTCGTGTCGGAGTTCCCCCCGGGGACGCTCCCGCTGCGCGGCTATTTCCCGCGCCGCAACCGGCTGATTGCCGGGCTCTCCCTTGGAACGCTCGTGGTGGAGGCGGCGCGCCGCAGCGGCTCGCTGATCACTGCGCGGCGGGCACTCGAGGCCGGGCGTGAGGTGTTTGCCATCCCCGGATCGATCCACAGTCCGCTCGCGCGCGGATGCCATCAACTGATCAAGAGCGGCGCCAAGCTGGTCGAGGAGGCCGCGGACGTGCTGTCGGAGCTGAACATTTCTGTGCCGAAAGAGGTAGTTACGAGGGGGCAATCCGAGTCCCACCTGCCGCGCGCATTGGACAAGGAGTATGAAATGCTGTTAGATGCGCTCGGCTTTGAGCCCGCAACCGTTGATGTCCTCGTCGCACGCACGCACCTGCCGGGCGAGTCAGTTGCCTCCATGCTGCTGATACTCGAGCTCGAGGGGCGTGTGGCGGCGCTCCCGGGCGGCCGTTATGGCCGAACACCTTGAGATGACCACTGGCAGCGTTCTCGACATTCTGATCTACGTCTTCGACCACTACATGCTGGTGGAGACGCCGGAGGTGCCGCGCCGCGAGCATCTGGCGCGCGATCTCGAGCGCGCCGGCTTCGCGCGGGCGAAGGTCGAGCGCGCCCTCGACTGGCTCACCGAGCTCGCGTTCCATCAGGAGCCCGCGGCAGCCGCGCAGCCGGCGCGGGCCAACGGGGTACGCGTGTTCACCGACGGCGAGCTGATGCGCCTCTCGACCGAGTGTCGTGGTCTGCTGTTGACGCTCGAGCGCGCGCAGGTGCTCAACGCGCAGCAGCGCGAGGTCGTGATCGAGCGCATGCTGGCGCTCGATGCGGACGAGCCCGACACCGAGCAGCTCAAGTGGGTGGTGCTGATGGTGCTCTCGAGCCAGCCGGGATGCGAGCTGGCGGTCGAGCGGCTCGGCGGACTGATGCAGGAAGTGAGCGGCCATGCGCCGCACTGAGCCGGGCGGCGCAGGATAGTGGAAAGGCCCGCGGCTCGCCCGCGGTTTTTTGTTTCAGGATGGAGCTTCCCCGCTAGCTCATGGCAGACAACCTCGTCATCGTCGAGTCCCCCGCCAAGGCGCGGACCATAAAGAAGTATCTGGGGCGCGACTTCGAGGTGCTCGCCTCGTACGGCCACGTGCGCGACCTCGTGCCGAAGGAAGGCGCGGTCGACCCGGACAACGGCTACGCCATGCGCTATCAGCCGCTGGAGAAAAATGAGCGCCACGTGGCGGCGATCGCGCGCGCCCTGGGGAAGTCCAAGGCGCTGTACCTCGCCACCGACCCGGACCGCGAAGGTGAGGCGATCGCCTGGCACCTGAAGGAGATCCTCGACTCGGGCGGGAACCTGCGCGGCAAGCACGTGCACCGCGTGGTGTTTTACGAGATCACGCGCAACGCGGTGCGCGAGGCGGTGGAGCGGCCGCGCGGGCTGTCGATGGAGCTCGTCAACGCGCAGCAGGCGCGGCGCGCGCTCGACTACCTGGTCGGCTTCAATCTGTCACCCCTGCTGTGGAAGAAGGTACGCCAGGGTCTGTCCGCGGGCCGCGTGCAGAGCCCGGCACTGCGCATGATCTGCGAGCGCGAGGAGGAGATCGCCGCCTTCATCGCGCAGGAGTACTGGACCCTCGAGGGCGAGGGCGCGCACGGCGGCCAGGCCTTCCCGCTGAAGCTCCTCGAGTATCGCGGCGAGAAGGTCGAGCAGTTCACCTTCACCAACGAGCGCGCGGCGCGCGCGGCCGAGGAGACGCTGCGTGCGGCCGCCGGTGCGGTGGGCGGCGCGCCCGGGACGCTGCGCGTGCTTGCCATCGACCGCAAGCAGCGCCGCCGCAATCCGGCGCCGCCCTTCACGACCTCCACGCTCCAGCAGGAGGCCGCGCGCAAGCTCGGCTTCAACGCCCGCCGCACCATGCGTCTCGCACAACAGCTGTACGAGGGCCAGGACATCGGCGACGGCAACGTCGGCCTCATCACCTACATGCGTACCGACTCCGTGGCGCTCGCCGCCGAGGCGATCAGCGAGATCCGCTCGGTCGCGAGCCGGCTGTACGGTGCGCACGAGGTGAGTGAGGAGCCGCGCATCTACAAGACCAAGTCGAAGAACGCCCAGGAAGCGCACGAGGCGATCCGGCCGACCTCAGCGGCGATCACCCCCGCGGACGTCGAGGGCAAGATCGAGGATGACCTCTACCGGCTCTACAGCCTGATCTGGAAACGCGCGGTCGCCTCGCAGATGAGTCACGCCGTATACGACACCGTCGCGGTCGACCTGCTCGCGGGCGCGGACGGGCCGCAGCGGCACCTGCTGCGCGCCAATGGCTCGACGCTCGTGAAGCCCGGCTACATCGCGGTGTACCAGGAAGGCAGTGACGATGCGAAGGTGGACGAGGCGGATCACGTGCTGCCGCCGCTCAATGAGGGCGACACCGTCAGCCTCGATCAGCTCAGCGCCACGCAGCACTTCACCGAGCCGCCACCGCGCTACAGCGAAGCCTCGCTGGTGAAGGCGCTGGAGGAGCATGGGATCGGACGCCCCTCGACCTACGCCACCATCATCTCGACGCTCCAGGACCGCGAATACGTCGAGATGGACAACCGCCGCTTCGTGCCGACCGACATCGGCAAGATCGTCAACCGCTTCCTCACCCATCATTTCCATCGTTACGTCGAGTACGGCTTCACGGCAGCGATGGAGGATGAGCTCGACGCCATCTCGCGCGGTGAGGAGGACTGGACCACTCCGCTCGAGAAGTTCTGGAAGCCCTTCATTCATCAGGTCGACAAGATCGAGCGCACCGTCACGCGCGAGCAGGTGGCGCAGGCGCGCGAGCTCGGCAAGGATCCGGCTACCGGCAAGCCCGTGACGGTACGCATGGGCCGCTACGGTCCGTTCGTGCAGATCGGCACCAAGGATGACGAAGAGAAGCCGCGCTTTGCGGGGCTGCGCCCCGGACAGAAGATGGACGCCGTCACGCTCGCCGACGCGATGGAGCTCTTCAAGTTGCCGCGCACCCTCGGTGAGACCCCCGAGGGGGAGACCATCGTCGCCAACGTCGGCCGCTTCGGCCCCTACGTGAAGTACGGCAGCAAGTACGCCTCGCTCAAGGAGGACGACCCTTACACGGTGACGCTCGAGCGTGCCCGCGAGGTGATCCGCCTCAAGAAAGAGGCGGACGCCAGCCGGCTCATCCAGGACTTCCCCGAGGCGGGCATCCAGGTGCTCAACGGCCGCTACGGCCCGTATATCACGGACAGGAAGAAGAACGCCAAGATCCCCAAGGACCGTGATCCGCGAGCGTTATCGCTCGAGGAGTGCCGGGCGCTGCTCGCCGCGGCTCCCGAGCGCGGACGATTCGGGCGATGGAACCGTGGCAAGCGCGCCGCAGCCGCGCCTGCCGCAGCGACGGCGACCGCTGGCGCGGCGGCAGGTGGCGCGGCGGCAGGTGGCACGGCCGGCGATGGCGCACAGCAGGCTCGGCGCGATCGATCCGCGGTGAGACGCAAGAGCGCTGCTCCGAAGAAGAAGGCTGCTGCGGCTTCTCCCGCCGGCAAAACCGCAGCCGCGAATCACCCGCCGGCGGCTGCCGCGCGAGGCCGGCCGAAAGCTGCGGCACATGCCGGGCGCAAGCCGCAGCGCCGCGCAAAGGCGGCTCCGCGCAAAGGAGCGGCCGGCAAGGCGAGCGCGAAAAGCTCGGGTCTCCCGCAGGGCCGCGCGCGGGGCATCAAGTAGCGGCCACGCGCCCGACGAACGCATCGATGGCCGCGACGCACTCCGGCTCATCGAGGAGCGGTGCGTGACCGCGGTTGGCAACGGTCAACACCGCAAGCCCCGCGGCTTTCTCGCGCTGCATGCGCTCGAGAGTCGCCGCACTGAGAATGTCCGAGCTCTCGCCGCGGATGGCGAGCATCGGCACCTTCGCGAGTGCGCCCCACAGCGGCCACAGGTCGGGCGCGGCAACTTTGGTGTCGCGCAGCGGCTCGGCGATGAGTGGATCGGCGTCCGCTTCCGGCACGCCCTGCGCGTTGGCCCGGTAGCTGACGCGCGCGATCTTCTCCCAGCGCTCATCGCTGAGTCCCGGCCACGCCGAGCCGTAGATGCCGCGCACCGTCGCGACTGCCTCCGCCCAGTTGCGCACCGGCGGTGATTTGCCGGCGTACCCGCGTATGCGCTCGAGACCGCGCGGGTCCACCTCCGGCCCCACATCGTTGAGCACGATGCCGGCGACCAGCTGCGGCGCGCTGGCCGCCAGCACCATCGCCATGAGCCCCCCCATGGAGGTGCCGATGAGGGTCGCGCGCGCGACTCCGAGCCCGGGCAGCAGCCGCATCAGGTCCTGGAGATAGATGGGAATCTGATAGTTCTTGAAGTTCGGGTCGCGCGCCGAGAGCCCCCGGCCCCGGACATCCGGCACCACCACGCGATAACGCTCGGCGAGATGCGCCGCGAGATCCTCGAAATCGCGGCCGTTGCGCATCAGGCCGTGCAGGCACAACACCACCGGCGAGTCGGCGCGCGGCCCGGCATAGACACGGCTGAAGAGTCGCAGGCCGTCCTGACTCTCGAACCAGAACTCCGACGCTGCCGCTGCCACGTGCTCCTCCCGGACCGGCCGTCGCGCCGGCGCCGCTCAGTACTCGGTATTGCCCAGCGCGGCACGCAGCTCGCGCTTGAGGATCTTACCGTTGGCGTTACGGGGCAGCGAGTCGCGCCACAGCACATCCGCAATGCGCTGCTGCCGCCCGACTCTCGCGTTGGTCCATTGCATCAGCTCCTCGCGGTCGCGGCGGCTGCCGCCGCGCGCTACTACGAAGGCGACCGGAGTCTCGCCCCACTTGCGGCTGCGTGCCGCGACCACCGCCACCTCGATGACATCCGGATGCGTGCGCATCACCTGCTCGATGTCGGCCGGATAGATGTTCTGCGCACCCGAGAGGATCATGTCCTTCTTGCGATCGACGACGTACAGGAACCCATCGGCGTCCAGCATGCCGAGGTCGCCGGTACGCAGCCAGCGCCGGCCTGCCGGGTCCGTCCAGGTTGCCTCGAGGCTCGCCTCATCGCGTCGGTGGTAGCCCTGCATCAGCAGCGGGCTGTAGCCGACGATCTCGCCCGTGGCTCCGGGCGGGAGCTCACGGTCATCCTCACCGAGGATGAGGAGCTCGGTACCGAGAAAGGGTTTGCCGACCGAGTCCATCTTGGTGGCGAAGTCCTCCGGCGCGAGAATAGTGCACACGCCCTCGGTGAGTCCGTACAGCTCGATGAGGCTGCAGCCGGTGCGGCGCGGAAACTCGCGCTTCACCTCGAGCGGCAGCGGCGAGCCGCAGCACATGAGGGTATCGAGGCTCTCGAGGCGGAACCGCTCGAGGTCGGGGAGCGCCAGCAGCCGCTCGAGCTGCAGCGGCACGAAGTTGCCGTGCGTGATGCGCTCGGACTCGATCAGCCGCGCCGTGGCGCGCGGCTCGAACGCCAGCATCACCACGATGGTGCCGCCGACGAAGGCGGTGGCGAGCATCGACACCCAGCTGATGTTAGAGAACAGCCCGAGCGAGCAGAGCGTCACGCAGTCGCTGCGATAGCGCAGCGCAACGGCGCAATCCCGCGCCCAGTTGAGCCGGCAGGCGTGAGTGTGCACGATGCCCTTCGGGAGTCCGGTGGTGCCCGAGCTGTAGATGATGTTGCACTCATCCTCGGGAGCGATCGCCACCCGCGGTGCGTGCGCCGGCTGCGCGGCACGCCACGCGTTGAGATCCCGCCAGGCGCCGCCAGGCCCCTCATGCGCGAAACGCTGCGCCGCGGCCACCGCCCGCGAGAGCCCCGCGAGCGCCTCGATGCGCTGGCAGTGCCGTCCGGAGGCGAATATCGCGGCGGCGGCGGCGTCCTCGATCAGCCCGGCGACGGCCGCGTCGCTGATCGAGACATTGAGCGGCACCGCGACGCAACCCGAGCGCAGGATGCCGAACAGCAGCACCGCAAGCTCGAGGCTGTTGTCCATGAGCACGGCGATGCGCGCTCCGCGTGCGAGCCCGCTCGCAGCGAGGCCGTTGGCGATCTGCGCACTCTCCCGATCGAGCTCCGCCCAGGTGAGCCGCTGCGCCCCGGCGACGAGCGCCGTGCGCGCGCCGCGCCAGCGCCCGTGATGCGACACGAGCGCAGGCAGCAGCGGCTGCGGCGCGGCGAACCAGCCCACCGCGTGACTCAGAAGCGATAGGTGGCGGTGAAGGAGTACTGGCGCGGCGGCCCGTAGAACCCGATCTGACTCACCCCACCGACGAGTCCCGTGCCCGGGTCGCCGAAGTCGTAGCCGGCGACGCGGTACCAGCGATCAAACAGGTTCTTGCCGTCGATCGCGAAGCGCCAGGCGCCGCTCCGCGAGCTCCACGAGAGCCCGGCATTGAACACGCCGTAGGCGGGCTGGTCGGTCACCGAGGCTGTGGTGTTGGCCACCTTGTTGAAGGTGCGGTAATCCCAGTCAGCGCGCGCCATGAGCGAGCCGGACCACAGGCTCCAGGTGTAGCTGGTAGCGAGCGAGATCGTCCACAGCGGCGCATTGATCGGGTGGTTGAGATGGGCGACATCGAGGTTCGGATCGCACGGCACGCCGGGCGGGAACTGGCTGCCCGGAATGCAGCCCTTGATGTGCTCGTAGTAGGAATCGAGATAACCGACATTGGCGATGAACGACAGCGGCGGCAACGGCCGCCAGGTGGACTCGAGCTCGGCGCCCTGGTTGATCTGCTTGCCGGCGTTGAGCACCGCGGTGACGTTGGTAGGCACCCCGCCGACGTTCTCGAAGCCCTGGATGCCTATCTGCGCATCGTTGTAGGGGTTGTAGAACAGCGTGAAGTTCAGCAGCAGCGTGTCATCGAGGAGCGTCGACTTGATGCCGGCCTCGTAGTTGTCCGCGGTCTCGGAGTCGTAGCCATTGGTGGTGGCCGGGTACGCCAGCTGGTTGCCGCGCATGTCGAAGCCGCCGCTCTTGAAGCCGCGGCTGTAGATGAGATAGCCGAGCACGTGCGGCGTGAAGTGCATGTCGAAGCCGACGCGCGGCGAGACGTTGGGGAAGGTGCGCGAGTTGCTGTAGTCGCTCTCGAGCCCCGGCACCCCGTTCAGGCCGCCGCCGAAGGGGAAGAACCCGGCCGGCACGTTGTTCGGATCGAAGAAGGTCTGATTGGGCAGCAGCTGCGTCGGTGCGACGCTCGCGTATTGCGCCACGTAGACATTCGCGGTCTTGTCGTCCTGGTTCCAGCGCAGCCCGGCATCGAAATTGAGCTTGTCGGTCAGCTTCCAGGTGGTGTCGGCGTACACGGCCTTGGTCTTGGTCTTCACGCAACCGGAGGTGAGCGAGGTGAGATACAGGCCGAATCCGGCCGGCGGCGGTGGGGCCAGCACGCCGATCGAGGCGTCGTACTGGCCGCAGGCCGTGCTGTCCATGTAGAAGAGTCCCCCGACCGCCTTGACGAGATCGGTCGTCCAGGTGAGCTGCGCCTCACCGCTCCCCTGGTGGTCGCTGAAATGACCCGGCACCTGGAAGAGATTGGCGTTGAGCTCCTCGAAATCGATGAACTGCCGGCCATCGCCCTCGATGTAGGCGCCGACCACCTTGAGCGCGAGGTTCGAGGCGAGGTCCTGCGTGTAGGTGGCGGACTCGCCGTTGCGGATATAACGGTCCTCGTTCACCGGCATGTCGGTGCGCGTGTTGTAGCGGCTGTCGAGGGCCGGCGCGATGAAGTCGTTCAGGCGCTGGCCGCCCGGGGCGTGGGAGTTGTCCTGGATGGTGAAGATCTGCAGGCGCAGCTTGGAGCTCGCGCCCCACAGGAAGGCGAGCGTGCCGCGCGCCGACAGCACGTCCTTGTTGGAGACATCCTGGCCGTCGTAGTTGTAGGGGCTGGTGGACTCGACCACCTGGCCGAAGCCGTCGCGCTTGAAGTTGGCGGCGGCGGCGCCGAAGTACACGTGCTCAGCGACGATGGGCGTCGAGAAGCTCAGCTTCTCATCGAGCTCGCCGTAATTACCGGCGATGACGGTCGCGCTCGCGGTCGTCGGTCCGACGATGTCGCGGCTCACGTATTTGATCGCCCCGGCGATGGTGTTCTTGCCGTACAGCGTTCCCTGCGGCCCGCGCAGGATCTCGATGTGATCGACGTCGTAGACATCGAGCAGTGCCGACTGCGGGCGCGCCAGGTAGACGTCATCGAGATACACGCCCACGCCCGGCTCGAAGCCCCACAACGGGTCGCTCTGGCCGACACCACGGATATAGACGTTGATGGTGTTGTTGGTGGCACGGTCGGGGCTGATCTTGAAGTTCGGCGCGAAGGAGTTGAGATCCTGGAGGTTGGTGACGTTGCGCTCGATGAGCGTCGCGCCGCTCACCGCGCTCACCGCGATCGGCACGTCCTGCAGGTTCTCCTCGCGCCGCCGCGCGGTGACCACCACCTCCTGCAGCCCGCCGCTGTCGGCGGCGCCGGCCGACTCGGCGCCCTCGGCCGAGGGTGCGGTGAGCGCAGCCGGGTTACTGCTCTGCGCGGCGGCGCCACCCGCTGCGAGCGTGGCCGCGAGAGCGGCAAGAGTCAGGTTCAGGCAGAAGCCGCCGGCCGCGGCCGGTGCGCGTGTGTCGTCGCTCATCTCGTCCCCCTGTTATTCGACGCACAACTCAACGAGTGTTGAGAAGTATTCAACGAACGTTGAGGAGACGTCAAGCGGGAGGGCGCCACGTTGCGCTCCGGGGGCGAACACCCGACACTGTCGCATGAGCCTATTTTTTGCGGTGCAGTAAGTGGCCGGCCGGAAAGCCGCGGCGCGCAACGGCCGCGAGCGCAACGGCAAGGAGCGCATCCTCGACGCCGCGGAGCAGCTGTTCGCGCAGCGCGGCTTCTACGGCGTCTCGCTGCGCGACATAACCCAGGCCGCCGGGGTCGATGTGGCGCTGGTCGGCTATCACTTCGGCGGCAAGCGCGAGCTGTTCGCTGCGGTGTTCGAGCGGCGCGCCGAGGTGCTGAACCGCGAGCGCCTGGAGCTGCTCGAGGAGGTACGGCGCAACGCGCTCCCCGGCGCGCCCGCCCTCGAGGCCATCGTCAACGCCTTCACGCAGCCGCTGCTCGAGCGCTCGGCGCGCGGCGGCGCGCAGTGGAAGAGCTATTTCGCGCTGGTCGCCTACGTCAACAACTCGCCGGAGTTCGGGCCGCAGATGATGACCCGGCACTTCGACCCGCTGGTCGACCGCTTCATCGCCGTGATGCGCGAGGCACTGCCGCGCTGCCACCCGCGCGAGATCTACTGGGGCTACCAGTTCCTCACCGGGGCGCTCACGCTCACTTTCGCCGAGACCGGCCGCATCGATCAGCTCTCCGGCGGGCTGTGCCGCGCCTCGGATCTCGACAGCGTGCACGAGCGGCTCGCACCGTACGTCGCGGCGGGACTGCGGGCGCTGTGTGCGCGCAGCCAGCCAGCGCCGCGGCCCGGTAAGCGTCTCGAGCGTCGCTCACAGCCACGGCGCTGAGGAACGGCGGCGGCGCGTGCCGTGAAATATCGCCACAGCTACCATGCCGGCAACTTCGCCGACCTGCACAAGCACGTGGCACTGCTCGCCGTGCTGCGCGCCCTGAAGAGGAAGGACAAGGGATTCCTCTATCTCGACACTCACGCGGGCCGCGGCAGCTACGACCTCTCCGGAGACCCGGCGGAAGCTGCGGCCGGAGTCGGTCGCTTCCTCGCGGCGCGTCCGGCGGCCGCGGAGCTGCAGGAGTTCGCGGCTCTCCTCGCCGGGTTCCGTTCCGGAGCCGGGCGGACCCACCTCTATCCGGGCTCACCGCTCATCGCGGCGGCGGAGCTGCGCCCGCAGGATCGGGCAGTGCTGATCGAGCTGCAGGGCGCCGAGGCACAGGCGCTGGAAGCCGCGAGTGCGGCACTCCTTCGCGTGCGGCAGCGCGAGATCAACCTGCGCATCGAGCGCGGCGATGGCTTTGCGCGGCTGCGGGGATTCCTGCCGCCGCCCGAGCGGCGCGGTGTGACGCTCCTCGACCCCCCGTACGAGGAGCCGCAGGACTTTGCCCGGGTGACGGCCGCGCTCGCGGAAGCCGCACGCCGCTTTCCGACCGGGGTGCTCGTGGCGTGGTACCCGATCAAGGACGAGCGCACGATCGCTCCCTGGCAGTGGGAGTGTTTGCGGGCACTGCGCGCGGCGACCGCGAGCCAGCTGTCGCTGCTCGTGAGTGAGCTGTGGCTCTATCCGCGCGACTCGCGCGTGACGTTGAACGGCTCGGGACTGCTCCTGGTGAACCCGCCCTGGCTCATCCTCGAGCGCATGCAGCTGTGGCTGCCGGAGCTGCAGAGGAGCCTCGCCGTCGGCAGTGATGGAGGCAGCAGCGTGCGAATGCTGTCAGAATCGACTCGATGAACAGCCCGGCTGTCGACCAGTACGGCGTGTTCGGCCACCCGGTTGGCCACAGCCTCTCGCCCTTCATCCACGGCATCTTCGCCCGCGACACCCATCAGCAGATGGCCTACCGCGCCTACGACGTCACGCCGGAGGAGTTCACCGCTCGCGTGCAGAGCTTCTTTGCCGAAGGCGGCTGCGGCCTGAACATCACCCTGCCGCACAAGCTGGCGGCGGTGGAGGTGGTGCAGGAGCTCACCGCGCGCGCCGCGCATGCCGCCTCGGTCAACACGCTCATGCGTCAGGACGATGGCATCCTCGGCGACAACACCGATGGGGTGGGCCTGGTGCACGACCTGTGCGACAACCTCGGACTCACCATCACCGCACGGCGGCTGCTGATCCTCGGCGCGGGCGGCGCCACCCGCGGGGTGCTGGCGCCGCTCCTCGGGCTCGAGCCCGCCATCGTCGTGATCGCCAACCGTACGGCCGAGCGTGCCGAGGCACTCGCGGCAGCCTTCTCCGACCTGGGAGTCACCCAGGGCGTCGGCTTCCCCTATGTGGGCGATACCCCCTTCGATCTCATCATCAACGCGACCTCGGCGAGCCTGTCGGGCGACATCCCGCCGATCCCGGCCGGCGCCATCGGTCCGCAGTCGGTGTGCTACGACCTCGCCTACGGACGCTCGGCGATGGCATTCGTGCGTTGGGCGCAGCGGAGCGGCTGTGCGCTCGCGGTGCAGGGGCTTGGCATGCTGGTCGAGCAGGCGGCGGAGTCCTTCCGCCTGTGGCGTGGCGTGCGTCCGCAGACCGCGGAGGTGCTGGCGGCTCTCAAGCAGCGCGTCGGCAGCGTGTAGGAGTCAGCGCAGGGTGACGAGCTCCTCCGCCGAGGTCGGATGGATCGCCACCGTGTCGTCGAAATCCTTCTTGGTGGCGCCCATGCGCACCGCCACCGCGAAGCCCTGCAACATCTCATCCGCTCCGGGACCCGCCACGTGCAGGCCGACGATGCGCTGCTCGGCGCCGGCGGTGATGAGCTTCACCTGCGAGCGCGGCTTGGCGGTCGTCAGCGCGTTGTAGAGCGGCACGAAGCTCGAGCGGTACACGCTGAGGTTGTGCACCCCGTAACGCTCGGCGGCCGCCCGCTCCGACAGCCCCACGGTGCCGAGCGGCGGGCGCCCGAAAATCACCGTGGGCACATTCTCGTAGTCGAGATGCCGGCCGCTCGCACCGCCGAACAGGCGGTCCGCGAGGCGCCGCCCGGCGGCGATCGCCACGGGTGTCAGCTGGGCACGGCCGGCGACATCGCCGATGGCGTAGATGCCGGGAACGTTGGTCACCTGGTACTTGTCGTTGCCGATGAACCCCTGCACATCGAGTTGAACGCCGGCGCGCTCCAGGGCGAGATTCTCGACCGCCGGGCCGCGTCCGATCGCCCACAGCACGCAATCGAAGGGCCCGAGGTCGCGGCCATCGTGCGCGATGAGCTCGAGCGCACCGTGCCCCGCGCGGCGCAGCTCGGCGGGGACGGCATGCAGCACGATCTCCACACCGTCCTCGCGCAGCATGGCGAGCGCCGCCTCGCCCAGCAGGTCATCGAAGGCCTTGAGCGCCGTGTCGCCGCGCAGGACCAGCGTGGTCTGCGTGCCGAGGCCGGCGAAGATCCCCGCGAGCTCGATGGCGATGTAGCTGCTGCCGACCACCGCGACCCGTTGCGGCTGCCGGGCGAGCTCGAAGAACCCATCGGAGGTGATACCGAGCTCTGCGCCCTTGATCAGCGGCAGGCGCGGCCGGCTGCCGGTAGCGATGAAAATATGACCCGCCCGCAGCACCCGCTCGCCGGCGCGCACCGTGTGCGGATCGATGAAGCTCGCCCGCGCTGCGACCACCTCGATGTTGCGCTTGGCGAGATTGGCGGCATACAGGGCGTTGAGCCGCTCGATGTAGGCATCGCGTTTCGCTTTGAGGGCCGGCCAGTCGAGGCCCTGCGCCTCGACCCCGAAACCGTAGTCGCGCGCATCCTGCAGCGCGCTGCCGAGCTCGGCGGCGTTCCACATGATCTTCTTCGGCACGCAGCCGACGTTCACGCAGGTGCCACCGAGCCGGCCGGGCTCGGCGAGCACCACCTTCGCGCCGTATTCGGCGGCCCGCTGGGCCGCGGCGAGACCGCCGCTGCCGCCGCCGATCACCACCAGGTCGTAGTTCTCAGTCATGACATCCTCACGCGCCTCCCGGCCCATGGTATCCAAGACGCGCTTACAATGGCGGCCCGGCGCGGGACGAGGTGTGCATGGACAATCCGTTACTGGCCCAGGACGCTCTGCCGCAGTTTCCGGGCATTCGCCCGGAGCACGTGGAGCCGGCGCTGCGGCAGGTGCTGAGCGAGCACCGCGCCCGCATCGGCGAGCTCGCCGCGCTCACCGCACCGACCTTCGCCACGCTCGTCGAGCCGCTCGAGGAGCTGCATCACCGCACTGCGCGCACCTGGTCGCCGGTGAGTCACCTCAATGCCGTGCTGAATTCCGAGGCGCTGCGCGCGGGCTACAACGCGTGCCTGCCGCTGCTCTCCGCCTATCAGACCGACCTCGCCCAGAGCGAGCCGCTCTACCGTGCCTATCGCGCCATCGCCGAGCGCGAGGCGGCGGCGCTCGCTCCGGTGCAGCGCCAGCTCATCGAGCACGCCGTGCGCGACTTTCGCCTCGCAGGCGTCGGACTCGCGGCCGAGCGCAAGGAACGCTTCAAGACCGCGATGCTGGAGCTCGCGCAACTGCAGGCGCGGTTCGAGGAGAACGTGCTCGATGCCACCAACGCCTGGAGCCGCCACGTCCGCGACGCCGCCGAGCTGCGGGGTCTCAACGAGATGCTGATCGAGCAGGCGCGCCGGCGCGCCGCGGAGCAGCAGGTCGAGGGGTGGATCCTGCGGCTCGATCAGCCGACCTATGTCGCCGTAGTGACCGATGCGGAGTCGGTGGAGCTGCGGCGGGCCTTCTACGAGGCGTGGACGACGCGCGCCTCCGACCGCGGCCCGAACGCGACGCGCTGGGACAACACCGTGGTGATGGCGGAGATCCTGCGGCGGCGCCACGAGGTGGCGCGCCTGCTCGATTATCCGAGCTATGCCCAGTACGCGCTCGCGACGCGCATGGCGCACAGCGTGGAGGAAGTGCTCGCGTTCCTGCACGAGCTCGCCGCAGCGGCCCGTGGCGCGGCGCAGGCGGAGTTCGCCGAGCTCGAGGCCTTCGCCGGGCGCAGGCTCGCGGCCTGGGATGTCGGCTTCTATGCCGAGCGGCTGCAGCGCGAGCGCTTTCGCGTCTCGCAGGAAGAGCTGCGACCGTACTTCCCGCTGCCGCGCGTCCTCAGCGGACTGTTCGAGGCCGCCGAGCGGCTCTTCGGTGTGCACATTCGCGAGCGCAGCGGCGTGCCGGTGTGGCACGCGGATGTGCGGTTCTTCGAGATCGACGCGGCGGACGGTGCGCCGCTCGGCAGCTTCTATCTCGATGCCTACGCACGCCCCAACAAGCGCAGCGGCGCCTGGATGGATGAGTGCATCGGGCGCAAGCGCCTGAGCTGCGGTGCGGCGCTGCCGGTGGCGTACCTGGTGTGCAACTTCCTGCCGCCCGGCAGCGAGCGGCCGGCGCTGCTCACCCACGACGATGTGGTGACACTCTTTCACGAGTTCGGCCACGGGCTGCATCACCTGCTCACCCGGGTCGACTATCCGAGCATCGCCGGAATCAACGGCGTCGCCTGGGACGCGGTGGAGCTGCCGAGCCAGTTCCTCGAGAACTACGCCTGGCACGGCGAGGTGCTGCAGCGGATCTCGGGTCATTTCCGCAGCGGTGCGCCGCTGCCGGGCGACCAGCAGCAGCGGCTCATCGCGACGCGCAGCTTCCATGCGGGACTCTCGATGATGCGCCAGCTCGAGTTCGCGCTGTTCGACTTCCGCCTGCACAGCGAGTACTCACCCGAGCACGGCGGACGCATTCTCGAGATCCTGCGCGAGGTGCGCGAGGCGGTGGCGGTCGTGCCGGTGCCCGAATGGAACCGCTTTCCGCACAGCTTCGGACATATCTTCGCGGGCGGCTATGCCGCAGGCTATTACAGCTACAAGTGGGCCGAGGTCCTGGCCGCGGATGCCTTCGCAGCCTTCGAGGAGAAGGGGGTGTTCGATCACGCCACCGCGCAGCGCTTCCTCGATGCCATCCTCAGCCGTGGCGGCAGCCGCGACGCGCTCGAGGCCTTCGTCGATTTCCGCGGTCGCCGCCCGGATGTGCGCGCACTGCTGCGGCAGCACGGCATCGAGGGCGCCGGAGTGCGGCAGTACGACGCCGAAGGCGTGGGCGAACGGGCGTGAGGGCGCTGCACCGCGCAGGCTCGCCGCATCCCTCGGCCCCCGGGAGGGTGCTGCTCGCGCTGCTGCTAGCGACTCCCGCCGCGGCGCCGGCCGAATCGCTCTATGTGATCGAGCAGCTGGTGGTGGGAGTCTCCAGTGCAGCGGATGCGAGCGGTGAGCGCGTCGCCACGCTCAAGAGCGGCGATCGCGTCGAGGTGCTCGAGCGCTCGGGCGATGCGGTGCACGTGCGTCTCGCGAGCGGCCGCGACGGCTGGGTTCGTGCCTCCTACCTCTCGGCGGATGAGCCGTTGCGCGTGCGGCTCGCGCAGCGCGATGCGGAGCTGGCGCGTCTCGGGAACGAGCTGAGCGCGCTCAAGGCGCAGCTCGCTGCCCGCCCCGCCGCGACCGCCGCCGCGCCGGTCGCGGCGACGCCCGTGTCACTCGAGGCGGCACGGGCCGCAGCGGTGCCGCCGGCCGGCGCGCTCTTCAGCACCGAGGAGGAACGTCCGCGCGCGCTGTGGCCACGGATCCTCGCCGCCTCGCTCATCGCCTTCGGCTTCGGCTTCGCGCTCGGCGCGCTGCTGCTCGACCGGCATATCCGGCGCAAGTACGGTGGGCTGCGTATCTACTGAACTGTGCGCCGTGTCGCGGTGCGCCAATGGGATCTGTGTCTAAATTATTAAATAAATCACTGCGATGATGACCCGAGGGGAAGGTCGCGAGAGCTCAGCCGAGTCTCCAACATAACCAATGACCAACAGCCGGCGCAGTGACTTTGACGTAACCAACAGTGTGCAGGTGAGCTCACCGAAGGCGGTGCTCGCTGCAGTCGAGTCGCTGTATCGCCCGACCTGGCCGGGAATGTCGCTCGAGCCGCTGCGGCGCGCCTTCAGCCACTTCGAGCGGCTCTTCGCCGGCGAGGTGAACGGCTATCACGGGGTCGACACGGTCTACCACGACCGTCAGCACACGCTCGACATAACGCTGGCGCTCGCGCGGCTCATCGTCGGCTACGAGCGGCAGCAGGACGAGGAGCAGCGCCTCGGCGGCGCACGCGCCACGGTGGGGCTCCTGACCGGCCTCTTTCACGACGTCGGTTACCTGCGGCGCGCCGATGACCACGCCTCCCGCAACGGCGCCGAGTTCACGCGCACCCACGTGTCGCGCGGGGCACGTTTCCTGCAAGAGTATCTGCCGGTGGTCGGTTTCGGCGCCTGGGTGCCGGTCGCGAGCGAGATCATCCACTTCACCGGCTACGAGGTCCCCTTCGGCGAGATCGAGTCGCGCGTCGCCGATCCGCGCGACATCGTTCTCGGGCACCTGCTCGGCACCGCCGACATGATCGCGCAGATGGCGGACCGCTGTTACCTCGAGAAGTGCCGCGACCGGCTGTACGCGGAGTTCGTGCTCGGTGGAGTCGCCCTGCCGGTGAGCGAGCGCGGACCCCAGGTGAGATACGCCTCGGGACTCGACCTCCTGCGGCAGACCCCGGATTTCGTGAGCGATGTGCGCGCCAAGCGCCTCGAGCGTGACTTTCGCGGGGCGTACCGCTTCCTCGAGATTCTCTACGACGGCCGCAATCCCTACCTCGAGGCCATCGAGGGCAACCTCGCGTACCTGCGGCAGGTGCTGCGCAGTGAGAGCTGGCAGCTGCTGCGCCGCCGGCCGCCGATTTTCGCCGCCACCGCCGACCCCATGGCCACCATGCGCGGTCTGATGCTCGGACATATAAAAAGAGTCTGGTCCGGCAGCTGAGCCGTTCGGCCCCCTCGCCTTAGGTCCCGAGCGGCGGTTAATATCGGGTCAAATAGGGGGATACGCGCGGACCCGTTCGTGACCGCAGCCAATTTCAGGCTGAAATACGCCCTTGCCAGCTTCCTCGTCGTGCTGCTCGCAGCCGCGGCGGTCGCAGCGCTGTTCCTCGTGCGGCACACCGGGGATGCGCGCTCCCTCGGCACGCTCGCCGAGCGCGCCGCCCGCGAGCGGCTCGACCCGGAGCTCGAAGCTCGCGCGCGCAGCCTCGCGGCTCACGGCGCCGATGCGATCGCCGGCGCCGTGCGCGCCGAGGATGCCGCCGGCATCGTCCGCCGGCTGCAGCCCTTCACCGAGGATCCGACGGTCGAAGCGATCACGGTCACAGCGCGCACCGGCCAGACGCTTTTCCAGTGGCATCGCGATCTCGCGCCTGCGGCCGGCGCGCGCACCTCGCAGGCGGCGGCGAAGGTCACCACTTACGCCGAGACGATCCCTGGAGCCGCCACCCCGGAGACGCTCGCGACCCTCACGGTGGTGCTCGTCCAGGCGGCGCCGGTGCCCGGGCTGAGCCTCGCGAGCCGCCTCGAGGAGGCGAACGCGAAACGCACACGCACGACCTGGTGGCTCGCGCTTGCCATCGCCGCCGCTGGCGGGCTGCTCGCCGGGGCGCTCATGTGGCGCGCGGTGACTCGCCTGCAGCGACCGCTGTATTCGCTCATCCGCAGCGCCGAGCGCATCGGTCAGGGCGATTACACCCGCCCGGTCGAGGTCCAGCGGCGCGAGGTGCTCGGCGAGCTGCAACAGGCGCTCGAGCGCCTGCGCGGACATCTGCGCCAGTCCACCGTCAACAAGAGCTACCTGCACAGCCTCCTGAACAGCATGACCGACGCGGTGTTCCTGACCTCCCCGGACGGGGTCGTCAAGGTGGCCAACGCCGCCGCCTGCAAGCTGCTCGGCTACAGCGAGGAGGAATTGCTCGGCCGCAGCATCCTCGCGGTGCTCGATGACCGCGAGCGCAGCGAGTTCAACCTGGAGCAGGCGGCGCAGGAGACGCGCGAGACGCTGGTGCGCACACGCTCCGGACAGACCATTCCGGTGTCCTTCACCGGCTCGCGCATCGACAGCGACGACCCGCAGTTCCAGGGCAACATCTTCGTTGCCCGCAACATCACCGACCGCAAGCGCGCCGAGCGGCGCATCCGTTATCTCGCCCGCTACGATGCGCTCACCAAGATTCCCAACCGCATGCAGTTCCACCACGTGCTGCAGCAGACCATCGCCCGCGCACTACGCGCCGGGCAGGTGGTGGCGGTGCTCTATCTGGACATGGACCGGTTCAAGGAGGTGAACGACACCTTCGGACATGGCGCCGGCGACCGCGTCCTGGAAGTGCTGGCGGAGCGGCTCAGCCGCGCGGTGCCGCGCGAGACCGTCGTCGGACGGCTCGCGGGCGATGAGTTCGCGCTGTTCGTCGATGCCCTGCCCGCCGATACCGACAACCGCGGCCCGATCGCGCAGCTCGCGCGGGCGCTGCTCACCGAGGTGAGCCGACCCTTCCAGCTCAATCAGCACGAGGTGTTCCTCACCGCGAGCGTCGGCATCGCCTTCTGCCCGCGCGATGCCGAGAACGTCATCGACCTCGTCCGCAACGCGGACGCGGCGATGTACTACTCCAAGCAGAACGGCGGCAACACCTTCGCCTTCTATTCACCCGAGATGAACGCCGCGGCGGTCGAGCGGCTCATGCTCAAGAGCAAGCTGCGTCGCGCGCTCGAGCGCGATGAGCTCGAGATCCGCTACCAGCCGAAGGTGGATCTGCGCACCGGTCGCCTGAGCGGAGCGGAGGCATTGTTGCGCTGGCGCCTGCCGGGGCACGGCGACATTCCGCCCTCGCAGTTCATCCCGCTCGCCGAGGAGACCAATCTCATCCTCGACATCGGCGAATGGGTGCTGAACCGGGTGTGCCTCGACTATCGGCAGATGCAGGCACAGGGCGGCGACCCGGGGCGCATCTCGCTCAACCTCTCGCTCAAGCAGCTGCGGCAGGCGAGCTTCATCCTGCGTTGCCGCTCGGTTTTTCGTCGCCATCACGTCTCCCCGACCGCTTTCGAGCTGGAGATCACCGAGACCACGCTCATGGCCGACCCGCAGCGCACCGTGCGGCTGCTCGATGAGCTGTACGCGATGGGCCTGCACCTCTCGATCGATGATTTCGGCACCGGGTATTCCTCCCTGTCGGCTCTGCAGCAGTTCCCGATCGGCACCCTGAAGATCGACCAGTCCTTCGTCCGCGATGCCACCGAGGATGCCGGCGATGCGACCATCGTGCGCACCATCATCGAGATGGGCCGCAGTCTCGGCATGGAGGTCATTGCCGAGGGCGTGGAGACACCGGCACAGCTGCAGTTCCTGCGGGTCAACGGCTGTCATTACGGTCAGGGGCGACTCTTCGGCGAGCCCTGCACGGTCGCCGAGCTGCTGGCGCTGCTGTCGACGCAGGCGAGCGGTGCCGGAGCGCCGTTCGTGCACCTGCTGCGCGATGGCGAGGCGGCCTCGCGCTCCGCCTGAAGCGCATGCACCGCCCGAGCGGCGCGACTAGGAAGCGCCGGGCGCGGCGCCCGCCGCCGACTGCTGCAGGTCGAGCCTGATGGCCTGCGCGGCCTGCCGGACCAGCGCGTCGAGTGCGCTCCCGGTCGCCTGCTCGAAAGCGCCCACGACCTCGCCCTGGCGGTTGGCGGTCGACGCGGAGCTGCCCGAGACCGTGAACGTGGAGAGCACTTCGCGACCCTGGCGTCGCCCGACCGTACAGTCGAGCACGACGTGCACGACCGGAGCGGCGGCACCCTCGGTGTAGTCCGCCTCGAAGCGCGTGAGATGCATCTGCAGCAGGTAGTCGGAAGGAAAAGGACTGGCGGAATCCTGCACCGAGGCCCACTGCCCCGAGGCCCGCAGTGTCTGCGCCGCGAGCGCTTCGAGCAGCCGCGGCGCGGGCGCCGGCCAGCGCGTGCCGGTGTAGAAGTTCATGCGATGGTCGGCCTGCAGCAGCATGATGTGCGTGGTATCGAGGCCCGGTCCCGCCTCCGCCCGCCCGACGCGTAGCGACGCCGGCATCGCCGCGGCGTGGCTCGCCGCGTCCGGGGCAGCAGGAGCCCGCAGGTAATAGATCTGCTCGGGCTTCGCGTTGCTGTGAAAGAGGCCCGTGCAGGCAGCGATACCGAAGCAGAGTGCGAGCGGCGTCAGGCGTGCAGCGGGGCTGCGGATCACTGGGGAATCTCCACGCCGCGCTCCGGTGGCTGATACAGGAGCTGCGCGGGATTCTCGCGCAGGCTGTCGGAGAGCGCGCGGATATCCTCGGCCGCAGCGCGCCCCTCGCGTACCAGGCGCTCGATCTCCGGCAGCCCGTCGCGGGTGAACGAGCGCAGGTCCTGCCGATTCTCCGCAATCACCTTATCGAGCTGCCGGGTCGCGTCGGCGAGGTTCTCGCCGATGTTGTGCAGCCGTTGCAGCACCGCCAGCACCTCCGGCCGCGCCGTGTCGATGAGGTCGTGGGTGCTGCGCGCCGTGGCGGTGAGCTCGGCGCTCGCGCCGCGCAGCTCCGCGATCAGCTGGTTGAGATCGTGGACGGTCTGCGGCAGGTGGCTGCTCGCCTTGCTGAGGTTGCCGAGCGCGGCGGAGAGCGCGGCCACATTCCCGGTGCTGAGCAGCTCCTTGGCGCGCTGCACGACATCGTTGGCCCCCGCCACCAGCTCCGGCAGGCTCGCGAGGAACACGTCGAAGCGCGAGGGCGCCGAGCGGATCACCGGGTACTTCAGGCTCGGCACCGCCGGCGCGAGCCGCTTGTCGTTACGGTCCTCGCCGAGATCGATGTAAAGCAGTCCAGTCACGCCCTGCAGCTGCAGCTCCGCCACCGTGTGCGCCGAGATCGGCGTGCTCGCATCGATGTCGACGATCACCTCGACCCGGGCGGAGTCGCGCGGATCGATGCGCAGATCGACCACCCGGCCCACCCCGACGCCGAGGTAGCGCACCGCGGCGCCGCGCTCGAGACCGCTGACGCTGCCGGTGAAATAGATCTCGTAGCGGTTGTAGTCGCGGTGCTCGCGGGTATCGGAATACCAGTAGACGAACAGCGCCGCCGCAAGGAGCACGACCAGCACGAACGCCCCGACCGCAGCGTAATTCGCCTCACGCTCCATGCCCGCTCCGGTCGGCCGCCGCAGCGATACGGGCGCCGCGCGCCCGCTCGCCGTGGAAGTACTCCTGGATCCACGGGTCGGGATGCTCGACGATGCGCTCCACGGTATCCGAGTCCATGCGCCGGTTGATGATGACCCCGACACGATTACAGGTACGGAAGATGCTGTCCAGATCGTGCGTGATCATGACGATCGTGAGCCGCAGCTGCTTCTGCAGGAACAACACCAGCTCATCGAACGCCTCGGCGCTCACCGGATCGAGACCCGAGGTGGGCTCATCGAGGAACAACAGCGCCGGATCGAGCGCCAGCGCGCGCGCAATCGCGGCGCGTTTCACCATGCCGCCGGAGAGCTCGGCCGGGTACTTGCCGGCGGCATCGGGTGGCAGTCCCACCAGGCGGATCTTGAGCATCGCCAGCTCATCGAGCAGCGTCGGCGAAAGGTCGAAATACTCCATCATGGGCAGCTGCACGTTCTGCAGCACGGTGAGGCCCGAGTAGAGTGCGCCGCTCTGGAAGGCGACGCCGTAGCGCGCCTTGATGGGCCGCAGCTGGGCCTCGCTCATGCGGGTGATGTCATGGCCCTCGATCCGCACGGTGCCGGCTTCCGGATGCTGCAGCCCGAGAATGCTCCGCAGCAGCACGGATTTTCCCGCGCCAGAGCCGCCGACGATGCCGAACACCTCGTCCGCGCGCACCTCCATGTCGAGCCCGTCGTGCACCAGCTGATCGCCGAAGCGGTTGACGAGGCCCCGCACTTCGATGAGGGGGTAGCGCATGCTCAGATGTTCAGCTTCATGAATACGACTGCGAACACCGCATCGGCGAGGATCACCAGGAAGATCGCCTGCACGACGGCCACCGTCACCTTGTGGCCGAGCTCGCGCGCCGAGCCGCGCACCTGCATGCCGCGGTAGCAGCCGGCGAGCGCGATGAGCATCGCGAATACCGGCGCCTTCCAGATGCCGACCCAGAAGGCGGTGTTGGAGATCGACTCGTTGACTCGGTTGACGTACTGCGTGAGCGGCATGTCGAGCAGAAAGCGGCACAGGAGCGCCCCGCCGGTGAGCCCGACGAGGTCCGCGATGACGGTGAGGAGCGGCAGCGCGATCATGAAGCCGAGCAGGCGCGGCACCACCAGCACCTCGTACGGGTCGACGCCGGTGGCGATGAGCGCGTCCACCTCCTCATTGAGCTGCATCGAGCCGAGCTCGGCTGCGTAGCTGCTCGCCGAGCGGCCGGCGGTGATGATCGAGGTGAGCAGCACCCCGAGCTCGCGCAGCACACCGAGGGTGACCAGGTCCACGACGTAGATGTCGACGCCGAGCCCGCGCAGCTCCTGCGCGCTCAGGTACGCGATGATGACGGTGACGAGGAAGGCGATGAGCGCCGTGATGGGTATGGCGGTGATGCCGGTGTCGTAGACGTGCCGCGCCACCGAGATCGGGCGCAGCCGCCGCAGGCTGCGCAGGCTCGCGAGCAGCGTGACGAGGCTGTGGCCGACGAACGCAAACGACTGCAGCGCATCATGACCCGCATGCACCGCATAGTGGCCGATGTCGTGCAGCAGTCCTTCGGCCTCGAAGCTGCCGCCCTCGCCCGCAACGGTCGGCTCCGGCTGCTTGAGCGTCTGCTCGATGAGGCGCAGTTGGTCGGGCGGCGCGCCCGCGAAGGAGACCGTGACGCCCGCCGCCTCGGCACGCTGCAGGAACTCCTGCAGCGCCCAGGCCCCGGAGAGCTCGAGCGCGGCGACGCCACGGGTATCGACCTCGACGGCGCGCACCCTCTGGAGATCGACCGCGGCGAGCTGCGCGCGCGCCGCCTCGATATCGGGCAAGCCCCATTGACCGGTCAGGTCCAGCTGCAGCCCGCTAGCGGTGCGGCGAACCTCGACGGCCATGGGCAGCGCGCGAGATCTCAGCGCTTCGCGTGCAGATGCGCCTCGAGGAACCAGAGGTACTTGTCGGTCTCACGCGAGACACCGGTGAAGAGGTCCGCGCTATCGGCATCACCGAGCCGGTCGGCGGCGTCGATCGCCGCGCGCACCCTGGCACCATAATCGGCGAGCGCGGCCGAGAGTGCATCGACGTGCGACTGGCCCTCGGCGATATCCTCGGGGTAGGGCTTGAGCGTCGTACGGCGGGCGACCTGGGCGATCGTGCCGTAGGCGCGGCCGCCGAGCGCGGTGATGCGCTCCGCGATGGTGTCGATCTGGTCCTCGATGCTCTCGGCCACCTTGTCGAACAGCTCGTGCAGTGCGATGAAGTTCGGGCCCTTCACGTTCCAGTGGGCATGCTTGCTCTGTGCGCCGAGGTCGATGGCATCCGCGAGCCGTGCATTCAGCAGCTCCACCACCTGCTCGCGCACGTTGGCAGGCAGGTCGTTGCGGGTATCAAACATGTCAGTCTCCTGTGGCCGGGAGCGCCATTAGAGCGCCGCCGCGCTGCGCGGGCCAATCGCTTGTCCGGATCAGGATGATAAGCGCGATCTATGGGGCGCTGTTAGCGGACACCCTCTCAGCTGTCGTCGCGGTAGTCCGCACCTGGGGTCGGCTCTGCAGCGGGGGCGGCGCTCTGCGCGGCGGGCCAGGTGACCGCCGGCGCCGCGGCGGCGGCACGCTGCAGGTCCTCCGGCGTGAGGCCGAGCCGCTGGATCGTGGCGTGGATCTTGGGCCACTCTTCCTCGAGGAAGCGTTGCCGCTCGTCCTTCATCAGCGCCTTGCGTGCCCCCGCACTGACGAACATGCCGAGGCCGCGCCGCTTCTCCACCAGCTGCTCGTCGACGAGCTGCTGATAGCCCTTGAGCACCGTGAGCGGATTGAGCCGGAAATCCGCGGCCACGCTGCGGACCGAGGGCAGCGGATCCCCCTCCTTGAGGACCCCTTCGAGGATCATCGCGACCACCCGGTCCCGCAGCTGCCGATAGATGGGGGAACTCTCGTCCCACTGCGGATCCATTAATGTCTGCGCGGTGCCCTGTGGCAGGAGATTAGCGCACTAATCTACCAAAACAGCGGGCTCAGGCTGACCGAACCAGGCGCGCTCGGGCTGAATCTGCCCGAACGCGGCCGGCCAGAGGTGTTGCCCCGGTGGGACGGAGGTCGACTGCACGAAGGTTACCGAGAGGAGCAGCGTGATGATCGTCGCGGCGGCGGCACAGGTGAGGTCTCGGTAGAGCGTGGAAGCGAGGGCGTTCATGGGGGTCTCCTGGGTTTTGGGTCTCATCGGACGGGCGGTAGCACCGTTCCTTGGTGATATACTCTAGTAGAACACTACTTAAGTGTCAAGCCATTTCACCATCCTGGGGAGTCCCCGGGCCGGCCCCGGGCAAGCTAGGGCGCCTCATTGGGCACAGGCTAGAATTCCGGGCCCTTTTTCAATGGACATACGTGAGCGCCATGAACGCGATCAATGTTGCGATCACCGGGGCCGCCGGCCAGATCGGTTATGCCCTCGCGTTTCGTGTCGCGGCAGGCGCGGCGCTCGGGCCCTCGACGCGCGTGAACCTCCATCTTCTCGAGATCACCCCGGCGCTCGCGGCGCTGCAGGGCGTCGTGATGGAGCTCAATGACTGCGCCTTTCCAACTCTCGGGAAAGTCGTGGCGACCGACGACGCACGCGTCGCCTTTCGCGACTGCCAGGTGGCTTTCCTCGTCGGCGCGCGGCCGCGCGGTCCGGGCATGGAGCGCAAGGATCTGCTGCTCGCCAACGCCCGGATATTCTCGGCACAGGGCAAGGCGCTGAACGAGGTCGCCGACCGCGCCGTGAAGGTGCTCGTGGTCGGCAACCCCGCAAACACCAATGCACTCATCGCGCAGGCCAATGCGCCCGATCTGCAGAAAGCCAATTTCACCGCCATGACGCGCCTCGATCACAACCGCGCGCTCGCGCAGCTCGCGGAGAAGACCGGCAGCCACGTCAGCGACATCCGCCGCATGACCATCTGGGGAAACCATTCCTCCACGCAGTACCCGGATCTCTCGCACGCCGAGGTCGGTGGCCGCCCCGCCAAATCGCTGGTCGATGCCCGCTGGATCACGGAGAGCTTCATTCCGGTCGTACAGCAGCGCGGCGCGGCGGTCATCAAGGCGCGTGGCGCCTCATCGGCCGCCTCGGCCGCCTCGGCCGCGATCGACCACGTCCACACCTGGGTGCACGGCACGGCAGCGGGCGACTGGGTCAGCATGGCGGTGCCCGCCGATGGCAGCTACGGCATCGGGCCGGGGGTCGTATTCTCCTATCCCGTGACGGTGAGCAACGGCGCCTACCGGATCGTGCCGGGGCTCGCCATCGATGAGTTCAGCCGCCAGCGGCTCGATGCGACCTACGCCGAGCTGCGCGAGGAACGTGAAGGAGTGAAAGACCTTCTCGGCTGATCCGCGGCTATAGTGGGGGCGCGCGCCGCTGCCGCACGGAGGAAGCCTCGATGTTGGGTGCCGTCGTATCGTTGATCGTCGTGCTGGCGGCTGTCTATGCCGTGACGCAGACCGGGGGTGTCATCACCCTGCTGTTCGTTGCCGCGGTGTTGTTCCTCGCCTACCGGCGCTTGTCGCTGCTCGCCTTCACCGTCACTTTCACGGCACTCCTCGCCGCCTATACCTGGCTCGGTGCGAGTAGCGCGCCGGCGGGGGTATGCAAGGGGTTCCTGTGGGTGCTGCTCGCGGCGCTGTGGCTGCTCAACCTGCGCCCGCTGCGCAAGACGCTCATCACCCGCCCCTTCATGAAGACCTACCTGAAACTCTTGCCGCGCATGTCGCAGACGGAGAAGGAGGCGCTCGAGGCGGGCACGGTCTGGTGGGACGGCGAGCTCTTCACCGGCGCGCCGCGCTGGGAAAAGCTGCTCGCCGCACGGCCGCCGCAGCTCTCTGCCACCGAGCAGGCATTCCTCGATGGCCCGTGCGAAGAGCTCTGCCGCATGCTCGATGAGTGGAACATCACCCACGAGCGCGCCGACCTGCCGCCGCAGGTCTGGGATTTCCTGCGCACGCGCGGCTTCTTCGCGATGATCATTCCGAAGCGTTACGGGGGGCTGGAGTTCTCGGCCTACGCGCACTCCTGCGTGCTGGCGAAGATCGCGAGCCGCAGCGCCACGGCCTCCTCCACCGTGGCCGTGCCCAACTCGCTCGGGCCCGCGGAGCTGCTCAACCACTACGGCACCGAGGAGCAGAAGAATCACTACCTGCCGCGGCTCGCGCGTGGCGAGGAAATCCCCTGCTTCGCGCTCACCGGGCCGCGGGCGGGCTCCGACGCCGCTTCCATCCCCGACACCGGCATCGTGACACGGGGGCTGTGGCAGGGGCGTGAGGTGCTCGGGCTGCGGCTGAATTTCTCGAAGCGCTACATCACGCTCGCGCCGGTCGCGACGGTCATCGGGCTCGCCTTCCGCATGTTCGATCCCGACCGGCTGCTCGGGGAGCGGACCGACCTCGGCATCACCTGCGCCCTCATTCCGCGCAACACTCCGGGGGTGAGCATCGGCCGCCGTCACTTTCCGCTCAACATCCCGTTCCAGAACGGTCCGATCCAGGGACGCGATGTGTTCGTGCCGCTCGATTCCATCATCGGCGGCGTCGGCATGGCGGGCTGCGGCTGGCGCATGCTGGTCGAGCAGCTTTCCGTCGGGCGCTGCATCTCGCTGCCCTCCAACACCACCGGGGCGGCGAAGGCGGGCGTGTGGGCCACCGGCGCGTACGCGCGCATCCGTAGCCAGTTCAACACTCCCATCGCGCGCTTCGAGGGCGTCGAGTCGGTGCTGGCACGCATGGTAGGCCTCACCTACACCATGGACGCCGCGCGCTCGGTCACCGCCGGCGCCATCGATGGTGGTGAGAAGCCCTCGGTCCCCTCGGCCATGCTCAAGTACCACGTCACGGAGATGGGCCGGCGGGTGGCCAACGACGCCATGGATCTGCACGGTGGCAAGGGCATCATGCTCGGCCCGAAGAACTACCTCGGGCGCGGCTACGAGATCGTGCCGGTGGCGATCACCGTCGAGGGCGCCAACCTCCTCACCCGCAACCTCATCATCTTCGGCCAGGGGGCCCTGCGCTGCCACCCGTTCGTGCTGCGGGAGATGAGCGCCGCACGCAACCCGGACCGCGTGGCCGGCGTGGACGATTTCGATCGGGCGCTGTTCGGCCACATCGGCTTCACCATCTCGAACGCGGTGCGCTCGTTCATCATGGCGCTCACTCATGCTCGCTTCACGCGCGCGCCGGTGCAGGGAGCTACCGCGCGCTACTACCAGCACGTCGTGCGCTTTTCCGCTTCCTTCGCGTTCGCGGTGGATGTGGCGATGCTCTCGCTCGGCGGCTATCTGAAGAAGAAGGAGGGACTGTCGGCGCGGCTCGGCGATGTGCTCTCCTGCATGTATCTCGCCTCCATGGTGCTCAAGCACCACGAGAACGAGGGGCGGCAGCTCGAGGATCTGCCGATCGTCGAGTGGGCGTGCCGTAATCTGCTCTATGAGGCGCAGGAGCAACTGCACGGGTTCCTGCGCAATTTCCCGAACCGGCTGCTCGCCGGGTTGATGCGCGCGCTCATCTTCCCGCGCGGCCGCGTGTACTCCGCCCCGCACGACGCTCTCGGCCGCCAGGTCGCCGCGCTCGTGACGGCACCGACCCAGGCACGCGAGCGGCTCGGGCAGTTCACCTACCGCACGCTCGAGCCGCACAATCCGCTCGGGCTGCTGCAGGAGGCCTTGCTGCTCGCGGTGCAGCTCGAGCCGCTGGAAAAGCGCCTGCGGGTCGAGGGTATCAACACCGGGCGCGTCACCGCGCTCGATCTGCCGGGCCGCATCCAGCAGGCGCTCGCCGCCGGCATTCTCTCGGAGACCGAGGCCGCGGCGCTGCGCGACTACGATCGCAAGGTGATGGACCTCATCAACGTCGATGACTTCGAGCCGCAGGAGCTTGCCGCGGAGAAGGAGCCGGCCGCCAGGTCCAGTTTCCACGTCGCATGAGGGGAGAAAGTCGATGCGTAGTTACCTGATGGCCGCTCTGCTCGTCGGCCCGCTCTGTGCGAGCTCCGTGGCGCTCGCCCAGGAGCGCACTCCCTCGGCACCCGGTGCCGAGGTGTACATCATCAGCCCGAAGAACGGCGCCACCGTCCACAACCCGGTGCTGGTGCAGTTCGGACTGAAGGGCATGGGCATTGCGCCCGCCGGAACGAAGGTCGATAACACCGGCCATCATCACCTGCTGATCGACACCGATCCGCCGGCGGATCCATCCGCGCCGCTGCCGGCGACCGACAAGATCGTGCATTTCGGCAAGGGGCAGACCGAGACTACGGTGAATCTCAGTCCCGGCAAGCACACGCTGCAACTGCTGTTCGCCGACGCCAACCACATTCCGCATTCCCCGCCGCTCATGTCCCGCAAGATCACCGTCACGGTCGCGCCGTAGGGCGGCCTGCCCGGACCCGGCGATGACGCGGGCGGTGCTGCATGTCGACATGGATGCGTTCTACGCATCGGTCGAGCAGCACGATGACCCCGGGCTGATCGGCCGGCCGGTCATCGTCGGGTGGGAAGGCGCGCGCGGCGTCGTCGCGGCAGCGAGCTACGAGGTGCGCCGCTTCGGGGTGCACTCCGCCATGCCCATGCGCAGCGCGCTGCGGCTGTGTCCGCAGGCGGTGTGCGTGCGGCCGCGCATGCAGCGCTACCGCGAGGTGTCGCGCCTGGTGTTCGGCGTGTTCCACGAGGTGACCCCGCTCGTGGAGGGCTTGTCGCTCGATGAGGCATTCCTCGATGTGACGGCCAGTGCGCACCTCGCGGGTGGCGCGGTCGGTATCGCACGCGGCATCAAGCAGCGCATCGCCGCGCTCACCGGACTCACCGCCTCGGTGGGCGTCGCGCCGAACAAGCTGATCGCCAAGATCGCCTCCGATCTCATGAAGCCCGACGGCCTCACGGTGGTCGAGCCCGCGCGCGTGCACGCGGTGCTCGATCCGCTTCCCGTGCGGCGTCTGCCGGGTCTCGGGCGCAAGACCGGGACGAAGGTCGAGGCCGCCGGCATCCGTACACTCGGGGAGCTGCGCAGCGCGCCCGATGCAGTCTTGTGGCCGCTCTTCGGGCGCTACACCGCCTGGATGCGCGAGCGCGCCTCAGGGGTGGATGAGCGGCCGGTGCTGCCGCAGGTGGAGGAGAAATCCATCTCCGCGGAGGAGACCTTCGAGCAGGACAGCGGCGATGCGCGCGGCCTGCAGCGGGAGCTGGCGCGCCTCGCCGACCTGGCGGCGAGCCGCCTGCGCGGCCGCGGCCTGGTGACGGGCTGCATCGGCGTGAAGATCCGGCGCGCCGATTTCGTCACCTTCACGCGACAGCGCGCGGTCGCACCCCCCACCTGCGAGGCGCGGGCGGTGGCGGAGGTGGCCCGCGAGCTGCTCGGCCGCTGGCTCGCTGCCAACCGCGGTGCGAAACTTCGCCTGCTGGGGGTGGTCCTCTCTGGGTTGACTCCCGCCTCGCAGCTCGGCCTGTTCGAGGACAGCCATCGTGCCGGGCGCCTGGATGCGGCCTTCGACGAGGCGCGGGCGCGCTTCGGCAGCCGGGCACTGCGGCGCGGCAATACGATCGAGTAGCATCATTTCATGTACCTGTCGTTCTTCGGCCTCAACGAAAAGCCGTTCGCGATCACCCCCGACCCGCGCTATCTCTACCTGAGTGAGCGGCATGCGGAGGCGCTCGCGCACCTGCTGTACGGCATCAACGAAGCCGGCGGGTTCGTGCAGCTCACCGGGGAGGTCGGCACCGGCAAGACCACCATCGTGCGCTCGCTCCTCGCGCAGACGCCGAAGAACGCCGAGATCGCGCTCATCCTGAATCCGAAGATGACTGCGCCCGAGTTCCTCCTCACCATCTGCGAGGAGCTCGGCATCGGTGTCCCGGACTCCGCGCTCGGCAGCCTGAAGGACCTGGTGGACATCCTCAGCGAGTACCTGCTGCGTGCGCACGCGGCCGGCCACCGCGTGGTGCTCGTGGTCGATGAGGCACAGAACCTCTCGCCGGAAGTGCTCGAGCAGGTGCGGCTGCTCACCAATCTCGAGACCAACACCCAGAAGCTGCTGCAGATCATCCTCATCGGGCAGCCGGAGCTGCGCGAGCTGCTGGGGCGCACCGAGCTGCGCCAGCTCGCACAGCGCATCACCGGCCGCTATCACCTCAATCCGCTGTCGCACGATGAGACCGCCGCGTACGTCCGCCACCGCCTGCGGGTCGCGGGCGCCACCAACGACATCTTCGCGCCGCAGGCGCTCAACGCCGTTTTCAGCCTCTCGCAGGGAGTGCCGCGCGTCATCAACGTGATCTGCGACCGTGCGCTCCTCGGCGCCTACTCACTCGATCGGCACCGCGTGACGGCATCCCTGGTGCGCAGCGCGGCCGCGGAGGTGTTCGGCCGCCGCTTCACGCCCGACTGGCTGCCCTGGGCCGCGACCGCGGCCATCGCCTTCCTGCTGAGCGGCGTCACGTTCGCAGTCTGGAAGGCGCAGCCCTGGCACAGCCACGCACCCGTTGCCAGCGCGAGCGCCGCATCGCCGGAGGAGCGCGCCTCGGCATTGCCGGTGGCGCTCGCGAGCACTGCGCGCCCGGGGCCGAGCTCACCGCAGCTTCCACAACTGCTCGCCCGGCATCTCGCCGAGACCGACACCGACAGTGCCTTCGGCAAGCTCTTTGGTCTGTGGGGCGCGAAGTACCAGCCGAGCACCACCGATCCGTGCACCCAGGCGGCGACCGTGGGTCTCGCCTGCATCGCCGAGCGCGGCTCCTTCGGCCAGCTGCGCCTCTACAACCACCCCGCCATCCTGCTGCTGCACGATGGCGCGGGAGCCACCTATCAGGTCGTGCTCACGGCACTCGATGACGAGCAGGGGCACCTCGACCTCGGCGGCCCCCAGGCGGTGAGACTCGGGGAGCTCTCGCGTTACTGGCTCGGCGACTTCGTCATGCTGTGGCGGCCGGCGAGCTCCCCCGTCAAGGCTCTCTCGAGCGGCATGCGCGGCGAGCAGGTGCGCTGGCTGCGCCAGAGTCTGCAGCGCGTGCGCGGTACGCAGAGCGATGGGCCGGTGAGCGATGTGTTCGATGACGAGCTCGCCGCGCAGGTGCGCGAGTTCCAGCGCCTGCATCAGCTCGCGGTCGACGGCATCGCCGGGGTGCAGACGCAGATCGCGCTTGCCGGGGCCGTGGCCGGCTCGGACGCGCCGCTCCTCTCGGCGGTCGACACGCACCACGGCGGCTGACATGTCGTTCATCCTCGACGCGCTGAAGAAGTCCGAATCCGATCGCCAGCGACAGAGCGGCCCGGCGTTGTTCGAGGTGCGCGTCGCGCCGCCGCGCACGCGCCTGCCGCTGTGGGCCATCGCGATCGTGCTGCTGCTCGTGCTCAACTTCGGCATCGTCGCGTGGATGCTGCTGCGGCATCAGGCTCATCCCGCCGCGCCGCTCACCAGCAACACTCTGCCCGCGGCGCCGCCAGTGCCGGTGGTCGCAACCAGTGCGCCGGTCGCAACCAGTGCGCCGGTCGCGAGCAGCGCACCGGTCGCTGCACCCCCCTCAGCGCTTGCGCCGCCACCGCCCGCAGAGTCCACCGCTGCAACGGTGTCGCCACCGGCCGCGCCGGACGCCGGCGCGAGCGCGGAGCGGACGAACCCGGAGGACTACGCGCCGGCGCAGGAGCCGCCGCCCGCTGCGCCGGGCCTTGGCAGCCACGTGAGCCGCGGCACCGCCTCCGGCGTGCCGCTGTATCAGGACCTGACCAGCACCCCAGGCACGCAGCTGCCGCAATTGCGTCTCGACCTGCATGTGTTTGCGGCACGCCCGCAGGACCGCTTCGTGATGATCAACATGCACAAGCTGCGCGAAGGCGACACGCTCCCCGAAGGCGCGCGCGTCGAGAGCATCACCCCCGAGGGGGCCATCCTCAGCTTCAACGGCTCGAAGTTCCTGCTGCCGCGCGACTGAACGGCCGCCCTGCTAACTGCGTCACAGGATGACCAGCTTCACAGAAATCCTGCGCGGTTAGCGACAGGTAGGGGGTCTTACGTCATCTTAACCCCGCGGCCGGGCATGGCGGCCCGACGGGCGGATTTTCCATAAGTGACACGGGTGTCCCCCAAGATCCCAACGCGAGACCTGCGGGCGGCAACGCCGCTCGGGATGGCGGCGCTGCGCCTCGGACTCGCGCCGGCGCCGCTCATCGTGCTGACCCGTGATGCTTCGCTCGTCGCCCTGCTGAGGAAGGTAACCGACGCGGCCCACGGGCTGCTGCCGGTCGGCTCCGAGGTCGATCTCTCGAGCACGCTGATGACGCACCAGGGAGGAGTCGCGGTCATCGACTGCGCCGCGCTCGCAAGTCCCGCCGCCGAGCTCATCGATCGACTGCATGCGCAGTTTCCGGAGCTGGTGCTGATCGTCGCCGGAGGCGCCGATCAGCAGGGAGCACTCGCCGCGCAGATCGCGGATGGCTCCGTACACCGCTTCCTCCACCGGCCGCTCTCCGAGCAGCGCGTGCGCCTGTTCGTCGATGCGGCCTGGCGCCGCCACGCGCAGGGTGCGGTGCTGCCGCAGCCGACCGCCGCGGCTCCACAGCGCCGCGCTATCGCCCCGTGGCTGCTGCTCGCCGCGGTGGCCATCGCCACACCTTTCCTGTGGCACGTGTTGCACGTCCCGCCGGGCCCCGAGTCGGCAAGCGCGCCGGCGCCGGCAGCCCCCACCAACGAGGCGGACGCCGGCCTCGAAAGCCTGCTCGCGCGCGCCGATGCCGCGCTCGCCGCCGGCACGCTGGTCGCACCGGAGGGCGCGAGCGCGGCCGACCTCTACCGCGAGGTGCTGCGTCGCAATGCGCGCGACCCGCGCGCCGTCAACGGCCTCTCGCAGGTCATCGACCGCCTGCTCGCCGCGGCCGAAGCGCAGCTGCAGCAGCAGCACCTGGACGCCGCGCAGCAGCTCACCGATCAGGCACGGGCGATCGACCCGGGCAACGCGCGCGTCGCGTTTCTCGCGGCGCAGATCGGTGCACAGCGCGAGCGCGCCGCGCTCGAGGCCCGCCAGCAGCTTGCACAGAAGCAACTCGATGCGCGCCTCGCGGAGGAGCTGAGTCGTGTGCACGATGCGCTCACGCGCGGCGCGCTCATTGCACCACCCGCGGACAATGCGCGCGCCTACCTCGACGCGGCCCGCGCACTCTCCCCCCAGGACCCGGGAGTCGCGCAGGCGACGCAGGAGCTCCTCGACCGCCTGCAGCAGGAAGCCCGGCGGGCCATCGGCGCGAAGAACCCGGAGCAGGCGCAGCTCTGGATCGCCGCCGCCGCCGATATCGGCGCGGACCCCGCGCAGATCAGCCCGCTGCGTGCCGAGGTGCAGCAGCTGCGCAGCAGTGCGCATGCCGAGGGGCTGGCGGCGCTCGCGAGCGCGTTCAACGAGCGCCTCGAGCGCGGTGCGCTCATCGAGCCCGCCAACGACAGTGCCCGCTCCTATCTGGCTCAACTCACGCAGCAGGCGCCCGACGACCCCGTCACCGTGAAGGCGCGCAGCGCCTACGGCGCACGGACGATCGATGAGGCCCGCAAAGCATTACGCAACGGGGACTTCGCCGGCACGCGGCACTGGCTCACCGAGGCGCGCAATGCGGGGGCCGATGCGGCGGCGCTCAGCGGAATCGAGGCGGCGCTCGGCTCCGCGGAGAGTCAGGCACGACAGGCAAGGAGCTATGTCAATGCGGCGGACCTCACGCGCACGCATTACGAGCCGCCGCAGTTCCCGACCGTGGCCCGTGAGCGTGGCATCGATGGCTGGGTGGACCTGCAGTTCCTGGTCGGCACCGATGGCGCGGTGAGCGAAGTCACGGTGGTCGGCGCGCAGCCGGTCGGCATCTTCGAGCAGCCGGCACGCGATGCCGTGCGCCGCTGGCGTTACCAGCCGGTGATGCAGGGCGGACACGCGGTCACCCAGCAAGCGCGCGTGCGTCTGCGCTTCACGGTGCAGCGATGAATGCGCGCCGCTCGGCTTCGCCGGCGCGGGTGCTGGTGGTGGATGATGACCGGCGCTACGGCGAGTGGCTGCGCCATCACCTCGATGTGCTGTGCCCGCAGGCGAGCGTCAGCATGCTCAACCTCGAGGAATTCCAACGCTGGTGCGCCACTTTTTCCGGGCGCGACTGCGACCTGCTGATGCTGTCCGCGAAGTTCGGCGCGAGTCCCGAGGACCCGAGCGCGCACGGGCTGACGCTGCTGCGACGGCTGCGGGAGCAGCCGGCAACGCCGGCGGTGATCGCACTCGCCGACGAAGGCAACGAGCTCACGGCGGTGCGCGCGCTGCAGCTCGGTGCGGTCGACTATCTCCCCAAGCGCCTGATCACGCCCGAGCGGTTGAGCACCGCGGTGCGGGTCGCGCTGCGCCGGGTCGAGCGGCGCGTCGCGCGGCGTCTCGCAAGTCTCGCCAACCTCTCCCGCGACGCGGAGCTCCATGCCGCGCAGGGCGGCAACGCCGCCGAGCGCACCGAGCCCGGCAGTCCCGAGTCGCCCCGGCCCGGCGCGGACGGCGCGACACTGCAGCCGAGCGGCATCGCCGCTCTCCTCACCACCAACGCCGAGTTCATTCCCGGTTACGTCCTGCGCCTCAAGATCGGCGAGTCCGAGAAGGCCGTGGTGTATCTCGCGAGCAGCGCCCATCGCGGTCACAACGTGGCTCTCAAGGTCAGCAAGACGCTGCGCGATGAGGCCGCCGGACGGCAGTTTCTCGAGCGCGAGTACACCGCCATCATGGCGGTGCACAGCCCACTCGTGGTCGAGATCTACGACTACGGCGTGCACGGCGGCTTCGAGTACCTCGCCATGGAGTACCTGCCGCGCGGGGACCTGAAGGCGCGCATCCAGCGCGGCGTGAGTGAGCAGGAAGCGCTGCATTACATCGCACAGATCGCCGCCGCGCTGCAGGTGGTGCACGAGGCGGGGCTGGTGCACCGCGACCTCAAGCCCCCGAACGTCATGTTGCGCGACAACGACTCGGTGGCGCTGATCGACTTCGGCCTGGCGCGCTCGGTCGATGGCAGCACCATCAGTACGCAGACCGGAGTGCTGCTCGGCTCGCCCTACTACATGAGCCCGGAGCAGGCCCAGGGCGATGGGCTCGACGCCCGCTCCGACTTCTACAGTCTCGGGGTCATCTGCTACGAGCTGCTCACCGGGCAGAAGCCTTACATCGGCGCGACTGCGATGGAAGTGCTGCAGCAGCACGTGAGCGCCCCACTCCCGGCACTGCCGGCCGACCTGGCGCGCTACGAGCCGTTCCTCGGCCGCCTGATGGCCAAATCCCGCGGCGAGCGCTTCGCCAATGCCGCGGAGATCATCGCCGCGACCGCAGCGCTGCGCGCCAGCGCGAATCCCGACCTGTCACAGACCGGCGGCGAGGCCCAGACGAGCGCGGCCTAGCGTGCACCCTCAGCGAGCCGCCGGGGTCGCCGGCGCGAGTGCCTCCGGACGACCGCGCTCCTCCTGCGCTCGTCCGAGCCCGAGAGCGAGCACGGTCCAGACGGCGGAGATCGCCGCACCCACCCAGCCGATCGCGGCAGGCCCGGCGCCGAATGAGGTGGTGAGGGCCTGGTAGAGTGAGCCGCTGGTGGCATCGCCGCCGCGGTACACGAAGGTGTCGATCAGGCTCTTGGCCTTGTACTTTTCCTCACGGCTGACGACCGTGAAGAGCGCGTCGCGGCAGGGCCGCGTGAGTGCGTAGTCACCGACCCGACGTACGGCGTACACCACGACCAGCACCATGAAGCGTGGCGCCAGGGCGAAGATCACGTAGCCCGCGGTCATGAGGAGCGGCACCGCGGCAAGCATCGCGCGCAGGCCCACCCATTTGAACAGCCGCCCGAAGAGCAGCAGCTGCATGATGAGCGAGGCGGCCTGCACCCAGAAATCGATGCCGGCGAAGAAGCGCGTACGCTGATCGGCTCCGTGGAACACCTTGGCGACGAAGGCCTGCTGCTCGAGATAGAGGAACGTCGACACCCAGGTCATGAGCAGCACGAACAGCGCGATGCCGAGGAGGTAAGGAGACCGCACCACCTGCGTGAAGGCGGCGAACATGCTGCCGCCGAGCGCGCTCTCGGGTCTTGCGGACGGTTGCGACGGCGCGGCCGCGACGGGCACTCCCTCGAGGCGCTCGCGGCGCTGCCAGCGGATGATTTCTGCCATGAAGACGAGCGACAGCAGCAGCAGCCCTGCAGAGATCGGCAGCAGGTTGATGGCGCCGAGCGGTACCGCGAGCTCGTGGGCCACCAGCGGACCGATCAGCCCACCGGTGCTTGCGCCGGCCCAGATGAAACCGAACAATCGCCCTGCCTGCTCGCGGGTGAAGACATCGGCCATCAAGCTCCAGAAAGCCGCCACCACGAACAGGTTGAAGACGCTCACCCATACGAAGTAGGTGCGCGCAATCCAGGTGTGATCCGCCTCGAGACGGAACCAGACGTAGAAGCCGAGCAGATTCACGGCAAAGAAACCGTACACCCACGGCAGGAATACGCTGCGGGGGTAACGCGAGGTGAGCCAGCCGTACACCGGCTGCAGGAGCAGCATCACCGCGAAGACACCCCAGAACAGATACGGGATCTTCTCGAGTCCGGAGGTGATACCCATCGCATCGCGCACCGGCCGCAGGATGGTATAGCTCGAAAAGGTGCACAGCAGCGTCGCGAAGGAGGCGAGCAGCGCCGGCGCCTCACCCGGCTGCAACACGACCAGGCGGCGAAGAAGTTGGCTCATGTCACAGCACCTCGGCGCTCATGACCGTCGGGTGGCACGAAGGCGCCGTAGTGTGCCACAGCGGTACGTGCACCAGCACGGCAGCGGGGGCGCAGCGGGCGCTGCGGCTTGACACTCGCGAAACACCGAGCGCAGGCTTGGCTCATCACCCGCGGGAGTGAGCCATGAGAAGAAGAACCTTCTGCGCTGCGGGATTCGCTGCGCTCGCCGCGACCTCGTTGCCGCACCGGCGCGTCCTCGGTGCGGTGCAAGGCGACCTGCCGGCGGTCGGACTCGAGGGTCAGTCCCTCATGCTCAAAGCGGGCGACATCGAGGAGCTGCGCTCGGGGCTGCGCGGGGAGCTGCTGAGCCCGGGCGATGCCGGGTACGACGACGCCCGGCGGCTCTGGAACGCCGCGTTCAACCGCAAGCCTGCGCTGATCGCGCGCTGCGCCGGCGCCGCCGATGTCATCCACGCGGTCGGCTTCGCCGCGGCGCACGGTGTGCTCACGGCGGTACGCGGTGGCGCACACAGTCTCTCGGGGCAATCGGTCTGCGATGGCGGATTCGTCATCGACCTCTCGGCGATGCGCAGCGTGCACATCGATCCGGCGGCGAAGCTCGCGCGCGCCGAGCCGGGCGTACTGCTCGGGCAGTTCGATCGCGAGGCGCAGGCCTTCGGGCTCGCCACCACCGCCGGCACAGCCTCCGACACCGGGCTTGCGGGTCTGACGCTCGGCGGCGGTCTGGGGCGCATCGGGCAGAAGTTCGGACTGACCATCGACAATCTCACCGGCGCGGATGTGGTCACGGCAGACGGGCGGCTGCTGCGCGCCGACGCTCACGAGAATCCGGACCTGTACTGGGCTCTGCGCGGCGGCGGCGGCAACTTCGGCGTGGTCACCTCCTTCGAATACCGGCTACACCCGGTCGGTCCGATGCTCTTCGGTGGCGAGATTTCCTACCCGTTCACGGACGCGCGCCGGTTGCTGCGCAGCTTCGCCGACTACATCGCGTCGGCACCCGATGAGCTGTCGGTGATGGCGGATGTGAACCTGGACGCGAAAGAGCCGCCGACTGTCAGCCTCGATGTTTGTTACTGCGGTCCGCCCGCCGACGGCGAGCGGGTGGTGGCGCCGCTGCGACGGTTCGGCAAGCCGCTCGCGGACAAGCTGGGCCCGGCGACCTACGTGAAGCTGCAGGGTGCCGCAAATCCGGTGAAACCCTTCCCGTACGGCGGCTATTTCAAAGGCGGCCTGGTGCGTGCAATCACACCATCACTCATCGATGCCGTGGTCGATTACATCGAGGCCGCGCCGCTACCCACAGGTTTCGGGGAAATCGGCTTTCAGCCCTGCGGTGGCGCGGCCGGCCGCGTGGCGCCGGAAGCGACGGCCTTCTGGAACCGCCATGCGAGCTACGATATGGGGATGTTCGCGCTGTGGCCGGTTCCGGGCGATGGCGCCGAGCGCAACACTGCCTGGACGCGCGCTGCGTGGGAGAAGCTCGGTCAGTTCGCCGAAGGCTACTACGTGAATCTCGGTGAATCTCTGCAGGAGGCGCACACGCATCGCATCCGGGCCGCATACGGGGGGAACTATCCGCGGCTCGTCGCCCTCAAGAAACGCTACGATCCGGGCAACCTGTTCCGTCTCAACGCCAACATAAAGCCCGCCTGAGTTCGCAGGCCGCCAGCTCGGCCGTAGCCGCTTGATTACATTGACCCTCCCGGAGGGCGCGCCTCGCGACGCCGGCCCACGCGCGCAAGAGACCCGTCGACGTCCCCTGCGCATGCCCCCTGCGCATGCCCCCTGCGCATGACTCCTGCGCATGGCCGCTGGGCATGACTTAAAATCGCGCGCCGGAGGCGCCATGGATATCGATGCGCTGCCGACGAAGTTTCTGAGCCGCGAGACGATCCGGGCGCTGTCGCGCCGCTCGGACCGGCGGGGGGCCCTGCAGCTCTTCATCCACCTCGCTCTCCTCGCGGCCACCGGTACGCTGGTGTGGTTGAGTCGTGGCCATCTCTGGCTCGTCGCCTCCCTGATGCTCCACGGCGCAGTGCTGTGTTTCCTGTTCTGCGCACTGCACGAGTGCATCCACCGCACGGCCTTCGCCACACGCTCGCTCAACGATGCCGTCGCTTGGGTCTGCGGCGCCCTGCTGGTGCTGCCGCCGGAGTACTTTCGGCTATTCCATTTTGCCCATCACCGCTTCACCCAGAACCGCGCGCGCGATCCGGAGCTCGCGACGCCGCCACCCGCGACGCAGGCTGCTTACTGGTGGCGGGTCTCCGGGCTGCCGTACTGGGGAGAGCGGGTGCAGACCACCCTGCAGCACGCGCTCACCGCTCACGTCGCGGCCACCTTCGTGCCGGCAGCGCGCGCCCCGGCCGTGGTGCGCGAGGCGCGCATCCTGTGGGGATGCTATGTGGCCGTCGCTGCGGCCTCGATTGCGCTGCACAGCGCCGCAGCGCTCCTCTACTGGATGGTGCCTGCAGTGCTCGGCCAACCCTTCCTCAGGCTGTTCCTGCTCGCCGAGCACAGCGGCTGCGCTTTCGATGACAACATGCTCGCCAACACGCGCACCACCTATACCAACGCTCTGGTGCGGCTCCTCACCTGGCGCATGCCGTTCCATGCCGAGCACCACAGCTTTCCGTCGGTGCCGTTCCATGCGCTCGCGCAGGTCAACTCACTCCTGCCGCACACCGGGCGGGTGACCGCGCCGGGTTACCTGTCCGTGCACCGGGCGCTGCTGCGGCAGCTGCGGCAAGAGGCTGTTGCGCGGCCTGGTCTCAGTAGAGAGTGACCGGGACCACCGCCGAGGGCGCGCTCTCCAGGCCAGCCGAGTTCACGGCAGTCATTGCAAAATAGTTCAAGCCGGGATGCAGCCCCTCGAGCAGGTAGCTCGTCATACTGGCACCAGAGTGCCACGCCGGCCAAGCTGCGGCGCGAGGAATTGAATTGGCCACGGCTGCTCCCCCTGCTACTGCGAAGATCGCACCTGTGTAGCAGCCGGACGTTGCGAGCCAATAACGAAACCTTGAATGTGGTCACGCCGGGTGTCGGCGATCCGCGACGCGACTCACTCGTCGTCGATGGTGTCCGAGAGCACCGCCTTGCGCCGTGCAATGAAGTCGAGCATCGCTTCATCCTGCGCCGGGTCGATCCCCGGATCCTGGTAGTCCGCCAGCATCTTTTTCCACACCTGGTTGGCGCGCTGCTCGGCGGTCAGCTTGCCTTCGAGCGACCACTGCTCGTACGAGGAATAGTCGGCGATGGTCGACTGATAGAACGCGGTCTCGAAATTGGCAAGGGTATGCGCACAGCCGAGGAAGTGGCTGCCGGGGCCGACCTCGCGGATCGCATCGAGCGCCTGGCCGCGCTCGGTGAGGTCCATCCCCTGCGCGAGCATCTGCATCATGGCGCACTGATCCGCGTCCATCACGAATTTCTCGTAGCTCGCGACGAGTCCCCCTTCGAGCCAGCCGGCGGCGTGCGTCACGAGGTGCACTCCGGCGAGCAGCGTCGGCAGCAAGGTATTGGCGCTCTCGTAGGCGGCCTGTGCGTCGGCGACCTTGGAGGCGCACAACGAGCCGCCGCTGCGGCACGGGATTTTCAGCCGCCGCGCGAGCTGCGCCGTGGCAAAGATCATCTGCGTCGCCTCGGGAGTGCCGAAAGTCGGCGCCCCCGTGCGCATCGAGATCGCACCGACGAACGAGCCGAGGATCACGGGCGCGCCCGGGCGCACGAGCTGCGTCAGGGCCATGCCGGCAAGTGTCTCGGCGAGGATCTCCGTCAGGCACCCCGCCGGCGTCACCGGGCCCATCGCGCCCGCCAGCACCGCCGGCACGATGATGGTCCCCTGATTGTGGCTCGCGAACACGCGCAGCGCGCGCAGCATGCGCCCGTCGTATACGAGCGGCGAATTGGAGTTGATGTTGCCGAGCACCACCGGGTGGGCCTCGAGATAGTCCGCGCCGAAGAGCGCCTGCGCGAGTGCGACGGCATCCGCAGCATGTCCGCCGGTCTCGGGTGTAGCCTCGCACCCCTGGTCCGAGTAGCGGAAGAACGAGTACTGGATATCGAGATGCCGCTTGTTGGGAGGAATCTCCATCGGCTCGCACATGCAGCCGCCGGAGAAGTGGATGGCCGGTGCCATGTGCGCGAGCTTGATGAAGTTGACGAGATCCGGGAGCGTGCCGTAGCGCCGGCCCTGGTCGAGGTCGCTCACGAACGGTGGTCCGCCGACCGGCGAGAACACGGTGGCATCGCCGCCGAAGCGCACGTTGCGCTCCGGATTGCGCGCAAACAGCGTGAACTCCTCCGGTGCGGTGGCGAGGAGCTTGCGCGCCAGCCCGCGCGGGATGCGCACGCGCTCCTCCTGCACATCCGCACCCGCCTCCCGCCACAGCCGCAGCGACTCGGGGTCGCGCCGGAACTCGATGCCGACCTCCTCGAGAAGCGTATCGGCGTTCGCCTCGATGATCTCGATCGCTTCCGAGCTCAGCAGCTCGACGGGCTGCAGGCGCCGGCGGATGTAGGGGTATTTGACGGCTCTCGACAGGGCACGCGCGCGCCGGCTGTCGCGGCCGCGCCGCGTGGGGGTCACGGTTTCGGTCATGGGTCCGCCTTTTCAGCTGCGTGCAGCCCTCGAGTCATCTTACGCTTACGTCAATCCCAACATCACGCTGACATGGCTGGGACGGGCCGCGCCCACGCTTGACACACCAGGATCATAAAGGTGCAATGCGCCCATTGGCGCGTGGCAGCGAAACAAGAACCGTGCACCTGGTCGACGCAACCCTGTTTTATTCGCCGACCAGCGGCGGCGTGAAACGCTACCTGTCGGCGAAGCATGCATGGCTCGGCGCCCACACGGCCTGGGAGCACACCATCGTCGTGCCGGGCCGCGACACCCATCTCGAGCGCGGCGCCGTATGCACGCTCTCCGGCTACCCGGTTCCCGGGACCTTCAACTATCGGCTGCCGCTCAATCCGCGACGCTGGACCCGGCTGCTCGATGCGCTGGAGCCGACGCTCATCGAGGCGGGCGATGTGTTCCACCCGGCCTGGGCGGGCTGGCTGGTGGCGCAGCGGCGCGACATTCCACTCGTGGGGTTCTATCACTCGAATCTCCCCCAGCTCGCGGGACGGCGCTTGCTGGGCTCGTTCACCGAGCCGGTGCTGCGCCGTTACGTACGCCTGCTGTACGAGCGCTGTGACCTCGTGTTCGCCCCGAGCCGGTTGATGTGCGAGTACCTGCGCAGCATCGGCATCACACAGGCGCTGCACCAGCCACTCGGTGTCGATGCAGAGATCTTCAACCCGGCATGCCGCAGCGACACGCTGCGGAAGTCTCTCGGCCTGCCTGCCGACGCGCGCGTGCTGGTCTATGCCGGCCGTTTTGCGGAGGAGAAAAACCTGCCGCTGCTGCTGCAGGCGTTCGCACGGCTCGGCGCGCCGTATCACCTGCTGCTCATCGGCGGCGCCCGCCACGCACGTCCCGCCGCCAACGTGACCATGATGCCTTACCGGCGCGACAGTCACGAGCTCGCGCAATGGCTCGCCTCTGCCGATGCGCTGGTGCACGCCGGCACGCAGGAGACCTTCGGCCTCGTCATACTCGAGGCCATGGCGTGCGGGCGGCCGGTGGTCGCGGCGCGCGCGGGCGCCTTCCCGGAATTCGTCGACGACAGCGTCGGTATGCTCGCCGAGCCGCACAGCGCCGCTGGCATGGCAGAGGCCATCGCAGCGCTCTACGACCGCGACCTCGAAGCGCTCGGAGCCGCGGCACGGCTGCGCGTGGTGCGCCACTTCACCTGGAGCCGCACGTTCCACAGCCAGCTGGCCGCGTACGCATCGCTCCTCGGCACGCAGCGCGTGCCGCTCGCCGAGACTCCGGCTCTCGAGCTGCGCTCGCCGAGCTCCTGAAGCACCCGGCCCAGTGCTGCCGCCTCAGCGCTGCCACCTCAGTGCGGCCGCCGCAACGCGCGCAGCAGCGCGAGCCCCGGCCGACTCGCTGCCAGCAGCAGCACCGCGCGCCAGAACACGCGCTTCGCCCACGGGGCGGGCCGTGGCGGAATGGCACGATAGAAGGCGCCGGCGATCTCACGGTGCAGATGCACTGCCGCTGCCGTGACGACCCAGGTGCGGGTGCGGTCGGCGATGCGGTAGTGCGCGGCATCGAGCCGCTCCACCCAGGCGTCCTCGAGATGATCGGGCAGGTCATCCGGCGCAAAGCCACTGAAGGCGAGCGCGGCCGGCTCGGCGGGGGCCTCCGCAGTCTCGCCGCGCAGGGTGAGGCCGGGTACCCCGGGCGCACGCTCGCAATGCACTGCGCCGCGAAAGGTCGCGAGCCGCTCAGGCATCGAAGCGCGGCTCGATGTGCACCGCGGTGGTGACCGAGTTGGCTATGAAGCATTCCTCGTGGGCGCGCTCGTGCAGCCGCAGCACCTCCTCGCGCGCGGGGAGCGCATCCCCCGAGAAGCGCACCCGCGGATGCAGCGTCACGCTCAGCATCGCCGTCTTCCCTGCAGCGTTGCGCCCCATGGTGCCGACCGCTTCATCGCAGTAGTCATCGATACGCCAGTGTGCGGCCGCGGCGAGCGCCAGGAACCACAGCATGTGACAGCTCGACAGCGCAGCGACCAGCGCTTCCTCGGGATCCACGGCAGCCTCGACCGACAACGGCACGCGCACGACCTGCGGCGAGGAGGACGCCGGTACCGTAACACCCCCGTCGAAGTGCCACGAGTGGCCGCGGCTGTAGCGATTGTCGGTGAACGCGGCGCCATCGCGCTTCCACTCGATGCGGGCGAGATACTCATGTCCGCTCATGACGGTTACCTCCGTGCATCGCCACGAGCGATTGTACGATAGCGCTGATGAGCACCCAGGACCTGCAACCGCGGCGCGATCTGACCCTCACCCATGCCACCTCACTCGTGGTGGGGATCATCATCGGCACGGGGATTTTCCTCAAATCGGCTACGGTGGCGCAGGCGGTGGGTACCCCTGCGCTGGTGCTCGCCGCCTGGGTGGCGGCCGGCCTCGTGGCCATGCTCGGCGCATTGTGCTTTGCCGAGCTCGGGGCCCTCCTGCCGCACGCCGGCGGGGAATACATCTACCTGAGCCGCGCCTATGGTGAGATCCCGGCGTTCCTGTTCGCCTGCAACGCCTTCGTGCTGGGCGGTGCGGCGGTCGCGGCCTACGGGGCGGCGGTGGCCATCTTCGTCTCCGACATCCACCCGCTGCCCTCCGAGTGGGTGGCGCGCACGTTCCATGTTTTCGGCAGCGACTATCACTTCGCCTTCGGCGCGCGCCAGCTCCTCGCCGTCATCGTCATCGCGCTGTTCGCCGCGATCAACTGCGCCGGGGTCATGCTGGGCGGCCGGGTGCAGACGCTGCTGACAGCAGCCAAGGTGGTCGCGATCATCGGCGTCGCGGCCGGCGCGCTTCTCTTCAGCCGCACGGGCAGCGTGGCCAATCTGGCTGCCCCCGAGGGGGCGGGAAACGGCGGCGTGGTCGGCTTCGGGGCGGCGTTGTTCTCGGCGCTCTGGGCCTACAGCGGCTGGCAGTTCCTGCCGATGGCGGCGGGCGAGGTGCACGAGCCGCAGCGCAATCTGCCGCGCGCGATCGTCGGCGGCTCACTGCTGGTGCTCGGCCTCTATCTGCTCATCAACACCGCGTATCTCTATGCGCTGCCTTTCTGGGAGGTGACGAGCGCCAACTCCACGGCCTACCCCGAATCGCCATCGGTCGCCACCCGCGCGGTGCAGACTTTTCTCGGCGGTCGTGCTGCGCCGATCGCGGCGTTGATATTCCTCATCTCCACCATCGGCTCCATGAATGGAGTCATTCTGAGCGCGGCGCGCGTCCCGTATGCGGCCGCTCGCGATGGGCTGTTCTTCGAGCGTTTCGGGCGGCTCTCGCCGGTGAGCCGCGTACCGGTGACCTCACTCCTGCTGCTTTCGCTGTGGGGAGCGCTGCTCGCGCTCTCCGGCACCTTCGATCAGCTCACCAACATGGCGGTGATGTCCTACGCGCTCTTCTGGATTCCGGTCGCGCTCGCCGTTGCGGTGCTGCGCCGGAAGCTGCCGGATGCACCGCGTCCGTATCGTGTCCCGGGTTACCCCTGGGTACCGCTCGCCTTTGCCGCCGTGATGGTGTGGATCGTGGTGAGTGCGCTGCGCAGCGCGCCGCGGGAGTCACTCGCCACTATCGTGCTGATCTTGCTCGGGCTGCCGCTCTATCCGCTCTTCAGCCGCCGCCGGGCGCAGCAGCGAGTCTCCGGACTCACCTCGACTCCAGCTTCCAGAGCGTAATCGACCGCTGCCGGAGCCTGCGGCCGGGCGCCGATGCGCCGGGTCGGAACCCCCATTACCAGCGCTGCATTCTAGAAAAGAGTCATTTACTAGCACTCGAACATGGTAAAGAATGCTTTCCTAGAGCTTTTGACATGCGTGTCACCGGACGGACAGTCAAGCGGACCGTCGCAGGCGAGGAGGTAGCGCCCTTCGTCCCCTACCCCTTGCCGCCTCGCGATCCGCCGCTCGCGGTGGACGGCGCGCGCGCCGCGCTGCTGACGCGCGCAGAGCAGGCGCTCGCGCGCCTCGAGATCGCCGGCGCGATGGTGCCATCCGTCGACTGGTTCATCTACGCCTTCGTTCGTAAAGAGGCCGTCCTTTCCTCCCAGATCGAGGGAACCCAGGCCACGCTCATCGACCTCCTCGAATTCGAGGCCGGGCAGGACGTGAGAGCCACCGACGACGTACGGGAAGTCTGCAACTACCTCGATGCCACCCGGTACGCGCGCGGACAGCTCGAGAGCGAGCGGGGGCTGCCACTCTCGATGCGCCTTCTCAACGAGGCGCATCGTCGACTGATGCGCGGCGTCCGTGGCGCCCACAAGCAACCGGGTGAGGTGCGCCGCAGCCAGAATTGGATCGGCGGCACGCGCCCTGCGAACGCCGCATTCGTGCCGCCGCCGCCGGAAGAGTTGCCCGCACTCATCGGCCAACTCGAGGGTTATCTCGACGCTCGGGACGGCTTGCCCACGCTCGTGCGCATCGGGCTCGCTCACGCGCAGTTCGAGACCCTCCATCCCTACCTGGATGGTAACGGCCGCATCGGGCGACTGTTGATTACGCTCCTGCTCGGGCATTGGAGGCTGCTGTCCGCGCCGTTGCTCTACCTGAGCCTCTTCTTCAAACGCCACCGGCCCGAATACTACCGACTGCTCGATGCGGTCAGGAAACACGGCGATTGGGAAGCCTGGACGGATTTCTTCCTCGAAGGGGTAACGACGATCGCGGACGAGGCGGTTGCGACCGCGCGCGAAGTCTTCACGCTCGTCAACGCGGACCGTGAGCGCCTGCTCGCGGCAGGCAGCGCCTCGGTCATGGCGATGAGGTTGATGGAGCGACTGCCGATGCACCCGATCGTCAGCATCCCGACCGTCGTAAGGCTGCTCAAGACGACGAAGCCGACCGCCGGCAAGGCCGTGCGGGTCCTCGAGAGCCTCCATGTACTCACCGAGACCAGCGGCAAGCAGCGTGACCGCACCTACGCCTACGCGGCGTACCTCGAGAAGCTCCGTGCCGGAACGGACATCGAACCACACCCGACGGCGCGTCGTTCGCGCCGTCGGGTCTAGCGTGACGCCTGCTCGAGCTCCCAGAGCGTCAGCGGCGCGCCCCGTCGCAGCCAGAACCCGAGCCCGACCTCCTGGAAGTGCCGCCGCAGGAAACTGCGATACCAGCGTGCGCTGCGCAGGTGCACGTGCGCATCGGTGCGTGCCTGGTCGCAGTTCTGCTCGTAGTCGTGCCGGGTGAGCGCGCTGAAATACAACGCTCCGCGGCACAGCCGAGCGAAGTTCACGAGCGCGCGCCGCGCGGCAACGGCGGGCAGGTATTGCAGCACGTCGTAGCAGATCAGCAGATCGAAGGGCGTGCGTGCGCGGTAATCCTCGATCCGCCCGCGCGCCCAGCCATACCGTTCGCAGAGGTACTCGCTGCTTTCGAGCGCCAGGTAGTGCGCGCGCGGCAGCAGCCGCCGCAGCTCATTGCGCAGCAGGCCCGTGCCGCAGCCCGCATCGAGTATGCGACGCACCGGCAGTCCCGCGTGAGTCGTGAAGGCGGCGATGAGCCGGGCGCGCGCGCGCATCTCGCTGCGGCTTGCGACCGCGGTGCGCGGATCGAAGTAGTAGCGGCGGTAGTAGTCGCGGTCGAACCTGGCCGGGCCGGCACGCGCCGCGCTCATGCCGACAGGACCCGCGCCATGAGCGCCTCGTGGTCGACGCCGCGGGGCAGCGTACCGAAGGCCGCCGGGGCGCCGCCCACGAGCCGTGAGGCGAGAAAGCCTTCACAGGAGCTTGCCGGCCCATGCCGCAGGAGCAGCGCGGCCTGCACCGCCAGCGCGATGCGTTGGGTGAGGTCGCGTGCACGCAGCTCGCTGTCGGCAGGCTCGGCGAGCTCCGCCAGCAGCGCCGCGCGGTAGCGGTCGAAGCGGACGTCACGCCCGGCAGCGCCCTCGAGCTCCGCCTCGAGCGCTTCCAGGGCGCGCTCCTCGCGGGCGAGCGCCCGCAGCACATCGAGGCACATGATGTTGCCCGAGCCCTCCCAGATCGAATTGAGCGGGGACTCCCGGAAGCGCCGCGCGATCGGGAACTCCTCGATATAGCCGTTGCCGCCGAGCACCTCCATGGCCTCGGCGCACACGGCGGGCGCCCGCTTGCATATCCAGTACTTGGCGACCGGTGTCAGGAGGCGGCGCAGCCGCATCGCCTGCTCATCCGCTTGTGCGTCGAAGGCGCGCGCCAGGCGCATGCTGAGCATGACCGCGCTCTCGCACTCGAGCGCGAGGTCCGCGAGCACATTGCGCATCAGGGGCTGGTCGCTGAGCAGCCGGCCGAAGGCGCGCCGATGACGCGCGTGGTGGATGGCCTGCGATGCGCACTGGCGCATGAGACCCGCGGCGCCGATGGCGTTGTCGAGCCGCGTGTAGACACCCATCTCGAGAATCACCGGAATGCCTCGACCTTCCTCCCCGACGAGCAGTCCGAAGGCGTCCTCGAACTCCACTTCCGCGGAAGCGTTGGAACGGTTACCGAGCTTGTCTTTCAGCCGCAGCAGGCGCAGCGCGTTCACGCTCCGGTCCGGCCGGAAGCGCGGCACCAGGAAACAGGAGAGCCCGCCGGCAGCCTGCGCCAGCACCAGGAAGGCATCGCACATCGGGGCGGAGAAAAACCACTTCTGTCCGCTCAGCCGGTATTCCTTCCCCGGTCCGCCGGCGGCCGCGGCGAGTGCGCGGGTCTTGTTGCTGCGGACGTCGGAGCCGCCCTGCCGCTCGGTCATGCCCATGCCGATCAGCACACCGTGCTTCTCCTCCGCCGGCGCGAAGCGCGCATCGTATTCCCGCGACAGGAGCAGGCGCAGCCAGGGCTCGAAGGTCTTCCCGTGGGGCATGAGCGCCGGCACCGCCCCGTAGCTCATGGTCGCCGGGCATTGCGTGCCGTTCTCGACCTCCGCCCACAGCATGTAGCCGGCGGCGCGCGCCACGTGCGCGCCGCGGCGCGGCTGCGCCCAGGCACCGGTATGGAGTCCCTTCGCGATGAGCAGCTGCATGAGCTCGTGCCAGGCGGGGTGGAACTCCACGGTATCGAGCCGCTCACCGCAACGGTCGTAGGCGCGCAGCTGCGGTGGGTTGCGGTTGGCAACATCGCCGAGTGTGAAGGCGGTCGCGGTGCCGAGTTGTGCACCGAGTGCGCTGAGCTCATCGCCATCCTCCGCCACCCCCTCGCGAGCCAGCGCATCGCTGAGGGCTGAATGGCTGCTGAACAGATTGTAGTCAACGAGCCCGGCGCATTGAGTTAACTGCGGATCGGTGCCACTCATGAGGAGACCTCGCTCTGTACGCTTATAGCCGGCTGGCGCGTTCTGAATCATATGTTCGCGCAGCCGTGCGTGGACCAACAGGAGGCTGTCGCATGAGATTCATGTCCGCCAAAGTCGTCGTTGCAGCCGCGCTGCTCGCCATCGGCGTGTCGGCGTGCGTGGTGGCGCCTGCTCCCGCCTATCATGTCGTCGCTTACGAAGCTCCGCCCCCGGTGCGCTACGAAGTGGTGGGCGTTGCTCCCGCTCCCGGCTACTTCTGGGTGGGCGGCGCATGGTTCTGGGAGGGCGGCCGCTACGCCTGGCATCCCGGCTACTGGCAGGCGCCGCGCCCCGGCTACCGCTGGGTCGCGCACAGCTGGCGTGCGTATGGGAATGGCTGGCGCATGGAGCCGGGACACTGGGTACGCGGTTAGCCTACCGGACCGGACGCAACCAACAGCGCTGATTTGCACTGCAAGCCCGGCCCGCTGCACACTGCGGCGGGCCGCTCGTTTTGCGGCCCCGAAATGGGGAGCGGCGAATGCTCAGCAATAGCACGAAGGCAGCTGCGTGGCTCGTGTTGTCGACTCTCGTAGCAACGGCACTGCTCAGCGCGGCACCCACCACGGCGAAGGAGACAGCGGTCATGGCCAAGTTCACCCTCACCAGCGCCGACTTCACCGACGGCAGCACGCTCGCTACGGCGCAGGTATTCAACGACATGGGCTGCAAAGGGCAGAATATCTCCCCCGCGCTCGCCTGGAGCGGTACCCCTTCCGGTACCCAGAGCTTCGCATTGCTGGTGCACGATCCGGATGCGCCGACCGGGAGTGGCTGGTGGCACTGGGTGGTGTACAACATCCCGCCCGAGGTGAGCTCGCTCCCCGCCGGGGCGGGCGACCCGAAGAAAGGCACGATGCCCAAAGGGGCGGTACAGGGCCGCACCGATTACGGCACCGTCGGCTACGGCGGCCCGTGCCCGCCGCCCGGCAAGCCGCATCACTACAACTTCAAACTCTATGCGCTGAAGGTGCCGAAGCTCGAGGTGCCCGAAGGGGCCAGCGCAGCGTTGATCGCATATAACGTGCGCGCGCATGCGCTCGCCGAGGCGCAGCTCACCGGGATGTATGGCCGCTAGCGAGCGCCGTACGGCCGTCTGGCCGTGGCTGGTCATGCCGGTCGTCGTGCTGCTCGTGTTCTACGCGCTGCACCGGGTGCAACATCCGCCGCCGAAGCCCGCGATGCCCGCGCCGGCCGTAGCGGCGCCGGATGACTCGCCGCGGCAATGAGCGGTCGCACCCGGTCCGCCGCGGCGCGAGCGCCACGCGTCGGTTTCGTCAGCCTCGGCTGCCCCAAAGCGCTCGTGGACTCCGAGCGGATCCTCACGCAGCTGCGCTCGGAGGGCTATGAGGTCGCGCCGACCTACGAAGCCGCGGACGTCGTGGTCGTCAACACCTGCGGTTTCATCGATGCGGCCGTAGATGAATCGCTCGAGACCATCGGCGAAGCCCTCGCGCGCAATGGGCGGGTGATCGTCACCGGCTGCCTCGGCGCGCGACCCGAGCGGATTCTCCAGCGTCACCCGCGGGTGCTCAAGGTCACGGGCCCACATGCGTACGAGGAGGTGGTCGGTGCCGTGCACGAGCATCTGCCGCCAAGCCACGACCCTCTTCTCGATCTCATTCCGCCGCAGGGCATACGGCTCACCCCGCGACACTATGCGTACCTGAAGATCGCGGAAGGGTGCAACAATCGCTGCAGCTTCTGCATCATTCCCTCCCTGCGCGGCCGGCTCGTCAGCCGGCCCATCGACGAAGTGCTGCGCGAGGCGGAGCGGCTCACCGCCGCCGGGGTCAAGGAGCTGCTCGTCATCTCGCAGGACACGAGCGCCTACGGCGCCGACCTGCGCTATGCACGGCGCAGCTGGCGCGGCGCGGAGCGTGCGACGCGCTTCATCGATCTCGCGGCTGCGCTCGGTGAGCTCGGCGTCTGGGTGCGCCTGCACTACGTATATCCGTACCCACACGTCGATGAGGTCATCCCGCTGATGGCGGCGGGCCGCGTATTGCCCTACCTGGACGTCCCTTTCCAACACGGCAGCCCCAGCGTGCTCAAGCGCATGCGCCGGCCCGCGCACGCGGAAGATACGCTCGCGCGCATCCGCGCGTGGCGCCGTGCCTGCCCCGGGCTCACCCTCCGCAGTACCTTCATCGTCGGCTTTCCGGGCGAGACCGAGCAGGAGTTCGCCGAGCTTCTCGCCTGGCTCGATGAGGCGCAGCTCGAGCGTGTCGGCTGCTTCAAGTACTCGAAGGTCGAGGGAGCTGCCGCCAACGCGCTGCCGGGCCACGTGCCCGCGGAGGTGCAGGAGGAACGCTACGCGCGCTTCATGGAGCGGGCCGCGCTCATCAGCGCGCGGCGACTCGCGAGCCGGGTCGGGAAAGTCGTGCGCGTGCTGGTGGATGAGGTGTCGGGCGATGTCGCCATTGCGCGCACCGCCGGAGATGCGCCACAGATCGATGGCATCGTGCGCATTGCGGCCGGCACCGGCACGGCGCGGCTACGCGCCGGTCAATGGGCCGATGTCGAGATCCTGTCCGCCGATGCGTATGACCTGACCGGCCGCCTCGCCGCAGGGCTGCGCGAGGCGGCCGCCGGTCACTGAGCGGACGCTCAGCCGGAGGTCATGCCGAGCGACTGCATGATCTGCGACCCCTGATCCCGTACCGCCTGGCCTTTGCTGACCGCGGTGCTGTAGTCGCCGGAGGTCGCGGCGTTGGAGGCATCGCTCCATGCCGACTTCATGCTGTCGAGGCCGGACTTCGCCGCCGCGAGCGAATCCTTGGTCACACCTTTCGGCAGGTGATGCGACTTCGAGAGGATGTCGACCCGGCTCTGGATCGCATCGACCATCTTCGGCACATCGGTGCTCAGCGGCCCCCAGGCATCCTTCGCCTTCGCATTCGCGGCGTCCGCTTCCTGCTGCTTGGCCGTGGCCGTATCGCGCAGGTTGGCGATGGCGGTATTCAGCGCCGGCATGGCGGCAAGCACGCCTTTGTAATCGCCCTTGGACAGGGTGTCCTTGACGCTATTGAGCTGCGTGTCGACCGCCTGCAGCTGGTCCGGAGCGTAATGGCTCGCGGCATCACGAATGTTGGTGAGTGATGACTCCGCGGCAGCCACCGCCTGTTCCGCGGGTGCGCGCTGGTTCTGACAGGCGGCGACGGCCAGCGCCGCGAAGGCGGCGAGTACCCAAAGCGATATCTTCTTCATTGTTGAGATCCTCTTGGCAAGTGTGGCAACGAATCAGGGAATGCGCAGCTTCTGGCCCGGCCTGATCTTGTTGGGATCGGTCAGCACATCGCGATTCGCCTGGAAAATCTTGGTGTAAAGCGCGGCATCGCCGTAGTACTTCTCGGCGATCTTCGAGAGGGTGTCGCCGGACTGCACGACATGGGTCTGAGTGTAGGGGTCGTTGGCCGCCGGGGTCTTCTCGGGCGAACTCTTGTCATCTGCCATGGTCTGCTCCGCTGCTGACATCAAAGAGTAACACGAAGCGCACGGCGCGCCGACCGCGGCGCCCCAACATGACAGAAATGTAACTTCCAACTTGGGGAATACCCAAGCGGCTTCAGGGGGTTACGCTATGGCCGCGCACGGCGTCGTCAACGCTCGCGTAATGCAGCGCGGTCGCGGGCACCTGCGGGATCGCGGCGCGCGTCAGAGCATCCCGTGCCAGCCCGTGCAGCCGCGCCAGGCGCAGCTCGACCCCGTGACGCTCCAGCCAGGCGCACAGCTCCGCCAGCGCCTCGAGCGAGGTGCTGTCGAGATCCGGGGATTCATCGAGGCTGAGCACCAGGACCCGGGTTGCCGGGCTCGAGCTGACACGTTGCCGCACCTGCGCGAGCAGCGGCTCTGCATTGGCGAAGAACAGCGGCTCCTCCAGGCGCAGCACCATGATGTCCGGCAGCGCAAGCGCGGCCGGGAACGATGCGGTATTGAGGTAGTCGTGCTCGCCCACCCGCCCGAGCACGGCGAGGCGGGGTTGTGCCATCGAGCGCAGCAGCAGCGCGATGGTGAGGCCGATCGCCACCAGCAGTCCGTTGAGAACCCCGAACAACAGCACGCTGACGACCGCCGCGATGGCCACGAAGCGGTCGCGCTGCCAGCGGAAGTAATCACTGAAGATGCCGATGCGCAGTGACTTGCTCACGGCGTGGATGACGATGGCGGCGAGCACCGGCTGCGGGACGCGCTCTATCCAGTGGAGGAACGCGAGCACCACCACCAGCAGCAGCGCCGCGGCGGTGAGCCCCGCCAGCCGCGAGCGCGCGCCGGCCGCATCGTTGGCGGAGGTGGCGGAGTAACCCGCACCCACCGGTGTGCCCTGCAGGAGTCCCGCCAGCATGTTGGCGACGCCGAGCGCCAGCAGGTCACGGTTGGGCTGCACCGTCTCGTCATGCTTCAGCGCGAAGGTACGGATCGAGCCATACGACTCGGCGTAGAGGATGAACATGATCGCGAGCGAGTACTCCACCAGCGGCAGGGCGCGGATCCCCGGCGGCGCCGTGAACGCGGGGATTGACAGTGTGAGCTGGATCGGACCCGTCAGCACCACACCGCGCGCCGCGAGCAGCGGTGCGGCGAGGATGCCTGCAACGATGACCACCAGTGCGCCCGGTAACCGCGGCAGCCTCTCGAAAAGGAAGAGCGCGGCGAGCGCCAGCAGACCGCAGCCCAGGCTCGGAAGCTGCCAGGCACGGTGCTCGCCCAGGATCTCGAGAATGAAGGGGAAAAAGCTGCTGCTGTGCACCGGCACGTTGGCGAGGTGCGGCCACTGCTTCACGGCGATCACGAGCGCGAGTCCGAACGTGTAGCCGCGCAGCACCGGCCGCGCGATCACATTGGTCATGACCCCGAGCCGGAATGCCGCACACAACAGGAACGCGAGCCCCGACCCGACGATGAGCACCGAGTCGAGCGCGAGACGTTCCTCCATGCTCTGAGCGCCGAGCGCGGCGATGGCCGAGGCCAGCACTGCCGCGGAGGACGAGGTCGCACTGACGATGGCGACGCGGCTGGTGCCGATCAGACCGTAACAGATGAGCCCCGCAAAGAGCGCAACCACCCCCGCCTGCGGTGGCAGCCCGGCGAGCCCGGAGTAGGCCACCGCTTCCGGCAGCAGCAGTCCCGCGATCGAGAGCCCGGCGATGAGGTCGGCGGCGGTTGTTCTTGTCATCCAACCGTCATACTACCTCACCGAAATCTGGCGCTGGCCATCGCTGCACTGCCTGGAGCTCGTTGGGTTCCTAAACGACCTCGGCCGTTTCGAGGAGGCGGAGGCAGCTTCTCGGCGGGCGCCCGTTATCTGCGTCGACACGGCCCTGGCGCACGTCGCCGGGTCCCTCGGCCGGGAGTCATGCGGCTGTTTCGGCAGCGGCGCGGAGAGGACTGGGCCGAGGTGATCGCAGAGGTCGCCGGCGCGCTCTGGTGCTAGCCGGCCGGTGGCCGGCGTAATTCTTGTGTAATACCTCCACACTAACCTGAGTCTGATTTATGTTGGGCGCACAGCTCGCGACGCTGTACCAGGCTGGCCGTCGCGAAGAAGTAGAACAGGCCTGCCGGGAGCTCCTCGCGCGGGAGCCGGCCAATTCCGAAGCCGCGCACCTGCTCGGTGCGCTGCTATTCGAGCGGGGGCAATGCGCGAGAGCACTGGAGTATTTCGAGCGCGCAGCAGTACAGCAGCCCGGCAACCCGCAGCTCCAGAACGATGTCGGTCTCGCCCTGCACGCCGTTGGGCGCCCAGAAGAGGCGATGCAGCGGTTCCGTGCCGCGATCGCACTCGAGCCTGCGTTCGCCGACGCCTATTGCAATCTGGGCGCCGTGCTCGAGCATGCGGGGTCCGATCGGGAGGCCCTGGAGAGCCTGGACGCCGCGATAGCGCTGCAACCGCAGCTGGCCCGCGCGCACAGCAATCGCGGCAGCGTGCTGCACAAGCGCAGGGAGCTTGACGAGGCGCTGCGGAGCTACGATCGCGCCATCGCCATCAATCCCAACTATGCTGCGGCCCATGCGAGGCGCGGCGCGCTGCTGCTGGAATCCGGACAGCCAGCGGCCGCGCTGGCGAGCCTCGATCGTGCGCTGAGTGCCGATCCGCGAGACCTGTTCGCGTACGTCAACCGTGCGGCAGCGCTGGGTATGCTGGGCCGCTTTGACGAGGCACTCGCAGACTGCCAGCGTGCTGTGATGGCGCATCCGACGAACGCCGTTGCGTTCAACGCACGTGCCTCGGCGCTCGTGCGGCTCGGCCGGCACGAAGAAGCACTTGCGGACTACGAGCGGGGCATGGCGCTGGATCCGAGGTATGCGGAGGTACACTGGAACGCCGGCCTGTGCTTGCTGCGGCTGGGCCGCCTGCGCGAGGGCTTCGGTCTGTTCGAGTGGCGCAAGCGATTGCCGCGACCGCTGGGCAAGCGGCAACTTGCAGGGCGGGAGTGGACCGGGCAGAAGCTGCTGCCCGGGAGCACGCTGCTCCTGTATGCCGAACAGGGGCTCGGCGATACCATCCAATTCTGTCGCTATGCAACGCTTGTGGCACGCGCGGGTGTCCACGTGCTGCTGGAAGTGCCTTCTTCGCTGCGAGGCCTGCTCACGGGAGTCGAGGGCGTAGCACGAGTGGTCAGCAGCGACGAGCCGCTTCCGCATTTCGACTGGTGGTGCTCGCTGCTCAGCGTGCCCTCGGCGCTTGGAACGACCCTCGGATCGATTCCCGGCCGCACGCCCTATCTGCGTGCCGAGCCGAGTCGCGTCGACCTCTGGCGCCAACGGCTCGGACCCAAACAAAGGCGGCTCCGCGTGGGGCTCGTGTGGGCAGGTGGCTTCAGGCCGGACCAGCCGGAGCTCGAGGCCGCGAACCGTCGACGTAACATTCCGCTCGAGCAGTTAGCAGGCCTCAGGCATCCGCAGATAGAGTTCTATACCCTGCAGAAAGGCGCAGCGGCGGAGCAGGAACTGGCGGACGCGGTCGCCAGGAGATGGCCCGGTCCCGATATTCACGACTTCACAGCTCTTATCAGGGACTTCGCCGATACCGCCGCACTCGTCGAGAACCTCGACCTCGTGATCAGTGTAGATACGTCAACCGCTCACCTCGCTGGCGCGCTCGGCAAGCCGGTGTGGATCGTCAACCGCTTCGATGGCTGCTGGCGCTGGCTGCTCGCGCGCAGCGACACGCCCTGGTACCCGACGGCTCGGCTCTACCGTCAGGACAGCTCGAGGCAGTGGGACGGCGTGCTGACGCAGGTCAGGACGGATCTGTTCGAGCTTGCCACTGCGCCGGACTGATCAGCGTCCCGCGGTGGCCCTACTCCACCGTTACACTTTTCGCGAGGTTGCGGGGCTGGTCGACGTCCGTCCCCTTCAAGATCGCCGCGTGATAAGCGAGCAGCTGCAGCGGTACGCTGTAGACCACCGGCGCCTGCACGTACGTGACCTGTCGCGGCATCTCGATCACCGTGACTCCATCGCTGGCGCTGATGCCCGAGTCGGGATCGGCGAACACGAAGAGCTCGCCGCCGCGTGCGCGAACCTCCATGAGGTTCGATTTGAGCTTCTCCAGCAGATCGTTGTTAGGCGCGACAGCCACGACCGGCATGTCGGCGTCGACCAGCGCGAGCGGACCGTGCTTGAGTTCCCCCGCCGGGTAGCCTTCGGCGTGGATATAGGAGATCTCTTTCAGCTTGAGCGCACCCTCCAGCGCGATGGGATAGAGCGCGCCGCGGCCAAGGAAGAGCGCATGGCGCTTGTCGGCGAAACGCTCGGCGAGACGGAGAATGATGGGATCGAGCTCCAGAGTTCGCTCGACGAGGCCAGGTAGCTCGATGAGTCGTCCAACGAGGGCACGCTCGCGCTCGGCATCGACGCCTTGATGTCGGGCCAGCGCGACGACCAGCATGCCGAGCGCTGTGAGTTGCGTCGTGAATGCCTTCGTTGACGCGACACCGATCTCCGGTCCGGCGCGCGTCAGCATCACGAGCTCGGACTCGCGCACCAGCGAGCTCTCCGGCACGTTGCAGATGGCGAGTGAGGACAGATAGCCCGATTCGCGTGCCAGGCGCAGCGCCGCGAGAGTGTCTGCGGTCTCCCCCGATTGCGAGATGGTCACGAACAGCGTGCTCGGCGGCACGAGCGGCTTGCGGTAGCGGTACTCGCTCGCGATGTCCACCGCACAGGGAACCTTGGAGATCTGCTCGATGAAATAGCGGGCGACGCACGCGGCGTGGTAGCTCGTCCCGCAGGCGACGATGTGCACGTTCTGGGTACGCTGCAGCACCTCGGTGGCCGCAGGCCCGAAAGCCGCTTCGAGCAGGCGTCCGTTGGCGACCCGCTCCTGCAGCGTGTCGGCGATGGCACGCGGCTGCTCGTGGATCTCCTTCAACATGAAATGCTGATAGGGTCCGCGCTCGGCGGCGTTCGCCGACAGCTCGCTCTCGCGCACCGGCCGCTCGACGTGCGTGCCGTTGCGATCGATGATGCGCACCGACTTGCGGCGCACTTCGGCGACATCGCCCTCCTCGAGGAAGATGAAGCGCCGCGTCACCGGCAGCAGCGCCGCCACGTCCGATGCCACGAAGTTCTCATCCACGCCGATGCCGATGACCACCGGGCATCCTTCGCGGGCGAGGATGAGCCGCTCGGGGTCGTGCTCGCTCACGACGACGAGCGCATAAGCCCCCTCGAGCTCGGCCACCGTGGCGCGCACGGCCTTGAAGAGGTCACGGAGCGTCTGCAGGTGCAGGTGCACGCGGTGTGCGATGACCTCGGTATCAGTTTCCGATGAGAACTGATAGCCAAGGCGCACCAGGTCGGCACGCAGCTCTTCGTGGTTCTCGATGATGCCGTTGTGCACGATGGCGATGCCGTCGCGCGAGATGTGCGGATGAGCGTTGCGCTCGCTCGGCATGCCATGCGTCGCCCAGCGAGTGTGGGCTATGCCGATCCTGCCGTCGGTCGGGTTGTGCTCCAGCGCTTCATCGAGCATGCGCACCTTGCCGACCGTACGCAGCCGGGTGAGGTGCTTCGTGCCATTGAGGACGGCGATGCCCGCCGAGTCGTAACCGCGATACTCCAGGCGCCGCAGCCCCTCCATCAGGATGGGTACGACGTTGCGCTCGGCTACGGCTCCGACGATTCCGCACATGGCTTCCCCTGCTCCGAATCCCTTTGACCCCGAGGGGTGGTAACGCGGCAGTTTGCCTGAAAGTACCCGCGAACGGGGATGGCCGGGGTGTCGCGATTTAACAGAACCCATACCCGAGGTCGCGCTCGAGGCGGCGCGCGTAGCGGCGCGCCGTGCAGCGTGGTTCCGGTGCTTTAAGCCGCGGCGGCTGCGCGGCGACGTGCAAAAGCGGCGAATCCGCCCATACCGGAGAGGAGCAGCAACAGAGGCGCAGGCAGCGGCACGAGGTTCACCTGACCGACGTACGTACCGCCGGAGCTTCCGTTGGCAATACCGGCCACATCGAGAATATAGGTGCCCGCCTGGATATCGGAGAACTCGACCGTTACCTGATTCGAGCCGGAGGCCGGACCCTGCCACGGCGTGATCAGAGTGCTTCCAGCTGGGATTCCGCCGACGATCGGTGCCGTGGTCGAGGTTGGCACCATGTACAGCCTGAATTGCAGGTTGCTGATGTTGAAAGTGTTACCTGCACCGAGGGAGGCCACCATGGTGTCGCCCGCCGCCGCGCTGCCGATGGTGAAGCGGTAGCTGTCCTGGAAATCGTAGGGTCCGATGGACGATGAGGCGAGGTTCGGGCTGTTGGGTTGCTGCGAGAGGAACTGATCGAGGAACGTGTATTGTCCCTGCACGGCGAGGTCGTAGTCGTTACTCACCGTGGGTGTCGCGGGATCACTCCAGAGGAACTGGTACGAGTAGGACATCGTACCCGAGCCGTTCAGTGTGATCGTGCTGGCGTCGACCCGTTGCGGATACGCACTCAGGCTCAGCACCACGGCCCCCAGCACGAGCGGCAGCCGCCCTCCTGCCCCGAAGACTTTCAATTGGCTCCCCTCCATACGCCCCGTGGCCAGTCCATTTCGGCAACGGGTGCGAGCTCGCAGTCTGGAATCGGAATGTGACAGCCGGCTTTCCCTGCGATGACAGCAGACCACTTTGCTGCGACGCAGCAGTTCCCAGCGCTGCCGCAGTCGGCCCGCGTGCCGCTGTTCACGGGCGGCGGCGGGTTGCCAGCGAACTCCCGGCCGGTACCTGGCTCTCGGCTTCGTTCACCGGTGCGAAGCGTCCGAGAATATAGTCCAGGACCGAACCGGCCGGGATCGTCGTACCCGCGAGCTTGTGGGTGAGTTTGAGTACGGGTGTCTTCGCGCCGGCCAGGATCAAATGATCCTCGGCGCACAGCGGCGCAAAGAGCTTGTTGTAGGGAACGTAGTGGTGCGGTAGGTCCGCGCTGACCTGCGCGCTGCGCACCCATCTCTCGCGCAACGATTCGTCACACGCGCAGAGCTCGTTGAACAAGAAATGGAACCAGAAGTAATCGTGGCGCACCGTGTGCCGCTCCCAATAATCGAGCGTGCTCCGATACCACGCGAGCGCGAGCGGGTGGCTGGTCGCAGAGGCGAGAAACCAGCTGGCGATGAGACGGTCGGGTTTTGGTCGGGCGAAGCCAAAAAAACCGCTGCCGAGGCAAGCGGGCAGCCACTCCTCGAGTGGCCTCACGCACAGCACCGTGGCGTCCGCCCATACGCCTCCATAGCGAGCGAGCAGGGCGATGCGCACGATATCGCTCAGCGCCTCCGGCTCGATGTGCTTGCCGGCAAGCCGCGGAGCGAGCTCCTCCATAGCGAGCAGCGCCGGCAGATCGGCGGCACACAGGGCGCGCACCGTCCACCCGGGGTTGTGGAGCTCCCAGCTTCGTCGGCAGGCTCGCACGATTGCTGGCGCGCCCTGCCAACCCTGAAACCAGAGCAACCACAACGTCCGCGGCAGTGTCATGGCCGAGCGAGTACCGCAGAGGTGGACTTGAACTCGCCCGGGAGAGCCGCCGGCGAGGGAAGTGCAGACGATCCGGGTGTCCGTGCGAGGTACAAAGTTAATCAAGGATGCCACTGGGGCGCTCGAGGTCAATGAGTGCGCGCGGCGCGCCGTGACGCGGCGTCACCTTTCATCAAAATGTAACGGAATCGCAATTCAACTCTGGTCTTGCCGGGATGAACTTGCTTTGCAGGATCCTTATATTCGCAATGAGGGCTCATAGCATGCGCAGTACGCAAACAGTGTGGTTGGCATCGTATCCGCGGAGTGGCAACACAATGTTGCGAACGGTGCTGTGGCACTGCTTTGGGCTACGCTCTGCGAGCATTTACCCCAGCGATCTGGGAAGCAATCGTGCCCTGGAGAATTACGTCGGGCATATAGAGCACGGGCCCGATGGGCGAATTCGTTTCCCCGCGGGCGGCCTTCCGCTGATCAAGACGCACGAGCGTCCGGTCGACGACAGCCCAACCATCTACGTCGTACGCGATGGCAGGGCGGCATGCGTGAGCCTCTGGCGGTTTTACGATGGCGAGATCCCGCTGGATGCGGTCATCGAAGGGAGGCATAGGTTCGGCACGTGGGCAGCCCACGTAGAAGCGTGGGATCCTTGGAACCGACCCAGCACTCTGGTTCTCAAATACGAGGACATGCGCAAGGATGTCACGCAGGTGTTACCCAGGATCAGCGCCTTTCTGCAACGCGACATCCTCAAGCAGAAAATTCCGGACAGGTGCACCATCTCGCAAGTCGATGGGCGTTGGGTGCGGGGAGAAAGCGATTGGACCTCGAGCCTGCCGCAGGATCTTCTGTCGAGATTCAACGCCTTAAACCATTCGGTCCTCGTCAGGGCCGGGTACCTGTCCAACTGACTACGCGCGAGGCGCAGGATGATGGGGCGCAGCCGGAGCGTTGTTCCTGAGATCCCGGGTTGGGTCGGAGCGGCGGCCATGGGAATGGGCTTGGCTGCGGTTGTCACGGCCGGAGCCCTTCCGGAGCGCTGGCAGGATACGGGCCTGTACCTCGGCGTCGGACTCGCATTCGCCACGGTTGGCGGAATATTGCTCAACCTCGCAATGGGGACGTATCCCGCCTGGCGCCACATGGCGACGGTTATCGGCATCATGCTCGGCATCGTGCCGGTGCTGCTCATCGCCTGGCGTGACCTGCATCGCCAGCCGCAGACCCTGTCGCCAGGTGTGCGCTCGCACCCTGCCGTGTATCCGTACCCTGCCGTGTATTCGCACGCTGAGGCGGCGATAGGGCCAAAACGTACTCGGCCGGTGCCCCAACCATCGCAATCCGATCCTGCAGCGGACAGCGCCGCTCCGCAGCAGCTTGAATCCGTGCTTATCGAGGTGTCGGATATCCTCAACAGGAAAGCCGAACCGGCTTTGAATCGAGCGACGCTCACACTACGCAATCGTGTTCATTCGCCCAATGCGCAGAATCTCAAGACTCAACTGAATTACACGATACAACGTCTGCAGGATGTGCGGGCGTCACTGCAGGCCATTCAATCGCAGCACCCTGACCTTGACGACAGACTGAGCGCCGTTATCGGGGACACCGCCGCGCTCGATGATTTGATTTCCCTGCTCACAAGATTGGGCGACTCACCGGATACGCCTCAGGACGATTTGGGGCAATCGGTTAAAGGCCCCGACCCACAGGAGGCGACCGCTCCCGCAATCCAATGGATCGCTGACTGCAATCGACGGATTATCGAGCTCAGGAAGATGCTGGGGACGGCGTAGCACCGCGAACGGACCCGATGACCAGGTACCCCCTGACGTCGTTGGTGGCTTCCTTGCGCACGACTATGGATCTGCAGTCCACGTCGGAGAACCCCGACGATTCCATGGTGGCGCGCAGATACCCGGCGGCGTGCGCGTACCGGCCGTGTGCACATAGCCTGAAAGGGGTCGATGTCTCCTCAGGCAGCGCCTCGACGGTGAAGGCGAAGACACCCTTCGGGCGAAGGCACAGGCGCGCCGCCGTTACGGCCTCATCCAGCGCCCCAAAATAGATCAGCGTGTCCGCGCAAACGACAACGTCGAACGCCTGCGCTCTCGAAGCCATGTAGGCGCAGAGCTCGCCTTCAAACAACTCATCGTACAGGTTTCGCGCGCGTGCTTTGGCAAGCATTCGAGGGGACAGGTCCACGCCGGCAAGAAACTCCGCAGCCGAACGCAGCAACACTCCACACAATCCGGTCCCGCACCCCGCATCCAGGACAAACAGCCCACCGCGACCGCAATCCGTTCTCTCCACCAACGCGTCTCGCAGCAATTGCGGCGCCGCATAGTCGAGCCCTTGCAGATTCGAGTCGAAGGAATCGGCGAACTCGTCGAACAATTTGCGCACATACTGCGCCGAGGCACGTTGCGGCACCCCTTCGCCCGAAGTGGCGGCGTACAGATGTTGGGCTATCGGGTTAGCCGGCTCCAGTTCCAGCCATCTGCGGTAAACGCCGGCCGCCAGGTCGTCGCGACCAAGCTGGTACAGCAATGAACCCAGGCTTTGATAATACTTGAAGTATCTTGGATTGAGCGCCAGCGCCTTCTCGTAGGAGGCGAGCGCCTCCTCGAGCCGCTTCAGCTCGCGGAGCGCGTTGCCGCGATTGTGGAAGGCCTCGGCGTAGTCGGGCCTGAGCGCCAGCGCCTTGTCAAAGGACGCAACCGCCTCCTCGAGCCGTCGCAGCTCTTTAAGCACAGTGCCGCGATTGCTGAGCGCCTCGGCGTAGTCGGGTTTGATCTTCAGCGCCTGGTCGTAGGAGGCGAGCGCCTCCTCGAGCCGCTGCAGCTGTTGGAGCGCGGTGCCGCGATTGTTGAGCGCCTCGGCGTAGTCGGGTTTGATCTTCAGCGCGCGCCCATAGCTGTGCACAGCGTCGTCGTAGCGTTTGAGCTCTCTGAGGACGTTGCCGTAATTGTTGTGTGCCGTCGCCTGACGGGGGTGTACGGCAACGGCGCGCCGCAACAGGCGTGCTGCCTCGTCTAGGCGTTGCGTCTGTACGGCGATGATTCCCAACAGGTTCAGCGCGTCAAAATCATCTTTTTGCGCCGCGAGTATCTGTCGACACCACTGCTCTGCCTCCGCCCATGCGCCGCGCGAATAGGCCAATGCCGCTCGCAGCATGGCTTGTGACGCCACCTTGCCGCTCTGGGGATTAGGCTTCATCGATCTGGAACCTACTCGAAGTCATTTGGTTACGGCAGGTAGTGCCGCAAGATTCGCCGGGTGTTGGGACTGCGCGATGAGGCAGGCTCGCTGTTACTATATCAAAGCTGGCCCAGTGGCCCTATTACGCCGAGCGCCTTGCCAAGCGCAGCACCCGTGCGTAATCATCCTGCTATCCCGCTGCGCTCAAGCGGGGGCGCAACATGCCGAATCGTCACGAAACACTGGAGCAGGCGAGAGCTGCTCTGGCGCGCGGTCATGCCCTTGAGGCCGGGCGCCAGTGCGCCAGGCTTTTGAGCATCGACCCCGATGATGTCGATGCGCGGTATCTGCACGCGCGATGCCAGGCCGCGCTCGGGAACTGGGCCGGTGCGGCCGGCGATTTCCGCCGCACGTTACGCGCTCGCCCGGACTTCGAGCCGGCCTGGATCGGACTCGGGCTGTGCCTGATAGAGAGCGGGCAACTGGAGGAGGCGGCAGCCGCTTTTCGCGAGGCACTGGCACGCAACCCGAGACTCGCCGACGCTTATAACAACCTGGGCGTGATCCACGATCGGCTCGGCCGTCTCGCCGAGGCAGCCGAGTACTTCCGCCGGGCCATCGCCGTTCAGCCTGTCTTTCTCATGGCGCTACTCAACCTGGGAGACGTGCTGCTGCGCCTTGGACAAGCCTCGAACGCGGTGGCGGTGTTGCAAAGCGCCGTCACGCTCTTCCCGCGCGATGCACGAGTGTATGCCGACCTCGGAGCTGCGCAACTGGCCGCCGGGGATTTCGCCGCTGCCGTTGCAGTGCTCGAGCGGGCAATCGTCCTCGACAATGATCTCGCCGCAGCAGCCGTCAACCTGGGAGAGGCCTGGCGCAACCTCAACTCTCTGGAGCGGGCGGAGGCCTCCTTTCATCGTGCTCTTGCCGTCCGGCCCGATTTGGCCGAAGCCCATCTGGGATTGGGCAGGATCGCCCTGGAGCGCGGCCACTCGGCGGAAGCCCAAATGCGGCTGCAGCGCGCCGTGCAACTCAGACCCAGCGATGCAGAGATGGCGCTGACCGCCGCCAGTGCGCTCGAGCGGCTGGGGTACAGCCAGAATGCGCTCGCCATTTACGATCTTGCCCTCAGGTTCGTTCCCGGAGACGTCCGGCTGCACGATGCCCGAGGCACGCAGCTGCTGCGGGCTGGGCATGATGAGGAGGCGCTTGCCAGCTTCGACCGCGCGCTGGCGATCGAGCCACAGCGGCCGGACAGTCTCTTGAACCGCGGCCGCGCGCTGGAGTCCCTCGGGCGGCATCCGGAGGCCGTCGACTGCATCGAGCGCGCCTTGGCCCTTCGGCCGGCGCATGGCCCTACAATCGCCGCACTCGCGAGCTGCGCCTTTCGCGTCTGCGACTGGCAGCGGCTCGACAGTGCCCTGGAGCAACTCAGTGCCCTGCCGCTCGGGCTCGACTTCCTGCCTGCTTTCCTGCTACTCGCCGTCGACGTGCCGCCAGCGCAAGCTGCCGAGTCCATGCGGAGGCGGGGAACGCGCCTCGCGGACACGATTACCGCAAAGCCGGCCGCTCGAGGCATTCAATCCGGTCGAGGTCAGCGGTCTGCGCTGCGAATCGCGTACCTCTCGCCCGACTATCGTGAGCATGCGGTGGCCCACGCCCTCGTCGGCGTGATCGAGCGACACGACCGCAGAAACGTCACGTCGGTCGGGATTTCTCTCGCCGCCTCCGATGAGAGTGCCATTGGCCATCGCTTGCGCGGGGCCTTCGATGAATTCATCGACGCCTCGTCGATGAGCGACGACGATATCGCTCGAACCATCGAGGAGCGCGACATCGACATTGCGGTCGATCTCGCGGGTCACACGGCCGGCGCCCGGACCGCCGTATTCGCGCGGCGCCCGGCTCCGGTGCAGATCAACTATCTGGGCTTTGCCGCATCGACCGGCTGCACGTTCATCGACTACATGGTCGCCGACGCCGTGGTCCTGCCGCCCGCGGACGAGCCACTCTACACGGAGCGCGTTCTGCGGCTGCCGCATTGCTACCTGCCCTTCGACAGCAGCCGGAGTCTACCTGCGACCTTGACACGAGCCGAGGCCGGGCTGCCGGCACGGGGATTCGTGTTCTGCGCCTTCAACAACGCCTACAAGATCAATCGCGTTCTGTTCGATCTCTGGCTCGGCTTACTGCGCGAGGTGCCCGAGAGCGTTCTCTGGTTGCGCAGTTTGGGAGCCCTGGCTGAGAACAATTTGAGAGCGGCAGCCGCCGCCGCAGGTGTCGAGGCGCACCGACTCATATTCGCGCCGCACCTCGCGAATCTCGATGAACACATCGCCCGTGTGCGGCTCGCGGACGTATTTCTGGATACCTTGCCCTACAATGCACACAGCAGTGCGGCCGAGGCGCTCTGGGCCGGCGTGCCGCTGATCACGTGCCAGGGCAACACGTTCGCCGCGCGCGTCGGCGCCAGCTTGTTGAGCGCAGCCGGGCTGCAGGAGCTGATCACCAGCGACCTGGCGAGCTATCGATCTCTTAGTCTAACGCTAGCGCAAACCCCCCCGGCACTCGAGCGGCTGCGGCAGCGGCTCGATGAGACAAGGTCATCCGCGCCGTTGTTCGACACGGAACGCTATACCCGGGACCTTGAGTCGCGTTTTCTTGGCGTCGCACTGTAGTCAGCGACCCGCCAACGACGGCGATGCTTATCTGCGGAAGGGCGCGGCGAGCGGCTCACCGATGAAAAGTCCCTGGCCCGGCATGAGAACGCTCTTCCAGTAGGCCTCGATCAGAGTTTCACCGGCGAGATAGTGCGCCAGCAGTACAGGGACGCTCGGAAACTTCCCGAGCAGGTTGCAGGGTTCCACCACCGTTCCAAAGCTTCCCGTGGCGCCCGCATCCAGCCACCGCAGACTGCTCATCTGCGGACTGTCGGTCAGCATGCCGCCGAAGGAGGTGAGGTGATCCGCCACGGCCCCCGGCAGGAATCGCCCCATGTTGATTCCCAGAACCTGCCAGGCCCCGGTGAAGTAGAACATGACGTCCTGCGGATGCTCGGGCGGCGCACCTGTCACCACGCGAAAGTTGAATTCGTGCTGCGCCACCCGGATCGCGAGCGGGTACTCGACCTCGCGCCCGTTGCGCTGCGTGTCGACCGTGCTCACCAAATACGCGTTGCCCGGTGGGGCGAGCCCATCCGAGCGGACGCCGCGATCAATCAAGGTCCGCGCATTCTCGAAGCTCTCGGCGGCGATGCTCATCGTTGGGCGCAGGCCAAGCTCATCGTAGGGTCGCGTGTATGAGCTGTTGAAATACGGGCTGCGACGGGTGGCCTTGCATCCCGGTGTGCAATAGTCCTCCTCCTGCAGCCCGAAGGTGAATGCTGAGGTGATCGACATGCATCCGACCCGATAGGGGCGGGCCCAGGTAAGTGCATAAGCCTGGACCTGCGGCGGCAGCTGCTTTTCGACTGCTATCCGGAGAGGGATGAAATCCGCGCGTGGCAGCTCATCGCGCCGATAATCGAAGCGGACGCGCACGAGGTTGGACCGCGGGATCCCACGGCGGCGAAGGTAGTATTCGCCGATCGCCACGCTCAGCGGGTCTGCGGTATTGACTACCACACCGAGATCTGCCGCCCCGATGCGCGGCGCTGGCGCTGCGGCGGTGGGCGGCGCCGTGGAAGGGGCGGGCGTATGGTTCGCGGCACGCGCCGCGGCGATCCCGGACTGCAGGAGACTCACAGATGCAATCGCGGCAAACCGAGCAGCGGCCGCTCTTGTGAGCATGGCGAGATCCGGCGAGTCTATCTGTCGGGCTCGGGAGGCGTCGCGACCTGCGGCTCGGGGCCCGCACCATGCGGTACCGCCGACTGCGGTACTGCTGCTGGCAGGGACGCAGGGGGCGTCGCAGGCGGCGGTGCCCCGGTCGCGGATGCCGGTGAGACCGCAGTTGCGGCCGAGGTGGAAGGCAGGCCCGCGGCCGGAGTCACACGCTGATCCTCTGCGCGCGCGCGATACTCGTCGACCAGATTCTCGTTGCGCACGCGCCCGATCTTCGTGAAGGGTTCGGTGCTCGCCATGCAGGAACCGAGGCCGGACGATTTCTTATCGAGATGGGTAAGGATCTCGTCGTTGAGCTTGTACAGCGCGACGTTGTTATCGACGCACCTCGAGAGCTCGCGCTCGCGCGTGGCGAGTGTCTGCTTGGTGACGGTGTTCTCGGTCTCGATCTCGCGCATCTTCGCGAGCGCCTCGCGAAATTTGGCGATCAGCTCCTGCATCTTGGCCTTGGTCTGCGTGACTTCCTGGTCGGCGGCCTCGCGCTGCGCCCTGCTGTGCTCCAGCACGGCGGTCGTATCCTTGGCGCGCTTATCGAGCGCCTGCTGTCCCGCCTTCAGGGCGTCGCGGTCTTTGGTCACGTCCGCAAGCTGCTTCTTCAGCTTGTCGTTCTCCGCCTGCAGGGCCGTGCGCTCCGAAGCCAGCTGTTGCATCTGCTGCATGAGCTGAGAGCCGGCGCCGCCGCCCGACCGGGCCGTCTGCGTGAGAGCAGCATGGCCTGCGAGCAAGGCCCCCGTACCTGTCATCGCTGCCAGCCAAGCGGGAACACGCTGCATAAAAAACTCTCCGGATTCCCCGCCGCGGTCGCTCAGCCACGCGAGACGATGCGAAGGCTGATCGGCTCGGGCATGTCTGCGGGCGGCGGCTGCGACAGGCGTGTGATGCGCGCGAGCGCGGCCTCGATGGCCTGATCGCGTTCGCGGTTGCCGCTCGACTGCGTCACGCGCACACGCTCGATCGTACCGTCGTTGCGGACCCAGACACGCACCACGACTGAGTACTCCCCCTGGTGTGCGCGCTTCTCCGCGCCGAGCTGATTGAGGACCTCGTCCTTGAGGAGGCCCGAGTACCAGGCGTACGCGCTGCCTCCGGAGGCGAGCAGATCGCGGCCGCCCTTGCGGGCAGCCAGCCCGAAATCATCGCCCCCCGCGCTGCCTTCGGCATCCAGCCCCAGCTGCTCGCCGGGCGGTGGCTCATTGGACGGTGTCGGGTCGGGCTTATCCTGCGGATCGGACACATCGACCTTTTCTTCCGGCGGAGGGGGCGGCGGTGGCGGCAGATCCGGTGGCGGCGGCGGCGGGCGGATGAGGTGAACTTCCTGGATCTGCTGCTTCGGCGGGGGTGGTGTGCTGTGCAGGAAATTGCGCATCAGCGCGACGGCACCGACGCCGAGCGTCACGACTGCAACCCCGAGCAGGACGACCGGCAGGATGCGGGATTTGCCCTTGCTCTGAGCCATGGCACCTTACTTGACGATCTTCTGGGTGACGAGACCCAACTGCGTGATTTCCAGCCGCCCGCACAGATCCAGGATATCCACCACGCGCTGATAGGGGATGGTCGCGTCTGCCTTGATGATCACGGGCAGGCTGGGATTGGCGGCCTTGTACTGGCGCAACATGTTCTCCAGCTCCTGCATGCTCACCGGGAAGGTATCCAGGTAGATCGTGCCGTCCGCGGTAATGGTGATTGCCTTGGTCTTGTTCTCGGCAAGAGTCGGCTGCGCGCTGGCTTTGGGTAGATTGACCTTGATGCCCTGCACCACGGCGGTGGTCATGATGATGAAGATGACCAGCAGCACGTAGGCGAGATCGAGCATCGGCGTGATGTTGATCTCGTCATAGACGCCCCCTTCCTCGCTGCTCACAGATCCGGACATCGTGGGTCCTCTAGGAGTAGGTCTCGGCGATGCGGGTGACGAACTCGTCCACGAACACACGCATGTCGGCGGCGATCTCCTTGATGCGTGTATTGAGATAGTTGTAGCCGAACAGGCAGGGAATGGCGACGCCTAAACCCGCGACGGTGGCGACCAACGCCGCGGCGATGCCGGGCGCGATGGCGTTGATGTTGACATCACCAGAGGCGGCGATCGCAGCGAAGGTGATCATGACGCCGACGACCGTCCCGAGCAGCCCGAGGAACGGCCCGCCGGCGATGGACACCGTGAGCCACACCATGCTCTTGTTCAGCTGTTGGAGCCTCCGGGTGAGCCCCGCATCCATGGTGGCGCGGATGGCCTCGATCGATTGCGCCGAGAGCGTGCGCGCGCGATCAGCACCCGCCGCCTGCCCCTCGAAGCGCTTGAGCGTCTCCCGCATCCCCTGGTGATAGAGCTGCGCCAGGGTGGAGATGCCGAAGTCCTCATCGTCGCCGCTCCTGGCCGTGCGCCGCTCGATCGCCGCAGGATCCGCAGCCTCCTTGTAGAAGCGCTCGAGGAAGTTGCTGTTGCCCTTCGCGACGCGATTCAGATACAGCGCCTTGGCGAACATGATGAGGATGGAGGCGATGAACATGAGACTGAGAATGCCGATGACGACCCAGCCGTCCGTGGTCACGTTGCGCAACGTGGTGGCGAAATACGATTCGTGACCGCCCTCCTTCTGCGAGTCGCCGCCGTAGACCACGAGCGGTGCCACCAGGCCCTGGCTCCGGGCGGCGGCTTTGAGCCAGTCCGCGCTGCGTACGACGTTGGAGACTTCCAGCTCGTCGAGCTCGCCATCGTAATAGTTGGCATTGGCCGCCGAGCCGCCGATGGTGAGCGTGCCACCCATTTCCTGCGCCTCGACGTTGCTGTGAGCCACGTCACTGCCGTCCACGAACAGTGTCAGCCGGCCATCACCAATACGTACCGCAAGGTGATGCCACTCGGCGGTCGTGAGCGGATTGGGCTGTGTCAGCGTCACCGGACCCGCACCACCCGCGTAGCGTGCGAAAGCCTGGCTGCCGTTGATACCCAGCACCAGCTCCTTGCCCTGGTCGGACAGCTGTGCGATGTAGACCTCGGAAGCCTGGGCCGCATCGAAGCGCACCCACGCCGACGCCGTGAAGCCCTTCGCCGGCGAGAGGTGCACGGCGCCCGTGGCGGGAATGGCGATGGTCTGTCCACCGGCGAACTTGACGCCACCACCGATGAGCGAGGCCGGATTCGCCTCTGCGCTGAAGGCACTGGGCTCGGTCTTGTATGCGGTCACGTCCTGCGGCGAGCCCTTCGGCGCGGCGAAGTGATACACGAGCGCCTGGTTCGCATCGTAGGTGCCCGGCGGATCCGCCGCGCTGGTCGCGTTCTTGTTGCCGTAGTACAGCAGGATCTTGTCGGTCTTGGCGCCGCCGGTCAGGCGCGGAACCCGTACCCATATGAGCGCGATCTGCGCCTGCGGGTCGAACTTCTCGATGTGAAAGGCGAGAGGCGTCTTGTCATCGGCTGCAATGAAACGGAGATCCGAGCCATCCGGCTTAGTGTCATTGAAATACTGAAAGTTCCCGAGACTGAGCCGAATCAACACCGGCACGTCGGTCGGCGCGCCGGGGATGTCCGCTCCGGTGGGCGTGAGATCGAAACCGATCTCCTTGCGGTAGGTCCAGTCGCCGTTCCACCAGGCAAGAGCATCGCCGGTGAAAACGATCCCGAGCAGGCCGATGACCCCGACCAGCAACCGGCGAAAGCGACGCGTGCAACCCATGACTTGACCTATGCTTCCGAGTGAAAAATCGCCGGTTCCGGTGAGCGCCGCGGTGGCCTCCCGGCGGGGGCGCCATTGTACGCACCGCAGGCGGCTCGCGCGTTACAGGCGCAATGATTTTCTCTTTTCTTGACGCTTTTGTTACGGACTCATAGCTCGGTCGGACGGGCCACGACCGGCTCGTGGCAATCATCAAGCCGTCCCAGTGACATCGTCAGGCTCGCGACCGGATTGACACGCAGCGCTTCGGCCGTCACCGGCGGCTTGGGTTCGGGAAAGTTGCTGGTCGCCGGCGCCAGGTAACCGCCCTGACCCCACGAATGCACGAAGCCGCTGTTGAGCGCTGCGATGACCTTGGGCAGTCCGAGGTTGATCGCCACGAATTCCAACACGCGGCCTTCGGGCGTAGTGGCGAGCGACGGTTCGAACGACTTGCGCCATTGCATCGACTGCTCGGTGACGTGCGACCAGCGGCCGTCATAGGCGTTGAGCAGCGTCGGCGCTGCGCCGTCGACCTTGACGTAGCGGAACTTGCGGTTGCCGTTGTTGCCGACGTTCTCCGTGCTGAGGAGCCCGACGGCCCAGCGATTGAACTGCGCGTGGGCGTCGAGGCAGTCGCGCACGTCGGCCGTGCCGACGCCGGCGAATACGTTGCCGCCTGGTTTGGGAATACGCACAAGGCGGCCGACATCGCCACCGCTGCTCAGATTGCTGCCGTCGTTGGGTGTGACGAAGGCGAGCGCGTTGGATTCGCAGCGCGCGCGCAGATAGTGGACCTCGTACGCTGCCTGAGTCCCGGATGAGGCGATGCGCCGACAGATATACACGGTGGCGCCCACTGCGGAATCCGGACGATACGCGCCGGGACTGGCCCCGGAGGCGTCCGGGTCGCGCGGCGGCCCGGGCGGCAGCAGCGCCGACTTGGTGAGCGGCGTGCCGTTCGAATCGTAGAACTGGTCCCAGCTGCGGATGGTGCCGGAGAACAGTGCCGCCACCTGTGCGCGTGCCAGGCTCGGCATGCTCTGTTCGGTGTCGCGCAGCGGGTCATCGTGCGGCACGCTGCTCGGGACGAGTCCCTGTATGGACTGCAGCGCATTGCGCAGGTTCTTGCTGACCGGCAACCCCCAGACGATCTGATTCTGCGGCCGGACAGTGAGTGGTGCACTGACGCCGCCGACCAGCTCGGGATTCACGTCTGACAACCCGGCGCGCGGGCGGACGAGTTTGGCTGCGCCGTCACAACCTGTGTGATTGACGTACGCGGCAAGCTCCACCGTGGCCAGCTTGGGCTGACCGTTGAGGCAAGCAGGGGTCTGCGGGAGTTTGGCGAGATCGAGAAACGGCAGCGGTGTTGCTGCCGCGACCGGTGTCACGCCATCGCCGGAACCACCGGAGGACTTGTAGATCGCCAGGCGCTGGGCGGCGGCGACCCCTTTCACCTGCTGACTGGTACGGCAGTAGAACACGCGGTTGACGGTGCCGCCGAGCGTGCCGCGGTAGATATCGAGCGTGCCGGTCTCACAGAGCGCGGGTGCCCCGGCCACCCCCGTCGGCAGGCGGATCAGGTTTTCGAGGGCCTCATCCTGCGCCGAGGAACCCGAGATATATAGCTCGAGCTGCGGCGGCGGCGTGGGCGGCAGAGCGAGCACTACTGGCGCCGCAGCGAATGCGCAGACGATCAGTACTCTCGCACCGAGGATGCGCGGATCCATAAAGCCCTCCCGGCAATTCATTGTTGCCAGTGTTATTGACCTGTTCTGTCGGCTTTCTGATGGTGACGCTGTTGGTTCTTCGATGACTCGTTGGTTTCTTTGCGGTCAGAATTGTCCGTTTACATCGAACTGCAGCACGTCGATCCCGAGAGGCGGACCGTCGATCTCGTTAGCCGTCAGGTACTTCAGACGGAACCACACCCGTGGATTGACCCAGAAGTCGAAGCTGAACGTGTAGCCCTTCGCATCCGTTCCGCCGAGGTGGAAATCCTCGTCGTTGAACGCATCGAGCACGGCATCGCGCTGCAGGTAGCGATAGCCGACGGCCGCGCGCCAGGAAGCAAATTGCCCCGGAACGCGACTGCCGAACCTGATATCCGCCCGATAACCGTCGGTGCGGCGTGCAACATAACTGCCGGTGCGCGCCTCCACTTCGGCGGTGTTGAAGCCGACGTTCCGGACCGCCTCGAGCGTCAGCCCGACCGAGTACTTCGAGAAGACATCGGTATCGCCCAGCGCGATCAGGTCGACGATGCGGAAGTCCGAGGCGAGCGCGAACAGATTGACCGTCGGATCGGTGGTGTTACTGATGTCGAACATGCTGTTGCCCTTCTGCACGAACGTGGGCGCGGTCCAGTTGTACAGCGTGCTCTCGGGCGAGTTGCGCTGGCCGACGATGCGAAGGTAGTCGTAATAGGCAGCCGCAAAGCGCAGGCTGGCGTCATTCTGGAAATGCAGGTCGGCGCCAAGTTGTCCGCCGAGCATCCATTTCTGTTTCTCGGTCGAGTTCGGGTCGAACGGCGAGAACGAAGTCAGCGGCAGTGCCGCCACCGTGGCGAACAGATCGTGGCGGTGATCCCCGTCAGAGGAGAGATTCACCTGGTACTTGCTCACGACCCCTTCGAAGGTCAGATCGTTATACCAGACGAGGTCGGTGGAGAGCCAAGGATTGCCGAACCGTCCGCCGTAGGCGGTGAACACCTGTCGCCCCGTGGACGACGCGCCGGTCCAGCGCAGGTAGGCCTGGTCGAAGGTGACCGTATATCCCGCGCCATAGGTGCCGAGGGTCTGGTTGGTCGTCGCGATGATCTCGCCGGTGCTGCCGGTGGCGAGGCGGAGCCCCGCGGTCCAGCCGGAACCGAGACTGGTATCGAAGCCGAAGCGCGCTCGCACGCGGAGCCGCTGCTGATCCTCGGTGGTATTGAGCAGTGCCGCGGGACCTGCCTTGCCGATGCCACCCTTGCTGTTGATCTGGTTAAAGTCGAGGTAAGTGTTGGTGGCATTGCCACTGGCGAAATAATCGCCTTCACCCCGCAGGCGCAGGTCCCCGGTCCACTGCATGCGCTGCACCCACTCCGGAAGGACGGAATACAACGAGCCCTTGGAGCTGACCTGGTTCACCAGCTCCTGCTTGACCTGGGGACCGAGGTCCGTCTCAACCTCCTTGGCGATCTGCTCCTGCACGATCTGCGGGACATATGGCACGCGTACCGCGCCTTCTTCTGCCTTCCGCTGCTGCGCCGTGACAGCTGCTTCCGCGGCAGCCTTATCCTGGGCGTTCTTCACCATCGCCTCGGCCTGCTCGCGGGTCAGCACGCCGCGGTCAACGAGCGCCTGCAGCAGGTTGGAGATCGTGTTGCGCAGCTCTGTGAGGTTGCGCTCTTCCGCGCTGGGTGGGTCGGCCACCGCCGCCGAGCAAGGCAGGAGGGCGAGCAGCAGCGTCGCTGCGTTTCTATTACGCATCTTTGTCATGAAGCTTCTGGCTGTCTAGTGTGGACGTTGTTGTCTTTGCAGGCACCCGGTGTCGTTGGGCTTGCAGACCTCTTCGCCGAAGCCCTCCACGAAGACGTCGAGCCAGCTGAGCGCGCTCTGCGCCACCGGCGCCGCTTGTTCAGCGGCAGCACTCGGCTCAACCGATGCGTTCGAGGCGACGGAGGTGGCGCTGGCCACCGAGGAGGCCGCCGAGAGAGACGCACTGATGCCGCTCGTTTCCGGCGGCACCCCGGTCGCCGTGCCCGCCACCTGGATATTGTCGACTCCGAGCACCTTCTGCGCGGCGATGTTGGCGTTGCCGGCCGCCGAGATGCCGGCATCGCCTGCATTGACGAAGCCGGCCGGCGCATCGAGGTCGACGTTGCCTCCGGTACCCCCGACGCCCGTCGAGATCGTCTGGATGCCCGATCCTGCGACCGACTTTGAGAAATCGAGGACCACCTGTCCCGTGCTGCTCACGACCGCCGTGGGGGGTGGCGCCGAGATCGCCGTCTTCGCGCCGCGCCCCGCATCGATGTCTCCCTGGCTCGACCAGACCGCGATGTTGCCACCGCCGAGGGTGAAGACACGCGATGAGTTCACGAAGACCGAGTCGCGCGAGAAAATGTCGACGTCGCCGCTCTGCACCGCGACGATGCCGAGGTCCGAGGCCCCGCGCGTGAGTCCGAGCTGGGTAAGCTGCGGCGGCAGGACTGCCAGGCCCACGTCCACTTCGCCTCCCGGAACCAGCAGCGAAATCGATCCGCCACTGATCGTGTAGATCCTGCTCAGGTTGAGTGTGACATCGCCGGAGTAGGGACTGGAGGCTGAGCGGCTCTCTGGGAACAGCGAGTCGATGGCGGCAAAGCCCCGCGAGAAGCCCACGTTCGGGTCTGTGTTCGCTTCTCGGCCCGAGGTAACGAGCTCAGTGAAAAACACATCCGACAGCAGCGGCAGCTGCTGGGCAACGGTCAGCCCGCGGAACGTCGTGGCTGCCTGAGCGAAGCTCGTCTGCGGCTCGCCGGTCACCTGCTCCGTGTAGGTCACGAGCCGCTCCTGGTAGGTGGATGAGGCACCGATGATCTCGCTGACGAAATCTTTCGGGTTGGTCACCGAAGGTGGCGCCACGCCGAGCGGAGCGCCGAGACCCGCGAGCATCAGTACGTCGGACCCCGTGGAGGCAGGTAAATTCGAGTTGGAAAGGTTGCCGGTCGTCGTGACGCCCGCTGAGAAGCCCAGGTTGATGTTGCCCCCCGCAAGCAACTCGAGCCGCCCGGGCCCGCCGACCGTCACAGACGCCGTGGGATCGAAATCCGGCGCGCTGGGATCGGAGCTGTAGGTAATGTCGCGGCCGGCGGAGATGAGCGTGGTATCCGTAGCGCTCAGATTCTGTCCCAACAGGCTTACGTCGGAAACATCGTTAACGGCTTCTATGGCTATGGGTTTTGCCATGTAGAAGCCGATGTTCTGAATGTCGCGCCCGGCAGAGATCAACGCCGGCGATGGATCACCGGCATGGATCGCCGAGTTCGCGGAATTCAGCACCAGATTGGTCGCCGTAATACCGTCGAAGAGGCTCGGGGAAAGTGTCGTGGCAGTGGGTAACAGTGCGGGCGCTACGTCGGACATACCGAGTCGGGCTTGATTGCCGCCGACGATGTCTTGAGCTGCGACGAGAGTCACCTGCCCGCGCGGCGCCGGAAATGCCCACAAGGCCCCTCCTGGCGAGAGGTGCACATTCCCCTTGTATGCCGCAAGATCCACCGTAGGCTGCACTACCATTCCCAGCGCGCCCAGTTGAGCGAGCACCTCCCCGTTGATGAAGGCCCCGTTGAAGCGCGGGTACGTGTACAGCGAGATGCTCCCCCCGAGACTCGCCACCCTGAGGTCGTCGTCCGGCATGAAGCGGAAGAACCACTGGTTTTTATTAGGTACCCCCAGGCTTTGCGGGAACCCCATGAGCGAGGGTTCGTATTCACCTTCCAGCAGGATGTCGCCGCGCGCCGTCAGCGAAAAGGACGCGTCGCCGGACATGAGCAGCGATCCGAGCTGGTCGCCGGAGCTGTCGGTGCGGGCGCTCGTCATTGCGCCGCCCGCCTGAACCCGGCCCAAGCCGTCCGCCACGTACAGATAGGCGCTTCCTACATCGGCGCCCGTACGCAGCGTAAGGTTTCCTGCATTGGAAAGCTCGAGAGCTCCCGCTGGGTCCTTGACAGCCACGTCGGCCGTCGCCGCGCTGACATTGCTCGCGTTTCTGCCGGCCTGGATCACAACATCCCCGCCACCGAGGGCGCCCACGCTCCAGTTGAACTGTGAGAAATTCACTCCCCATATGGCGTTGAGCGAATCCGGCGTGGTGCGCGGCTGCCAGGCGGTCACCGCTTGCGTCACCGGCACCCCGGTGACGTCACGTCCCGCGCTCACGAGGATCGTGCTGTCACCGAAGGCGTAGGCGGTCGGCTGGCCGGCACGGTTCACGGTGGTAGCCACAGCCGGGGCACCGGCGCTGTAGATGCTCGCCGTCTGACCTGTCGTAACATCGCCGATATTGACGTCGCGTGCCGCGGCGACCGTGATATCGCCGGTCGCGGTGCGAATGACCGATGCGCCTGCGAGGCTGAGGTCGGCGCTGGCGCCGCTCATCACCGAAGCCGGCGCGGCTGCTGTGAAGTCGGCACCCGCGACGAATGTCAGGTTGGCCGTCGGACAGCCTCCCGAGGCCGGACAACTGAGATCCAGATAGCTTCCTTGGGTCGCGTTGACGGTCTGGAAGCCGTCGGAAATGACACCGTTGATCGCGAGATGACCCGAGGCGCGAAACGCCAGGTCCGCCGGTTGGCCGGCGAAGCGATAACCAGTGAGCTCCAGCGGCCCCACCGACAGGTCGCCCTGATAAGTCAGGTCGACGTAAGGTCGAAGCGCCACGTTCGCTGCAGTAAGCTGAGGGAGCCGACCGAGAATGACCGGAGTGGCCGCGGCCATGAAGGCAGCGGCGTTGCTCATGATTGCATCGACATCGGTCTGCGCGAGTGTCGCCGTGCCCAACGGAGTCACGAGAATGGGCTCGACCAGAACCGAGTCGATCTTCGACAGGCCTGTTGCAACACTCAGGCTGATGTCATTCGCTGCGGCCTGCTCGGGAGCGCGGATGATGAGCTGACCGGAGCCGTTCACTCCGGATGCGGCCAGCACGGAACCGCTCTGCAGATCGATTTCGCCGTTCCTCGCAAGAAGCTGGATGGATCCGCCGCGGCTCATGGCATCTGCACCATTCGCGACCAGCTGACCCGTCCCGCTGACCACGACGTTCTGCCCGCCGTTCAAGCTGATCGAGCCACGTTCCCCGCTCGCACTCGCATCGATCGTACCGTCGATCTGCACCGAGCCGGTGTCCGCGCTGAGGGTCACGTGCCTTGCAGTGATCGTGGACCCCGCTGCCAGATCGAGGTCGCCCTGACCGACCCGGAAGTCACGCTGCTCATCGAAGGCACCCTGCTCGAGCGCTTGATTGAGGGCGCCGAATCCCGTCAATGAGCCCGCCTGCAGCGCGAAGGAGCCGCCCAGATCGTTGGCATCGCTCGCGCCACTGAACTGGCCCGCGAGGTTCGCGTTGCCGGTCGCGGCCACATCGACGCGTCCCGCGTCTGCACCCGGTGCCCCGGCGACCGAGATGGAGGCGCCGCTCGCCATGGTGATGTTGCCCGGAGCGGACGCCGTTCCCGTCGCCTGCAGCAGGACGCTTCCACCGGGCGACCCGTGAGTGCCCGCAGCATAGGCGGGCGTGACGCCCGCCACATCGATCACTGCGCCGGACGAGAGTGTGAGCTGCGCGGCGGCGCTGAGAGAGACATTCCCCGAGGGCATGAGAATGGTCGTTTGATCCGTCAGTGTCTGTGCCGTCAAGGACAGCGAGCCCCCGATGCCTGGAGTGACCCCGCTGCTCGTGGCACTTTGCGCTGGTGGTGCGACGAGGGAGAGCTGGCCGGAGGGCGCTGCCACGGTGACGGTCGCTCCGCCGGCCGTCGTAAGGAGCCTCGAAGCGATCGCTAGGTCACCGGATGTGCTGAGCGTCGCGACCCCCTCGCCGACGATGGCCTCGCCGGCCTGGAGCGTGGTCTCGCCGAATCCGGATAGCGTGAGTGAACCCGGCCCGAGATCGATTTCCTGCCCCGCGAAAGCGATGCGGCCCGTGCCGGCGGCGGGCGCAAGCGTCTGCGCGCTCGCAGTCCCCACGAGCGCCAGGGTGTTGGCGCTCAAGGTTGCGACAGTCGCCCCCCCGCTGTTGTTGAGCGCCGGTGTGACCAGTGTGATCTGCTCGATGGGCGTAGCGTTGGCGGAAGAGAGACTGAAGGATTGCTGCACATCGATTGACGTCTGCCCCGTGATCTGCACGGCGGACGCCCGGCTGAGGGCCGACATCAAGGAGGTGTCGATCGTCAGCCCAGTGGCAGTCGAGCCCGATGGCCCGATGACGACGTCGTCCGCCCCGAGCGCCCAGCGCGCACCCGGTCCGGAGAGCGTCCCGTCAGCGATCTGAGCACCGCCCGGCGCATCGACCGTGATCGATCCCAGCGAGCCGACGTGGGCGCCGCTGGCGATCGTCACCGTGGCGGGCGGCGCGCCCGTGGCTGCCGGGCGCATTGGCGCGAAGTAGTCGAGATCCGAGAGCACGACGACTGCAGCTCCCGCCGCCCCGTCGCCACTCAGCGTCAGGGAGGTCGGCGTGGCAGACAAGGCGGGCGATGGCTTCGAGGCGCCTGTCGCGGAGGTCGACTCGACGGATGCCCCGCCGGCGATCGTGATGCCCTGGTTTGCGACGAGCAACACTTCATTAGCCGCGAGCGCGGCGCCGGTGTTGACGCGAACCGTATCGGCCAGCGGCTGCAGCACATCAGGGGCCGTCTGCGTCGCACCGATCACGAGCGAGCCGGCGTTCCAGCTGTCCAGGACTCCGGTGGAGAGATGCACCGTGCCTGTCTGGTGTGAGGCGACCACCGACGGATCGATCTCGATCTGCGGAGCCGAAAGAAAGATCTGCGCATTGCGCCCACCGGAGGCTCCCTTGCCGAGCACGGTCCCGAGCGCATCCAGAGCGTCGGTCACGGACACGACGAGGGTACCGGCATCGGCGGGGAGCACCGGTGGCGAAGTATTGGTCGGCGTGCTCGCACTCGTGCTCGAGCTCGAAGGGGCAAAGAAGTTCGACGCAAGCCAGTCCTGATAGTCGGCGAGCTGATGGCCATAGCCTCCGGGCGCGGTGCTGCCGGCCGGCGCTGCAGGGCCGCCGGGCAGAACGGCATAGGCGCTGTACTGCGTGGCCCCGAGGCCGGTATCGGCAAAGGTGGTGCGTCCCGCCACCACGGTTCCGCCGTTCGGTAGCCGGAATTGAGTTCCGGGCTGCAGGTTCGGATAACCCGAGACGGCCTCGATGAGGAAGGACCCGGGAAGAAGGCCGTAGCGCGCCGGCAGAAGCGTGTAAACGCCCGCCGCGAGGCCTCCCCCTCCGGACAGATAGATGCTCTGGCCGGGCGAGAGAGTCGAACCCTCGTACATGAGCGGATCGTATGGTGCGAACTTCGAGCCGAGGCCAGGTATCACCGCATAAAGCCCGGGGGTCTGCCCGCCCGCGAGGGCATCCGTCGTGCCTCCGGTTCCGGGTGTCCACTGCCAGGCATAAAGGTCGCCCCCGCCGCTCACGTTGATAGTAGAGCCCTGGGCAATGTGAGTCGTCGGCGCATTGAGCGTGATCTGACGCGCCGGCACTCCGGTCAACGCTGTTGCACTGTCCTGGGTGAGTCCGTACAGCCAGGCAGTACCGTTCTGCACGAGTCCGTAGGGAACCAGCGCACCAGCGCCACTCACCGAGGTCATGCTGCCCGCCGCGAGTGTCAACGACTGCGACGCGTTGAGTGTGATCTCACCAAAAGGTGCGAGAATGGTCCCTGCCTGCGTGATGTCCGCTGCATTGACCGTGAGCGACCCGGCGGCCGACAGCGGCGTACCCGACGAGACGCCTTCCTGCTCGAATCGCACGGTGTTGCCCGCCCCGAGATTTGCATTGATCGTGAAAGCGACCCCGGTGCCGGGCACGACCTGCGCGGCGCCGAGTGTCAGATCACCGGCGGTCGTCAGGCTGCCGCTGTTGGTCGCCGCGCCGACCGCGCTCGAGCCGAGAAGCTGAAGGGTTCCGGAGCTTGCGATCGTGGCCGCGCCAACGCCCTGAAACGCGAGATTCCCGGTCAGATCGACCCGCTGTCCCGAGAACGTGACGCTGGCGTTGCCAGGCTGTGCCGCCGCCGATCCCAGGGAGATGTTTGTTCCGCTGCCGAGCTCGAGGTACGGCGCAGAGACGCGCGCCGGCGCGCCCGGGTCGACGATGATGGCGGGTGACTGCAGCACGATGCTGCGGGCCAGATTGACATTGACGCCCGAGCCGAGCTCGATAGCGTTGGTGGCGAGCAGACTCAACGCGTCGACACCGGAGGCTGCGATCCTCGTTGGATCGAGGATGGCGCGGTTGCTGTCTTCCGGGGAGAGTTGCGCGCCGTTCCGGAGCAGCTGAATCACCAGGGGCGCGGCCGGAAATGGATTGCCGGAGACGCCGACGGGAGCGGTGAGGGCAACGCTCATCGAACCGCCGGGTGCACGTCCCGTGGTGCCGGTCCCGGCCGCACCCGCGAGCTTACCCAGTAACGAAATCGCTTCGGACGCAGAGATGCTCAACGATCCGCCGGCGCTGGCGACGGTCTCGCGCGTCGAGGTGGATATCGGACCCGTCGAGCGCACGTCGAACTCCGCCCGTGTCCCCGAGAAGTCGATGAGCGATCCCAGGTCCGTCACGACGGTCCCGCGCTGTGCCAGCAGCGATACAGACCCGCCCGGCAGCAGCGTGCCTTCCAGGAGACCGGATTGATTGGGCTGGTAAACGGACGTGCCCGCCACGTCGATCCGCGCGCTCGGACCGATCTCGAGGCCGAGGCCGGGGATGAAGCCGTTGAATTCCGGCGGGGCGATGATCGACATTGCCACCGAGCCCGCGGGTATGTTGATGACGCCGTCGAATTGCAGGCTGCCTGTGCTCTGCAGAGTCACGGAGGACTGCCGACCAGCGGTTGGATTGGGGTCCGCCGTGATCGTGGCGCCGGTCCCGATGCTCAGCCCGCCGGGAGTGCTGCTGCTCTGCAGCGGTAGCGCCAGCAGCGACAGTTGCGAAGCAGTTCGCTGATAGTCGGGCAACAAGGTCTTTTGTGCGAACGACAGGAGATCCTCGCCCGTAGGGTGCGACGCGAAACCTGAGTTGAGCAACAGCGTCTGTGTGCTCAGATCAATCCTCGAACCGGGGTCCATGCTGAGCGCCGCCACCGTCGTGTTGGCGCCGGAGCTGATGGGTTCTCCGTCCGCGCGCAGCGTGAAGGAAGAGAAGCCGAAATCAGAGAACAGGGATGCATCGACTTTCAACGTCGAGCCGGACGCCGGATCACTGCTCACCGTCTGCGGGCGTAGCCAGGTGCTGTCGCCCGAGCCTATCTCGAGGCGCGGGACCTCCATCTGCAGCGACCCTCCCGGGGATCCCTGCACGCCGAATGCCGCGACGCTCAGATTGGCACCGACCTGAAAAGTGCTCGCGCCGTTCGCAACATCGGACAGGAGGCTCAGGTGTCCGCCGCTGCCTGGGGTCAGCGAGCCGGAGCGGCTGAGAAACGCGCCGGCATTTGCGCTCAAGGTGACATCGGGGCCGATATCGAGCGATCCACCGATCACCTGCTGGCTGAGCGCGATGGATCCTGCGTTCGGCCGCACGGGTCCCGTCGGCTGTGTCGTGAGTGGCACCAGCATGTCGTTGGTCCACAGGCCACTCACATTCAGATCGACTCCGTTGCCCACGTAAATGCCTGCTGTGACCCCGGGCGCTGCCGCAATGGAAGCAATGGAAGGCGTGGAGACCACATCGATAGTGCCGTCCGGTGCCGTGATTGGCGCGGAGATATCGATGCGCGGCGCAAGCAGGCTGAGCGAGCCGGCCGCTGGCAGGGTGATCGCGCTGCCGGACGGCACGATGATGCGCTGGTTGCTCGTGATTTCAACTTGCGCGAAGCCGCCTGAGGTGATGAAGGTCAGGGGCAGCTGCAGAGTCGAAGGGTTCGGAAGCGGCGCATCGTTATCGAACACGATGTTTGGGCTCGATGCGGTGAGCTCGACCGCCGGCGCGCGAAGGTCCGCAGCATTGCTCGCCGTTGTGCCGGTCGGCGGTGCACCGATGATGAGCTGCCCACCGATGGCTGTGCCGGCACCGCCGCGCTGGTAAGGCCCATTTTGTGCCTGGCCGAGGAAATTACCCTCGAGCACCATGCTGGGCGCCATGACCTGGATCGTTCCCGCCGATGCGCCCTGGGTGTAACCGGGCTCGTAGTGCGCGATGCCCGGTGAGGGGATGAAATCAATCACGCCCCAGGTGCTGGAGACGGACTTGAAGATCGGATTTACGAGGCCGACGAATACCTGATTGGGATTGGCATTGGAAATATCGACCACGGTACCATCGGCGCGCACCAGCTGGGTCGTTTGCATGATCCCGCCGGTGTAGTCGACCGCTCCGCCCGACACGTTGACGATCGCCCCACTCGCGATCCCCACATCGCCCGTGGAATCGAAGGTCACCGAGCCCCCTTTGTCGGTGCGCTCCTGGATGCTACGCGGGATGAGATCAATTTCGCCCGAGACGTCAGCGAAGCTGGTTCCCTTGCCGCCATCTGCCCGCGCATCGACGATGACCGTTTGCCCATGCAAAGGTCCGTTGCGCTGCAGTGGGTCGTCTGCGAGCTCCGTCCCGCGCAGCTGCGCGGTCACGAGGTTGCGCGTCACCGGGGCCGTCGCGGTGCTGCCGGAGAGGTCAATGACGGCACCCGAGTCCATGCGGATCCGTGCACCCGGATCCGGTGCGTTCGAATTCGGCGCTACGGTTGGATCAGATCGAGCCGTAATCGACAGCTGGCCATCCGGCGCGCGAATGTGACTGCCGCCGTCGAGTATGACGCTTTGCCCCGCGAGCTCCAGTGTGGAGGGCTGTTGGACCTGAGCATCCACGGCGGTCGAGTGATCGGCGGGGTCCGGCAACGCCGATGTAACGCTCTGAGGGCCGAGTTCGAGATCGCCTCCCGTCTGAGCGAGAAACCGGGGGGCCACGCCGGGCGTGTAGACGACCTGGTTGGGATCACTGTCCCGGGCCAGCAGCCGGATGGAGCCGTTGGCGGAGCTGCTGGTCGTCGCCGAAACCCTGCCGTCCTGGTTGACGGCCAGGCCCATGAGGGTGACGTTGCCCCGATCGGCGCTGATCTCGCCCGCGATCTGGTTGATGGTCTTGCCACCCCCGTCAACTTCGACCAACAGACCGCGCAGGTTCGGGTCCGTGCTTGCGTAGAGGTACACTTTCTGACCCGAGGCCAGTATGACCTGGCCGTCGGGCGCGCTGATGGAGCCGGCGTTGCTCACCGTCGGCGCGGCGAGCAGGATTCGCTGCCCGGCCGCCGCGGTCGACAACTGGGCACCCGTCTCGACCGTGATACCGATCGGCAGCGGCTTCCCATCCGGGCCCAGGACGGGGTCGGAGCTCAACGCCGGCTGCTGCTGCGTGATGGCGGTGAGCAAGCCGGACTTGAAGGTGCTATCGGTGATATTCAGTGCGGAGGCCAGGAGGCCCCCGGTGTTGACCCGGCTCGTCGATCCGAAAACGAAGCCGTTCTGATTCACCAGATAGATCTGCCCGTTCGCCGTCAGAGAGCCGAAGATATTGCTCGGATTGCCCTGGAAGATCCGATTGAGCGCGATGGAAGAAGCGTTCGGCTGCTGGAAGACGACCTTACCGTCGGCGCTGATATTGAAGCTGGACCAATTGAGGGTCGCGAGATTGGAGGCCTGCTGAACGTGCAGAGAGTTCGCGGTGATGGTCGCCGAAGCACTTCCGGAGCTCACCCACGTGGACGGCCCGCCCCGCGAGCTGCAGGAACCGGCGACGCACGGCACCGGCAGTTGGACCGCCCGGACAAGAGCTGGTGCGAGCACGCAGCATCCGCCTGCGGCGATGACCAGGCCCCAATGAAGTTTCCCACACCGTTTCATTGTTGCACCTCGAGTCGCAGTCACCACGCCGCGTGGACGTAGAAGAGGACGCGTCCCTCGTGAGCGTGGGTTCCGGCAGGTCCATCCGCCAGCGGATAGGCCCATATCAGCGCACCGGTGACGCTGTCGAAGGCAACCAGGTTGATGCCGGAACCGAGGCTTCTCAGCTCGGCGTTTGCGAGCTCGCCGGGGAGGCTATCGATCGTACTCACGCGGGCGAAGTCGTAGAAGAGGAAACCGTCGAGCCTCAATTTCCCGGCGAATGCTTTGAGTTGCGGAGAGCCGAACTGAGCGGAGGCCCTGATCCCCATATCGCCCAGATCTTCTGCTTCGAGATAGCCCCGCGCACTGTCGACGCCACCGATGGCGTACTGCTCGTTGCTGACCAGTGGATCGACGCTGTACTGGCCGCCGATGCGCAGCAACGCGGTGAAGTCCTTCGGCAGCTTGAACCCGAAAGTCAGGCTCGATCGCAGGTACATGTAGCTCGCGGAGGCTCCGAAGCGCTTGTTCTCGAATTGCGGCTCGCGGTTGACGAGATCGCGGGCGCCGAAGTTCGCCGTCGTGTCCAGGCCCCACTGGAACCACGGCGCGCGCCAGGCGCCGGAGTAGTCGAGCGATAAATTCAGGTACTTGATCGGGGTGTTGAAGCCCGCAACGACCTCGGTGAAATCCTTGAAGTCGATGCCGGCAGTGAAACTCTGCGTGGTCGAGGGCGTGTAGGCGAGCGGCTGAAGCAGGCGCGTGCCGAAGATCTTGCCCTTCCCGACCACTCCCAGAGACCCTCCGCCTGCGGACACATTGGTGGTCGTCACGTTACTCGATGAGTTGATGTACAGAAACGCCCAATGTGTGCCTGTGTCGTTGAGCCGCGCGCTGTAGGTCGTGGCGAACACCCCCACCTCGCCCGTCACCTGCGGGGAGAACTGATACTGGGCCGAAAGGCTGTCGAGGCGACCGAACATGTCGTCGTAGCTGAGAGCAGCGATTGCCCGCAGCGAGGCGGTGTCCGGGCTTGCCTGGTTGTTGAGCTCGAGACTGCCGTGCAGGGGCAACTTGTCATTGGCTTTCAGTGCCAGATCGACCGTTCCGGGCGCGGGACCCGCCTTCAGGACCGGCACGACGGTTCGATCCGGCGTTTGCGTGTTCAGATCCGTGATCTGGCGCTGCAGCGTCGGCAGGTGTGGCACGGTATTGACGGCCGCCTCGGGCACCGCGCTGCGGATCTCGCGTCCCGAGAAATATCTGGCGCCTGTGACTTCGACCCGACGAAGCTTGCCCTCGGTGACGTGCAGCCGCACGATCCCCTCATCCACCTGCTGCTCTGGAATATCGACGAACACGGTGGCAAAGCCGTGATCGTGATAGGCCGCCTCGAGCGAGCGGCGCGCCGACTCCACATCGGCGATGCTCCGGGTCGGCCCGAGATAAGGGTAGACGGCCCGCTCGACGTCCTTGATCGGGAGCACGCTGTTTCCCAGCACACGGTATTCCTGGATGTCGAAGCGCGGGTTGGCGGCGGCGGCCCCGGTGGCGGGGGTCTGTGTTTGCGCCATCGCGCCCGTCGCAGCGAGGAGCCACACCATCACCACCTCGCGCTTGCCCCGATTCGCCATACCCCGCTCACGAAACAAAGCCGGCCCTTGGTCGGTGACCAAAGGCCGGCATCCCAGTTGAGTCGACGCGCGGCACCACGCCCGGCGTCACGAACGTTTACTTCTTGCTTTCTCGCTTCTGTTGCATGACCAAGCTCAACCGCTGCTCATCAAGGCGTATTGACGTTATTCTGAATCTTCAAGGCGCATTCATCGCCGCCGTTCGTGAAGGCCGCGTTGGGTACCGCCGGTGAGGCTGTCACGTTCGCCGCTGTGTTGGAAGTGCCATTGCCAGGGATCGGCAGGGTGTAGTAGCCGGTGGGAGCAGCCGAGTGATAGGTCCCACTCGCGTTCAGCGCCGCAGTCTCTTTGCCCGGGTACAACTCGAGACCCGCTTTTGTCTTCGCGTCGGCCAACATCGTCGTGGCCGCCCCGAGGCCGCTCAGGTTCACGCCCCAGGTCTCCGAGATGTATTTGTAGGTCCCGAGCGCGGCGTTGTGGGCGTTCGCCTCGACACCGTCGATGGTCGGATTGACCACCCCGGCAAAATTCAGGTTACCCTGCAGGCCCAGGATGCCAATCGAGCCAGCTATGGAAGTCAAACACGTATCGATCTTGCTCGTCGCCGTGTTGAGGACAACCTTACCGGCGGTAGGAGTTGCAGTCGTGGCCTCCTTGAACTTCTTGCCCGGCAGTCCGCACTCGGGTCCACCCGTGAAGGTCGCATTCGAGGTCACCTGCGTGCCCGAACCATTATCGCGCCGGCAGATCGTGATCGGCGTCCCGGCAGCATCAGCCGCTCCAACTTCCGGCACGGCTTTCCAGGAGGTGTAATTTCCCTGGAAGATCGAGGAAATGGACGCGCTCGAGAGGTTCTGGGGATTGCCGGGGACACTCCCCAATCCGATCATGAAGACCTGCCCATTGAGCGTCGAGCCACCTGTGATCGCCGCGATGTTGGCGGCGCTGGGAGCATTACCCAGGGCCTTGAACGCGGGGTTAGCCGCGAGACCATCTGCCACGATTTGCGCAGGCCAGTCGATGGCGTTTTCGAATTTGCTCGGCTCGAGATCCGCAAGCGCAATATCAGGGGCGTGACTCACGATGGAAGGCGTCACCGCACACATGGCATCCGTGCCCTGAGCCCCATTCGGGCACTGCGCCACGGTCGACGCCTCCAGCCCGTAAACGATCGTGCCGTTCCCGCAGGTGTTCGCGCCCCCCGCGTCGGTCTCGGTGGTGCCCGTGCAATCGCCCGCGTTCCACTGCAGGAAAAGGTGATTGGCCGGATAGGCTACCCCAGGATAGAGGCCGCCCGCCGGTGCATGTTGACCGAAGTGTCCCAGCGCGGTGGCGACGCCCATGACGGAACCGAGCTCCGCCGAATAATGAATCGCCAGAATGTCACCCGAGGTCATCTTGAGCTCGCCGCCGCCGTTGGATGTACAAGCGGTTTCTGTGAAGTCGGGGCTGCCAAAGTTGTTGACGCTGCCCCCCTTCCATTTGACGATGTTAGGTGCCGCGCTGCAGTTCGCAAGTGCCTGGATGTCGGCATTCCAGAAGTTGCGTTGGGCGCTGGCGCCCGTCACGTAAACGTCGATACGAGCAGCGGACGCGCTGGCGCTGGCAATAGCCGCGACGACGGCCGCCGAGATAGCAGATGTTCGCATGAGATTCTCCAAAACGGTCGAGGATGTTCAGTTACGACTGATAGCTCAGGCAGCCACCGCCCGGCGGCGTCCCAGGCCCACCAGGCCGAGTAGTCCACTACCGAAGAGCCACACAGCCGCAGGCAGGGGTACTGCGCCGGCGTTCGTCACGGTGATGGTGCCATCTTTGCCCACGTTCACCATGCCACCGATGTAGCTGTTGCTTACCGGCGAGGCACCGCCCCCACTGGTGGCAAGCAGGTACATCGTCGAGGCAGTCCCGAGCGACGCTCCATTTGCGTACGACGCCGAGACCCAGCTGTTCGGCGCGAGCTTTCCACCAGATTGTTGACCGAGGAGAGTCGAATCGCCCCAGCCTGATGTACAAACGTTGGTTGTGCAGTTGTTATTGATCCACGTTACAAAACCGTCGAAGTTGACATTGGCTTGGCTGGTAAATGAGTTGCTGAACGCCGTCGTACTTCCGATCGGGTTTCCGCCCGACAGGTCGAGTGTCGAGGTCGTCAGGAAGCGCTGCTGACCAAGTTTGAAAGAGCCGGAATTGGTGGCGTCACTGGCCATGAACGAGTACTGGATGGTATCGGAGCCGGTGTTGAGTCCGCTCAGGAACGTCTTCAGCGCCGAGTCGCTCCCTGCAACGCCCGCAGTGGGAGTATTGAAATGGCCTGGCGAGGTGAGGACGCCGTCAGTGATGACCTGTGCCTTCGAATAGATGCTGTCCAGTGGGTTAGCGAGGTCCTGGATAAAGTAGGCGCCGGTGGTCAAGTCGCTGACGAACAGCACGAGATCACTGCCACCCGCGGTCTCCGGTGTATTGGCGATCAGCTGTGCCTGCGCCGCGCCGCTGGCTGCTGCGCCGGCGAGCGCCAGCGTGATTGCTATCTTCATCCGAGTCTTCATTAGATTCGTCTCCCGTAGATTTGAATTCCACTCGCGTTTCGCAGGCCCCCCGGACGCGCACAGCGCCCCGGCAGTACCAACGCTTCAAACCGTCTTCAGCGGTACATCATCGAGTGGGTCGCCGTGGCCACCGGGTGCATTCGCATCCCGTACCGCACAAAGAGGCCGGCACATCAGACCCACTGCCGGGTAACGTACGCGCCGGTTGTTGCGGTCGTCTTAAGGTTTTGCGAAAGCCAACCCACTTTGGTGCGGCGAATCTGCGATACGGTCCTGCGACGAGCAGCGGACGGGCAACTTCAACCGCGGCGGTCCACGTGTTTGAATTTCAAATGTCATACACTTGCAAGACGCGATCCGCTACTGGCGGCTCGAGGAGCCCTTGGATGCAACGGAGTGGTTGGTTTGCGCGAGAGCGGCCTCGAGTTGCTCCGCCGACATGGCACCGCGCGCGCGTTGGCCGTCCGAAAGGAAGAGCGTCGGCGTCGAGTTGATGTGCAGCTGGGTCCCCAAAGCGGTCAGCTTACCGATCGCGGTGATATCGCATTCAGGGGAGAGGGGCGCTGGCTCCGTACCATTCAGCATCCACCCCGACCAGGCGCCGGCGCGGTCCTTCGAGCACCAGATCCGGTTGGCAACGTCGGTGGCGCCGGGATGTATCTGCTCGAGGGGGTAAAGGAAGACATAGACAGTCGTATCCGTCACATTCTGCAGATGCCGTTCGAGCTGCTTACAGTACGGGCACCGCGGGTCCTCGAAAACCGCCAGCAGGCGGCTCCCGTTGCCCTTGACGACCTTGATAGCCAGCTCCTGGGGCAGGACGGAAAAATCGATCGCGTTGTACTCGTTCCAGCGTCTCTGAGTGAGATCTTCCCTGGTCCGTGTGTCGAGGATTGTGCCGACGAACATCAGCTCCGCGTCTTCGGTGACGTAGACCAGCTGGTCTGGGTACACGACCTCGAGCAGACCGGAAAGCGGCGCGCGGTGAATGCTGTCGATCTTTGCCCCGGGAAACCGCTGCTGGAGGGTCGTGGTCACCCGCTCCACCACCGCCTTCGGAACATCGGGGGCGCTCGCCGGTCCTTCTCCGCCAATGGTGGGAAAGGACAGCACTCCCAAGCTGAGCGCGGCGAGCCGGCCCGTGGAACCACGCTTTGAGCGGACTTCAGTCATCGGCATGGGTTTCCCGCAGGCGCACAGGCAGTGCGCACGTCTGGTGAGCAACTTCCGGCGTCAGCCGGTGCGATCCTCGAGACTCGCGAGCGCCGTGCGCGCCTCGTCGGCGCCGGCGAATTTGGCCGAGCCCGACAGGGCCGTCTCCAGGTCGCTGCGCGCCCGTACCCTCTCCCCCTGGTGGAGCTCGGCCATCCCCAGGTGATAGCGGATGATCTTCGAGTCGGGGGCGCGCTGTGCGGCGCGCTGCAGCACCGGGAGGGCGTCGGCGTACTCGCCGCGCTTGAATCTCACCCAGCCGTTCGCATCCAGCAGGATCCCGTCGTCGGAGTCGGCGAAACGCCGGGTCACATCGCGCGCGCGATCGAGGCTCCGCTGATCCGTCTTGTAGGTGACGAGCAGCATGGCCAGCGCGTCTGCGGCCCGCGCCGAGGCCGGGTTGCGCTCGTAGAGCCGCTCGTAGAGCGAGATGGCGTCATCGATGCGTCCCTGCCGTTCGTGGAAGGAGGCGAGCTCGAAGGTCAATTGCTCGGCGTCCGGCACCGCCTTGATGCCATCCTGGTATGCCTGGAGTGCCCGCTGGGGATCCTTCTGCGCGAGGTAGGCGACTGCCAGAGTCCGGTACGGGTACCACCAGGTGGGGGCGGCCTGAATCGCCCGCGTCAGCACCTCGATCGCCTGGGGAGTCCTGTTGGTCGAGACATAGAGCTGCCCGAGAAGATCGAGCGCCGCAGCATTGCGTGGCTGTTGCGCAACCAGCTGTTCGACGCGCGCCACCGCCTGCGCAGCCTGCCCCGACGCAACCTGCAGACGGGCCAGCGCAGACAACGCGTCTATTGCACCCGGTTGCACCTCCAAAGCATGCTGCCAATCGCGCCGGGCATCGTCGAGGCGATTCTGCGCCCGAGCGATCGACCCGGAAAGATAAAATCCGACGGCCATGGTCGGCTGCAGACTCTTCAGGTCCTCCGCGGCGACCCGCGCCGCCACCCAATCCTGCTTCGCCATGTACGCGCGTACCAGCAGCTCCCGAGCCGGCACGGTGGTGGGCGCTCGACGGACCGTCTCTTCCAGCAACGGCACTGCTTGGTCGATCCGATCGGTCTGCAGCAGCAGCTGGGCCAGCTGGATGCGCACGTCGGGATCCGTCGGGGCGGCGTCCATGGCGTCGCGCAGCATTTCCTCGGCGAGCGCAGGCTCTCCGTTTGCCATGTACGCCCTCGCGAGTGCACGACGGATCGGTATGGCCTGCGGTTGATCTCTCAATACGCTGCGCAGATCGGCTATGGCCGCGGCCGGGTTCTGGCGCTGCATCTCGATATCCGATCGCAGGACCAGCGCGGCGTTGTCGCGCGGATTCGTGCTGAGCACCTCCTCGATCAATTTGCCGGCAGCTTCATAGTTACCCCGGCGCGACTCGATGGCCGCGATCTCGTCGCGCGCGGTGAGCGCCGGCGCGTCCGAGCCGCCGCGCGCTATGAGCTCGCGATAGACTCTGAGGGCGTCCTGGGTGGCGCCATCCCGCTCGAGCAGCGCACCCAGCGCGAGCTGCAGCTCGTAATCGTTGGGGTCTGCGGCGATGAAATTCCGCAGCGTCTGCTCCCCGGCCTCCTTCGAGCGCTGCGTCGAGACGAATTCCACGAGCGCCAGCTTGGCCTCGCTGCTGTCCGGTTGCGCCTTCACGGCCTCGTTCAGGACCCGCTGCGCATCATCGAGCCGGCGCTGGTTGGTGTAAAAGAGCGCGAGCCGATAGCGGGACGGCAGATCTCGAGGGCGCAGGTTCACGATCTGGCGCAGTTGCTCTTCGGCCTGGGCGGGCTGCTGGCTGTCGAGGTACAGGTTCGCCAGCACGCCGCGCAAATCCACGGACGACGGTTCCCGTCCAACGGCTTCGCGCACCATGGTGATCGCGCGCTCGAGATCGCCGTCCTGGCGATACAGCGCGGCAAGCAGAGCGACCGCATCCTTGTTGGCAGGCGCAAGCTGCACGGCGCGCAGCGCGTCGGCGCGCGCCGCCGCCGCGTCCTTCGACTGCAGGTGCGCGGCCGCCCGCACCGTGAGCAGCTCCACATCGTCCGGGTGCTTCGCGAGCGCGGGCGCGATGAGGGTCAGTGCCTTCTCGGGCAGTCCCGCGAACGCATAGATCCTGCCGAGGCTCGCGACCGGCGCGGGGAAGTCCGGATTGACCTCGATGGCACTCTCGTACAGACCGACGGCACCGCGCACATTGCCCCGCCGCTCGGCGACCTGCCCGTTGAGGTACAGCGCCTCCGCGGATTTTGGCCTAATTTGCAGCGCGTTGCGGAACTCGATCGCGGCCTTGTCGAGATTGTCCGCGGCGAGGAACTGCTTACCGCGATCGAGGTGATCGAGATAGCGACTCTCGGCGCCGCCGCAGCCGGCGGTCAACGCGACGGCGAGCCACCCGAGCACCATGAGCCCGCGCATGAAAGTTCTGTGTTGATTCATAGGTTGCGGTCGGTATCTTCCTGGCCAGGGCGAAAAAGGGCGCATACTCTACGGGCGCGTAACGATGGTGTGATATGAGCTGCATGGGCCGCACGCCCGAACGCGAGCAAAGCAGTCAGCAGCAGCAGCACCGGATCCATCGCACCACCACCCCCGCCCGAACTCGAGGTTACGCTCACCGACACGGACTTCATGGTCGATCCACCCGCGCCCGTGCAGGTGAGCGTGAAGGTCGTGTTGGCGCTGAGAGCCGGCGTCGTGTAGGTGCCGCTGGTCTTCTGCGTCCCGCTCCATCCCCCCGACGCCGTGCATGAGGTGGCGTTCTGACTGGACCAGATGAGGTCCACGGTGCTTCCTGAACTGACCTGCGAATGGTCGGCGCTGAGTGTCACGACCGGTGAGGGAGGCGCCTGCGCGAGGGTGAGCGCGTAGGTCCCCGCCGCGTCGGTGCCGCCGGGCTCGGCGAGGAAATTGAGGTAGTAGTTGCCGGCCGCCGTGGCGTTGAAAACGAAGCTGCCGCCCCCGAAGATCGCTCCGAGCTGCTTTGAGCCCTGCGTGACGATCGTGTCGTAGTTCTGGAATTGCGCCGGGAACTGCAGATCGGTGGCGGTCACCGAGTAGTTACCGGCTGCCAGCACGCTCGCCTTGCGGGAGAGGAAGAGCGCGCCCGCGCCCTGCGTGACATCGAACACCGCCGCGCCGCCGCCCTGCGGCGCAATATCGAGGCCGAAAAGTCCGCCACCTGAGGCCGGCTGTGCGAACGCCAGCAACGTGAGCGGTCCGGCCACGCCCTTGATGTTGAGAGTACCCGGGCCCGTGAGCGGTGCTCCGAGCAGTGTTCCCCCCTGCACTGCGGCGACCTCCACACTCGTGAACGGCGCCGGGAAGAGAAAGTCCGTGAGGGAGAGCGTGTAGGCGCCGCCGTTCTGGAGGGTCGTGTTGAAGCTGTAGGGCGTGAGTGCGTTGCCGGAAGTGCTGACCGCCTCGGCCGCACCGAACAACACGGTCGCTCCCTGCGTCACCTGCACCGCATAGCTGCCGGCGCCCGCCCCGCCGCTTGCGGCGATTCCGGCCGCGTAGGCCTCGTACGTCGCCGTCGCTGGCGTGAAAGGCGCCGAGCCTGCGGCCGCGAGCGATGCGACCACCGTCCCGTTGAGGGTCAGCATCGCCTGCACCTGCTGCAGCGCCGCAGGATAGCCGAGGTCGCTGAGGACGAAGCTTTCCGGATTCGGGCCGCCCTTGAGGGTGGGACTGCCGACGAGCATCGTGTTGCCGACCGGCACCGTCCATCCCTTGACTACGCCGCCGCCGCTCGCAGCGATCACCACGCTGAAGAGGCCGGCGTTCGCCGGCGCCGCCGCCAGCGCGATGGCGAACACCTGGTAGTTCGTGCCCGCATTGAGTGTGCCGGTCCATTGCATCGGTGTGGGCGAGGTCGCATCCGGCAGCTCCAGCACCCGGGTGCCCTGCTCGATGACGATCAGGCTCAGAGTGTCTGGAGCGAGTGCCTGCGGCAGCTGCAGGTCGGCGAGCGTAACCGTGTAGCTGCCGGTCGTTAGCACGGTGAACGACTGATCGAGCACCGCCTCCCCGTTGGGCAGCCCGTTCGATGGCAGTGCGATGACGTCCTGGTACGAGACCAGCTCGGTGTTTCCGGGACCGTTGATCACGATGCCGATCGGCCCGGAGCCCGGAACGTTGCCCGGCATGCCGACGACGTGCAGCGTGTAGTTGCCCGCTGCCAGGGAGTTGAGCTGCAGTGTCCCCGCGCCGATGAGCGGCGCGCCCACCAGCGCATTGTCGGAGCTCACGGCGAGCTTCACCGACGCCAGTGGCGCCGGCGGCAGCGGGGGCGGCTGAGACGCTCCGAGATCGGTGAGCGTGATGGTGTAGTTGCCGGCGCTCGTCACGGAGAAGGTGTGCTCGATCGGGACACCGGTGGTCGCTGCGGCGAGGGTGTGCGCTTCGCTGAAGATCGGCGCCTGCGCGTGCGCCGGGACCGCCGCGAGCAGCAGCGGTATGACAGTGGCGAGCATGCCGTGACGCAGGTTGCGCATGAGCATAATGACCATCCTTGAACCGACGTCAACGAGACCGAACGAAACCGGAGCCCTGGTTGTTAGCTCCGGCTCCCTGTCGTCAGGCTGGCGAGCATGGCACGCGCCTCGTCACTCCCCGCGAAGTGCGGCGCGCCCGAGAGCGCCGTCTCGAGATTGCTGCGCGCCTTGTCGCGCTCGCCCGCTTTGAGCTCGGCCATCGCCAGGTGATAGTGAATCACCTGCGAGTGCGGCGCGCGCTCGGCGGCGCGCTCGAGAGCGGTCAACGCATCGTCCACGTCTCCGAGCTTCAGGCGCACCCAGCCATGGGTATCGAGCAGCGCGCCACTTTCGGAGCTGGCGAAGGGCGCGGTCAAATCGCGCGCCCGGTCGAGGCTCTGGCGGTCGGTACGATAGGTGACGAGCAGCATCGCCAGGTTGTTGCTCGCCACATCGAGCCGTGGATCGTGGGCGTGCAGCGCCTCGTAGAGCGCGATCGCCTGATCGATGCGCCCCTGCTGCTCGTAGAGCTCGGCAAGGCCTGCGGTGAGGGCGGGGTCGTAGGGATTGGCTTTGAGTCCCTGCTGGTACGCGGCCTCGGCTCCAGCGCCGTCACGCATATCGAGATGCACGACCGCGAGGTTGCGGTACGGGAGCGCCCACTTCGGTGCGAGCGCGACCGTCTTGTTGAGCTCCACGATCGCCTCCGGGTAGGCCTTCGCGGCCGTCAGCGTCTCGCCGAGAAGATTCTGCGCCAATATGTTCCTCGGGTTCGCCTGCACCAGTACGCGCAGCCGCGCAACCGCCGCGGCCGACTCGCCGTGCGAGAGATCGAGCTTGGTGAGCTCGGTGACGACGTCCATCGCTTCGGGCTTGAGCACGAGAGCGCGCTCGAACTCGCGGCGCGCGTCGTCGATGCGGTTCTGCCGCTGCGCGACGAGTCCGACGAAGAAAGGACCGCTCGCGGAGTCCGGGGCGAGGGTCTTCAGATCCTCGGCCGCGGTGTGCGCAGCCGTCAGATCGCCTTTCGCCAGATAGGCGCGCGTCAGGGCTTCGCGCGCCGCCACCGCCCGCGGCGCCTGTTGCACGGTCTCCTCCAGCAGCGTGACCGCGGCGTCGGCGCGGCCGGTCTGGTGCAGGAGCTGGGCGAGATCGAGCCGCACCGGCAGATTCGCCGGCGCACTCTGCTGCGCGGCGCGCAGGGTCTCTTCCGCGAGCGGCAGCTCGCCGTTCGCGACGTAGGCGCGCGCCAGCGTGCGCTGCACCTCGAGGGCGTTCGGCTGCTCGCGCAGCACCGCGCGCAGGTCGGCGATGGCCGCGGTGGCATTGCCCGCCTCGAGGGCGAGGTTGCCGCGCATCAGCAGCGCATCGACATCGCGCGGGCTCTGCTCGAGTACCTGGGCGATGAGCGGCTGCGCCGCCTCGGGATGTCCGTCCGCGATCTCGATGCCGGCGATGCGGTCGCGAGCGATGAGTGAGGTTGCGCTCCTCGAGTCGCGCTTGATGATCTCCTGGTAGGAGCTCACGGCTTCCCGCGGCGCGCCCGCGCGCTGCAGCAGCGTGCCGAGCCCGAGGCGCAACTCGTCGTTGTCCGGCTCGCGTGCGACGTAGCTGCGCAGGATCTTCTCGCCCTGCTCCCGCGAGCGATTGTTGGCGATGAAGTCCACCAGCGCGAGCTTCGCCTCGTTGCTGCCGGGGAAGCTCTTCACGGACTCCTCGAGCACCTGCTGCGCCTCATCGAGCTTGCCGGTCTGCTGATAGAAGCTCGCCAGCTGGTAGCGGTAGGTGAGGATCTTCGGTGCGAGCGCGACGACTCTCTTCAGCTGCTCCTCGCTCTTCGCTTCCTGCCTGGTGTTGAGATAGAGCCGCGCCAGCACCTGGCGCAGATCGATCGAGTCGGGCTTGCGCTGCACCGCGGCGGCGACCAGATCGACCGCATGGTTGATGTCGCCCTCGCGCTGGTAGATGGCGGCGAGGAGCGCCAGGGCGTTAGCGTCATCGGGCGAGATCTCCACGGCCTGCTCGGCATCGGCGCGTGCACCGTCCGTGTCCTTCAGCTGCAGACGCGCCGCGGCACGCGAGGTGAGGAGCTCCGCATCGTTGGGATGCTTGGCGAGCCCGGGCGCGAGGACCTCCATGGCCTTGCTGGCTGCGCCGACGTAGACGTAGAGGCGTGCCAGCGCGGCGCGCGCGGCCGTGTCGTCGGGGTTGATCTCGAGCGCCGCCTGATAGGAGCCGAGCGCCTCGCGGAGATTGCCGCGCCGCTCGGCGACCACCCCGTTCAGGTAGCGGGCGTGCGCATTGCGTGGGTCGATCTGCAGCGCATTGCGGAACTCGATGCTCGCCTTGTCGAGCACGCCGCTCTCGAGATACTGCTCGCCGCGCTGCATGTGGCTCGAGAAGCGTGCCTTGGCGCCGCCGCACCCGGCGAGCAGCGCGACAACGCAGGCGAACACGACCCCGAGCAGGCGAGCAGAAGCCTGGGACATGAGAGCGCCCTTGTGACGGTAATGGTTATTCGAAAAAAGGGAGAAGTAATGTATTCAGACGCTGTGACGATCGTGTGACATCACAGGTGCGGTGTCATGAAAATGAAAAGACCACGCAATGCGATCCCTCCCAACACCACCGCGACGATCGCGCGGGGCAGCGTGCTGCCGGCGGTCATTCCCTCCATGACTTCGACGACGTAGAGCAGCACGACGGCCTTGACGATGCCGGTGGGCAGGTCGTGTGGCAGCGGCACCAGGCCGGGGAGATTCGGTACCACGAGCGCCACGAATATCACCAGAACATCGAGGGCGGACACCTCGAAGCGCCGCTCGGAGAAGCTGAAGCGAATGAACGCCGCGACGGCGGTGAGCCCGATCACGCACCAGATGACCCACGACACCTCGGGCGGCCGCACGCCCGAGGTCTGATCGAGATACACGAGCAGGATCACACCGAGATAGGCCGGCAGGCGCTCGAAGCCACCGAGGGGTCCGGCGGAGGTCAGGCGGCTGGCGACGAAAAGCAGCACCAGCATCGCCACGCTCAGGAGGCTGATGTCGCCGCCGATGTCGTGGGCGGAGGCGATGACGATCGCCGCGTACGCGACGAGACCGAGACCCATCACCCAGGACGCCGCACGCCTGAGCACGGCGAGGAGCGCCGGATTGTGGATCCGTCCGATGAGGGCACTGGCGAAGGGGAGCGCCCTGCCCGTGTGCGCGTGCCAGCCGACGCGGTTCGCCCAGTGCAGCGTGCCGAGAAGCAGCGCGGCAAAGCCCAGATAGGTCGAGACGATGACCACATCCGACTGGAAGCGCAGGAAGTAGGCGAGCAGGAATAGCGCCACCTGCACGCAGTAGATGACGACCACCGCCTCGCGGTGTGCGAAGCCGAGCTCGAGCAGCCGATGGTGCAGATGGTTGCGGTCGCTGACGAACGGCGACTGGCCCGCGGCGAGGCGCCGGGCGATGACCGTGAGCGTGTCGAGAATCGGCAGGCCGAGGAGCAGCAGCGGCAGGGAGGCGCTCAATACGCTGCTCTCGCCCTGGGTGGCCAGGATCGCCAGTACGCCGATGGAGAAGCCCAGCATCTGACTCCCGCCATCGCCCATGAAGATCCGTGCCGGATGCGTGTTGAAGCGCAGGAAGCCGAGGATGGCTCCGGACTCGATGAGCGCGAGCGTAGTGACCGTCCAGTTGCCGGTCGCCGCAGCGAGCACCGCGATGGCGCAGAGACAGAGGAATGCCAGTCCCCCCGCGAGACCGTCGAGGCCGTCGGAGAGATTGACGGCGTTGGTGACGCCGACCAGGAAGACGAAGGTCAGTGCCCACGAGAAAGCGTGTGGCAGTTGGAGCGGCGCATCGAGGGTGAGCGACTCGATGCGCACCCCGCCGATGCTCATGCAGAGCCCGACGGCGAGAAACTGGCCGAGAAACTTGAGCCGATAGTCCAGGTCCACACGGTCGTCCCACACGCCGAACACCAGCAGCACCAGCAGTCCCGCGAGGAGGCCGAGAACCGGAGGGCTGAGCTGCGGGATCAGGGCAATCGGGATCAGGATGCCCGCCGCCATGGCGATGCCGCCGACCCGCGGTACCGCTCGCGTGTGCACCTTGCGGCGACCCGGCTGGTCGGTCAGGCCAATGCGGGGCGCCACCCGCACCAGGAGCGGGGTACAGGCGGTCGTGATCGCCAGCGCGACGATGAATGAGAGGAAAAGTGGCACGGCGGCCGTCGTCGTTTTGGGTGCGCTGCTAATACGCCATGCTTCGCTGCAGCAGCGTAGTCCCAGCCTGCGACAGTTTCATGAAGGGAGCAGCTTCATACCGGCAGTCCCGCGGACCGCCGGCGCAGCTCCCGGGCCTTGCAATCGATGAAGTACTCGTACCAGGCGCGCAGCAGACTGAAGGTGAGGCCGGCACGGCCCTCGAGCACGCCCCCCTTGATGAAATAGAGGCCCGCAAACACCACCAGCGGGCGTAAGGGCATGCCGTTGAGCCAGACTTTCTGCGCGCGCCGCCGCTTCGCAGGATCCGGCGCGAACAGTCCGCTCCAACGCTCCCCGGCCGGCTCAACCGTGCGCAGTCGTGCCTCCATGGTCGAGTAGCGGTCGTGCTTTTCGATCCAGGCCGAGAATCCTTTGTTGAAGGGATAGTGGTCGAGGTGACACTGGAGGCTCATCGCCTCACCGTCCACGTGCGTTTCCTCATTGAAGGGGCGCTGCAGCCAGGCGCGGCCCACCCGCACCAGACGACCGAACCAGGTGGGATAGCCGCTGCTGCGGCGGATCCAGCGGCCGAAGAGATAATCGCGGCGGCGCATGCGAAAGAGCGCGACGTCCGGCGCCGCAGCCCGGGTGGCGTCCTGCATCTCGAGATGCAGGTCCTCGGGCACGCGCTCGTCGGCATCGAGCATGAGCACCCAGGGATGCCGATAGTCGATCTCGTGCAATCCGAAATTGCGCTGGTTGGCGTAGTTGTCGAAGGTCCGCTGGTAGAGCCGCACGCCGCGCTGGCGGGCGATGTCGACGGTATGGTCGTGGCTGAAGGAGTCGAGCACCACCACATCGTCGCTCCAGGCCACCGAGTCCAGGCAGCCCGCGAGGTTCACCTCCTCATCGAGAGTGAGGATCAGCACCGAGATGCCCATGTAAACTCTAGCGCCTCAGCCGTGTCGCTCGCTTCAGTCCCGGATGTACTCCTATCGGCTGCGCGGGATGACCGCCCACCACGGTCATCGGCTCGACGTCCTTCACCACGACCGCGCGCGCCGCGACGATGGCACCCTCACCCACCGTCACACCGGGTCCGATGAAGGTATCGGTACCCACCCAGGCGTCATCCGCGATGGTGACGGGAGGCTTCACCAGCGGCAGTGTGGGATCGGTGAAATCGTGGCTGCCCGCGCAGATGTGGCTGCGGTAGGAGACGGTCGCCCGCGCGCCGATGCGGACGCGGCCGAGGCTGTAGACGAACACTTCGGGACCGACGGCCGAATACTCGCCGAGCTCGACGTTCCACGGCATGACGATGTCGGTCGAAGACTGAATACGCGCCTCCCGCCCGACCTGTGCACCGAAGAGTCGCAGCACCATCCGGCGCCAGCCGTTGCAGGGGTGTGGGCTGAGAATGATGAGCCAGCGACCGAACGACCAGAGGACCCGCAGCGCCTGCTCGCTTCTGGAGTACTTGCGCGCGGCGCGGTTGGCCGCGACATCCAGCTGCCGGACGTCGGCAGCGCTCGGAGCACGGTAGCCGGCGGGTTCCACGTTTCTTCTGGGCTTCTGCGCGTGTGGGCTGCTCACGCTAGGGCCGTCCGGTGACAGAGCGATGACAGCATCGGCGGAGGTGGCCGCACCACGCCAACGCGGCACCTCAACGGGTGGCTGCCTTAACCGCGAGGCGCTTGGCGAGGTAGAAGGGGCCCGGCAGGTGCGACTCGATGAAGAGCGTCATCCGGTTCTGCAGGCGCTGCTGGTCCTTGGGACAGTGAACCTGGATGCCGTTGTGCTCGGCGAGCGCGAGCGGCTTGATGCGGCTCTGCAGCTGCAGGAAACGATGCGACTTCGGGATGTAGTGCGCGGTGAGCGACTGACGGGTGTTGGCGGTTCCGTGCGTCGGCAGTGAGCCGTGTATGGTCCTGGCGTTCCACAGCAGCACATCGCCTGCGGCCAGAGCCGGCGCGCGCAGCTCGAGGCCCTGCGCGCGGATCAGATCGACGATGAGCTTCTTGTAGCGGTCGTGGTGGAAGGCCACGTCGAAGTCGCCGCCGTTCTTGGCGATGTCGAGGCGATGGCTGCGCGCGTAGACATAGAAACGCCCGGCGCCGGGGTGGATGTCCTCGAGCGCGAACCACGCCGCCACCATGGTGCCGATGCGCTCGCTGTCGAGATAATAAGTGTCCTGGTGAGCCCAGGTGGCGGAGTTGCCCTCGAAGTACATCGACTGCACGAGCTTCGGGTCTTCACCGAACACCGCGCGCAGCGCCGCAACCACCGCGGGAGCGGTGAAAGCATCGAGCGTGCGGCGCCGCAACCGTGCGAAGTGCTGACGGTCGAGATCCTGCAGGTTGAGCAGCGGATTCATGACGTGCCCGTGGGCATTCACCTGGTTGCGCTCCGCGCGCGCGGTCGTCTGCCGGTACAGGAAACCCGGAAACGGCTTGACCTCCTCGGCGAAGGCGCGGCGGATGTCGGCGCACGCCTCGGCGCTCAGCAGGCGCCGCAGCACGAGATAGCCCTCCTCCTCGAGATAACGGCGGGCCCCCGCATCGACCGATCGGAAGTAAGCCCGGTCCTCATCCGGTGCGTCGGGAATGGAGACGAGATCGCCGGTCGGCGCAGGAATCTCGAACATGGGGCTTTGCGGCTCGCTGCTGGGAGCCCTTTATCATCCGCGGGGTTGATTTAATTTTGGTGACACGAGAGGCGCGTGTCACATGATCGCCATGCGACCGTGGTGACCTACGGCACCGCGCGGTGGAGGTTGAGGTGCCATGGCTGATCGTGCGCCTTCGGGCGCCTGGCCGTCTCGATACGAACTGTTGGACGGGCTGCGCGGCATCGCAGCTCTGACGGTGGTCCTGCACCACCTTGGAGTCATCGAGGCCGGCCATTTTGCCGTGCTGGTGTTCTTCGTCATCAGCGGCTACTGCATCACGGCCTCCGCAGAGTCTTCCCGGCGCAACGGGCTGGGGTTCGGCCGGTTCATGCTGCGACGAGTCACGCGCATCTACCCACCCTACCTCCTGGCCATCCTGTTCTACTCGGCTAGCCGGGCCGTCAAGGCGCTGACGGGCGGCCACAACGATCTCAACCGGCCGCTGCTCGACTGGGTGCAGAATCTCACGCTCACGCAGTGGGTCTCGAGCATTTGGCACCCGCTGACCTGGCCCAGCGACAATCCGCATCTGTTCGTCTCCGCGTTCTGGTCACTGAACTACGAAGAGCAGTTCTACCTGATCGTGGCGATCGGACTCGCGCTGGCCGCGGCAGTGCGCGTGCCGCTCATCGCCTCGAGCTTGCTGCTCGCGGGCGCCGGCCTCGCCTGGAACTGGATCATTCCGGGAAGCCGGGTATACGGCATGTTCATCGAGTACTGGGCGCACTTCGCGCTCGGTTCCTGCCTCTATTTCGTGCTTTGTGTGTATACCGGCCGGCGGAGCCGTCTGCTGTTCCTGGGCGCCGTGCTGCTGCTCGCGGTAGCGTGCCTCACCCGGATCCTTCCTTGGACCACCACTGCTCTGCAGGACCTGCGTTCGATGGTAGAGCTGAGCTTCCTGTCGGCCGTCACGCTGGGCCTGTTCTGGCTGCGACCGCTGAGTAAGCGCATCAGCGATTCCGCGCTATGGCGGCCGGTCGCGTGGCTGGGCGCAATTTCCTATAGCCTGTACCTGATCCATCAGTTCAATCTGACTTTGGCTACGGCGATCGCGGGGCACATGCTGCCGGGCAGCTCGCCGCATTTCCTGCTGATTGCGGCAACGATCGCAGTGCACATCGCGCTCGCCGCCGGCTTCTGGTATCTGTGTGAGCGGCCCTTCCTGAACAGTCATCGCGCAGTTGTCCCGCCGCCCCTGAGGGCTGCGGCCGAGGCTCCGAGGGTTGCGTGATGGAGCCGGATCAGACGATCCGTCGAACCCAGTAGGCGCCGAACGCCAGGCGGCAGACGCTCCCAAGGAGCATGGCGGCGGCGATGGCAGCCGCTCCCAGACCCTGCCCCAGCAGCACGTACGCGCTCAGCAGATAGGCCACCCCCCAGCACAGCTGCGACGCGAGCACGCGGAACATCCCGCCGGCCGCCCCGAGCAGATTGAGCAGCATGTTGATCATCGACGAGGTGATCGCCGCCACCGCGACCAGCGCCAGCGCCGGCCAGCCGCGCACGAACTCCGGTCCGTAGAAAGCCATGATCCATGGACTGGCTGCCGCGACGACGAGCGCCGGGGGCGCGGCGGCGAGCAGACTCATCCGCAGGCTATAGCCAAGGGCACGCCGCAGGGATTCGGTGTCCCCACTCGCGTAGCGCTGTGAGAACAGCGGCAGGGTCACCGTGGTGAGTATCGAAGGAATGAACAGCAGCACCGAGAACCACTGGTTGGCAGCCCCGAGCACGCCCATCTGAGCGTAGCCGCCGGGACTGCGCACCAGCATGACCATCGCCAGCCAATTCACCGGCACAGTGATCAGCGACGCCATGAGACCGGGCACGCTCACCCGCCAGAGCACTGCCAGCTCCGCAGCTGTGATCGGCGCCCGGGCCGAGAGCCCCTGGCTGCGCAGTGTCGCGCCGATCGCGGCGGCGCGGATCACAAGGGCCGCGGCGCTCGCCAGCACGAAAGCCCACAGGGCACTCACGGTACTGGTGCCGTACACCGCCACCAACGGCAGCGCCAGCAAGCCGCGGGCCAAGCCGGTGGCGGCCAGCGTGCGGAAGAAGCGGAAGCCCGTGAGGATGCCCTGGGCAAGACCCCCGAGCGCCTCGCAGAGCAGGAACAGCGCGGCGACGCGCAGCGCCGGCTCGAGGCTCGCGGCCGCAAACACCCGGCGCGCGAGCAGCGGTGCGCAGAGAAGCATGCCGAGCGCGCACAGCATCGCAGCCGCGGCCGTCGCCCAGATCACCAGCGTCACGATGCCGCTGCGCACCGCGCGCGTCGCCCCCGTCGACGCTGCGATCTGCGTCGCAGCGGTGTAGCGCATGGAATCGGCAAGCAGCCCCGCGACCAGCGTCGCCGTGCCGAGCACCGCCGCCAGCTCGCCGAACTCGCGCACGCCGAGCAAGCGCGCGGCGAGCATCATCGCCAGAAGTGCGAGTCCCCGCGCGCCGAGCGAATCGAGCGCCACCCACATGGTATCGGCGGCCAGCTTGCGCGTGCCGTCGCTGCGTAGGACCGCAGCGCGCGCACGCTGCAGCACACCTGCGCTCATGGTGCGTGCGAGCACGCCGTTCTCAGAGCGTGCGGCCATGGACGCGCCGAGGCAGCGCGCAGGATCGCCGTGCATTCATCGTCGCGATGATTATCCAGGTCAGACTGCAATCTACCATCCTGCGGCGATGTCAGCGTGGCAGCATGCGGGGCCGCCTGAAGCCGCGGCATGGCGTGACAATTTTGTGTAAGCAGTGTTGAGATCTGATGACATTGCGCATGATTGTGTCGGCGCGCATGCGTTGCGGCGGTTGGTAGTAGACTCGCGGCGTTTCACGGCGAGTTGAAGAGCATGAAACTGACTACCGGACTGAGATGCCGGCACCGGCCATGACACTTATTTCCTGGCGGCTGGCCGCACTCCTTACGCTTGGCACCGCGCTGCTCGCGATCTCGCCGATTGCATCCATCATCGCGTTGATTGCCTGTGCACTGGCCGCGCTCGTGGGACCCTCTTACGCACTGCAGGCCCTGACGATTGCGACGCTGATTGCTTACGGTAATCCGGCGATCTTCAAGTCGGGGCCGACGTCCGCCATACTCGTGAGGCTCGTCCTGCTGGCCGCAGTCGTACGGGCGCTCTGCATGTTGCGCGGCTCGGATCTGCGCCTGCTCTGGCCGATAGGGCTGTTCGGCGTGTTGTCGGCGCTCACCTCCCTGCTCAGGAGTCCGGCGGTCACGATCTCCATCATGAAGGTCATTACCTTCACGCTCGCCTCGAGTGCGGTGCTCATCGCCTTCCTGCGCTTGCCGGCGGCGCGACTCCCGCGGATCCAGACGTGGTTTCTGACGGTCGGTTTCACGGTGATCGGGCTGTCGGCACTCACGCTCGCGAAGCCGGGCTTCGGAATCGGCGCTAACGGTGGACTGCAGGGCATCCTGAACCAACCCCAGGCACTCGGCATATTCATCGCTCCATTCGCAGCCTGGAGCATCAGCGGTGTTCTGCTGATGCGCCGTCGCGCGAGCCACCTGGAGCTCTGGGTCGCAATCGGTGCGGTGGTGCTCATCATCCTGACACGTGCGCGCACCGCCGCTGTCGCGACCACGGTCGCCGTGCTCATCGTCACATTGAGCCGCGCTCTGAGCCGGCGTCGCGCGCAGCAGGCAAGCCTGCTGCGGCCGGTGCTCGTGATCGGCGTCGCGACGCTCGGCGTCGGAATCGCGGCGCTCGCGACGGGCAAGGTGGGCGCGTTTCTCACCGAGTTCGCCTTCAAGGGGACGCAGCAGGAGAACCGCAATCTCGGCAACGCTTTCAATGAGTCGCGCGGTGCCGGGGTGCTTTCGCAGTGGCGGCACTTCGAGGACAGCCCGGTGATCGGCAACGGCTTCGGGGTATACCCCGACGGCAAATTTCCCTCCGGGGTGGTCGAGTTCGCCGGCATACCGATCTCTGCGCCCATCGAGAAAGGCTTCCTACCCACCGCGATACTCGAGGAAGGAGGACTGATCGGCGCGGCCGCACTTGCGCTCGTGATCATGTGGCTCGCGCGCACGGCCTGGCGCGGCAGCGATCTGCGCTGGCGCGCCATGTTCGTCGCATGCCTCGGGATCAACGTCGGGGAATGTGTATTTCTGGCCCCCGGCGGAATCGGCATCCTTGACTGGCTGGTGATGGGACTCACACTGATGGCTTATCGAGCCTCGCTGCCGCAGGCGCGGCCGGAGGCGGCAGCAGTGCAGAGACCGCAGCAGGCGCCTGCGACGGCACTGCGTCACGCACCGCCGGGTGCAGCAGCCTGAGCCTGGTGATGCTTCGAGTCCTGCACGTCATCCCTTCGCTGAGTCCGCGTCGCGGTGGCCCGAGCGCCGCAGTTCGCAACGTGAGCAGGGCGCTGCGACGGCGTGGACTCGAAGTCGATGTCGCAACGACCGATGATGATGGCGCCGGGCAGCGCCTGACCGTGCCGCTCGACCGGTTCGTCGAGGTCGAGGGGACGCACGTGCGTTATTTCCCGCGGCAGACCGGCCTGTACAGCCTTTCGTATCCTCTGCTCCGCTGGCTCGGACAGCATGTGCGCGACTACGACCTCGTCCACACGCATGGTCTGTTCTCGTTCGCTCCGCTGGCTGCCGCCTGGCAGGCGCGCAAGGCGCGCGTGCCATACATCATGCGCCCGGCCGGAGTGCTCGACAGCTGGGGGTTGAAGAACAAACGCGCGCTCATCAAGCGGACATCGATCCATGTCGTGGAAGGTCCGTTGCTGCGCGACGCGGCGGCCGTGCACTTCATGACCGAGCTCGAGCGCCGACGCGCGGCAGAACTCAGCCTCACCCTGCGACCCGTCGTGCTCCCCATCGGCTTTGATTTCGGTCCGTCGCCCAATGCCCAACCCGATGCGGCGGGCAGCCCCGTAATTCTCTATCTCTCACGTATTCACGAGATCAAGCGCGTAGACCTGCTGTTACGGGCTTTTGCCGCCCTGCCGGAGCGCGAGTCGTGCCGGCTCGCCATCGCGGGCGACGGCGAGCCCTCGCTGGTCGCAAGCCTGAAGGAGCTCGCCGCGCAGCTCGGTTTGGGCGCATGCGTCCAGTGGCTGGGGTTCGCCGAGCGCGCGCGCAAACGCGAGCTGTTGGGCGGAGCGGCCGTTTTTGTGCTGCCATCCGCGTCGGAGAACTTCGGTGTCGCGATCCTCGAGGCGATGCACGCCGGGCTTCCGGTCATCGTCACGGCCGGCGCAGGTCTCGCTGAATTCGTGAGGTCGGCGGGCGCCGGAATCGTCACCGACGGTTCGCTCGAAGGTCTGCGCAGTGCGCTCGTGCGACTCGTCTGCGACAGAAAGCTGCGGCGGGTGATGGGCCACGCCGGAGCGCTCGCCGTGCAGCGCGAGCTCTCGCTCGATGCCTGCGGTAACCGCCTGGAATCGCTCTATCGAGCCGTTCTCAATCGCGCCAGGATCGGCGCCCCGGCGGCCGACGCATCGCCGTGAAGGCACCCCCGCGACTGTTGATATGGTCGCCCGTGCCGACCCATCACCAGTCGGCCTTCTTCGCTGCGCTGCGTGGCCGCCAGGTCGATCTCGTCGTGCATTACGTGGAGCGTCTCGACGCGGAGCGTCTGCAGCTCGGCTGGCGCGAATACGCAGCGCTGCCGCCCGGGGAACACTACGTCTCACAGTCGATCCGTGAGCTCGAGCGCTGTGCGGACTGGCGCGTGCGCACTCACATCGTGCCCGGATACAACCGTCTGTTTCTGCTGCGGCTCGCACTGCGCCTCTCGCGCGAGCGGGTCGAGTGGCTGCATTGGAGCGAGCACTCCTACCCGCGGACCCGATCGACGCTGACCTTTGGTATCAAGCGTGCGTACGGCCATCTCGTCAACCGGCATTCTCGTGGCGCGCTCGCCATCGGCGACCTGGCGCAGCGCGAGTTCGTGCGCTGGGGCATCTCGCCGGACAAGATCCGCTTTCTGCCCTATGCCGTCGAAGGTTTCGGGAAGACTCCGCCGACACCACGGGCAGCGAGCGACTGCGGAATACGCTTTCTGTTTCTCGGCTCACTCTACCCAGGCAAGGGGATCGACCTGCTGTTGCGGGCCTTTGCCAGGGTCCGCGAGGCATACCCGGACGCGCAACTCGAGCTCGTCGGCCCCGACCGCTCGCACGGTGGCTACCAGCGCGATGCTCGGCTGCTTGGCTTGGGCGAAGCCGTGCGCTTCACCGCGGCAATCGAGGCGCCGCGTGTCGGTGAGGTGCTGCAGCGCTGCGACGTGCTGGTCCTCCCTTCGCGCCACGATGGGTGGGGGGTGGTGCTCAATGAGGCGGCATCGCTCGGCAAAGCGCTGATCGCGAGTGATGCCTGCGGCGCCGCGCATCACCTCGTGATACCGCAGCGCAACGGCTTTCGTTTTCCGTCCGGAGACAGCGACGCGCTCGCCGCTGCGATGAAGGCCTACTGCGAGCATCCAGCGCTCTGTGCCCGGCACGGCGCAGAGTCGCTGCGGGTCTTTGGCGACTTCACGCCGGACCGCAATGCCGAGCGTCTCGTCGAGGCACTCGAGTCACTGCGGGCGCAGACGGTCGCTCCATCGTCCTCGGCCGCCTGAGTCCTCATCTTCAGGCCGCCGCGGCCCGCTCGGCGCCCTGGAAGCTGGCGAGCCACTCCTGGAAGACGATGGCGCACCAGATCTCGTTCTGACGATCGTGCGTACCCGCGAGGTGCTCGGCCCACTTGCGCCGTATCGGTCCCGGCGACAGAAACCCCTCCTCACGCAGCCTCCGCTCATCGAGCAGCGCCTCCGCCCAGTCGCGCAGCGGCCCTTTGAGCCACTGCGCGACCGGAATGCCGAAGCCGTGTTTCGGCCGCTCGACGATCGCAGCGGGCACGAACTCGTTCAACACTTCCCGCAGGAGGATCTTGCCGGTGCGCGGACCGAGCTTCCACTCGAGCGGCATGCGCCAGGCGAACTCGAACAGCTCGGGATCCAGAAACGGCGCGCGGGTCTCGAGGCTCACGCTCATGGAGGCGCGATCGACCTTCACCAGGAAATCGTCGGCGAGGATGTTGAGCGTGTCGAACAGCATCATGGACTCCGCAGGCGCGAGCGCCGCGGGCCAACCGTGCGCCCCGCCATTCACGGCGCGGCGCTCGGGCGCGCCTTCGAGCGGTACGGTGCCGTCCTCGGGGCGCGACATGGTGATCTCGTACATCTGCGCGTCCGATGAGGCGTGCAGCTGGGAGGCGAGCCGGTGCAGGCGTTCGCCCGAGAGATCCGCGAGGCGCGCCGACCCGCCGAGCTTGCGAATTCCCTGCAGCAGCGCCTGCCAGGAGCTCGGCGGCAGGCAGCGGATCGCCGCGGCGAGCGGCGCGCGCACGAGCCCCGGAAAGGCCTGGATGATGGGGAAGGCGCGCTGTCCGATGAAGTAACGCTGATAGCCGCCGAAGAGCTCATCGCCGCCGTCCCCGGTGAGGGCGACCGTGACCGCCTTGCGGGCCGTGCGCGAGACGAGGTACGTCGGGATCTGCGAGGAATCCGCAAAGGGCTCGCAGAAGATGCCCGGCATCAGCATGATGGCCTCGCGTGCCTCTGCCGGTGTGACGCGCTCGCAGGTATGTGCCGTGCCGAGCGTGCGGGCCACTTCCTGCGCGTGCGGCGACTCGTCGTAGGCGGGATCGTCGTAACCGATGGTGAAGGTGCGCGCCGCGCTGCCCGTGTGCTGCTGCATGAGCGCGACGACCAGCGAGGAGTCGATGCCGCCGGAGAGGAAAGCGCCGAGCGGCACGTCGGACATCAGCCGTGCGCTGACGACGCGGGCGAAGAGCTCGCGCAGCTCTTCGTGCGCCTGGGCGCGATCGAGCAGTGGCCGCTCGCGGGCCGCGAGCGCGATCTCGAGCGCCGACCAGTAGCGGCGCGGCTCGCCGAGGTTGAGCGTGGCGGCGGCGGGATCGACCGTTGCCGTGAGCACGCAGCTCGCGGGGAGCTTGCGGGCCACCGTGAAGATCGTGAAGGGTGTCGGCACGTAGTTGTAGCGCATGTAGGCGCGCAGTGCGCCGCGGTCGATCTCGCCGTTCCATGCCGGATGAACCTTGAAGGCCGTGAGCTCCGATCCGAAGAGCAGCGTGCCGTTCACGAGCGCGTAGTAGAGCGGCTTCTCGCCGAAGCGGTCGCGCGCCAGATGCAGCTTGCGCGTCTGCCGGTCCCACAGCGCGAAGGCGAACATGCCGTTGAGGCGCGGCAGTGCGACCTCGAGTCCCCAGCGCTCGATCGCGACGAGCACCGTCTCCGTGTCGGAACGGCCTCGCCAGGGCACGCAAGGACCTGTCGCCTCGAGCTCGGCACGCAGCAGCGCGTGGTTGTAGATCTCGCCGTTGTAGATGAGCACGTAACGGCCGGTGTGGGAGAGCATGGGCTGATGCCCGTGCATGGAAAGATCCACGATGGAGAGCCGGCGGAAGCCGAGCGCCACTCCCGTGACCGCATCGGCCCATTCACCGTCATCGTCCGGGCCCCGGTGTCGCAGGCGCGCAGACATGCGCCGCACGAGCGCTGCGAGCGCCGCGGCGTCGCCGCCTCCCGGAGTGATGAATCCCGCAAATCCGCACATCGTCCTAGCCGCCCTTCACGGTGCCGACTGTAAGTGGTGCAGCCTCGCCCTCACGCACGAGGGAAAAGCTTCCGGCAGTGGTCGCCGTGATCTTCATCTCCGGGCCGCCCGGGATGGCAATCTGCGACTCGTGCTCGAGGTCGAGTGGCGCAAAGGCGTACACGAGCCACTCGCGATGCGGGCGCTCGCCGCGCTCGAGGGCGAGCGCGAAGACCGGCAGCGGTGTTGAGAGCGTCCAGGGACGCGCGGGATTCGCCGTGGAATCGAGCAGGAACCAGCGGGCCGCTGCGGCGATCTCCGAAGGCAGGGCCGCCTGATACGGATGGCCGCCGCGAGGGTTGACGACGAGGCGTCCGCTCCGCCAGAACTCGCGCAGCGTCGGGTCCTCGTGGACACGCGCGACCGCGGCGAGAATCTGACTGAAGTACGGACCGAAACGGATGCGATCGTCTGTGGCGTTGCGGAATTCGCGCACCACGCGCGGACGCAGCAGCCACATGCCGAATTGCGTCAGCCCACCGTAGCGCAGCGGGGACCACTGCTGCTTGCGCTCGGCATAGAAGCGGCGCTTGTCCGTCGGCTGTCCCCGTTGCTGACCGTCCCATACCGAGATCTCGAACCAGAACTGTGGCTGTCGCTTTCGCACCTCGGCCAGCACCGGCAGGTAATTCATCGCCTCGATTTCCGGGCTCCAGACGATGTAATCGGCGTCTGGCGCCCAGTCGTGCACGTAATAAGAGACCGTGGCCCCGTCCCAGGCGTAAGGCCAGGCCTCCATCCGGCCGGGTACGTAGAGCGAATACTCGGGCCAGCCCCCCCAGCGACCCACCGCCGGCGTCATGAAGGCGTCGTAGCCGACGAAGAGCGCATGCGCCCGCCATTGTGGAGCGTCGAGACCCTCACGAAACCCCCGCTGCAGTGTGCGATAGCGCTCGATCCAGGCATCCCCGATCGCACGCCGGCGCGCGATGAGCGCCGTGTCCGCATCGGCGCGCCACGCGGCCTGCAGTTGCTCTGGAGTCTGCTTGCCCTGCTCATTATTGGATACGAACAGAACCAGAGGCGGGTCGGGATAGAGCTCCTGCAAACGTTTGAGCGTCGGTTGCTGCGCCCACTGACGCCCGACTGCGGCCCAGGGCGCCACCGGATCGGATGGTGACAGCAGTGGTGGCTTGGCACTTGCGCCATCGCGCGCATAGGCAGCGGCTACCTGCGGGAGAAGCACTTCCCACTGGGTGCCAAGGAATGAAAGCGGCAGGTGATGCTCGGCGAGATAATGGATGGCCGCCTGGTAGTACAGCGGCGAATCCGTCGGCTGCGGATAGTTGAACCATTCCCCTGGCGGCGGGCGCGGCACCGATAGCCCGAACCAGGGCAGTATGTATTGCCCCTGTTTGATCTGCTCGATCTGATAGCCCGGATCGAAACCGGTGGCAATCTCCCCCATGTTCCAGCTCGCCGCGAGCGGCAGGGGATGGCTGTTCGGGTCAGCGTCGCGCGCCAGCGCCGCGGCGCGGATCTCCTCGATCACCTGCTCCGCCGGCGCACAGGGAGCTGCGACGGAGGCCAGCGAAGAGATTACGAGCGCGCACCATATCGGGTGCGTGCGAAAGCGAGCCGGCATGTGTCACCGAATTGTCGTACGCAGGTCTTAGGCTAGCGGGGCCACGTTACAACCAGGTCAATGAGGCTGCCGCGGCTGTTTCCGGATCAGTATAAGGTAACCCTCGCGTGAGCACTCCGGAACAGGCGTCGCGGGCGTCCCCGCTCGATGCGGCGAGTTGGCACTTCTCGATGCGCGGACTGGCGTTGCTGGCCTTCGCGCTGGTCGCCGCGTTCATTCCCTTCAGTCGCGTGCTGGTCGGGCTCTACGGTGTCTGGAACCTTCAGCCCGAATACAGCTACGCGGTCATCATCCCGTTCATCTCGCTCTTTCTCATCTGGCGCCAGCGGGATGCGCTCGCGCACACGCCCTTCCAGGGGTCCTGGGCGGGCGTCGCATTGGTGGTGGCGGGCGTATTCATGTGGCTCATCGCCGAGCTCAGCACCATCTGGATCATCGCCCAGTACGCCTTTCTCGTGGTGGTCGCGGGACTCGTGCTGGCGCTGGGAGGCGGCAGCACGTTCCGCCGGCTGCGGGTGCCGCTGTTGATGCTGCTGTTCGTCATTCCGCTGCCGGCATTCTTCGGCAACTCGCTGTCGCTGCGCCTGCAGCTGCTCTCCTCGGCCATCGGCGTCGCCGTGATCCGCTTCGCCGGTATCAGCGTCTACCTCGATGGCAATGTCATCGACCTCGGCAGCTACAAGCTGCAGGTCGCGGAAGCCTGCAGCGGCCTGCGGTACCTCTTTCCGCTGATGGCGCTCGCCGCGCTGGTCGCCTACTTCTACCGGGCGGATCTCTGGAAGCGCCGGGCGGTATTCCTCGCGAGCATTCCGATCGCGGTGCTGATGAACAGCCTGCGCATCGGCGTGATCGGTATTACCGTGGAGCGGTGGGGGCCACGTATGGCCGAAGGGGTGCTGCACTGGCTGGAGGGTTGGGTCGTCTTCATGGCCTGTACGCTCGTGCTGCTCGGCTTCGCCGCCTTGCTCAGCCGCGTCGGCCCGCAGCCGACCAGACTGCGTGATGCGCTCATGCTCGACAGCGGACCGCCGCTGCGCCGCTCGGGCGTGAATCGCGAGCGTATCGTGCCGGCCTCGTTCGTCGCGGCCACCGCCGTCTGCGCCGCCGCCGCGGCGCTCAGCCTGTTCGTGCCGGAGCGCGTCGAGCTGCGTCCGGTGCGGGCGTCGCTGGTGGACTTCCCGCTGCAGCTCGGCGCTTGGCACGGCGGGCGCGTCGCGCTCGATGCGGTGTATCTCAACGAGTTGAAGCTCGATGACTATCTGCTGGCGGACTATCGGGGCGCCGCGCTCGCCCCCGTGAACCTGTGGATCGCCTACTACGACTCGCAGCGCAAGGGACAGTCCGCCCATTCACCGCGCTCCTGCCTGCCAGGGGGTGGCTGGGAGTTTGAGACACTCGCGCCGCGGCGCCTCGAGACCTCCGCGGGGAGCCTCACGGTCAATCGCGGCATCATCCGCCACGGCACCGATCGGCAGTTGGTCTATTACTGGTTCCAGCAGCGCGGGCGGGTAATCACGAACGAGTATCTCGTGAAGTGGTACATCCTGCGCGATGCCCTGGTCCGCAATCGCACTGACGGCGCACTGGTGCGGCTCATCGCACCCCTGCCGGCGGGCGGAGACGACGGCGCGACGGATCGCGATCTGACCCAGTTCGCAGGGTTGTTGTCGGCGCAGCTCAGCCGCTACGTCCCCAATTAGCGCCGCCGCCATGCGCGCCGTCCACGCGATCTGGGCGATGGACCGGAAGGCCGGCGGCACCTCCACCGCCGTCGCCGGTCTCTGCGATGCACTTGAGGCGAGCGACTGTCCGGTCATGCTGATCCATGGACAGGGCCGTGACCCGCAGGAAACCCTGCGTCCGCGGCAGGCTCGCGCCATCGCGGTGCGCGCCGTGCGGCTCGGTCGCCGTACGCTCGCCATGCCGGGACTCATGGATGCGGCGCGCGCGGCAGCCGCCGGCGCAGACCGCTGCGTCCTCCACGCTCACGGGCTCTGGACTCCGGTCGGCCTCTCGATGGCGCGCCTCGCGCGCTCGAGCAGCTGGCCGCTCGCCGTGAGCCCCCATGGCATGCTCGAGCCGCGGGCCTTCGCGGACCGGCGCTGGCTCAAGCGCCTCGCGCTGGCACTCGGGCAGCGCGCCGTGCTCGAGTCCGCGCACCTTCTGGTCGCGACTTCGGAACAGGAGGCACTCGGCATCCGGCGCGCCGGTTTCCGCCAGCCGATCGCCGTCATTCCGATCGGCGTGCAGCTGCCCGAGCACGCCGCGCAGCACGTGGATGAGCGTGTGCACCGGGCGTTGTTCCTCGGACGGCTCCATCCGATCAAGGGGCTGCCGCTGCTGATCGAGGCGTGGTCGCGCGTGCGCCCGCGCGGCTGGCAATGTCTGATCGCCGGTCCGAGCGAGCTCCGGCATCGCGCCGCCCTCGAGCGGCAGATACGCAGCAGCGGGCTCGCCGGCGAGTTTCAGTTCCTCGGCAAGCTCGATGCCTCACTGAAGGAGGCAACCTATCGCAGCGCAGATCTCTTCGTGCTGCCCTCGCTGTCGGAGAACTTCGGCGTAGTCGTCGCGGAAGCGCTCTCCTATGGCGTGCCGGTGCTCGCGACTCGCGGCACGCCGTGGCGGCGGCTGGCCGAATGCGGGGCCGGTTGGTGGGTCGAGCCTTCGGTGGAGGGCCTGGAGCAGGGGCTGCGGGCCGCCTGCTCGACGACCGCGGCCGAGCGGGCCCGTATCGGCACTGCCGGTCGCAGGCTTGCGCAGGCCGAGCTGCAATGGCCCGCAATCGCGCAGCGCATGGTGCAATGCTACGAGTGGCTGTTCGAGCGTGACGGACCGGCGCCGGATGCGATCATGCTGTGACCCGGTGTCGCGCGGCCGCCTCGATGAGGAGCGACCGCCAGCGCTCGAGTGACCGGGCGAGCGTGTAGCGCTCCTCGAACAGCGCCCGCGCGCGCATCCCCATGCGCTCGCGCCCGGCAGGATCCTCACGCAACGCGCGCAGCGCCCGGCAGAGCCCATCGGCATCGCCGCAGGCGACCGTGGAGCCGATCTCGCTGTCGCGGATCAGCTGCGCGAGCTCCCCGTCGGGATCGCCGATGAAGATTACCGGACGGCCGGCGGCGAGAACTCCGTAGAGCTTGGAGGGCACGATCAGGCCTTCGAGCTGCGGCAGCAGCATCACGAGGTGCACGTCGGCGGCCGCGAGACTGTCCGAGAGCTGTGCGCGCGGCTGATAGGGCAGGAAGCGCATCTGCGTGAGTCCCGCCTGCCGCGCAGCCCGCTCGAGGGTGCGCATGTTGGCGCCACCACCGATGAGGAGAAAGACCGTGCGCGGATCCGCGCGCAGTGCCTGCGCCGCGGCAAGCAGCGTCTGCACATCGTGGGCCCGGCCGAGGTTGCCGGAGTAGCACACGACGAAGCGACCATCGAGTGCCAGTCCGTGGCGCAGTGCGCTCGCGGTGACCGCCCGTCGCTCGATCGACTCCTCGTTGGCCCAGTTCTCACTGATTGTGAGCCGCTGGCGGGGCACGCCCCTGGCTGCGAGGTAGTCACGCATGCGCGTGCCGAGCACCACGTTGGTCTCGGCGGAGGCGAGCGAGCGATCGCGCCAGGCGGCGAGCCGCGACTCCAGCTGACGCGGCAATGGGGCAACCGCGAGCCGCGAGGCGATCTCGGGGAAGACGTCCTGCAGCCAGTTGATGTGGGCCACCCGCCGCCGCCGCGCCACGAAGGATCCGATGAGTGACAGAAGCGGCGGATCGGTCTTCGCAATGAGCACATCGCAGTCGCGCGCGTGGCGCAGGAGTGCCGCGGTTGCTGCGAGGTAGAAGGTCGCATAGTCGAGCGCGCGGCCTGCGAGATTGGCGCGGCCGAAGCGCGCGGTGCGCACGCGCCATACCCGCACGCCACGAATTACCTGCTGCGCCGGCAGCGCGGCGGCGGGGTCCTCGTACAGCTGGCGGCTGCAGACGACGCTGACCTCGACCCCGGAGCTTGCCAGCCCTTCTGCCAGATCGGTGAGCATCTGGCTGGACGCCGACAGGTCCGGCGCATAGTAGCGATTGACGAACAGCACCCGCAGCCGCTGCGGCACAACGGCCACTGCCGGCCCTCAGTTCGCCACGACCGGCTCGCCGCCGGGAAGTGCTCGCATGCCGAGCGGCAGCAGTCCGCTCTCTCCGCGATCGCGCGATACCTGCTCGATGATCTTCGGGCCGATCGTTTGCACCTGCTCGCCGAAGCCATACACGAGCGCCGTGTCGCAGATCTGGTTGATGATGCGCGGCACGCCGCGCGACTGCGAGTGAACGAGCACGTGCGCCTCGGGAGTGAACAGATCCGGCCGACCGCCGGCGACCGTCAGGCGGTGGCGGATGTAGGCGTGGGTTTCGGAGGGTTGGAGCGCGGTGATGTGGTAGTCGATGGCAACGCGTTGCGCCAGCTGCCGCATGCGGCGCTCCCGCAGCGTGGTGCGCAGCTCCGGCTGACCGACCAGGATGGTCTGCAGCAGGAGGGCCTGGCTGCTGTTGACGTTGGAAAGGAGCCGCAGCTCTTCCAGTGCTTCGGCGCTCAGGTTCTGCGCCTCATCGATGATCAGCACCACGCGGTGGCCGGCGGCATGCTCGCGCGTGAGGTAGGCAACGAAGGCCGCGTACAGGTCGCTCGCGCCGGTGCGCTCGGGCTTGACACCGAGCGACTGCAGCAGCCACGGTAGCAGTGCTCCCATCGCGCCGTACACGTTGGTGAGCAGCCCGATGCGCAGCCCGATGGGCGCGCGGCCGAGCAGGTAGCGGATAATGGTGGTCTTGCCGCCGCCGACCTCGCCCGACACGAGCGCGAACCCCGAGCCTTGCTGCAGAGCGTAGTCGAGCAGCGTCAGCGCGAAGCGATGCGAGCGGCCGAGATAGAGATAGGCCGGATCGGGAGTCAGCGCGAAGGGGTTGGCGCGCAAGCCATAGAATTTCTTGTACATGTCATTGTGCTCAGTAGGCGCGCTGCTCGGAGTCGATGGAGCCGTTGAGAACCGTGCCGACGATGCGCGCGCGACCGACGAGCTCGATGACCCGCTCGACGTCCTCGCGGCGGGTCCGGCCCTCGGTCACCACGAAAATGAAGCCATCGACGAGCGGGCTGACCGTCAGCACGTCGTCGCTGAGCAGTGCCGGGGGGAGATCGAGCAGCAGCACACGGCCGTCGTCCTCGCGGAGCTCCTCGAGCAGTGCCCGGGCGCGCGCGCCGGCGAGGCACTCGGAGCTCGAGCCGACCGCGGCTAGGGTCGGGGCAATCTGCAGGCGCGCGATACCTTCGAGCTCGCACAGCACGGCGCTCGCCGGCTGCGCGCCCTCGGTGAGCCAGCTGTCGAGCCCCGTGGCCGGCGCGATGCCAAGCGTCGAGGCAATGCACGGATGGCGCAGATCGAAGTCGAGCAGGGCCACCTGCTGGTTGGGTTCCGCCGCGAGCGCGAGCGCGAGGTTTATCGCGGTGATGGTCTTGCCCTCGCCGCTCACGGCACTCACGACGCCGAATACACGCATGCGGCTGGCGCGCACGCGCTGCAGGAGCTGAGCGCGCAGCATGCGGTAGGCGCGTGCCGCGGCGCTCGGATCGTCGGCGAGCAGCACGCAGCGCTCCCGCAGTGTCTCCCTCTGCAGCGAATAGCGCGGCAGCAGTGCGCCGTGCACTACGTGCGGCGTCGGGATCGCCGCAGCCACCGCGGGCCGCGCCGGCCGCGACAGGGCTGCCGGGCTAGTCACCACGGTCGGTGCAGCTTCCACCGCGGCGGCCGTCGCGGTTGCGGACGCAGGCTCGCGCGCCCGCAGCTGCAGACGGGCAATCTCGAGGGCGCGTTCGATGCGTTCCATGCTAGAAACCCAGACGCCGCATGAGCACGAACCACAGGACGTCGAGCGGCCGATAGAGAAAGTGCACGGCGGTGGCAGCGGTGAGCAGCACGCCCACAATGGTGGCAGCCGCGACCGCGCGAGCCCGCCACGGCGATTGCTCGATGTCGATGGCGCCGATGCGTGGGATGATGGCGAGCGGCGGTGCACCGGCCACGATACGCATCAGGTCGCGGCGGCCGCGCACCGTGGCATCGAGTGACTCGGCGGCGGCCGCGGCGCCGATCGCGAGGACCACCGACAGCACCAGGCCCAGCAGCAGGACGAGCGGACGGTTGGGGCTCACCGGTTCCTCCGGCGGCAGCGGCGGCTCGATGAGGGTGAAACGCTCCCCTTTGCGATCGGTCTCGAGATTCTTCGAGACGGTCGCCTCCTGCTGTTTGGAGCGCAGCTCCTGGTACTTCACCTTGGTGTTCTCGTAGTCGCGCATCAAGTCGCGGTAATCGCGCTCAGTCTGAGGCTCGAGAGTTATTTTCTTTTCATAGGCTGCGCGCTGGGCGCGTAGCCGTGCTTCCTCATCCGCCAAGGCCTGCAGCTCATTGCGGGTGGCCGAGAGTTGTGCCTCGATCTGGATGTAAGCGGGGTTGTCGGCGTCCTTGGGACCGCCCTTCGAGGCAGTCGCTGCGCTGGCGTTGCCCTTGTTCTGCGCTGCGGTCGCGGTGGCGAGGTCCTCCTCGAGCGAGGCGACCTGCTTCTGCAGGTGGATCCGGTCGGGATGCTCCGGCCCGTAACGGTCTTGCGCCGCAGCGAGCTCACCGCGCGCCTGCTCGAGATCGCGGCGGATGTCGTTGACGTCGATGGCGCCCTGGTCCTCGGCTTCGAGACCCGCGATCTCGCGCTGCAGGCGCGCGATGTCCGGATGATCGGGAGCGTAAAGGGCGCGCGCGCTTGCCAGCTGCGAGCGCAAGCTCTTGAGGCGATCGTGAGTGGAGAGAATGCGCTCGCCGGATTCGCTGAATATCGCGGAGTTCGGCTTCAGCTGCGCGAGCTGCGCTTCGAGGTAGACCTGCTGCTGCTCGAGGGACGCGCGGTGCGTCTCGTCCTTGTCGAGGTCCTGACTGGTGCGATCGAGCAACTGCATGTTGAATTGCTCGAGCTCCGGCAGTGAATCGAAGTGCTGCGCGCGGAACGCGGCCACCCGTGCTTCGAGCTCCTCCATGTGCTTGTTGACGCGATCCGCCTCGCCCTCGAGGAAGCTGGCGGCATCCTGCGCCTGCTTGGTACGCGTGCTCAGGTTCTCGTTGAGAAACAACGTGCTGAGCTCGTTTGCGACCTTGAAGGCCCGATCCGGCGAGTGGTTGGAGTAGGCGACGCTGAAGGCGATCGTGGCCGAGGTCGGCCGACCGCTGCGCGGGTCGATCACATCGGCGCTGATCATCTTGACGTTGATGTCGTTGCGCATGCGCGCGATGAGCGCTTCGCGCGACTCGCGGTTGCGTTCTCTTGAGTAGAGGTTGTAGCGCCGGATGATGTCGAGCAGGTTCTGCGTGGTCATCACGCGCTGGCTGATCACCTGGACACGCTGGTCGGCATAGGAGGTCACGGTGGAGCGCACCAGCTCCGGTGGCATCTCCTGCTGCTCGATGAGGATCGTGCCGATCGACTGGTACACCGGCGGCAGGAGAAACGCCAGCAGCAGCGTCGTCAGCAGCCCCGCTCCGGCTGCGAGCAGCAGCATGCGCGCGCGGCGCTTGCCAATCGCAAGGTAATCGACGAGGCCGAGGCCCTGGGGTTCGAGTTCGGCGGTAATGGTCGCCATGGCCGCGCCTAACGGGATACGTTGAGCGGATGGGGGGTCCACACCGACTCGATCCGCACCGCCCAGCCGTCGGCGCGACCGACAGTCTTGCTGTTCTGCCAGTTGTAGAAACCACGCAGCACCACGGAGAAGGTCTCGGTGGTGCGGTAAGCGAGACCTGCGGTCGCCTGGGCATAGGTGCGATCGAGACCGCGTATGTCGGCAATGAAACCCGGCACGGTGAAGACGCCCGAGTAGCGGTTGGCGCTCACCCCGGCGTCGAGCGACAGGCGCTCCTTGAGGTTGCGCTGCAGGCCGACCTTGAGCGCCTCCTGATCGGTTAGCTCGCCGAGTCCTGCCGGTGAGACATTCCGCGATGCGCTGACACTGAACGTGCCGGTGCTGGTCGCACGACTGAATGTGAGGTCGTACAGCAAGCCGTTGGAGACGAGGCTCTCGAGCTTCGTACGACTGCCACCAACATCGGCGCTCAGGTTGCTGCGCTCGGAGATCTGCAGCTTGCAGCCGACCACCGCGCCGTAGGTATGCGCCGGTGCGGAAATCGCTTCCTGCAGGAACTCACTGCCGCTCAATGTCACATAGCCCGCCAGCCGATCGGAGTACTGCAGTTGCTCACTAGCGGAGTAGCTCGTGTACCGATAGCTCTGCAGCGGTACGGTCGAGGGCTCGGCGCTGTCGCTGCTGTAAACCGCGTGCTCGTAGCTCGCCTGCAGCGAGAGGCTGAGTCGCTCCGTCTGCGCATACGTCCAGGCGAGCACCCCCTGGCTATCGCGCCGGCGCGTGCCGGGTACCACGGCACCGGTGTTAGCCAGCTCGGTGGTGAGGAGGTTCTGATCGCTGAACAGGCCATTCAGCGAAATGGTCGAGCGCTCGGTGGCCGTCCAGTTGGCAAGTGCCGACAGGACCAGGTCGTTGGCGTTGGCGAAGACGTGGTTGCTGAAGCGCTCGAGCCATACCTGCGGGTGCAGATTGAGCGTCAGCCGTTCGGTAGCGTATTGCACTGGCATGTCGAGCGTCACCGCCGTCCCATAACTCGGCGTGCCTTCCGGCTCGAGGTAGCGGTTGCTGTCATGGTCGACCCACAGTCCGAAAACCGGTGCGAACGACCACAGCGCCGCCTGCGCCTGCGTGCCGTTCGCGACCAGCACAAGTCCAACGAGTCCCGCACGCGTGGTGTTCCATGGCCCCCTCACGAGCGGCAGATCAGGGCACGACCACCGTATCGCCGCTCTCGAGAATCACGTTCTGCTCCAGACTCTTGCCGCGGGCGACGTCGCCGTAGTGGAAATGCAGCACGTGCTCGGCGCCGCCATTCTGGCGGCGCAATATGACGATATCGTTGAGCGAGGCGAAGGGTGTGGCGCCGCCAGCGAGGCTCAGCGCCTGCATGACATCGAGCGGCCGGCTGAAGGTGAACTCGCCCGGCCGTTGCACCTTGCCGACCACATACACGTGGTTGCCGCCGATCAGCTTGATGGACACGGTCACCACCGGATCGGGAATGAAGGGTCTGAGGCGCTGGACGAGCGTCGCACGGACTTCCTCGATGGTGTGTCCTGCGGCGGTCACGTCCCCGACCAGGGGGAAGGACAAGCCACCGTCGGGACGCACCAGCGCCTCGGTATCGAGCTCCTTCTCTCTCCAGACCGAGATCGTCAGCAGATCGCCTGGCTGCAGGCGGTACTGCGGGCTGATACCGACAGTCGTGACCATGGGGCTGGGCACAGCGGCGGTGGCGCCCCCGGCTTTGGCCACCTGGGCCTCCGCGCGCTGGGCACCGACCACGAACAGCAGGCAAAAAAAGGCGCCTAGCGCGGAACGCCATTCCATGATGAAGCTTCGGTGTGTTGCGGCGCGGCTGTTGTTATCCGAATGTCATACTAAACGCCGTACATGAAGCTTTCATTGCGCATCCACCAGCGGGCCGCGCCCAGGGACAGAAGACCGCCCAGGAGGAGCGCCATGCTCCCCGGCAACGGCACCGTACCCTGCGGAACGAAAGTCACTTGCACGGCATAGAGGCCGACATCGAGTGAGCCTCCCGCCTTGCCCGTGACATCGGCATAGTAGGTGCCGGCCTTGGAGATGGTCAGGTCCATCTCGCCGTTGACATTCATCGTGCCGAGCACGCTGCTCGGCGAGGTGACCGCCACGCTGAGCGCGCTCAGCGGGACAGGCCAGACGATGTCGTCGACCGTGACCTCGAGCGTACCCGGTCCCGGTGCATTGAAAGAATAAACGTTCGATTGCTGGTTGATGACGAGCGTCGACTGCTGCACCAGGGCTTCGGCACTCACCATGTCGGCCACCGATGAGCGCGGCAGCGTGAGGGCCGGCACCCCCAACCCGAGAGCCGTGGCCGCTGTCAGCAGCAACCTGCGGCGGGACTTGCTAGCCACGATGGCCACCGGTGAGCGTCTGCACGGCGTACAGGGCAACGCCTGTCAGGCTGGCCAGCACCGTGAACGGCAACACCAGGAGATAGATCGAGCCGCGTGCGGCGATGAAGCTCACTCCACACGCGACGCCCCAGGCGCGCTTCAATGCGCGGCTAAGGACGGGCCCGGGTCCGGGCAGCGCCGGGGCACTCTGGGCTTCGTTGAGGACTCCTGTCCAGGTCGGGTTGATCATGTGGTTCCTCCTGAGACGGCCAGGCGCAGCGGCGCCGGCATGTCCGACTCGCTGTTCGAGCGGTAAACGTACTTCTGGTAGAGGTACTGGCGGATCGAGGTCGCGACATCGCTCGAATGCAGCGACCGGCTGTCCCCGTCATTGAGCTCGTTGAGCTTCAGGGCCGCGTAGGGCTCCTGGATGCCGGCGAGCGTGATGAGCGCGAGATCCTCACGCGATACGCGCTTGTCGGCCTCGACTTCGCCATTGATGATGGCGTCGAGGCGCGCGGTGTCGAGATCGAAGAACCGCAGGAACTCCACGCCTGCCTCGACCAGCACTGGCACGAGGTTCCTGCCGCGAGCCTCGGGCTCATAAAAAGGCATCAAGCGCGACAGCATCGCCTTGATGGCGAAGCGGATCACGTCCGAATCGCGCACATTCAGACGTTGCGCTAGCTTCTTGATTCTTCTCACATCCGCGACACTCAAGCGGATGCTGATCGCACGCTTACGACCTTCGACCACCTCGGTGTCCTCCCCTTGTCAGCGTGTTCTTACGCTGCTTCATGGAGGAGCGTACGGCGCGAGTATTTCAGTTCGTTGTTGTTTCAGTGACATCCAAACCGTGAAGCTCTCGGAATTGATTAGTGAGAGTGTCGCGATCTCGCTCAGGATTCGAGCGTAAACGTATGCCAGCAACGCGCAAGTGTGTCGCCACACGTGCCCGGGGGGCAGGGGGTGTTGGGCAGCGAGGATCAGAGCTGCGCGGCGGCTGCGACTGGAGACCGTGGCGCAGGCGCGCGTAGGCCGGCGAAGCTCGGTTGTCAGCGTCTGGAGATGGTGTGAATCAGGCGTGTGCGACAAATGCCCGACGGCCGAGGCGCTGTGGCACTGTCGGCCGCCGCCGCTGCTGCAGGGGTGCAGCTCTACTTCGCGGTGGCGCTGGGGCTACTCAATCGCCTGAACGACACGGTAGCCCTCGCGGCTCATCAACGCATCACGCTGCGCCAGTGCAAGATCGGCCTCGACCATCTGGCCCACCAACGCATCGAAATCAATGCGCGGCGCCCAGCCGAGCTCCGCGCGCGCCTTGGAGGCATCGCCCAACAGCGAGTCGACTTCCGTCGGCCGGAAGTAGCGCGGGTCGATTCGCACGATGGTGCGGCCGCTCTTTCGGTCGATGCCGGCCTCCTGCGCCCCGTTGCCACGCCAGCCGATGCGCATGTCCAGCCGGGCCGCCGCCTTCTCCACGAAGTCGCGCACCGAATGCTGGCAGCCCGTGGCGATCACATAGTCCTGCGGGCGCTCTTGCTGCAGCATCAGCCACTGCGCCTCGACGTAGTCGCGCGCATGCCCCCAGTCGCGCCGCGCCTCCAGGTTGCCCAGGTACAGGCAACTCTGCAGGCCCACGCTGATGCGCGCCAGGGCGCGTGTGATCTTGCGCGAGACGAATGTCTCGCCGCGTAGCGGCGATTCGTGATTGAACAGGATGCCGCTGCAGGCGAACATGCCATAGGCCTCACGGTAGTTGACCGTGATCCAGTGCGCGTAGAGCTTCGCCACCCCGTACGGCGAGCGCGGGTGAAAGGGCGTGCGCTCGGTCTGGGGTGTCTCGGCTACCAGACCGAACATCTCGGAGGTGGAGGCCTGGTAAAAGCGCGTGCGCGGCTCGAGGCGCAGGATGCGCAGCGCCTCGAGGATGCGCAGCGTGCCCAGCCCATCCGCATTGGCGGTGTACTCAGGGGTCTCGAACGATACCTGCACATGACTCTGCGCCGCGAGGTTGTAGATCTCGTCCGGCTGCACCTGCTGGATGATACGCAGCAGATTGGTCGCATCGGTCAGATCGCCATAATGCAGCCTCAGGCGCACGTCGTGCGCATGCGGATCCTCGTACAGGTGATCGATACGATCCGTGTTGAAGGAGGAGGCGCGGCGCTTGATGCCGTGCACCTCGTAGCCCTTGTGCAAGAGCCACTCGGCGAGGTATGCACCGTCCTGACCGGTGATGCCCGTTATCAGCGCCCGTTTGGTCATTTCAGCGTTATGCGTGGTCGTTGTGCTGAAGCGAGCGCCGCACTCTAGCCTGACTTGCGCAGAATCGGGGGCGTGAGTGAGGCAAATCAATGACTTGCCTCAAAAGTCGGCACTACATTTCGGCGGTGAATTTCTCAGGCGCTCAGCGCGATCGGCAGGCTGGTCTGGTCGATCCGCAGACGTTTGGGGAGCGTGATACCGAGCCGGTCGAGGAGCATCGACTGCAGATCGTCGGGCTGCGTCACGCAGCGCAGAGTGATCTCCCCGTGAGTGGTTGTCGGCAAACACACATCGTGGCAGTGAATGCGCTTGATCTCCTCGAGCACGGTGCGCGGGGAGTTGCCGAGCTCGGCGCGCCGCTGCCACAGCTCCAAGGTCTTCCAGAGCACGAAGGCGAGGAAGCACACCAGGATGTGCGCTTCGACCCGATCAGCGCGCTGATGCCAGATAGGGCGGATCGAGAGCTCGTCCTTTTGCACTCGAAAAGCGGCCTCGGCCTGAGCGAGCTGAATGTACGCTCGCCAGAGCTTCTCATCGCTCCAGTCGCTGAGGTTGGTCTTTAAGGCGTAGGCGCCTTCGGAGATCTTCGTCCACTCATCGAACGCCTCGTTGATCTTCACGTTCAAGTGAAAGCCCGCGGCACTCTTGGCCTCGAGGAGGGTGATCTCGTAGCGTGCGGCGGCGCGCTGGTTCACTTGCAACAGCCGCCCGATCTGGCGTTGGATGGTGTCTCGATCGAGAGGACGGCGCGCGCGCTCGATGCGCTCGGCGAGGCGAGCAAGTCCCACCTCGATGCGCCGGGCGAACTTCTCATGCATCGCACGCTCTTTGTCGCGTCGCTCGGCCGAGCGCGCGAGCACCACGGTGTCGCCCGTCTCGGCACAGCGCGTGAGCCTTACTTCAACGCCCTCCCGTAAGGTGCGCCAGCCGCGCGTCTCGGCCAGAAGCGGAGCATGCTTCTTCAGCTCCGACTTCGCCGCCCCGATGATGTAACGCCGCCCTGAGCAGCGCAGCCAGCTCAAGTTCGCCCGGCTACTCATCCCACGGTCCGCAATCCACACGCGCCCAATTACCCCGTGGCGCGCTTCCATCGTGGTGACGATCTTCTCCACCGTGCGCGCATCGTTCATGTTCCCGGGGAACACCTCGTACCCTAAGGGAAAGCCATCAAAGCTCACCACCAGGGCAATACACACCTGCTTGCAGTCGGGGCGGTGATCGCGCGAGTAGCCGCGCGCCGCGAGCGCATTGCCCGCTGCCTCGCCCTCAAAATAGGTGCTCGTCACGTCATACAGCAGCACCTCCTGATCGAGCGAGAAAAGCTCCCCGCAGCGCCTGGACAGATGCGCCTCGATCGCTCCCTTGTGCACCAGAAGCTCATCGAGCGCGCGGTACAGCCGATCCTTGTTCACCTGCTCGGGCGAGAGCTGCAACAGATCCGATAATGCCGTGCGCCGGTACCAGTCCTCCGCTATGTGCAGCTCGCTCGAGGGCTCGCACAGCCGCGCCGCCACCAGCACCGACATCATCTTGGCCCAGGGCACTTGCTCCTTGGCCACCGGCACCAAGCTCTCGCACAGCTCCTCAAGCCCGGTGCCTCGCCACAGCGCCAGCGCCAAGTACACATCGCCAAACTGCCGCGGGCGCTCAACCCGGATCCCCTTCAGCCGTACCGGCACCGTCACATCGGCATGACCGTCCTCAAAGAGCTGAGCTTGCTCGGGAGAGCCAATGAGATGGCGAGCGAGCGCTCGGGCTCGCACACGGCCCTCAGCATCGAGCTCGCCAAGCTGCGCGACGGTGCGCTGAATGACGCGCCGGCCAATGCGCACGCTCTCAACTAATCGCCAGTAGCGATGCCTCTTGCCGTCCTTCTTGCGCGTCGTCGCTCGCAAATACATCGAGTGCCATCACACCCGATGAGACGCACAAAGAAAAGCCCCAAGGTCGGCACTACAACACCGAATCCGCATCCGATCACGCGCAGGTCTCTGAGCGCGCTGGATCAGCCCGCTCAAAATCGAGCAAAATCAGCCCCTACTTGCGCAAGTCAGGCTAGGCGGGCCGCGTGACGATCGCATGACAAACAGGTGCGGGTCCGCGTACCGCCGGGTGTGCCTAGCGCAGCCCGCCCTCGCGGTGCTCGAAGCAGAACTCCGCGAGCCGCCGGACGGCGATCCGATACTCCTGATCGGCCCAGGAAAACTCGAGCCAGAAGTCACGCTGCGCCATGGCCGTGGCGGCATGGCGGCTCGCGACGAAGATCCGTAGCGCCGCGTTGCGGTAGACCCGCAGCTCCTGGACGCTTTCCTGCAAGGCGCCGAGCTCTTCACGGGCCCGACGCGACAGGAAGCGAAGCGGCGTCGCCCGGGGTAATGCGCTCACATGCGGCGTAAGTCTTCGAATTCGGCGGTCGTCTCGTCGAGCTCCGCGATTACCTCGCAGTAGCGCCGCCACGCCCGCCGCAATTCCTCGATCTCGTTGGGTGTCAGACGCTCAATGCCTCGACGGGCGTTGTCGTGCTCGGCCTGAATTCGCTGGTGCCGCAGCTCGAGCCGGTCCAGTCGCTCCCAGAAGCTCGCATCGAGCCATTCGGCTCGCTGTCTTTCCGACGCACTCATTGTCCTACCCTCTGGCGCGTTCTGTTCGAGCGAGCCGTAGACGGTATGCCGTGAGTGCTACAGACACGTTGCAGACACGGATAGTTTTTACTTCCCGGGCTTGGTCGGGCGTCGCCAGCCTTCGATAGTCGACTGCGGCGCGCGTGCGATGGTGAGCTTGCCGGCCGGGACCGAGTGGGTCACCGTGGAGCCCGCCGCGATGGTGGCACCCGCGCCAACGACGATCGGTGCGACCAGCACGCTGTTGGACCCGGTGTGCACGTCATCGCCGATCGTGGTGCGGTGCTTCTGCGCACCGTCGTAGTTGGCGATGATGGTCCCCGCGCCGATGTTCACGCGGCTGCCGACCTCGGCATCACCAACGTAGGCCAAGTGATTCGCCTTGGAGGCGGCGGCGAGCTCCGCGTTCTTCACCTCGACGAAATTGCCGATGTGCACCTGGGGGCCCAGCGTCGTCGTGGGCCGCAGCCGCGCGAAGGGGCCGATCAGGCAACCGGGGCCGATGACCGCCCCCTCGAGCAGGCAGTGCGGATGGACCCGCGTGTCGGCACCGATCTCGCAGTCGCGCACCACACAGCCCGCGCCGATGTGCACCCGGTCGCCGAGCGCCACGCGGCCTTCGAAGACCACGTTGACGTCGATGAAGACATCGCTGCCATGAGTGAGCGTGCCGCGCACGTCGATGCGGCTGGGATCGGCGAGCGTGACCCCGCCGAGCAGCAGCTCGCGCGCACTGCGCCGCCGACAGATTCCCTCGAGCTCGGCGAGCTGCGCCCGGTCGTTCACACCGAGGACTTCGCTCGGCTCGGGCGCCGGCAGCGCCAGCACCGGCACCTTGTCCCGGCGGGCGGCGGCAATGACGTCGGTGAGGTAGTACTCGCCCTGGGAATTGGCTTGCGTGAGGTGCCCGAGCCAGTTGCGCAGCATGCGTGCGGGACTCACCAGCACGCCGGTGTTGCACTCGCGGATGGCAAGCTGTCGCGGGGTGGCATCTTTCTGCTCGATGATCTGCTGCACGAGTCCGCGCGCGTTGCGGATGATGCGCCCATAGCCCTGCGGATCATCGAACCGTGCAGTGAGGAGGCTGACACCCGTCTCGCCCGCGAGCTGCAGCAGCTGCAGCAGGGTGTCGCGACCGATGAGCGGCACGTCGCCATAGAGCACGAGCACCCGATGCTCATCCGGTATCTGCGGCATCGCCTGCAGCACTGCGTGGCCGGTGCCGAGCTGCTGTTCCTGCCGCACCCAGGTAACCGGGGCGGCGGCGAGCGTCGCAGGCACGCGCTCGCCGCCATGACCGTACACGACGTGTATGGCACTCGGGGCGAGCGTGCGTGCGGTATCGATAACGTGCTGCAGCAGCGGCCGGCCGGCAAGGGGCTGCAGCACTTTCGGCAGCGAGGACCTCATGCGCTTACCCTCGCCCGCAGCGAGGATGACGATCGAGAGCGGAGCGCGGTCACGCGTGGCGCGCGCCGGCGAGCCGCGCTTGCCGCCCCGGCGCGCCGCCGCTCGTGAGTCACCCTTGTGCTTCGGCATGAGGTCAGCGCGCCACGGTATAGGCGGAGTTGCGCGGCTTCGCCGCCGGCAGCTCCGCGAGCTTGCGCTGCATGAGCTCACCGACGTAGAGCTGCGGATTCGAATGCACCCGATGCTCCGCCTCTTCCCGCTGCGCGATCAGGCCCGCGGCCTTGTGGAAGGCCTCCGGGAGCGAGCCGCTCTGGGCCAGCGAGTCCTTGAGGAACGCCTCGCCGAACCAGGTGAGCTCACGGTCATCTTCGCAGCCGAAAGACTCGTGCGCGGCGTCCGAGGCAGTGACGACTGCGCTGGTATCGCCCTTGAGCGCATCCATGAAGACCCCCGAGTGGCACGCCGATACGACGACGATGCGCCAGCGGATACCCGATGCATCGAGAGCCTCGCGCACGTCTTCGGGTGCGAGCTGCGCGAGCGGCAGCGTGCCATTCTCCACCTCGAGCCCGTCCTCCGACCCGTGCGAGCTCAGGAACAGCACCAGCACGTCCTGCTCGGTGTCCATGCGCGCGGCCAGCACCTTGAGCGTCTGCTCGAGTCCCGAGACGCTCGCGAGCGGGTAGGAGTCGCGATCGTCCATATCGTTGATGAGGAGCACCGAGCGCTCCGCCGAGCCGAAGCGCGCACCGAATACCTCGCTCGCGTACAGCGTCTCGCGCCGGAAGACGCCCTGACTGCCATCGCCCGCAAAGCCTACGAAATAAACACCGGGCTTGCCCGGCTGCGAAGGCGCTACGCGGGCCACGGCGGCGGCGATGCGCGAGGGCTGGTCATAGAAGAGCGCCTCGGCCTGGTCGGCGTCGTCGGCCTCCTCGGAGGGAGTCTGCTCCTGCGGTACCCACAGTCTCGTATCGAGGTCGAGGAATCCGAGGATCGACGGCGCAGCAAGCACGAGCGCGATCGCGGTCACCGCCGGCCGCCAGTGGACCGGTCCGTAGGCTGCGCCCAGCACGCGGATCGTGAGCGCGACGAGGTAGGCGAGCGCCAGGAGAGTGACGAGAATCGGCAGGCGCGAAATCCAGGGCAGGTCGGCCGCGAGCGAGAACATCACCGCGACGAACGGCGCGACCGCGAGTACCGGCACGAGCAGCGGGCGGGTATCGGTCGCGGGGCTTCGCACCCGCGCGATGAGCGCGCACGCGGCGAGGGCGAGCAGCAGGTAGCACGCCCAGCCGAAGAGCCCATCGAGGGCGAGCGGTGCGTGAGGGGGGGCATGCAGGAAATCGATGACTGCCCAGACGATCAGGTTGACGGCGAGCAGCGCCGCCAGCTGATCGAAGCTCACCGTGAACCGCGGCGGCCAGCAGCGGCGCAGCAGCGCGAGCTCGAGTCCGCCGCTGAGGTTGCGTCCGAGGGCGGCGAGCCCGCCGCCGGTTGTCGGCCGCTCGGGTGGGGTCGGCGAGGGGTCCGTTGAGGGGTCCAGCGTCCTAGCCTCGGAGCTTGCGCAGCCGCTCGATGAGCTTCAGCTGTGCGATCGCGCGCGCGAGCTCCGCCTGCGCTTCGGCGATGCTGATATGTCCGACCTTGTCGCGGAGCGCTTCCTCGGCGCGCTGCCGGGCGGCGAGCGCGGCGGCCTCATCGATGTCCCGGGCGCGCAGCGCGGTGTCGGCGAGGATCGTGACCTTCGTCGGCTGCACCTCGAGCACTCCACCCCCGACGAAGAAGTGCTGCTCATCGCCGCCCGGCGGCAGCACCCGCACCTCACCGGGCTTGAGGAGCGAGAGGAGCGGTGCATGCCGCGGATAGATGCCGATGTCGCCCTCGGAGGCGGCCGCAAACACTGCGGTGGCGGGGCCCGAGAACAGCTCGCCCTCGGCGCTGACGATATCGACGTGGATAGTGGCGGCTTCGACCATGGGCGGCTACCGGTTATTGCAGGGTCTTGGCCTTGGCGACCGCTTCATCGATGGTGCCGACCATGTAGAACGCCTGCTCGGGGAGCGAGTCGAACTCGCCGCTGATGATGCCCTTGAAGCCGCGAATGGTCTCCTTGAGCGGCACGATCTTCCCGTCCTGGCCGGTGAACACCTTCGCGACGTTGAAGGGCTGCGAGAGGAAGCGCTGCACCTTGCGGGCACGGAACACCGTCAGCTTGTCCTCCTCGGACAGCTCGTCCATGCCGAGGATCGCGATGATGTCCTGCAGCTCCTTGTAGCGCTGGAGCACGGCCTGCACGCCCCGCGCGGTGTTGTAGTGCTCCTCGCCGACCACCAGCGGGTCGAGCTGGCGGCTGGTGGAGTCGAGCGGGTCGACCGCCGGGTAGATGCCGAGCGAGGCGATCTGGCGCGACAGCACCACGGTGGCATCGAGGTGCGCGAAGGTGGTCGCCGGGGACGGATCGGTGAGGTCGTCCGCCGGCACGTATACCGCCTGAATGGAGGTGATGGAGCCGCGCTTGGTGGAGGTGATGCGTTCCTGCAGCACACCCATCTCCTCGGCGAGTGTCGGCTGGTAGCCCACCGCGGAGGGCATGCGACCCAGCAGTGCCGACACCTCGGTGCCCGCGAGGGTGTAGCGGTAGATGTTGTCGATGAAGAACAGCACGTCGCGACCCTTGCCGTTGGAATCCGGCCGCACCTCGTCGCGGAAGTACTCGGCCATGGTGAGCCCGGTGAGGGCGACGCGCAGGCGGTTGCCGGGCGGCTCGTTCATCTGACCGTACACCATCGCCACCTTGGAGTTCGAGAGGTGCTCCTGGTCGATGACGTTCGACTCGATCATCTCGTGATAGAAGTCGTTGCCCTCGCGGGTACGCTCGCCGACCCCCGCGAACACCGAGAGCCCGCTGTACTGCTTGGCGATGTTGTTGATGAGCTCGAGCATGTTCACGGTCTTGCCGACACCGGCGCCGCCGAACAGGCCCACCTTGCCGCCCTTGGCGAACGGCACGAGCAGATCGATCACCTTGATGCCGGTCACCAGCAGGTCCTGGCCGCCGGCCTGCTCCTCGAACGAGGGCGGTGGGCGGTGAATCGGGAGATATTCCTTGGCCTGCACCGGCCCGCGGTTGTCCTGGGGATGGCCCAGCACGTCCATGATGCGCCCGAGCGTCCCCTCACCGACCGGCACCGAGATCGGGCCGCCGGTCGCCTGCACGGCGAGTCCGCGCTTCAACCCTTCGGATGAGCCCATGGCGATGGTGCGTACCACCCCATCGCCGAGCTGCTGCTGCACCTCGAGGGTCAGGTCGACATCCTTCAGCTTCAGCGCCTCGTACACCCGCGGAATCGCCTCGCGCGGAAACTCGACGTCGATGACGGCGCCGATGATCTGAGTGATGTGGCCTTCGGGCGTGCTCATACTCTCTGTGTCCTCAATCTCGGGGTCCTGTGCCTCAAACCGCGGCGGCGCCGCCGACGATCTCGGAAAGCTCCTTGGTGATCGCGGCCTGGCGCGCCTTGTTGTAGATCAGTTGCAGCTCGCTGATGAGCTTGCCGGCGTTGTCCGAGGCCGCCTTCATCGCCACCATGCGCGCGGCCATCTCCGAGGCGACGTTCTCGACCGCCGCGCGGTAGACCTGCGACTCGATGTAGCGCATCAGCAGCCCATCGAGGATAGCGGCCGCATCGGGCTCGTAGATGTAATCCCAGTGCTCCGGCAGCGCCTCGGTGTCGATCGCCTCGATCGGCAGCAGCTGCTGAACAGTCGGCTTCTGCGTCATGGTGTTGACGAACTGCGCGTTCACCAGGAAGAGCCGATCGAGCTTGTGCTCGCGATAGGCATCGAGCATGACCTTCACGGTGCCGATCAGGTCCTTGACGTGCGGCCGGTCGCCGAGCGCGGTGACGCTCGCGAGGATCGGCGTGCCCAGGCGGCGGAAGAAGTTGAGGCTCTTGGTGCCGATGAGGCACAGGCTGACGGCCGCTCCCTTGCCTTCCCACTCGCGCATCAGGTGCAAGGTCTGCCGGAAGACGTTCGCATTCAGCGCACCGGCGAGTCCGCGGTCCGTCGAGACCACGATGATGCCGACCGCCTGCGGCTCGCGCGCGGTGAGAAACGGATGCCGATAGTCCGGGTTCGCCTCGGTGAGGTGGCCGATGACGTTCAGCATCTTCTGCGCATACGGACGCGCCTGGCGCATGCGTTCCTGGGCGCGGCGCATCTTGCTGGTCGCCACCATCTGCATCGCCTTGGTGATCTTCTGAGTGCTCTTGACACTCGCGATCTTGGCGCGGATTTCCTTGGTGCCTGGCATCGGTCAATCTCGTGGCATTGCGTATCGTCGCAGTCCCAGCCGGTGTGGTTAGTACGTTCCGGTCGCCACGAAGTCCTCGATGCACTTCTTCAATGCCGCCTCGTTCTCCTTCGACAGCTTCGGGTTGCGGTTGATGTCATCGAGCATCGGGCGATAGTTGGTCTGGGCGAAGCCCTGCAGCGCCGCCTCGAAAGCCACGACCTTCTTGAGGTCGACCTTGTCCATGTAGCCGTTGTTGACCGCGTAGATCGAGAGCGCCATTTCCGCGACCGACATCGGTGCGTACTGCTTCTGCTTCATCACCTCGGTGACGCGCTGGCCGCGCTCGAGCTGCTTGCGGGTGGCCTCATCGAGATCGGAGGCGAACTGCGAGAAAGCGGCGAGCTCGCGGTACTGCGCGAGCGCGAGGCGGATGCCACCGCCGAGCTTCTTGATGATGTCGGTCTGCGCCGCGCCACCGACACGCGATACCGAGATGCCGGCATTCATGGCCGGACGGATACCGGCGTTGAAGAGGTCGGTCTCGAGGAAGATCTGCCCGTCGGTGATCGAGATGACGTTGGTCGGCACGAAGGCGGTGACATCGCCGGCCTGGGTCTCGATGATCGGCAGCCCGGTGAGCGAGCCGGTCTTGCCCTTCACCTTGCCCTGGCTCACCTTCTCGACGTATTCGGCGTTCACCCGCGCGGAGCGCTCGAGCAGACGCGAGTGCAGATAGAACACATCGCCCGGAAACGCCTCGCGCCCGGGCGGGCGCCGCAGCAGCAGCGAGATCTGCCGGTACGCGACCGCCTGCTTGGAGAGGTCGTCATAGATGATGAGCGCATCCTCGCCGTTGTCCATGAAGTACTCGCCCATGGTGCAGCCGGAGTAGGCGGCGATGTACTGCATGGCGGCGGGAATCGAGGCCGCTGCCGCGACGACGATGGTGTGCGCGAGCGCGCCATGCTCCTCGAGCTTGCGCACCACGTTGGCGATCGTGGACTGCTTCTGGCCGATCGCCACGTAGATGCATTTGATGCCCGAGCTCTTCTGGTTGATGATGGTATCGACGGCGAGCGCCGTCTTGCCGGTCTGGCGATCACCGATGATGAGCTCGCGCTGGCCGCGCCCGATCGGCACCATCGAGTCGATCGCCTTGTAGCCGGTCTGCACCGGCTGACTCACCGATTGGCGGTAGATGACGCCCGGGGCAACGCGCTCGATGGGCGAGGTGCGCGCCGCCTTCAGCGGCCCCTTGCCATCGATCGGCGTACCGAGCGAATCCACCACGCGGCCGAGGAGCTCGGGGCCCACCGGCACCTCGAGGATGCGGCCGGTGGTCTTGACGGTGTCGCCCTCCTTCAGATGCTTGTACTCGCCGAGCACCACTGCACCCACCGAGTCCTGTTCGAGGTTGAGCGCGAGTCCGAAGGTGTTGCCCGGGAACTCGAGCATCTCGCCGTAGCGCACATCGGCGAGCCCGTGGATGCGCGTGATGCCGTCGGTGACCGAGATGATGGAGCCGACGTTGCGCGCCTCGGTGAGGGATTTGAAATTCTCGATGCGTTGCTTGATGAGATCGCTGATCTCGGTCGCTTTGATCGCCATGTCGTCGACTCCTGAAATCCTTGCTCGACGGTCTAGGCCGTCAGTTCGTAAGCAATCCGGTTGAGCCGCGTGCGCAGCGAGCCGTCGATGACGAGATCGCCGGAGCGCAGGATAGCGCCGCCGATGAGCCTTGGGTCGGTTTCGCAGTGCAGGCGGACCTTGCGCTTGAGGCGCCGCTCGAGTGCGCCACTCAGTGTCTGCTGCTGGCGACCGTCGAGCGGAGCGGCGGAGGTGATGGTGACGTCGGCCACGCCGAGCGCCTCGTCCTTGAGATGATCGAACAGCTCCGAGATCTCGGGCAGAAAGTGCAGTCGATGGTTGGCGGCGAGCGTGCGCACGAAGTTCGCGCCCTCGGTGCCGAGCTTCGGCCCCGCGATGTCGATGAAGAGCTGCGCGAGCTGCTCGGACGTCACGCGCGGATCGCCGAGGAGCTCGGCGACGCGCGGATCCCTGACGATCTCGGTGGCCACCTGCAGGCCCTCGGACCAGGACGGCAGCTGACCGTTGGCGCGCGCCTCCTCGAAGGCTGCGCGCGCATAGGGCCGGGCGATGGTGAGCCGGTCTGCCATGGCTGCGCTAGATCTCCTCGGCGAGCTGCTCGAGCAGCTCGGCGTGCGCCCGCGCATCGATCTCGCGCCCGAGCAGCTTGGCAGCGGCACCGACGGCGATGCTGGCCACCTCGCGGCGCAGGCTCTCCTTGGCACGCGTGGTGTCGAGCTCGATCTGCTGCTGTGCCGCCGTCACGATGCGCGCGCCTTCGGTGCTCGCGGTGGCCTTGGCCTGCTCGATGAGCTCGTTGGCGCGGTGCTGCGCGTGATCGATGATCTGGTTGGCGCGCTCGCGCGCCTCGCGGATGATGGCGTCCGCCTTGTCGCGCGCCTGGGAGAGCTCCTTCTCACCCTCCTCCGCGGCGGCAAGTCCCTGCGCGATCTTGCGCTGGCGCTCATCCATGGCCGAGAGGATCTGCGGCCAGATCCACTTCATCGTGCCCCAGATGAGCGTGGCGAACACGACCATCTGCACGACGAGCGTGAGATTGATGTTCACGGTGCGTTCTCCGGTACGCGCGACTCGTGCTGACTCAGTGCTGAACCGCGCCGAGGAACGGATTCGCGAACGTGAAGAACAGCGCAAAGCCGATGCCGATCATGGCCACCGCATCGAGCAGTCCCGCGACCAGGAACATCTGCACCCGCAGCACCGGCAGGAGCTCCGGCTGGCGCGCCGAGCCCTCGATGAAGCGGCCGCCGAGAATGCCGAAGCCGATGGCGGTGCCGAGCGCACCCATGCCGAAGATGATGCCGACGGCCAGCACGGTCATGGCCTGGATGTGTGCAACGTTTTCCATTCAACTCTCCTCGAAAAAACCCGATGACAAAAGCTGGTGACGCGCCGTCCCCTCAGTGGTGCTCGCTCGCCATCGACAGGTACACGACCGTGAGCACCGCGAATATGAACGCCTGGATGGTGATGATCAGCAGGTGAAAAACGGCCCACGCGAGGGCCAACACGAACTGCAGCGAGAGGAAAAACCAGCCGCTGAAGTGCGACAGCGCGCTGATCCCCTGCAGCGTCAGCACCGCCAGCAGCAGGAACACCATCTCCCCGGCGTAGAGATTGCCGTAGAGTCGCAGCGACAGCGAGATGGGCCGGGCGAGGAACGTCACCGACTCCAGGATGAAGTTGACCGGAACGAGCAACGCCTGCACCAGCACGTTCTTGGCTCTGAAGGGATTGAGCGTCAGCTCGCCGAGAAAGCCGAGCACCCCCTTCATCTTCAGGCTGTAGAAGATGATGAGCGCGAATACCGTGAGCGACATCGCGAAGGTGGCGTTGAGATCGGTGCTCGGCACGACCTTCAGGTGCTCGAGGCCGACGCCGCGCGCCACGAGCGGCAGCAGATCGACCGGAATGAGGTCCATGAAGTTGAAGAGGAAGATCCAGCAGAAGATCGTGAGCGCAAGCGGCGCCACCAGGCGACTCGCCCCGTGGAAGGTGTCGCGCACCTGCTCATCGACCTTCTCGACGATCCACTCGATGATGCTCTGCGTGAGTCCGGGCACCCCGGAGGTGGCCTTACGCGCCACGGACCAGAACAGGCCGAAGAACACCACCGCGAGCAGCACCGAGAAGAACACGGTGTCGTAATTGATCACGGAGAAATCGACGACGCCGTGGGGCGGCTCGTTCGAGAGGTTCTTCTGGTGGTGCAGGATATAGTCGGTCGCGC
>DATKMV010000015.1:0-4951 GCA_035541695.1 Steroidobacteraceae bacterium
ACCGTGCCAGCGCAGCCGCCCAACACAGTTGCTCGCCTCCTGTGACCTACTGCGTGGAACCGGATCACTGTCCGCCACACACTTCGCTAGCGGCCGCTGGTTGCGTGGGGGTGGACCGTGATACTGACAGTAGTGGGATACGTGCTCCTCTTCCTCTTCGGCCTCTCCGTGGGGCTCTTCTGCTGGCTGACCTACTCGAGCCTCTCGTGCGCCGCCCGCTCGCCCAAACCCCCCGCGCAGGCTCGGTTTCTCGAGCGCGCCGCTCACGACATAAGAGGTCCCATCGGAGCCGGCTAACCGCCGAGCGGCCACCGCTTCAGGTGGCTTTCGCGCCCCGCTCCGCCAGCGCCGTCTTGAACAGCGCCAGCATCCGGCTCCAGGCCTTCTCCGCCTGCGCATCGTTGTAGACGCGCGAGTCGGGCGGGCACCAGCCGTGCAACGTCCCGGCGTACACCTCGATCTCAGCCGGCACTTTCGCCTTCTCGAACGCCTCGCGCAGAACGGTTTTAGCCTCGGGCTGGCGCTGGTCGTCGTTCGCAGCGATCGCAAACAGGTACTGCGCGCGGATCCCGGCAATGAGCAGGTGCGGGCTGTCGGGCTTGTCGGTCACGAGCCCGCCACCGTGAAACGAGGCCCCGGCGCCGATGCGATCGGGTAGCGCGGCCGCGGTGCGCAGCGTGAACGGTCCGGTCATGCAGTAGCCCATGGTGCCTATCTTGCGCTTGCGATCGACCGAGGGCTGGGCATCGAGCCAGGCCACGAAGGCATGGGCATCCGTCACCGTGGTCGCCGGGTTCAGCGTGCCGGCGAGGGACATGAGGGCATTGCGGGTCGGTGCGTCGTTGAAGTCCGGGTTCTCGGGCGCCGTGGGGGCACGCTTGCTCCGATAGAAGGGGTTCGGGACCAACACCGCGTAGCCGGCCTCCGCGAGTCGTCTGGCCATCTGCCGGAAGGCAGGGCGCAGCCCGAAGATATCCGGCCACAGCAACACTCCCGGGTACTTGCCCTCCCCGGGATGCACGAAGTAGGCATCCGCCGTCCCATCGGGAGTCTTGATGTCGACGTCGGCCTCCTCGATCCAGGCCGCGCCGGCGCCGGCGGGCAGGAGCGACAAAGCGCCGGCACCGAGCGTGAAGACTCCGAAGCGCCGCCGCGACAGTTGTGTCGACTTCAATTGATACCGGACCATGTCGTCCATCGAGTCGCTGTCGCACATGGATGCTCTCCGCACGCACGAGGGGGGCGCAGTATATCGCGCCGCCACGCCTGCCCATGTCGGTCCCCGAGTCGGCGCGGCCTGGAAACAACTGCGCCGCCCGGGGGGCGGCGCAGATCAGGCTCAGCGAGAGCGCGCGCGCCGCTAGCTTACCGGCCGCTCCAGGCGGTCGCGGATCACCATCACGAGATGTGCGATGACCAGCGCGAACGTCACGCCGATCTCGATTCCAAACAGAACTTCCATGCTCGTCTCCTCGGGTCTGTCAGCGGCGCGCATTCTAGAGCCTGGCCGCCGGCAACTCAGTCCGCCATTCGGGAGAGTGCACAGCGCACACTAGGTAGGTCGCTGCCTTCCATTCGGTCGGTTTAATCAAGACTTAACCTGCGCGTGCGCCACCTGTGAGTCAGTCCACGCTCGCACGGCCGCGAGCCCCGGCGCTGCGGAACCGGTAAAGTGACTCGCCTCACATCCCGCGCAGCACACGACAGGGACTCCATGAAACTCGCCATCGAAGTGATCGGCTGGATCGGCGCCACCCTGATCATCTCCGCCTACGCGCTGCTCTCGGCGGGAAAGCTCCAGGGCGACTCGCGTACCTACCATCTCATGAACATCTTCGGAGCGATCGGCTTCGTGGTGAACAGCGGCTGGAACGGCGCGTTCCCCTCGGCGGCCCTCAACGTGGTGTGGATCGGTATCGGCAGCTACGCCCTCGCGCAGCGTCGGCGTACGCAGGTGAAGAGCGGCGCCCCGATCCACTAGGGCACGCCGCCGCTCGCCGCGGAGGCCGGCCGTGACTGACTCCACCTGGCGACAGCTTACAAGACGTTTCAATCAATCCTCCGCCCATCACCCGCCGCGCGCCGCCCGGCTGAAGTGACTGCGTCGCGTGAACCGATCGGCTATAACTGCGTCCAAGGTCGGATCTCGACAGGAGTCTCGATGTCAGCACAACGTTTGGGCGTCGCCGCAGTGGCGCTGCTCGCAGTGGTGGCCGCGTCCGCGACCGCGCCCCCGCGGCAGGTCCTGAAGCACCCGGCGGCGCCGGCCGGCCGCGCGCCCCTCATGGCCTTCGGCGGCCGCAGCGCGGCGCAATTTGCCAGCGGGATCGGTGGCAAGCTCGACGCGGCGCTGGCGGATCTTACGCGCCACGCATATCGCATCCGCCCGGATCATGAGCTCGAAGACCTCCACTCGCTCAGCCCCGCAGCGCGCTTCATGCAGCACGGCGCGGGCGCCGAGCCGCTGGTGGCCGTCGATGCGGTGACCCGCGGCGACCCGCAGGCTCTCAGGGATGCGCTCGTGAGTCTCGGGCTCGAGCATCCGGCCGTGTTCCGTAACGATGTCGGCGGTTGGCTGCCGGTGAGCGCGATCGACGCCGCGGCCGCGCGAGCCGAAGTCACTTCGGTGCGGGCGGCGCTCTCGCGCGCACACGCGGCGGTGGCGACGCAGGGAGACTTCGCGCAGGACACGTTCGGAACGCGCGCCGCCCTGGCGCTCAATGGCGCGGGCGTTACGGTCGGCGTTCTCTCCGTCAGCTACAACTGCTATGCGGTGTATGCGGCGAATCAGATGAACACCGTCGGCGGTGTTCCCGATCCGCCGCCCGGGGGTCCCACCGGTTACGCCTTCAATACCTTCACCGCCGACGCCACGATGGATGTATCGACCGGCGCATTGCCCTCGGGGGTCAACGTGCTCGAGGAGGCCGGCGGGGGCGGCTCGGGTTGCATCACTCAGTTTGGCTACCCCCTGCAGCTGCCCTTCACGGACGAAGGGCGCGCGATGCTGCAGATCGTGCACGCCGTCGCCCCCGCTGCGGCGCTCGCGTTCTATTCCGCGGTGAACAGCGAGGCGGACTTCGCCAACGGCATCCAGGCACTCGCTAACGCCGGCGCCAAGGTCATCGCCGACGACGTCGGCTATTTCGATGAGCCCTTCTTCCAGGATGGCCTGCTCGCGCAGGCGATCGACACCGTCGAGGGACAGGGAGTCGCCTACTTCTCTGCCGCCGGCAACGACGGCAATCTCGCCTACGACAACACGACGCCGCGATTCAACGCCGGGAGCGGTCCGAATGGCGGCGAGACGATGCTCAACCTCGACGCATCCGGCAAGACCATGGCTCCCGCGCTGATGGTGAAGGTCCCGGTACTGTTCCCAGGGGAATTCATCGCCGTGGTCCTCGAGTGGGACCAGCCCTTCCTGACCGGAGCCTATCCGGGTAACGCCGGCAGCGACACGGGCGCCACGAGCCAGCTCGAACTCTGCGCGAGTGTGCCGTCGGGCACGGGCGTCGACATCTACAACTACAACCTAAAAACCAGCACCTGTACCGGCCTCAACGCGAAAGGCACGGATCCGGTTCAGATCCTCATCATCGCCAACCCCGCGAACGCGCCCGGCAATAGCACGGCCGCGACCATCTCGCTCAGCGTCGGACTAGCCAACGGCAGCCCCGTGCCAGGACGCATCAAGCTCGCCTGGGAGGACGACGGCGCAGGCAGCACCTTCGTGAACTTTGCCCCCACGACCAATGGGACGATCCAGGGTCATCCGGCGGCCGCAGGCGCGGCAGCGGTCGGGGCCGCGTTTTTCCCCGAGACGCCGCTTTGCGGTGTCACGCCGGCAATACTCGAGCCCTACTCCTCTTTCGGCGGCGACCCGATTCTCTTCGACGCATCGGGGAACCGGCTCGCGGCCCCGGTGTTTCGGCAGAAACCTGACTTCGTCGGCCCCGACGGCGTCAACACGACTTTCTTCGGATTCACGCTGGCGAGCGCCACTCCGCCCATCCAGGACAACTCGACCGTCGCGGAGTGCGCCAACGATGGGAGCTACCCCAATTACTTCGGCACTTCCGCCGCGGCGCCGCATGCTGCGGGCCTCGCGGCCCTGATGCTGCAGGCAAACCCGGCTGTCACGCCGACTGACATCTACCAGGCCATCAGCTTCACCGCGGCACCTATGGTCAATCCTTCACCGGACTTCACGACCGGCCACGGGTTCATTCAGGCGGGAGGCGCACTGGCTTGGCCCAACATGAGCGTCACACCGGCAACCATCACCCTGGGCCAGTCGGCGACGCTCAGCTGGAACGCCGCGAGCGTCAACACCTGCACCGCGACTGCAGGCTTCAGCACGAATGCGATCAGCGGCAGCATGAATGTCACGCCGAACGCCGCCGGACAAGTTACCTATACGATGAAGTGCACCAACGCGGCGGGCACCGCGACGGAGAGCGCAACGCTCACGGTTAATGCCGTGACGCCGCTTAGCGTGAGTACGACTTCTCTCCCGAGCGGTCAGGTGGGAGCAGCTTACAGTGCGGCGCTCGCAGCGACCGGCGGAACCACGCCTTATACGTGGGCCCTGACCAGCGGGACGCTCCCGAGCGGCTTGGCGCTGGCATCAAGCGGAGCCATCACGGGCACACCTGCCGCGAGCGCCTCGAATGTGGCGCTCACCTTCAAGGTCACCGATTCCGGCAATCCCGCACAGAGCATCACAGAAAATCTGTCCCTGACGATTGCACCCGCAAGTTCCAGCGGTGGCCACGGCGGCGGGGGCGCCCTCGGCGAGCTGACGCTCCTCGCGCTCGCGGGCCTCGGGCTCGCCCGTGCGCTGCGCGCCCGGCGGCGCGCCGCCTAAACGGTCAGCACGTCGGCGAACACGAAGCCCTCGCGCTCGAGCACCTCGCCCACCCGCACGGCGATCGGCGAGCGGAACATC
>DATKMV010000016.1:0-19451 GCA_035541695.1 Steroidobacteraceae bacterium
TCCTGGACTCAGGTCGAGACCGGATCTGCGATCACCTGGAAATATCCCAGCTGCCTGCTGCGCGGCGAAGGCTCGATCGGCGAGTTCTATTCGGTCGCGACCACCAACAACTATCAGCAAGCCGATACCGGCACGAAGATGGTGCACATCGGCGCCAACACCCGCAGCACCATCATCTCCAAGGGCATCTCCGCGGGACACGGGCAGAATGCTTATCGCGGCCTGGTAAAGGTGATGCCGACCGCGGTGGGCGCGCGCAATTTCACTCAATGCGATTCGCTGCTGATCGGCAAGCACTGCGGCGCGCACACCTTCCCTTACATCGAAACGCGCAACCCCACCGCCACCGTCGAGCACGAGGCCAGTACCTCGCGTATCAGCGAGGAGCAGCTGTTCTACCTGCTGTCGCGCGGCATCGACACCGAAGACGCGGTGAACATGATCGTCAGCGGCTTTTGTCGTCCGGTGTTCAAGGAGCTGCCGATGGAGTTCGCCGTCGAAGCGCAAAACCTGCTCGCGGTCAGCCTCGAAGGAGCCGTCGGATGAGCGCATCGGCGACGGGCACACTCGAGCGCAACGCAACCGGCGCCGACGGCGGCCCTCTCGCCGCGGCGGCCGGCGCGGCGCTGCTCGAAATTCGCGACCTGCAGGTGAAGGTCGCCGGCCAGCAGGTACTGCGTGGCGTCTCCCTGGTGGTGCGCGAGGGCGAAGTGCACGCCATCATGGGACCGAACGGCTCGGGCAAGAGCACCCTCGCGCACGTGCTGACCGGGCGGCCTGGTTATGAGATCGTCGGCGGCAGCGTGTTGTTTCTGGGCCAGGATCTGCTCGCGCTCGCTCCCGAGCAGCGCGCGCGCGCCGGCCTGTTCCTCGGCTTTCAATATCCGGTGGAGATCCCGGGGGTCAACAACGCCTATCTACTCAAGGCCGCGGTGAATGCCGCACGCCGCGAGCGCGGCCTGACCGAGCTCGACGCCTTCGAGTTCCTCGCCACGGTGCGCTCGAAGATGCAGTTCATGCGCATCGATGAGAGCTTTCTGGCACGCGGGGTCAATGAAGGCTTCTCCGGCGGCGAGCGCAAGCGCAACGAGATCCTGCAGATGCTCGTGCTCGAGCCACGGCTCGCCATACTCGATGAGACCGACTCCGGTCTCGACATCGATGCGCTGAAAGTGGTGGCCGCCGGTGTCAACTCGCAGCGCGCACCCGACCGCTCCTGTGTGCTCGTGACGCACTATCAGCGGCTGCTCGGGTACGTCGTGCCGGACTACGTCCACGTTCTCGTGCGCGGCCGCATCGCCCGCAGTGGCGATCGCACGCTCGCCCTCGAGCTCGAGCGGCGCGGCTACGACTTCATCGCCGGCGAGGCGGCCTGACGGCCGCTGCCAGCATGAGCGCCAGCACCCTCACCGAGCGCATCGCGCAAGAGTTCTCGAGCGCCGCGCGCTCGCTCGAGGCACACGCCTCGCGCCGCCGCAGCGCCCTCGGCGCGCTCCAGGCCCGCGGCCTTCCCACGACGCGTGATGAGAACTGGAAGTACGCCAACCTGCGCTCGCTCGAGCGGGCGCGGTTCCTGCCGGCGTCTGCCCGCGAGCCCATGGCCGCTGCGGGAGACCTCGACCTGCCACCGGCGCTGCCCGGCTCGGCGGCGCGCTACGTATTCCTCGATGGCCGCTTTGCGCCGCAGGCATCGACGACGCTCGAGACGGCCGCGGGGACTGCGGTCCTGCGGCTGCTCTCGCAGGGCGGCGAGGATGGCGCGGCCGCTGCCGCAGCTGCCCCGGAAGCGGACGGGCGCTTCGCGCTCCTCAATGACCTGTTCGCCACCGACGGTCTCGGCATCGATGTACGAGCGACGCGCGAGGCCCCCCTGCAGCTCGAAGTGCTGTTCCTCGCCAGTGCCGAGGCACAACAGGGCAGCTCCTATCCGCGCCTCGAGCTGCGGCTGCGTCCGGGCACGGCAGTGACGCTCATCGAGAGGCACCTGAGCCACGGGAGCGCCGCGAGCTTCGTAACGAGCGCCGTGCAGGTGGATGTCGCTGCGGGCGCCCGGCTCGCGCACTACCGTCTGCAGGAGCTCAACCCACGGACGACGCTCTTCGACACGCTCGCCGCCCGGCTCGGCGCCGATGCGGGCTACCGGCTGCACCTCATCAGCAGCGGCGCGCAGTCGGCGCGCTCGACGCTCGCCGTGCAGCTCGCCGGCCCGCGTGCCGAGCTCGCGCTCGCGATGCTAGCCCTCGGCGAGCGCCAGCAGGTGCAGGATGCTTACGCGGTGGTCGAGCACGCCGCGCCGGATGCCCGCACCGTGCAGACCTTCCGCGGCATCGCCGCTGGGCGCGCGCGCGTCGCCTTCAACGGCAAGATCATCGTCTCGCCGGCTGCGCACGGCACCGATTCGCGCCAGTCGCTGCGAGGTCTGCTCGCAGGGCCCGAGGCGGAGATCGACGTGCGGCCACAGCTCGAGATCTACACGGACGAGGTGCGCTGCAGCCATGGCGCCACGGCGGGGAAGCTCGACGACAGCATGCTGTTCTACCTCCTCTCCCGCGGACTCGACCGCGATGCCGCGCAACGCCTCCTCAAATGGGCGTTCCTCGAGGATGTCATCTCGCAGGTGAATCTGCCTGCGCTGCGGCGGCAGATCGAGGAGCGCCTCGCCGGTCTGCTGCACGATGAGGCGCTGCGGGAGCTGTTGTGATGGCCGCGAACCTGTCACTCGAGAAGTCGCCGCCACGGCTCGATGCCGAGGCGGTGCGACGGGACTTCCCGATCCTGGCGACGACCGTGCACGGCCATCCACTCACCTATCTCGACAGCGCCGCCTCCTCACAGCGCGCGCTCGTGGTGCTGAATGCGGTGGAGCACTACGAGCGGCATGCGCATGCCAACGTGCACCGCGGCGTACATGCGCTCAGCCAGGCGGCCACCGCGGCCTTCGAAGGGGCGCGCGAGCGCGTGCGGCGCTTCATCAACGCTGCCTCGGTGAAGGAGATCATTTTCGTCCGCGGTACCACCGAGGGCATCAACCTCGTGGCGCAGTCCTATGCGCGACCGCGCCTCAGCGCCGGCGATGAGATCCTGATCACCGGGCTCGAGCACCACGCCAACATCGTGCCCTGGCAGATGGTGTGCGAGCAGACCGGTGCCCGCCTGCGCGTCGCGCCGATCGACCGGCGCGGCGAGGTGCCCTTCGATGAGTTCGAGCGCCGGCTCGGGCCGCGCACACGCCTGGTGGCGCTCGCCCACATATCGAACGCGCTCGGCACGGTATTGCCGGTGCGGCGCATGGTCGAGGCGGCGCACGTGCGCGGTGCCGTGGTGCTGATCGATGGCGCACAGGCGGTGCCGCACACGGCGGTCGACGTGCGCGCACTCGGCGCGGACTTCTACACCTTCTCGGGCCACAAGATGTATGCGCCGACCGGCATCGGCGTGCTGTACGGCCGCGAGGAGCTGCTCGCCGCCATGCCGCCGTGGCAGGGCGGTGGCGACATGATTCTCACGGTTTCCTTCGACAAGACCACCTACAACGACCTGCCGGCGAAATTCGAGGCCGGCACCCCCAACATCTCCGGAGCCGTCGGGCTCGCCGCGGCGATCGACTATCTCGAGCAGCTGGGACTCGCCTCGATTGCCGCGCACGAGCAGCGGCTGCTGCAGCTCGCGACCGCGGAGCTCGAGCGGATGCCGGGGATCGAGATCCTCGGAACCGCCGCCCACAAGGCCGCGGTGCTCTCCTTCACCATGCAAGGTGTGCACGCGCACGACCTCGGCACGATCCTCGATGCGGAAGGTGTCGCGGTGCGCACCGGCCACCACTGCGCCATGCCGGTGATGACCTTCTTCGGTGTTCCGGCGACCGCCAGGGCGTCCTTCGCCTGCTACAACACCGAGGCTGACGTGGCGCGCTTCGTGGGCGCGCTGCGGCGGGCGCGCGAGGTGTTCGGCTGATGGACCTGAAGGAGCTCTACCGCGATGTGATCCTCGATCACAACCGCCAGCCGCGCAATTTCGGGCCGCTCGAGTCCGCCAACCATCGCGCCGAAGGCAACAATCCGCTCTGCGGCGACCGGCTGACGCTCGCCGTACGGGTGAACGGCGAGCGCATCGAGGACATCCGCTTCGAGGGCAGCGGCTGTGCCATCTCCACCGCCTCCGCTTCGCTCATGACCGAGGCGGTGAAGGGCAAGGACCGCACCGCGGTGCGGCAGCTGTTCACGAAGGTGCATGCGCTCCTCACGCAGCAGGACGCTGCACCGGATCCGAGCCTCGGCAAGCTCGCGGCGCTCTCGGGCGTGCGCGAGTTTCCGGCGCGCGTGAAGTGCGCGAGCCTCTGCTGGCACACGCTGAACGCTGCGCTCGCCTCGAGCGATGCGACGGTGTCCACCGAGTAGCCGCCATGAGCCGGCACGAGAACGAGCCCTTCGTCGTGAGCCGCGAGGTGCGCGCGGTCGTCGTGCCCGCGGGTCAGGAGGTGACGCTGCGACCGGGCCAGGCGGGCTACATCACCCAGGCCCTCGGAGGCAGCTTCACCGTCTATCTCGAGGGGAATCTGTTTCGCATCGCGGGCGAGGAGGCGGATGCCATCGGCCAGGAGCGCGTCCTGCCGCCCGAGCTGCCGCCGAACGCCGGCGAGGAGGACGTCAAGCGGCTCGCCTGGGAGCAGATGCGCACCTGCTACGACCCTGAGATCCCCATCAACATCGTCGATCTCGGGCTCGTATACGATTGCTCGGTCACGCAGAACGAGGACGGCACACGCACGGTGGACGTCACGATCACGCTCACCGCGCCCGGGTGCGGCATGGGGGATATCCTGGTGGATGACGTACGCGACAAGATCAGCCGCATTCCGACGGTACGCGAGGCACGCGTCAGCCTCAGCTTCGATCCACCCTGGAACCAGAGCATGATGTCGGAAGCGGCGCGGCTGCAGACCGGGATGTTCTGAGGCAGCGGCCGTCGGCGTCGCCGGGAATGAACCTCATGAGCTGGATCGACGTGGGTCGTGCCGATGCGTTGAGCGAGGCCGCACCGCTCGCCGCGGAAGTGGACGGGGTGCACCTCGTGGTCGTGCGCTGCGGGAGCGACCTGTACGCGGTCGAGGATCGCTGCACGCACGATGGCGAGTCGCTCGGTGAGGCACACGTGGAGGATTGCCAGATCGTCTGCCCGCGCCACGGTGCGCACTTCTGCCTGCGCACCGGCGAGGCGCTCACTCCCCCCGCATACGAGCCGCTGCGCACCTTTCGCGTGCGCGAGCAGGACGGTCGCATCCTCGTCGCAGGCCCGGCCGAGTGAAGCGGCGATGAAGCGCCTCACGCTGATGCGCCATGCGGATGCGCGCTGGCAGGACCAGGGGCTGTCCGATCTCGAGCGCCCGCTCAATCGCCGCGGCACCGCCGCGGCCGAGGCGATGGCCCGCCGCCTGCTCGAGCTCGCGCTGGTGCCGGATCTGCTGCTCGTGAGCCCGGCGCGCCGTACGCAGCAGACCGGCGAGATACTCGGGCGGCTGCTCTCCCTGCCGGCGCGCCTGGTCATGTCCGACGAGGCGCTCTATCTCGCGAGCGCGCCCGACCTGCTCAAGGTCGTGCAGGCTACCGGACCGCGCGTCGCGCACCTCCTCGTCGTCGCCCACAACCCGGGTGTCTCCGAGCTCGTGCAGCAGCTCGTGCCCGAGGCAGAGGCGAGCGGGCTTGCGACCGCCGCGCTCTGCTCGATCGCCCTCGAGACCGATGATTGGACCAGCGTCGGAGTGGCGGCGGTGAAGGATGTGGTGCGCGAGACGCCGCCGGCGCGCGGACTGTTCGGACTTTTCGGCTGACTCGCCGGATCGCCGCACCCGACACTCAGCACTCCGGCACGTTCACCGCCAGACCTCCCTGCGAGGTCTCCTTGTAGATGGTGGACATGTCGATGCCCGTCTGGCGCATGGTGGCGATCACCTGATCGAGCGACACCTTGTGCGAGCCATCGCCACGCATGGCGAGCCGCGCGGCATTTACCGCCTTCACCGCACCCATGGCATTGCGCTCGATGCAGGGGATCTGCACGAGTCCTGCCACCGGATCGCAGGTGAGACCGAGGTTGTGCTCCATGCCGATCTCGGCCGCGTTCTCGATCTGCTCGTTGGTTCCCTGGAGAGCCGCCACCAGACCGGCAGCCGCCATCGAGCACGCAACGCCGACCTCGCCCTGGCAGCCCATCTCGGCGCCGGAGATGGAGGCGTTGCGCTTGTAGAGCATGCCGATGGCCGCCGCGACCAGCAGAAAGCGGATGACACCGGCCTCGTTGGCACCTTCCTCGAAGCGGCGGTAGTAATGCAAGACGGCCGGCACGATGCCCGCCGCACCGTTGGTGGGCGCCGTCACGACGCGCCCGCCGGCGGCGTTCTCCTCATTCACCGCAAGTGCGTAGGCATTCACCCAGTCCATCACATCGAGCGGCCGCACCGTCGCGCTCTCGGTGAGCATGCGGTACAGGCGCGGTGCGCGGCGGCGCACTTTCAGCACCCCCGGCAGGACACCGCTGCGGTGAAAGCCGCGCTCGACGCAGGCCTGCATCACCTCCCAGATGTGCAGGAGCTTCGCGCGCACCTCCGAGTCGCTCGACCAGGCGCGCTCGTTGGCGAGCACCAGCTCGAAGATCTCGAGCCCATGCTCACGGCACAGAGCGAGCAGCTCCTCAGCCGAGGTGAAGGGGTATGGGGGCTGCGCGCGCGCGTGTGTGCCCGCCGCCTCGAGCTCGTTGCCGCGCACGATGAAGCCACCGCCGATCGAGTAATAGTCTTCCTCACGCAGCACCCGCTCGCCAGCGCCGAGGGCGGTAAAGCGCACGCCGTTGGAATGTCGCGGCAGGCGCTCGTGATGCATGAAGAGCAGCTGCATCGGCTCATCGAAGGCGATCTCGTGCTTACCGAGCAGGCGCAGCCGACCGCTGCTGCGGATGCGGCGTACGGTGGCCTCCAGATGATCCGGATCCACCGTCTCGGGGTCGGCGCCTTCGAGCCCTGCAAGGACGGCGCGATCGGTGCCATGACCGACTCCGGTGAGCGCCAGCGAGCCGTACAGGCGCACCGCGATCTCCGTGCTGGCGTCCAGCAGCCCATCGCGCTCGAGCCCGAGGGCGAACTCGCGCGCCGCCCGCATGGGCCCCATGGTGTGGGAGCTCGAGGGGCCGATACCCACCTTGAAGATGTCGAAAACGCTCAAGCTCATAGAGATCGACAGCGCTCTATGGGGGCACCGCCGGCAGTCTGCAACGCGCGAGCCGCGGCGACATGCTTTGCGGCGACCTCCGGGGGCTCAAAAGCGACCCGGAGCCGAGTGCCGCGGGCGCCCCGGCGCATGGGCAGGCCTCCGGTATAATCGACTGATGAATCAGGCCTTTCTCGAGCGCCTGCGAGGCGACCTCGAAGCGCTTCGCGAGCAGGGACTCTACAAGCGCGAGCGGGTGATCAACGGCCCCCAGGGGGCGCTGGTGCATGCGGGTGATCAGGACGTGATCAACCTGTGCGCGAACAACTACCTGGGGCTCGCCAACCATCCGGCGGTGCGCGAGGCGGCGGCGCGGGCGCTGGCCGAGCTCGGTTACGGCATGGCCTCGGTGCGCTTCATCTGCGGCACCCAGCAGATCCACAAGACCCTCGAGGAGCGCCTGGCGCGCTACCTCGGCACCGAGGACGTCATCCTCTACTCCTCCTGCTTCGACGCCAACGGGGGACTCTTCGAGACGCTGCTCGATGAGCGCGATGCGGTGATATCGGATGCCCTCAACCATGCGAGCATCATCGATGGCATCCGGCTGTGCAAGGCGCAGCGCTACCGCTACGCCAACAGCGACATGGCGGAGCTCGAGAGGTGCCTGAAGGAGGCGCAGGGCGCGCGTACACGCCTCATCGCCACTGACGGTGTCTTCTCCATGGACGGCTTCATCGCGCGGCTGCGGGACATCTGTGACCTTGCCGGGCAATACGGCGCGCTGGTGATGGTGGATGACTCCCACGCCACCGGCTTCATGGGTGCGACCGGCCGGGGCACGCCCGAGCACTGCGGCGTGGCGCAGCGCGTCGACATCATCACGAGCACGCTCGGCAAGGCCCTCGGCGGTGGGAGCGGCGGCTTCGTGGCGGCGCGGCGCGAGGTGGTCGAGTGGCTGCGGCAGCGCTCGCGGCCGTACCTCTTCTCCAACAGCATCCCACCGGTCGTGGCGGCGGCAACGCTCGCGGTGCTCGAGCTGCTCGAGGGAAATCCGCAGCTGCGCACGCAGCTGTTCGACAACACGCGCTTCTTTCGCGACGGCCTCGCCCGCGCCGGGTTCGATCTGAAGCCCGGCGAGCACCCGATCATCCCGGTGATGCTGGGCGATGCGGCACTCGCCGCGCGCATGGCAGATGCCCTGCTCGCCCGCGGCGTCTACGTCATCGGCTTCTCCTACCCGGTCGTGCCCAAGGGGCAGGCCCGTATCCGTACGCAGATGTCGGCGGCGCTGACGCGCGAGCAGCTGACGCGCGCGCTCGATGCCTTCACGGCGGTGGGCCGTGAGCTCGGCGTCATCCGCTGATCAGGAAGCCGCATGAAAGCACTGGTGAAGCAGCAAGCGAAGCCCGGCATATGGCTGGAAGAGATTCCCGAGCCGAAGGTCGGCCCCAACGACGTGCTCATCGAGATCGCCAAGACCGCGATCTGCGGCACCGACATGCACATCTACAACTGGGATGCCTGGGCGAGCAAGACCATCCCGGTGCCGATGGCCGTCGGCCACGAATACTGCGGACGCATCGTGGAGATGGGCTCGGAGGTGAAGGGGCTGAAGAAAGGCGATCGGGTATCGGGCGAGGGCCACATCACCTGCGGCTATTGCCGCAACTGCCGCGCCGGCCGGCGCCACCTGTGCCGCAACACCGTCGGCGTCGGCGTCAATCGGCCGGGGGCTTTCGCGCAGTACCTGGCCATCCCCGCCTACAACACCTTCAAGCTCCCCGACTCCATCGCCGATGACATCGCGGCAATCCTCGATCCCTTCGGCAATGCCACGCACACCGCGCTCGCATTCAACATGGTGGGTGAGGACGTGCTGATCACCGGCGCGGGCCCCATCGGCATCATGGCTACCGCGGTCGCCCGCTTCACGGGTGCGCGGCACATCGTCATCACCGACGTCAACGACTACCGGCTGGCACTCGCCCGGCGCATGGGTGCGACGCGTGCCATCAACGTGCAGCGCGAGCCGCTCGATCAGACCATGAAGGAGCTGGGCATGCAGGAGGGCTTCGATGTCGGGCTCGAGATGTCCGGCAACGCCGCCGCGTTCCGCGACATGCTGCGCACCATGCACCACGGTGGCTCGATCGCGATGCTCGGCATACCCCCCGAGGAAATGGCGATCGACTGGAACCAGGTGATCTTCAAGGGCCTCACCCTGAAGGGCATCTACGGCCGCGAGATGTTCGAGACCTGGTACAAGATGGCGAGCATGCTGCAGAGCGGGCTGAAGCTCGAGCCCATCATCACGCACCACTTTCCGGTGCAGGAGTATCAGCGCGGCTTCGAGACCATGGGGTCGGGCCAGTCGGGGAAGGTGATCCTCGACTGGTCGACGCTGTAGCGTCAGCGCACCTCGCAGAAGCAGTACGCGTAGAGGCGGTTCGGCGCACTGAAGCGCGCGAGTCGCTCGGCCTCACGGGTTACCGGATCGAGCCGCTGCGCGAGCTGCCGCAACGCCGCCTCCCCCGGGCTCAAGTGCGCGGCCCACGCGGCGAGACGCGACTTCAATTGCATGGCGAGCGCCTGTGCCCAGGTGAGCTCGGGCTCGATGAACTCCAGCGCGTAGTCGCTCACCTTGGCGCGCCGTGCCGCGGCGCGCGTCGCATCGCTGAAGAAGCCGAGCTGATCGACGAGGCCGATGCGATGCGCGTCGACGCCTGCCCAGACGCGCCCCTGTCCGATCTTGTCCACTTCCTCGGTCGTTTTCCTGCGGCCGCTCGCCACCCGAGCGATGAACTCGTCGTAGCCGCGCGAGACCGTCGCCTGGAGCAGTGTGCGGGCCTCGTCGCCGAGCGGCCGATCGAGACGCAGCTGTCCGGAGAGCGGCGTCGTGCCGACGCCATCGACACTCACACCGATCTTGCCGAGCGTACGCTCGACCGTTGGAATGATGGCGAAGATGCCGATGGAGCCGGTGATGGTCGCAGGACTCGCCCAGATCTCATCCGCGGGGGCGGAGATGTAGTAGCCGCCGGAGGCGGCGTAGCCGCTCATCGACACGACGAGCGGCTTCCCGGCCGCGCGCAGCGCGAGCAGCTCCTGGTAGATCCGCTCGGAGGCGAGGACGCTTCCTCCCGGACTGTCGACGCGCAACACCACCGCCTTCACGTCCTTGTCGGTGCGGGCCTGGCGGATGAGTCTCGCCAGACTCTCGCCCCCGATGGTGCCCGGTGGCTGCTCGCCATCGAGGATCTCGCCCTCCGCGACGATGACGCCGATGCGCGGCTTGCCATCGGCCTTGAGCTTCTTCTGCGCACGTGCGTAGCGCACGTAATCATCCACGAGCACCGCCTTGAACGAGCCGCTATCGTCATCCTTGCCGACGAGGCCGATGAGCCGCTGCTCGAAGTCGATGCGGGTCTTGAGCGAGCTCACCAGTCCCGCCTGCAGCGCCACCCGCGCGGCATCACCGCCGGCCGCCGGGATGGTCCTGGCGAGCGACCCGACGTAGTTCGAGAGCGCATCGGGCTGCATCTTGCGCACGCGCGTCATCGCCTGCTGGTAGCTGCTCCACAGCGCACCGAGGTAGGCGCGACTTTCCTCGCGATCCTCCGGCGACATGTTGGTGCGGGTGAAGGTCTCGACGGCGCTCTTGAAGGAGCCGACGCGGAAGACGTTGATCTCCACGCCGAGCTTGTCGAGCGCGTCCTTCAGGTACATGCGGTAGCGGTCGTAGCCGTCGATGAGCACGAAGCCCATCGGATCGAGCATGACCTCATCGGCCTGCGCGGCGAGGTAATAACGGTCCTGGGTGAGCTCGCTGCCGTAGGCGATCACCTTCTTGCCGCTCGCGCGGAACTCGCGCAATGCCGCCGCCAGCTCCTCGAGCGTCGGCTGCGTGCCACCTTCGAACTTCTCCAGATCGAGCGCCACGGCGGGGATCCGTGGATCGCTCGCCGCGGCGCGCAGCGAGTCGGTGAGGTCCCAGAGCAGCGTCTCGCGGTGTATCTCGCCACGGGTCTCCTGCAGCGCCCGCTCGACCGGGTCCCCGGAGAGCTGCTCGACGAGCGTGCCCTGCGGCACGATCAGGAGCGCGGCCCTGGAGGGGATGCGCGGCACGCTGCCGCGCAGGATGCCGATCACGAGGCCAAAGATCAGGAGCAGCAGGATGAGGTGCAGCGCGCGGCGCAGCCCATCGAGCCCGCGCCACAGCCCGGAAAAGAACGAGCGGACCGTCATCGTCTACTCCCGCGCCGGTAGCGGCGCTCAGGTGCCCGCGGACACCTCAGATCTTCTCTTCGATCCTCGCCGCCTTGCCGGAGAGATCGCGCAGGTAATACAGCTTGGCGCGGCGCACGCTGCCGCGGCGCTTGACGGTGATGTCGCTGATCGCCGGGCTGTAGGTCTGGAAGACCCGCTCGACGCCCTCGCCGTGGGAGATCTTGCGCACGGTGAAGGAGGAGTTGAGCCCGCGGTTGCTCCTCGCGATCACGACACCCTCATACGCCTGTACGCGCTCGCGGTCGCCCTCGACCACCTTCACCTGCACCACCACGGTGTCGCCCGGATTGAACTCCGGGACCTGCCGGGTCATGCGCTGCTTCTCGATTTCCTGAATGATCTTGCTCATTTTCGTTCACCTCGATCGTCACTGCCGGCCGCCACTGCGGCCGCCGCGCCAGCGCGAGCGCCGCCACGGCCCTGAATCTCTTCCAACGTGCTCTGCGCCTCGCGCGAGAGCTGCGACCGGCGCAGCAGCTCCGGCCGCCGCGCGAGGGTGCGCGCGAGCGCCTGCTCGAGCCGCCAGCGGCGGATGTCGGCGTGGTCGCCCGACAATAGTACCGCCGGCACCGCCCGGCCCTCGAATATTTCCGGCCGCGTGTAGTGCGGCCAGTCGAGCAGACCCCCCACGAAGGACTCCTCGAGACTCGAGCGCTCATCACCGAGCACGCCGGGCAGCAGCCTCGCCACCGCGTCGATCACCGTGAGCGCCGGCAACTCTCCACCGGAGAGCACGTAGTCGCCCACCGAGAGCTCACGATCGGCGCCGAGCTCGATGACGCGCTCATCGACACCCTCGTACCGGCCGGCGATGAGCAACAGCCCGGGGAGCCGCGCCAGCTCCTGCGCACGCGTCTGGCCGAAGGGCTCACCCTGGGCCGAGAGGTACACCCGCGGGCTCCCCTGCGGAAGCCGTGCATGCGCCGTGCGGATCGCGCCGAGCAGCGGTTCCGCCTTCATCACCATACCGGGCCCGCCCCCATAGGGGCGGTCATCCACGGTGCGGTGCACATCGCTCGTGTGTCCACGCGGGTCCTCGGTCCCGACGCTCAGCAGGCGACGTGCGATGGCACGGCCGATGACGCCGAACTCCAGGGCTCCCGCGATCATGCGCGGGAAGAGCGTGACCACCTCGATCTTCATGGAGCCTTCTATTCCAGCTCCGCCGGCCAATCCACCACAACCTCTCCCACCGCCAGGTCGACGCGGCGCAGGTGCGGCGGCGCGGCGCGCACCCAGCGCTCGTGGCCCGCCGCATCGCGCGCCACCAGCACCGCCCCTGTCGGCGCCTCGACGAAGTGGCTCACCGTACCGAGCTCTGCGCCTTCGAGATTGCGCACGCGCAGACCGATGAGGTCCGCACGATAGAACTCGCGCTCCGGCAACGCCGGGAGCGCCGCACGCTCGACCTCGATCACCACCCCGGTGAGCTGTGCCGCTCCGCCGCGGTCATTCACCGCCTCCAGGTGCGCCACCAGGCCTCCGGCATGGCGCCGCCCCTCGAGAACCCGTCGCGCGTGCCGCTCGCCGCTCGCGCTCTTCAGCACCCACTGCCGGTAAGCGAGCAGTCTCTCCGGCGGGTCGACGTGCGACTCGACGTGCACCCAACCGCGTATGCCGTAGGGAGCGCCGATGCGCCCGAGCTCGAACCAGTCCACGGCCGTCGGCTTCGCAGGCGCCGCTCCGCGGCGCCGCGCCTCAGGCTGTCGCCTGCTTGCGGTAGGAGTCCACGAGGTGCCGCACCCGGTCCGAGGGTTGTGCACCCTTGCCGACCCAGTAGTCGATGCGCGGCAGATCGAGCTTGAGCTTCTGCTCCCCGCGTCGGGCGATCGGGTTGAAGAATCCCACGTGCTCCAGGCTCGGGCCGCCCTGGCGCTTGCGGCTGTCGGTCACGACGACGTGATAGAAGGGCTGGTTGCGTCCCCCGCGTCGCGTCAGGCGAATGGTTACCATGGTCGTACTGCTCTCGCTGCGGCGGCGACCTCCCGGGAAGGCCGCCCAAAAAAGAGCGCGGATTCTACGCAACCTGCGATTCCGGCGCCAGTTTTTCACCCGCCCGGGAGGATTGCGCTCGCGGCTCAGCGGCCGGGGAACCCCGGGGGCATTCCGCCACCCTTCAGCGCGCCCATGAGTGCCCGCAGACGCCCACCTTTCATGCTCTTCATGACGCGCTGCATCTCGTGGAACTGCTTCAGCAGGCGGTTCACGTCCTGTACCTGCACGCCTGAGCCCCCGGCGATGCGCCGGCGGCGCGAGCCATCGATGATCCCCGGGTTGCGCCGTTCCCGCGGAGTCATGGAGTTGATGATCGCGATCTGTCGCCGCAGCTCGCGGTCGCCCTGATCGGCCGAGACGGCCCCCTTCTTCGCCACCGCGCCCGGCAGCTTGTCGAGGAGCGCCCCGACGCCGCCCATCTTCTGCAGCTGCTCGAGCTGGCTGCGCAGATCGGTCATGTCGAAGCCCTTGCCCTTGACGACCTTGCGGGCGATGCGTTGCGCCTCGGCGTGATCGACCTGGGCGTGCACCTGCTCGACGAGGCTCACCACATCGCCCATGCCGAGAATGCGCGAGGCCATGCGCTCGGGATCGAAAGGCTCGAGCGCGTCGGTCTTCTCCCCGACACCCATGAAGACTATCGGCTTGCCGGTGACCTGCCGCACCGAGAGCGCCGCCCCGCCGCGCGCATCGCCGTCGGCCTTGGTGAGAATGATGCCGGTGAGATCGAGCGCAGCGCCGAAGGCGCGCGCCGCATTCACTGCGTCCTGCCCGGCCATGGCATCGACCACGAACAGCCGCTCCGCAGCCCCGATCGCGGCGTCGATGTCCCGCACCTCCGCCATGAGCTCCTCATCCACGTGGAGTCGCCCGGCGGTATCGACGATCAGGACATCGAGCACTCCGCTGCGCGCCCGCTCGAGTGCGGCGCGCGCGATCTGCGCCGCGGACGCCCCGGCGGGGGCGGGGAAATACTCCGCCTGCACCTGAGCGGCCAGACGCTCGAGCTGCAGCATGGCCGCCGGCCGTCGGATATCGGTGCTCGCGAGAAGCACGCGCTTCCGGTCCTTCTCGATCAGCCGCCTCGCGAGCTTGGCGGCCGTCGTGGTCTTGCCGGCGCCCTGGAGTCCCGCGAGCAGCACCACGATGGGTGGTTGCGCGCGCAGCGCGAAGCCGCCACCCCCGCCCCCCATCAGCTGCACGAGCCCCTGGTGGAGGAGGCCGATGAAGGCTTGTCCCGGTGTGAGACTCGAGAGCACCTCCGCCCCCAGAGCCTTGGCCTTCACCGAGTCGATGAAGGACTTCACGACCGGCAGCGCCACATCCGCCTCGAGCAGCGCCACGCGGGTCTCGCGCAGTGTCTCGGCGACGTTCTCCTCGGTGATGCGGCCGCGGCCGCGAAGGCCATCGATGGTGCGCGAAAGACGGGCCGTCAGGTTATCGAACATGGCGGCCGATTATAGGGGGCGCGGCCCGATTTTCCCGCCGTGCCCATGAGCTTCTATGCTTAGGACATGAGGCCTGGGGGAATACCGCCTTGAAGCTCACCGAGACACCTGCGCTGCTGCTGGCGCTGCTGCTGCTGCTCCTCGTGGTCGCCTTCTCCTCCGGCACGGAGGTGGCCATGCTGTCGGTGAACCGATATCGCATACGGCATCGGGCGCAGGCGGGCTCGGGCACCGCGGCCATTCTCGAGCGGCTGCTCGGAAAGCCTGACGAGTGGCTGGGCGCGAACCTGGTGATTCTCGCGGCGGCCAGCACCTTCGCCTCCGCCATCGCCACGATCCTCGCGCAGCGCACCGGATATCGGTACGCGGTGCCCTTCACCGTGGTGCTGCTGACCATCATCGTCATCGTATTCTGCGAGCTCGCCCCCAAGATCTATGCCGCCTCGAACCCCGAGGGCGTGGCGCTGCATGCGGCGCGGATCTACCGTGTGCTGGTCCTCATCACCCGCCCGGCCTTATGGCTGACCAACACTCTCGCCTACGGGTTCCTGTGGATCGTGCGCGTCGGGCGTGCCCCGGTCCGCACCAGCCAGGCACTGAGCGCCGAGGAGCTGCGGACGGTAGTGAGCGAGGCGGCTCCCGTCATTCCCGCGCGGCACCGGCAGATGCTGCTCTCGATCCTCGACCTCGGGCGCATCACGGTGAACGACATCATGATCCCGCGCCAGGAGATCGCCGGCATCAACGTGAGCGAGAGCTGGGAGGACATACTCGATCAGCTGCGCCAGACCCCGCACACGCGGCTGCCGGTGTACGAGGGAGAGCTCGACAACCTCATCGGGCTGCTGCACATGAAACGGGTGGCCAACGAGCTGGTGCGCGGTGAGCTCACGCGCGAGCGGCTCATCGAGATCGCGCAGAGCCGCGAGCCCTACTTCGTGCCCGAGGGCACCGCGCTATCGGTGCAGCTCGGCTTCTTCCAGCGCAACCGCCGGCGTTTCGCCTTCGTGGTGAACGAGTATGGCGACATCGAGGGACTCGTGACGCTGGAGGACATCCTGGAAGAGATCGTCGGCGAATTCACCACCGACCCCGCGACCGTCACTCACAAGGACGTGCATCCGGAGCAACCGGGAGTGTTCATCGTCAATGCGAGCGCCACCATCCGTGCGCTCAACCGCGCGCTCGGCTGGCAGCTGCCGACCGGAGGACCGAAAACGGTCAACGGACTGCTGCTCGAGCATCTCGAGACCATTCCGGACAGGGGTACTATGGTACGGGTCGGCAACTACGAGTTCGAGGTGCTGCAGATCGGTGACAACGCCATCCGCACGGTGCGCGTGCGGGCCCCGGCCCTCGGCCAGGCCGCCTGAGGCGCAACGGCCCTCAGGCTCCCCCGGCGAGTGCGGCCTCGAGCGCCTCGGCGATGCGCGTCACGCCGATGACCCGAACACCGGCAGGGGCGGTGCGCGGTGCATTGCCCTGCGGCACGATGGCGACGCGAAAACCCTGTGCCTGAGCCTCCCGCAGCCGCTCATCGCCGTAGGCCACCGGGCGCACCTCACCGGTGAGGCCGATCTCACCGAATGCCACGAGCGCGGCGGGGAGCGGGCGGCCGCGCAGGCTCGAGGCGAGCGCGATGAGCGCCGGCAGGTCGGTCGAGGTCTCGGTGATCTCGATGCCGCCCACGACGTTCACGAACACGTCGTGCTCCTGGAGCGAGAGACCCGCGTGCCGGCTCGCGGCGGCGAGCAGCATCGCGAGGCGATTTGCATCGAGCCCCTGGGCGATGCGTCGCGGCGCACCAAAGCGCATGCGATCGACCAGCGCCTGCAGCTCGATGAGCAGCGGTCGGCCGCCCTCGCGCGTCACGGTCACGATGCTCCCCGGCGCCGGCTCGCTCGGCCGCGCGAGGAAGATCGCCGCCGGATTCTTCACCTCGCGCAGACCACCGGCGGTCATGGCGAAGAAGCCGAGCTCGTTCACTGCGCCGAAGCGGTTCTTGGTGGCCCGGACGATGCGATAACGGCTGCCGGCCTCGTGCTCGAAATACAACACCGTGTCCACCAGGTGCTCGAGCAGGCGCGGGCCCGCGATCGTGCCCTCCTTCGTGACGTGCCCGACGATCATCACCGCCGTGCCGCTCGTCTTGGCGAAGCGCACGAGCTCCGCGGTGCACTCGCGCAGCTGCGATACCGCGCCAGCCGGGGCGCCCCCCGCTGCGGACTGCACGGTCTGTATGGAATCGATCACGAGCAGCGCCGCCCGCCGCTCGGCAGCGAGGTGCAGAATCGCGGCAAGATCGGTCTCGGCGAGCACGGTCAGGGTCTGCGCCGCGAGTGCGAGCCGCTGCGCGCGCAGGCTGACCTGCGCCACCGACTCCTCACCGCTCGCGTAGAGCACCGGACGGGAGCCGCCCACGGCGGCGGCGACCTGCAGCAGCAGCGTCGATTTGCCGATGCCGGGGTCGCCACCGAGGAGAATCACGCTCCCGGCCACGATGCCGCCGCCGAGCACCCTGTCGAGCTCGTGCGTACCACTCGCGATGCGAGCCTCCCCGGCGGCGCCCGCGACTGCGGCCGCGAGCGCGACGGGTCTGGCCGGGCGCGCGGGACGCGCCGCCGCGGCACTGCGCTGCTCGAGCGAGTTCCACGCGCCGCACAGCGGACACTGACCCTGCCATTTGAGGGTCTCGCCCCCGCAGGCGCTACACAGGAAGGTGGGACTTGCGCGTGCCATCAATGCGCCTTCAGTCGGGTTTCGGCTAGGATTCGCGGGGCCATGGGATCCGAATGCCGTCTTTTGTGAACAAGGCCATTCGGAGCTTCCGGCGGCGATGCTAGCTTATGACGGCTCGATCGGGGACGGGAAAGTGACGCGTATCACAGTTTTTGGGCCAGAGGCGGTGCAGGGCGCAGCATGAGCTTGCGAAACAAGCTGCGCTTCGTCGGACTCTCCGATACCGGCAAGGTCCGAGAACACAATGAGGACACGATTGCGGTAGATCCGGACATTGGCCTGCTCGTGCTCGCCGATGGCATGGGCGGCTATAACGCGGGCGAGGTAGCGAGTGGCATCGCCGTGAAGACGATCGTCAATCTGGTGCGCGAGCACGTGGAGCGCGAGGACCTGTCGGTCGCCGACAGCGAGTCGGGGCTGTCGCGCCCCAAGATCATCCTGCGCGATGCCATCAACCGCGCGAACAAGATCATCTATCAGACCGCGCACACCCAGGCGCAGTGCGAAGGCATGGGTACGACGGTGGTGGCGGCGCTGTTTTTCGACAACAAGGTGACGATTGCCCACGTCGGTGACTCGCGGCTCTATCGCCAGCACGGGGACAAGTTCGAGCAGGTCACCATGGACCACTCGCTGCTGCAGGAGCTGGTCGACCGCGGGTTCTACTCGGCCGAGGAGGCGCAGCGGGCGGCGAACAAGAACTACGTGACGCGGGCGCTCGGGGTCGAGCCCCAGGTGGAAGTCGAGATCCAGGAAGTTCCCGTGAGCAAGGGCGAGGTGTTCGTCATGTGCTCGGACGGACTCTCGGATATGGTCGAGGACGAAGATATCCATTTAACCATAAACACCTTTAGTGCTAATCTGGATACGGTCGCAAAACAGTTGATTCAATTGGCCAATGACAATGGGGGGCGCGACAACGTGTCCGTGGTCATGGCGCATATCCTGGATGCGTTTCCGGCGCGCACGAAGATTTTCGACAAGATCCTGGGTTGGTTCGGCTGACACGCGATAAAGGCAGACACGCATGGCTAGGTTGGTCTTGAGCCTGGATGGCCAGGTGATGGCGGAATACAACATGAACAAGGAGCGCTACACCATCGGGCGTCTCCCGGACAATGACATCCGCATCGACAATGCCGCGGTGAGCGGGCACCACTCGCTGATCATCAACATCCTCAACGACTCGTTCCTCGAGGATCTCAACAGCACCAACGGCACCTACGTCAACGGCAAGCTGATCAAGAAGCACGCGCTCCAGCACGGCGACGCCATCACCGTGGGACGGCACCAGCTGCGCTACGTGGACAGCGCGCGCGAGGGCGACCAGGACGAGTTCGCCCAGACCATGGTCCTCGCCCGCTCCGACGTGCCCATGGCGGGTGCACCGACCGGCGGAATGCCCGAGGGCGCGAAGGGCATGGGCAGCCAGCCGGTGGCGAAGATCCAGGTCCTCAACGGGTCCTTCGCCGGGCGGGAGGTGTCCCTGAACAAGGCCCTCACGACGCTCGGCCAGCCCGGCGTGCAGGTGATCGCGATCACCCGCCGCGCGGACGGCTACCACCTGGTGCAGCTCGAGAGCGCCCCCGGCCGCGCGCCCCCGGGCGTCAACGGCCAGCCGCTGGGCAGTCAGGCGCGCAAGCTCGCCGACAACGACGTCATCGAGCTCATCGGCATCAAGATGGGGTTCTTCGTCGACTGACGCGCGGGTGCGCGGCGCATCACGCGCCGTGGCGCACGGTCACGTCGGCACCGGCGCTGCGCACCACGCGCGGGCTCA
>DATKMV010000017.1:0-6690 GCA_035541695.1 Steroidobacteraceae bacterium
GCCCTTGCCCTCGATGATGCGATAGGCCGCGCCGCGCACCTGCGCATCGATCCGCTGCCGCACCTCGCTCGTCACCGGGCGCCCCACCTGCTCGGCGAAGCTCGCGAGCGGGAAGACGCCCACCTGGATGCTCGACCACACCAGGACCTCCGAGTCGCCGTGCTCGCCGAGCACGTTGGCGTGCACGGAAGTCGCGGCGACTCCCACGTGCTCGCCAACCAGCGTGCGCAAACGTGCACTGTCGAGGCTGGTGCCCGTGCCGAACACGCGGCCGTCCGGCCGACGTGCGAGCCGCGCGGCGAGATCGGTCATGACATCGACCGGGTTCGACGCCACGACCAGCAGTGCATCGCTCGCCACAGCCGCGACCTGCGGCACGACCTCGCGCATCACGGCGGCGTTGCGCTGCAGGAGCTGCAGCCGGGTCTCGCCGACGCGCTGCGCGGCCCCGCAGCACAACAGCACCACCTGCGCGTCCTCGAGCTGCGGGTAATGGCCGGCGGAGACTCGCACCGGCGCTGCGAAGGGCGTGGCGTGCGTGATGTCCTCCGCCTGTGCCTGCGCGAGCTTCTCCTCCATATCGACGAGCACGATCTCGCTCGCGCAGCCGTTCATGACCATCGCATACGCGGCGCTGCCGCCGACCAGCCCTGCGCCGACGATGCCGACCTTCACGGTGTGGGCCCGTCCGCTGGCGGCGCTGCGCCGCGGCTCTGCGCCTGCCCGCGCGCGCCCGTCTCGCGCAGAAACAGCGTCAGTACCAGCGAGATGAGGACCGCGGCGAGCCAGATCAGGTCCGCCCTCTGAAAGGTCCTCAGGCTGAGGGCTTGGCCTTGCGAGAGATCCTTGAGTGTGAGCCCGAACACCGGTGCCACCAGCGCGCTCAGGCTGAACACGAGGAAGTTCATCGCTCCCGTGGCGCTGCCCTTCACGCGGTCGGGATTGACCTCCTTGATCATCGTGTACGGGATCATCGCGGCTCCGGAGCCGATGCCGAACGCGAGTCCGCCGAGATAAGGCGGAGTGCTTTGGGAGAAGTAGACGATGCCGATCAGGGACACGAGCATCACGCCGAGACCGACGATCAACATGGGCTTGCGTCGTTGCATCCGATCGGCGATGTAGCCGAGCAGCGGTGCCCCGATCACCCAGCCGAGTGGCACCATCGATGAGCGCGCGATCGCTTCCGAGGCCGTGACGCCGAGGCCCTCGTGCAGGAAGGGTACGCCCCAGATCATGTCGCCGATGGTGGTGGGCATGAACATGAGGCCGCCGATGAAACCGCACAGATAGGATTGAGGATTGCGCAGCACCACCTTGTAGGGCGCGAACATGCTCCACAGCGAGCGGGTGTCACTGGTCGTGGCGGCGCTCGAGGGCGTGATGAGCAGCACGCCGAGGCTGAGCGCAGCCGCCACCAGCCCGCTGTAGATCCAGAAGGACTGCCAGCCGATCGGGCCGTGCACGAGCGGGCCGACGGAGTGTTGTCCGACGAAGCCGCCGAGCATGCCCGCGAGCTGCGTGAAGCCCACGGCGGTGCCGAGCCAACGGTCGGAAAATGCGTGCGCCGCCAGATAGACTGCACCGGTGAAGGCGAACGCAGAACCGGCGCCCTGAAGCAATCGGCCGGCCTCGGCGGCTTCCAGCGACCCGAGCCCGAAAAGAATGCTGCCGACCGCGACCGCAAAAACCCCGGTAGCGATGGGGAGCCGCGCGCCCCAGCGGTCGAGAGAGGCTCCGGCGACGATCGCAAATCCGGCGTAGGTGTAATAGTAGAGTCCCAGGAGCGATGACACCCCAAGCGCTGTGAGGCCGAACGCCGCGGTGAGCTCGGGAATCATCACGCCCGGAGCGGAGCGCAGGGCGTATTGGAAGAAGTAGAACACCAGGCACAGCAGCCACCCGGTGAGAAAGCGCAGTTGCGCAGTCTTGTCCTCGGATCTCGGCACGGGCGCCGTCGTGACGGCCGGGAAGGGCGTCGACATTCGCATGACCTCTTGGCTTCGCACGCCGCCGATCTTTGGTCGCGGCGGCCGGCTGAACAATGCATCCGCCGTTGTCGGCCATTTCCTACCGGTAAATCCCGCGACGGGGTTTCGCAGCGTCGACTCGCCAGCGCCGCCGTCGTCGCCCGGGTCCGTGCGCCGGCTCATGGTTTCCCGCCGGGAAACCTGGATGTATCGGGAGCGCGTTGTGCGCAAGGATGCTGCGATCTAAGGTGAGGTCGAAGACCAGCCAGAGCCGATTCAAGTCACGATCCAAGTCACGCCAACCAGAAGGAGTGTCTGATGGCCCGGGGAACCCGTGAGCTCGCGCGCCCGCGCGGCAACCGCGGCCGATCGTGACCACATGTCGACGGTGATCGGCGATTCAGACGCGGAGCCTGTTCCCACCGGGGTCGGAGCAGAGGAGGTCTCGATAAGAGAGACTGTCTTCACGGATCTCGCGCGGATCGGCTCAGGTTTCTGGGCCTCCTGCGAGCGCAAGCGCCTCGTATCGCTCGTTGCGGCGCTCACTCTGGTGATTGCGGTCACCGCCTATGCGCAGATCCGGCTCAACGCCTGGAGCAAGCCCTTCTACGATGCGCTGACCCGCAAGGACGTGTTGGCTGTCTGGAGGCAGCTCGGCGTCTTCGCCATCCTCGCCGGATTCCTGCTGCTGCTCAATGTGACGCAGGCGTGGCTCCGTGAGACCTCCCGGGTGCTGCTGCGCGAGGGCCTGGTGCACGACCTGATGGGCGAATGGCTCAAGCCCCTGGGCGCGCTGCGACTCTCGAATGCGAGCTCGATCGGGGTGAACCCGGACCAGCGCATACATGCTGACGCACTGCGGCTCACCGAGCTCACGACGGATCTCGGCCTCGGCCTGCTGCAGTCGACGTTGCTGCTGTTGTCGTTCATCGGTGTGCTCTGGGTGCTCTCGAGCAGCATGATCTTTCCTGTCGGCAGGCACCGGCTGCACGTGCCCGGGTACCTGGTGTGGTGCGCACTGCTTTACGCGGGCACGGCCTCCCTTGTCAGCTGGCGGGTGGGCCGTCCGCTCGCTGCGCTCGATGCCCAGCGCTACGCGCGTGAGGCGGAGCTGCGCTCCAACCTGGTCCGCGTCAACGAGGAGATCGAAGCGATCACGATCTACGGCGCCGAGGGCGATGAGCACCGTCACCTGAACGGCCTGTTCGAGGCGGTGCTGCAGGTTTCGCGGCGCATCGTCGCTGCCATTACGCGGCTCACCTGGATCACCGCCGGCTACGGATGGTTCACGCTCGTGGCACCGATTCTGGTCGCTGCGCCGAGTTATCTGGCAAGCGGGATGACCTTCGGCGAGCTGATGGTGGTGGCCGGGGCGTTCAATCAGGTGCAGAGCTCGCTGCGCTGGTACGTCGACAACTTCCCGAGCCTGGCGGACTGGCGCGCGACGCTCGTGCGCGTGGCGAGCTTCCGCAATGCATTGAGCGCCCTGGACAGCGAGGCTCTGCAGGCGGGCCACATCGAGCTGCTGGAGAGCGCCGACGGCTCGATTCAGTTCCATGACGTGAGCGTCGCGGTGCCACCCGGCACGGTGCGACTGAGCGGCGCGCAGTTGAGCCTGCAGCCCGGCGAACGGGTCCAGATCGTAAGTCCGGTGATTTCCGGCAGCACCTCCTTGTTCCAGGCGCTCATCGGTGTCTGGACCTCGGGAGGCGGTCGGATCCACCGCCCGCCGCGGCCGGCGGCGATGTTCCTGTCCGGCCTTGGCCACGTTCCGCCGGGCACGCTGCGTGCCGCCCTCACGCATCCGTACTCGGGTCCCGAGCAGGATGAGGCGACCATCGCGCAGGCGCTGTCGGATGTCGGCCTCGCGCACCTGCTGCCGAGTCTCGACAGCTCCGCGCGCTGGGACCGCACGCTGAGTGATGACGAGAAGCGCTGCCTGGGTTTCGCACGTGCAATACTGCAGCGACCGCAATGGCTGGTGCTGTACGGAGCACTCGAGTCTCTCGATGCAGCCTCGCGTGAGCGCATCGTGACGGTGCTGCAGGGGAAACTGGCGGGCGTCGGCCTGCTCAACATCGGGCCGAAGAACGGCAGCGATGCGCTCTTCACACGCCGGCTACACCTTCTGCCCGTGCCGCACGGGCAGGACGCCGGGCCGCTCGAGCCGGGCGAGCTGGCGCTGCAGCGTCCGCAGCCGGCGTAGAAATTTCCTGGCGGGAAATTGAGATCTCCCGGAACGGGATTGCTGAGCACCGCCCGGGAATCTAACCTGAGGCCGATGAAGGCGAAGCGGGTCTCCGTCGAGGCGCAGCTGCTCCCACGGTCGCTACGGGTGTGCGGACTGCTGTGCGCCGGTGCGCTGCTCTCATCGTGTCTGGCGATCGCGCAGATGGGGGTGCACGTGGCATTCTTCCTCCACATCACGAGCGCGCCCGACCAGGCCAACAACTTTCTGGCGCTGGCTTTCGGCGTGTTCGTCACCGGCCTGATCGTCTTCGGCTCGATCATGATCATGACTCATCTCAATCACAACATGATGTCCATGGACGAGCTGGCGCGGATGCAGCGCTGAGCCGTGCGCGATGTGACTGCGGAGGACTCCCTCATGGGCGGTGCAAGAAGTGTCGACAAGCTGCAGGTGGCTCTGTACGTCGTGGCCATGCTCTCCCTCGCCGCCTTGTTGGTTCTCGATGTGTGGCTGGGAATCGGATGAGCGGCGGCGCGGGAGGTGTCTCGTGAGGGTCGGTCTTTTCATTCCGTGCTTCATCGATGCGTTCTTCCCGGAGGTCGGGATCGCCACGCTCGAGCTGCTCGAGCGCTTCGGTTACGAGGTGGCCTACCCCCGCGACCAGACCTGCTGTGGACAGCCGATGGCCAACAGCGGATTCAACGCCGAGTGCGCGGCGACCGAGGCGCTGTTCGTGCGCAATTTCACGGGCTTCGACTACGTCGTGGCGCCCTCGGGGAGCTGCGTGCACCACGTGCGCGACAACTTCGATGCCATCGAGCAGACCCCGGAGGTGCGCGCCGTACGCGCGCGCACCTACGAGCTGGTCGAATTCCTGCACGACATCGTGAAGCCCGCCGGCTTTCCGTGGGCGAAGTTCCCGCACCGCGTCGGTCTGCACAACAGCTGCGGCACGCTGCGCCGCTTGCGGCATGCGCGGGCGTCGGAGCTGCACGAGCCGTTCTTCTCCAAGCCGATGGATCTGCTGTCCAAGGTCGCCGGCATCGAGTTCGTGACTCCGGCGCGGCCGGATGAATGCTGCGGCTTCGGCGGCACGTTCGCGGTGTTCGAGGAACCGGTGTCCGCCAAGATGGGTTATGACAAGGTCACCGATCATGCGCGCGCCGGTGCCGAGTACATCGTATCCGCCGACAGCTCGTGCCTCATGCACCAGCGCGGCTGCGCGGAGCGCATCGGGCTGCCGCTCAAGTTCATCCACATTGCCCAGATCCTCAACGGAGCGAGCGCATGAGCAGCGTGGAGGCGGCCGGCAGCCCACTGCCGCAGGCGCCCGAGAAGCAACCGCGCGGGGCGCGGATCGACGGCGACCGCCCGGTCGACCAGGTGGAGGCGGCCGCGCGCTTCATCGCGGCACCCGCGCACCAGCGCATGCACGACGCGCGGCTCTGGGATCTGCGCCAGAAGCGCGACCGCGAGATGCACACCATCGCCGAATGGGAGGAACTGCGCGCACTCGCCTCAGCCATCAAGGAGCACACGCTCACGCACCTCGATGAGTACCTCGAGCAATTCGAGGCGCAGGCGCAATCGAACGGTATCCACGTGCATTGGGCGCGCGACGCTGCCGAGCACAACCAGACGGTCCACCAGATCCTGCGCGACCATGGAGCCAGGTCCCTCATCAAGAGCAAGTCGATGCTCACCGAGGAATGCGGCATGCGCCATTACCTGGCGTCGGTCGGCATCGAGGTCATCGAGACCGACCTCGGTGAGCGCATCCAGCAGCTCGACAACGAGGATCCGAGCCACGTCGTGGTGCCGGCGGTGCACAAGTTGCGCACGGATGTCGCCGAGGTATTCTCCAAGACGATCGGCACCGATCCGGACAACAGCGACGTCCATTACCTCGCCGAGTCACAGCGCGAGGCGACCCGGCCGCTGATACTCGCGGCCGATGCGGGTATGACGGGCTGCAATTTCGCCGTCGCCGAGACCGGTACGGTCACGGTCTGCACCAATGAGGGCAATGCGGATCTGTCCGCGAACGTGCCCAAGCTCCACATCGCCTCGATCGGCATCGAGAAGCTGATCCCGCGGCTCGAGCACCTGGCGGTGTTCGTGCGGCTGCTGTCGCGCAGCGCGCTCGGTTCTCCGATCACGCAATACACCTCGCATTTTCGCGGCCCGCGCGAGGGTGGCGAGATGCACATCGTGCTGGTCGACAACGGCCGCTCCGCACGGCTCGGCATGGCGGAGTTCTGGACCTCCCTCAAATGCATCCGCTGCGGCGCGTGCATGAACACCTGTCCGGTCTACCGGCGCAGCGGCGGCCTGAGTTACGGCGCGACTTATTCGGGGCCCATCGGCATCATCATCGATCCGACCTTCAACGCCCGCAAGTACAGCAATCTGCCGTTCGCCTCGACGCTCAACGGCAGCTGCACCAACGTGTGTCCCGTCAAGATCAACATCCATGAGCAGATCTACGCCTGGCGGCGCGAGCTCGTGCGGCAGCACGAGGTTCCTTTC
>DATKMV010000018.1:0-21953 GCA_035541695.1 Steroidobacteraceae bacterium
GTTAAGTCCTCTCCCCCGGCTCAAACACCCGCCGGTGCTCGAGGATCGCGTAGCGGTCCGTCATACCTGCGATGTAATCCGCGACGGCGCGTGCGCGGCCGGCGGCACCGTGCGCACTTTCGGCTTGCAGCGCGATATCACGGTGTTCTGAGGGCATGAGATTCACATCATCAAAGAACGCTTTGAACAGCTCCTGCAGCACCCGGCGTGCCTTGGAGGTCATGCGCAGCACCTTGTAATGGCGGTAGACGTGCTCGCGCAGGAACGTCTTGAGCTCGAGGTGCTCCTCCTGGCACGCATCGCTCAGCATCGCGAGCGGCTTGGCGCGCAGGCGCACTTCCTCGATCGACCGCGGCTTCACCTCAGTGAGTTGCGCCTGTGTGGTGCGAATGAAATCGACCACGAGGTGGTTGATCATCCGGCGGATGATTTCATGCACCAGCCGACGCTCGCTGAGCTCCGGGTAATGGGCGACCACGGCATCGTACTGCCGCCGGAACATGCGCACTTCGCGCAGTGCCGCCACATCGAGCAGCTGAGCGCGCAGACCATCGTCCACGTCGTGATTGTTGTAGGCGATCTCATCGGCGAGATTGGCGATCTGTGCCTCGAGTCCCGGCTGACGCCGTTTGATGAAGCGCTCGCCGAGCTCACCGAGCTCGCGGGCATTGCGCAGTGAGCAGTGCTTGAGGATGCCTTCGCGGCATTCGAAGGTGAGATTCAGCCCGCGGAAGGCCGCGTACCGCTCCTCGAGCTCGTCCACCACCCGCAAGGACTGCAGGTTGTGCTCGAAGCCGCCATATTCGCGCATGCACTCGTTCAGCGCATCCTGGCCGGCATGGCCGAATGGCGTATGTCCCAGGTCGTGAGCCAGGCAGATCGCCTCGGTGAGCGACTCGTTGAGCTGCAGCGCCAGTGCCACCGAGCGTGCGATCTGTGCGACCTCGATGGAGTGTGTGATGCGCGTGCGGTACAGGTCGCCCTCGTGGTTGACGAACACCTGGGTCTTGTAGACGAGACGGCGGAAAGCGTTGCAGTGGATGATGCGATCGCGGTCGCGCTGGAATTCACCGCGAAACTCGGGTTTCGGCTCGGGGTGGCGCCGCCCCCGCGACTGCTCATCGTGCGCCGCATAGGGGGCGAGCGGCCCCGTCGCGGGGATGTCGTTCATCGGCCGCCTCCGAAGTGCGCCTCGAGCGTGCTGTTCAGCACATCCGGCGGATAGTCCGCGCTCAGGAAGGCCTCGCCGATGCGCCGCAACAGCACGAGTCGCAGCCGCCCGCCGAGCGCCTTCTTGTCGATCTTCATGTGGTCGAGCGCGGCGGCCGCGCTCACCGAGTCGATGCGTGTCGGCAGGCCGACGCGCGCGATGAGTCGGCGTACGCGCTCGGCGTCGGCCGCCGGCAACGAGCCGCACGCGACGGACATGGCGGCCGCCATCACGAGTCCCGCGCCCACCGCCTCGCCGTGCAGCCACTCCCGATAGGCGGTCGCAGACTCGATCGCGTGCCCGAAGGTGTGGCCGAGGTTGAGGAGTGCACGCTCACCCTGCTCGCGCTCGTCGCGACCCACGATGGCGGCCTTGATCTCGCAGGAGCGACGGATGATATGTGTCAGAGTCTCCGGATCACCGGCGAGCAGTCGCTCGACATGACCCTCCAGCCAGTCGAACAGCGTCGCATCCGCGATGAGGCCGTACTTCACCACTTCGGCGAGCCCGGCACGCAGCTCGCGCGGCGGAAGCGTCGCGAGCGTCGCGGTATCGCTGACCACGAGTATCGGCTGGTGGAACGCGCCGATCAGGTTCTTGCCGCCCGGATGATTGACGGCGGTCTTGCCGCCGACTGCGGAATCGACCTGCGCGAGCAGCGTCGTCGGCAGCTGCACGAAGTCGACGCCGCGCTGATAGCAGGCGGCGGCGAATCCGGCCAGATCGCCCACCACGCCGCCACCGAGCGCGACTACCGCGCAATCCCGCGCCAGGCGATTGGCGATCAGCACATCGAATACGCGGGCCGCGTTGGCGAGCGTCTTGTGGACCTCACCATCGGGGAGAATGACCTCGACCCGGCGGCGCCCGCTGAGGCTCGCCACGAGCGTCGACAGATACAGCGGCGCGACCGAGGTATTGCTGACGATGAGCACCTCGCGGGCGCGCAGGTACCGCCGAAAGACCTCGGTCTCACCCAGCAGCCCGCTGCCAATCAGGATCGGATAGCTGCGAGTCCCGAGCTCGACGTTCAGGATGTCCACGGTCAGATCGCTCTCGGTGCGGACGCCGCCACGGCCGGCGCAGTATCACTCATGAGCGGCCGCAAGCGAAAATAGATCCCCTAGCGCTGGCGCGCGGCGGCCAGCTCGCGCAGCAGCTGCTCGGCCACGCTGTTGACGCGGCGCCCATCGGTCGAGACCACGATGTCGGCAATCTCCTCATAAAGTGGTGCGCGCGCGCCCATCAGGTGCCCGAGGCGCGTGGCCGCATCGCCATCGGCTATCAATGGCCGGTGCTTGCTATGGCGCACGCGCTCAGCCTGCTGCGCCACGGAGGTCTGCAGGTACACGACGCAGCCGCGCTCGCGCAGCAGAGCGCGGTTCGCGGGCAGCAGCACCGCACCACCGCCGGTGGCGAGCACGATGCCCTCGAGCGCCGTGAGGGCCTCGAGTGCCTCGTGCTCGCGCTGCCGAAAGCCCGGCTCGCCTTCCTTCTCGAAGATGAAGGGGATATCGACCCCGGTGCGCCGCTCGATCTCGCTGTCGCTATCGTGGAAGGGCAGATGCAGCACCCGGGCGAGGTGGCGCCCGACAGCGGTCTTACCCGAGCCCATCGGGCCGACGAGGAATACGTTGGTTTTTCCGAGCATGCGGGCGAGAGGATACCCACGCCCGATGGGGGCCAAAAGAGTGCGGCCGCCTCGAGGCGGCCGCGCAGCTCCGACCGAGGTCGCCCGCGGTCAGATCAATTGACGATCACTGGAATTACCAAGGGGGGACTTATGACCTTGGTGGGGGAGGTCACGGTGACATATATGTTCCCGGATCCCGCATGGCTGGCAGCCGTGAAGTTGGTGGTGAAGTTGTCACCCCCCACGTGAGTGCTGCACCCCATCGTGCCGGAGCCGTTCAGCGAGCTGATGGTGGCGGCCGAAGAGTCCGCCGTGACGCTGATGGTCGAGCCGGCGGCGATCGGGTTGCCGTTCAGGTCCTGGACGTTGAAGGTGATGGAGCCGCCCGTTGACTGCGCAATAGTGATCGGCGCGGCAGGGCTGACGAGCGAGATGTGGGCGCCGCTCGTCGACATGATGATGGTATGCGAGGCGCCGATGGCGAGTGTCTTGGTGCTGCAGGTCGCCCCAGACCCGGTGCCCGTGCAGGTGATTCCCTTGAAAGTGCCATCGCCGGCGTCCCACTTGCCGTTCTGGTTGAAATCGAGGAAATACTCGCTGCCGGCGAGATCGTACGCGCCGTTTTCGTTGTCATCACGGTAGGGCTCGCCGAGGTCCACGAACGGCTCGCCCATCTCCCAGAACCCGTCGGCGTTGGTGTCGGTGAAGGATTCCTCACCGATGGCCGTCGCCAGAATGGTGGCGCGGCCGTTCGCCAGCAGCGCAGGACTGTCGCTGGTGGTCTGCGGCCTCGGATTGGCGCTGGTCCAGGTCACCGTACAGGTGCCGTCTGCCGCCCCCGTAGCGGAAGGTGTCGTGCAGCTGCCGCCGATGTGGCCGCCGTTCGTGTTGAAGGCGACCGCGGTGCCATCGGGAGCCGGGTTGTTATACCGGTCGGCGAGCCGCACGGTAACGGGCACGGTGACGCCGTCAATGCCGTACGCTTCTACGTTGGGACAGGCGGGCAGGTTCCCGCCGCCGCCGCCATAGCTCGCCGAGCCGACTGCGATGGAGAAGGCGTTCGAAGCCGGCAGACCGGTGGTGATCGTGAGCACGCTCGACTGCGTGCTGAGCGCCGGGCTCGCGATGTTGGCGGTCACTCGAATCGAGGTGTGCACCGTACCGGAGCTCACCACCGTCTGTACCGTCCCGTCGGCGGCCGAGGTCGCCGAGGCCGGGGACAGGCTCACGCCGCCGACTGTCGTGTTGAGGTTGAATGTGACATTCGCACCCGGTCGCGGGCCGCCGGTCGAATCCACCACCTTGAAGACCACCGTGGAGGTTTCCCCAAGGCCCGTGCCCTTGAGGCCTATGCTCGCGGGCGTGGCCGATATGAACTGAATCGACCCGACCGCTGCCGGGGCCACCGTGACGGTGCCGCTCGCATTGAGGTTCTGCGAGCCGACCGTGGCGGTTGCGGTGATCACATCGCCGCCGCTGCAGCCCTTGGCCGTGTAGGTGGCATCCACGATGCCCGTGGTGCTCGACAGCGTGCCCGGGGTAGTGCCGGCCGCGGTGGGCGCGGCTGCTGCAACCGTCGCAAGGCCTTGCGCCACGCACGGAGAATTGAGCGTTACGGTGATCGCCGTCGCGGTGTACAGCGTTCCGGTCTGGTCGACGACGGAGATCTGCAAGCTCGTCGTGCCGCCAGCGGGAAGCGAAGCGTTCGAGATTGCGATGGCGCCGCTCTGGAAGCTGCCGCCGCTGCCGTTGCCCATCGAATAGGTAGTGGTCGTTCCGCCCGTGCCGCCGGTGCCACCGGTACCACCGGTGCCGCCCGTGCCGTTCGCGCCGGCACCGAATGGCTCGCTGGTGCCGTCGCCGCCACAGGCGGCCACGGCGAGCGCGCAGACCAATACTACTGATGTGACTTTGTACATGATCCTCACCTGAAAATACTGTGCTGAAGCGCTTCCCGACCGCCTCAGTACATGTTGACCCCTTCGTGCACGACCTTCGGGGTGATGAAGATCATGAGCTCGTCTTTGTTGTCCTGGTGGCTGGTGTTCTTGAACAGATGTCCGAGGACCGGGATGTCACCGAGATAAGGCACCTTGGTGTCGTCCTCGCGTTGCGTCGTCTCGAGAATGCCGCCGAGCACCACCGTCTGGCCGTCGTTGACCAGCACCTGAGTGGCGATCTCGCGCGTGTTGATCGAGGGCACGTTCACGCCGCCGGAAGCCACCACCACGTTGCCGACGCTGTCATCGCGCACGTCGAGGTCCATGATGATGCGATTGTCCGGAGTGATCTGCGGGGTGACCTTCAGCGACAGCACCGCCTTCTTGAACTGAATGGTGGTGGCGCCGCTCGAGGCGGACTGCTGGTACGGGATCTCGACACCCTGCTCGATGGTCGCCTCCTTCTGGTTGGCGGTGACCACGCGCGGCGAGGAAATGATGTTCGCCTGCGTTTCCGCCTGCGCCGCGGACAGCTCGAGATCGACGATGAAGTTGTTGCCGAGAATGCCGAGGGCAAAAGTGCCCGCTGGATTGCTCACCGGCAGGTTGACGTTGTACCGGTTCGCCGCGGTGCCGCCGGTCGGCACGGACACCGGGAACGGGCTGCCCGTCTTCTGCACGTTGGCAAGCCCCGAACCGATGATCTGGTCGCTGCCGGCGGCGTTACCGGTGGTCGTGACCAAGCCGCTGTTGCCGTTCTTCTGCACGTTGGTGAAGCCGAAGATGACACCGAGATCGCGCTTGAAGTCATTGGTGACGATGACGATGCGGGCCTCGATCAGCACCTGGCGCACCGGAATGTCGAGCGTCGCCACCAGGCGCCGGATATCCGAGAGGCGGTCGGAGGTGTCCTGCAGCAGCAAGGTGTTGGTGCGCTCATCGACCGTTACGCTGCCGCGCGGCGAGAGCAGCGAGTTGTTCTGCGACTTGATGAGCGCCTCCATATCCTTGGCCTTGGCGTAGTTCACCTGCAGGTACTCCGAGCGCAGCGGCGCGAGCTCCTGCACGTCCTTGCGCGCGGCCAGGTCGGCCTTCTCGCGCGCCGCAAGCTCAGCCTGCGGAGCGACCAGGATGACGTTGTCCTGGCGACGCTTGTCGAGACCCTTGGTGCGCAGCACGATATCGAGTGCCTGATCCCACGGCACGTTCTGCAGGCGCAGCGTGACGTTGCCGCTCACCGAGTCGCTCACCACGATGTTCTGGCCGCTCGCGTCGGCGAGCAGCTGCAGCACTGCACGCGTCTCGATGTCCTGGAAGTTGAGCGTCAGGCGCTCACCGGTGTAGACGGGCTTGTCCTCCTGCACGTTCGCAGCGCGGCGCTTCGGTGACACCTCGACGACGTACTGGTCATCGGACTGATAGGCGAGCTGCTCGAAGTCACCGTTCGCGGAGATGGAGATACGCGAGCCGCTGCCTACGCGCGTGACGTCGAAGCCGCTGATCGGCGTGCCGTAGTCGGTGGCGTCGTAGCGGCGCATCAGGTTCGCCGGCACGCTGGCATCGCTGAAGTCGACCACCACCTGGTTGCCGACCTGGTGCAGGTTGATGTGGATGTGCGGATCGGAGAGCTTCACCATCACCCTGCCGCCGCCATCGGAGCTGCGGCGGAAGTCGATGGCGCGCAACTCGCGCGCACCGCCGGTCGCGAGCGGCGCGGCGCTCGGGGCCACCGATGCGGCGGTCGCGCTGCCGGCGCCCAGCATCACCACGATGTTGTTGCCCGCGACCCGGGTGTCGTACGGCACCAGCTTGTCGAGATTCAGCACCAGGCGCGTGCGGTCCTTGGTCTCGGCCGCGACGATCGTGTCGAGCCCGCCGGCGTGCACGTCGACGCGCTTGGACGGCATCGCGAGCGTGGTGTTCGGCAGGTCGAAGGAGATGCGCGCCGGGTTGTCGATGGTGAACGACATCGGCTGCGGAGCCGGACCGGACAGGTGCATGGTGATCTGCAGCTGCTGTCCCGACAGGGGCTGCACGTCAACCGACTGCAGCGACGGCTGATCGGCGGCGTGCGCCGGAACTGCCGCTGCCAGGCCAAGTCCCGCTGCCAGCACCACCGCGAGGATGGCGCCGAGGAGACGATTCATCAGGCTGGACGAGTGCATTCTTGAGAACTCCCTGCTGGACCCGTTACTCGTTCAGGCCGAGCGCGGCGGGGCGCTCCATGTACCCGCCGAGGCTGTCCGGAACGATTTCGATGAGACTGATCTTGGAGGGTGTGATGTCGGTGATGCGGCCTTCGGCCTGTCCCATGTGGTTGCCGGCGCTGACGCGATGCACCAGCCCGTCCTTGGTCTCCACCAGCCCGTACATCTGGCCGCCGAGCCGCAGCGTGCCCACCATCCTCAGCGTGTCGAGCGAATACTGCTCGAGGAACTCGCGGCTGCGCTTCTGATCGGGCCGCACACCCGCCAGTCCCGCACCCGAGCCGGGACTGCTCGGGAGGAAAGGCGAGCGCAGATCCTGCGCGGCGTACACGAAGGTCTCGTAGGGCTTGATCTCCGGCAGGGGCTCGACGCGCCCGCCGGGCTCCTTCTTCGTGTCCTCGATGAAGCGCGCGAGCTCATCGTCCGCGCTCGAGCAGGCCGTGAGCGCAGCATAGCCGCACGCGAGCGCCACGCTCAGCAGCCGCAATCCGGGTCGTTTGATCTGGTGAGTCATTGCTCAAGCCCCGCGATCGGACCGTTCATTCTGATCAACCGGCCCCGGCCGCGTGCGGCCGGTGGCTGACGTCCTTCTTTTTATCCGCCTCGCCCGCGGCGATCTCATCCTCGTCCATGTAGCGGTACGTCTTCGCCGTGAGCTCGAGCGACAACTGGTCGTACGCATCCTTGTTGTCGGATTTGATGTCGATGTCGTGCAGCGTCACGATGCGCGGCAGCGCCGCGATGCCACTCACGAACTCGCCAAACTGGTGATAGCTGCCGGTGAGACGGATCTTGATGGGCAGCTCGGCGTAGAAGTCCTTGCGCTGCTCGGGCTCCGGCTGGAAGAGCTTCTCCTGCAGGCCGGCGGCGAGGCCCGTCTGCGAGATGTCCACCAGCAGGCTCGGCACCTCGGTCTTGCCCGGCAGCTGCCGCAGCAGTGCGCCAAAGGAGCGCTCGATGTCTTTCAGCTGCTGCTTGTAGAGCTCGAGATTGACCGCCTTGGCGTGCTTTTCCTTGAACTCCTGACGCAGCTTCTGCTCCTCTTCCTGGTGACGCTGCAGCTCCGGACGCTGCTCGTTCCACACCAGCATGTAAATACCGAAGACGGAGAGCGCCAGGAACGCCACCCCGACCGCGCCGGCGCGTACCGGCAAGGGCCAACGGCCCGGATCGCGTGGATCGAGTGATCGCAGTTCCTCGAGCAGGTTCATTGCCGCGCCCCCGGCCCGCCGACGCTGGCCTTCCTGATCTTGCCTTTGACCTTGGTGCTGCCGGTGTCAGGGCCGGCGGTGGTCACCTGATCCGCGGTCAACGTGAAGCTGGATCCCGGGCCCGAGCCCTTGCTGGTCTGCACCACCTCCAGCTCCGGATTGCGCAGCCACTGCGAGCCGTCGATGTTGCGCATGAAAGAGGAGACACGCGTGGACGACTGCGCGATGCCCTCGAACTTGAGGCGCATGCCGTTCTGCTTGACCGAGGTGAGATAGACGCCTTCGGGCAGCGTGCGCACGATCTCATCGAATACGTGCACGATCTCCGGTCGCGACCGCTGCAGCTTCTCGATGATCTCCATGCGGGCGATGAATTTCTGCTTGGCGGTCTCGAGGCTGTTGATCTCCTCGATCTGCTTGTCGAGCGTGCGGATCGCCATGCGCAATTCGTTGTTGCGCCGCTGCTGGGCCTCGATCATCGAGCCGTACAGCAGGTAGGCCGCGAAGGCGGTGACGCCCGCGGCGAGCGCCGCCACGCCGAGGGCCACCAGGAACGCCAGCTTGCGCTCCTTGCGTTGCGCCTCGCGCCATGGAAGTAGATTTATACGAGGCATATCAGTCGAAACTCCGGAGGGCCAGACCGCACGCCGTGAGCAGCGCGGTCGCATCGCGTTGTACCGCCTGCGCCTTGGCGCGCGAGGACAGCTTCATCTGGCCGAGCGGGTCGCCCTTCTCGGCCGCGATGCCGACTCGGCTGGAAATCACCTCGCCGACACCGGGGATGTTGGCGCAGCCGCCGCACACGACGATCTTCTCGGGCTGCTCGCGGCCGGAGCCGGAGGCGAGATAGAACTGCAGCGAGCGGCTCACCTGCTGCGTCATGTCGTCGATGAACGGATCGAGCACTTCCGACTGGTAGTTGCCGGGCAGGCCGCCTTCCTTCTTGGCGCGGCCCGCCTCTTCCATCGAGAGACCGTAGGTGCGCATGATCTCTTCGGTGAGCTGCTGCCCGCCGAAGGCGAAGTCGCGGGTGTACACCACCTTGAGATTGCGCAGCACGCTGAAGGTGGTGCTGCTGGCGCCGAAGTCCACCACGGCGATGGTGCGATCGATGCCGCCGTCGGGCATCTGGTGCGTCATGAGCTTGCAGGCGTTCTCGAGCGCGAAGGCCTCGACGTCGACGATGCGTGCCGCGAGCCCGGCGGACTTCACCGCCGCCTGCCGCTGCTCGACGTTCTCGGTGCGCGTCGCGACCAGCAGCACGTCGTTGCTCTCCGGGTCCTTGTCGTTCGGCCCGAGCACCTCGAAGTCGTAACTGACTTCGTCCATCGGGAAGGGAATGTACTGGTCCGCCTGCATCTCGACCTGCGACTCGAGATCGCCGCTGCGCAGCGCCCGCGGCATCTGAATCACCTTGGTGATCGCCGCATCGCCCGAGATCGCGACCGCCACCTCGTTGCTCTTGGCGCCCGCGCGCTTGACCGCGCGGCGGATCGCCTCACCGACCGCCTCCGCATCGACGATCGCCTTCTCGTTGATCGCGTTCTGGGGCGTGGGCTCCGCCGCGTACGCCTCGACGCGGTACTGACCGCCGGCCATCGCGAGCTCGATCAGCTTCACCGAGGAGGTGGTGATGTCCAGTCCGAGGAGCGGGCGGTATTTGCGCTGCAGAAGGAACATTTTCTTTCCTTTTCAGGGTATTACGCCTGAAAATGCCCGCCCTGTTTTGAAGTCCGGCGCACTATATAGCAGTGCACTGTCAAATTGAACGTGAGGAGGCTCACGGAACCGAGTGCTTGTCTGCAGGGCGCCCGGCGCGCGATGCGGAGTGCCGAAAGCATCACGCGCGGCGTACCTCGCGTTGCCAAGCCACAACGAATGCGATCTCGCGTTGTCCAAGTGCCCCGCATGGAGACGCGGGCCTCGCCGGCGGACGTGAGCGCCAGGTGCTGCGCGGGATGGGTCGGTCCGGACTGCGCCCTCCGAGGAAGCGGCGCGTGACCCGCGCGATCGGAGTGCGTTAACGTTCGGACCGGCAACCCCGCTGTCGTAGGCACTGACGTCCCGTAGACCGGAGGCTTTGCGTCCCCACCTTTCGGTGAGTTTGCCCAAGAATCGGCAATTACTATGCAGCCCCCCCGCAGGGAGCGCAAGCAGAGGTAGATGGTTTCTGTGAAATGGAATTGGTTTCGTCTGCTGGTAATTCTCCTCGGCAGTGTGACTCTGCTCACACTTCTCGGCGGATACGCACTCGCGTGCAGTTATGTCTACCTCGTGCCCTCGCTTCCATCGCTCGAGGTGATGCGCAACGTCGAATTGCAGGTACCGCTGCGTGTCTATACGCGCAGCGGCGAGCTCATCGCGCAGATCGGTGAGCAGCGCCGCATTCCGGTCACCTACGATCAGATTCCCGACCTGGTCAAGCACGCCTTCATCGCCGCGGAGGACGAGCGCTTCTTTGAGCACCACGGCATCGATTACTTCGGTGTGGTGCGCGCGGTGCTCATCGACTTCATCTCCGGTGACAAGACCCAGGGCGCGAGCACCATCACCATGCAGGCCGCGCGCAACATGTTCCTGACTCTCGACAAGACCTATCGCCGCAAGCTGCAGGAGACCTTCGTCACCTATCGCATGGAGCACGAGTTCACCAAGCAGGAGATCTTCGGCCTCTACCTGAACGTCATCTTCTTCGGCCAGCGCGCCTATGGCGTCGCGGCGGCCTCCGAGGCTTTCTTCGGCAAGACGCTCGATAAGCTCGACGTGGCAGAAGCGGCCACCATCGCCGGGGTGCCGAAGGCGCCCTCGCGCTACAACCCGGTCGTCGACCCGGAGCTCGCGACCCAGCGGCGCGCCTACGTGCTGCGGCGCATGCGCGAGCTCGGTTTCATCGACGCCGCGACCGCGGAGGCGGCGAACAAGGAGCCGATGGTGGCGCGCGCCCATGCGCCGCTTTATGAGGTGGAAGCTCCGTACGTGGCCGAGATGGCGCGCCTCGAGCTGCGCCAGCGCTTCGGGCCCACCGCCGAGAGCACCGGCTACAAGGTCTACACCACCATCGATGGGCGGCTGCAGACCGCCGCGGATCGCGCGGTGCGTATCGGTCTGATCGAGTACGACCGTCGCCACGGCTGGCGCGGGCCCGCAGGCCACATCGAGCTGCCCGCTCACGGCGACCCCGATTACGATGACCTGGTCGATGAGTACTCGGCCATCGGCAATCTCGCGCCGGCGGTGGTGACCAGCGTCGAGGGCAAGGCTGCCCGTGCCTGGGTGAAGTCTCTCGGCACGGTGCAGATCGACTGGGACGGGCTGTCCTGGGCGCGCCGCGAGCTCAAGAACGCGACGGTCGGGGCGGCGCCGAAGGACGCCGGGCAGGTCCTGAGCCGCGGCGATGTGATCTACGTGGTCGCCGATACGCAGGGCCACGCGCAGCTCGCACAGATTCCCGAGGCGCAGAGCGCCCTCGTGGCGCTCGACCCGAACGACGGCAGCATCGTGGCGCTCGTCGGCGGCTTCGACTATTTCACCAACAAGTACAACCGCGTCACCCAGGCGCGGCGCCTGCCGGGATCCGGATTCAAGCCGTTCCTCTACTCGGCGGCACTCGAGCATGGCCTCACCCCTGCCTCGGTGCTCCTCGATGCCCCGATCGTGCTCGAGGGCAGCTCGCGCGAGGATGAGTGGCGCCCGGAGAACAATGAACGCAAGTTCGGCGGACCGACGCGCCTGCGCGAAGCGCTGGTGCACTCGCGCAACCTCGTCTCGATCCGCGTCCTGCAGGACATCGGGATCCCGACCGCGATCGACTATGTCAGCCGCTTCGGCTTCGACCCGAGGACCATGCCGCACGATCTGACCCTCGCGCTCGGCACGCTCGAAGTGACGCCGCTCGACATGGCGGATGCGTATGCGGTGTTCGCCAACGGCGGCTACAAGGTCGCGCCCTACTTCATCGATCGGATCGAGGACGCCTCGGGCAGGGTCGTGTGGCGTGCCGAGCCGCGCCGCGTGTGCCGCGAATGCGACGAGGGGCTGCAGCAGCCGCCGCGGCCGCTGCGGGTATCGGAGCCGGCCCGGCCGACCCGCGATGACGCCAGCCATGGGGAGCCGCCACCGCTGTCGCCTGAGAAAAGCGCGCCACGCATCATCACGGCCCAGAATGCCTACGTGATGACGGACATGATGGCGGACGTCATCAAGCGTGGCACCGGGGTGCGGGCCCTCGAGCTCAAGCGCAGCGACATTGCCGGGAAGACCGGCACCACGAACGAAGCCAAGGACACCTGGTTCAATGGCTTCACGCAGAATCTGGTAGCGACCGTGTGGGTGGGCTTCGACCAGGAGCGGCCGCTCGGGGAGTACGAGGAAGGTGCCCACACGGCGCTGCCGATCTGGATCCAGTTCATGCGTGAGGCGCTCAAGGGCGTCCCCGAGGAGCACCGCACCATGCCCGATGGCGTGGTCACCTTGCGCATCTCGGCGACCACCGGCACGCTGGTGAGTGCCGAGAATCCTGACGGCATGCCGGAGCTTTTCATGGTGAATCATCTGCCCTCGGCGGAGCAGACCGATAGCCTCGCGCAGAGTCCTGAAGGGCAGACGAGCAGCGAGCCGATCTTCTAAGAGCGGGGATCCCAGTGAAGCGACACCCGCGCGGCGAGAATCTGCGGCGCGCGCTGGCGCAGGAAGCCGCGCGTATCATGGCCGAGCACGGCATTCGTGATTTCCTGGTCGCCAAGCGCAAGGCTGCCGAGCGGTTCGGCGTCTCTGACGGCGCGGCGCTGCTGCCGAAGAACAGCGAGATCGAGAGCGCGCTGGCCGAATATCAGCGGCTGTTCGGCGGCGAATCGCACCTGAGCGCGTTGCAGGCGCAGCGCGCCGCGGCGCTCTCGGCGATGCGCTACCTGCGGGAATTCTCCCCACGGCTCGTCGGGGCAGTCCTCTCGGGTACCTCCACGCTGCACTCCGAGGTACAGCTGCACCTGTTCGCCGATCGCGCCGAGACGGTAACCCTCAAGCTCCTCGATGAGGGCATCCCGCACGAGGTGACCGAAAAGCGCGTGCGCTTCAACTCCGAGCAGGTGCGCGCCTTCCCCGGGGTGCGCTTCGAGATGGATGCACAGCCGATCGAGGCCACCGTGTTTCCGCCCGATGGTATTCGCCAGGCGCCCGTGAGTCCCGTGGATGGCCGCCCGATGCGCCGCGCCAGCACCCTGGAGGTGGAAGCCTTGCTGCAGCAGCCCTGAGCGCCGGCCGCCGCGCGATGCGATAATCGCGACGCCACGCACATCGGCTGGGGAGGCACCATGAGAGCGAGCTCGTTGCGCCGATACTTCATTGCTGCGGCCACATGCGCCGCCGTACTGCTCAGCGCCGGGCCGCCGGCAGTCGCCCAGGAGCACGGGGCGCACTGGAGCTACTCCGGCCCGCAGGGTCCGGATCACTGGGGCGCGGCGGACCCGGCGTTCGCCACCTGCGGCACCGGCGTCCGGCAGTCGCCCATCGACATCGAGACGGCGACCGTGGCTGCGCTACCGGCCATCGAGTTCAGCTATCGGGCATTCCCGCTGACCGTTACCGATACGCACCACACCTTCCAGGTCAACGTGCCCCAGGGCAGTGGTGGGATCTCCGTGGGCGGCGATCATTACGAGCTGGTTCAGTTCCACTTTCACCACCCGAGCGAGGAGCGCATCCATGGCAAACGCCATGCGATGGTCGCGCACCTGGTGCACAAGAACGACAAGGGCGAGCTCGCGGTCGTCGCGGTCCTGATCCACCAGGGGGCCGTCAACGAGTCGCTCAAGCCGATCTTCGACAACTTTCCGGCCGAGGGCTCCGAGTCCAAGGTCGCCGGCACCAATGCCGACCCCATGCAGCTGCTGCCGGCGAAGCGCGGCTACTACACCTTCGAGGGCTCGCTCACCACCCCGCCGTGCACCGAGCACGTGCGCTGGTTCGTGCTGAAGGAGCCGATCCAGGCCTCGGCAGAGCAGGTCGAGCAGTTCGCCAGGCGCTATCCGCACAACGCGCGGCCGACGCAGCCGCTCAATGCGCGCAATGTCGAGGAGACGCGCGACTGAGCCGCCCGTGCCGGCTTGAACGCCGAGGTGCGCCGGGAGGCCCCAGGGGCCGGGTGCCCGCTCAGGCGCGCTTGCCGATCGGGGTGTAATCGCGCCGCTTCGCGCCGGTATACAGCTGTCGTGGCCGGCCGATGCGCATGTGCGGATCGGAGATCATCTCCTGCCAGTGGGCCACCCACCCCACGGTGCGCGCCACCGCGAACATCACCGTGAACATCGAGCGGGGAATGCCGATCGCGCTGTAGATGACTCCCGAGTAGAAATCGACGTTCGGGTAGAGCTTGCGGCTGATGAAATAATCGTCCTTGAGCGCGACCTCCTCGAGGCGCAGCGCGAGCTCGAGAAGTGGATTGTCGTCACGGCCGAGGGCGCCGAGCACCCGGTGCGTCATCTCGCGAATGATCTTGGCGCGCGGATCGAAATTCTTGTAGACGCGATGGCCGAAGCCCATGAGCCGGAAATGGCTCGATTTGTCCTTGGCCATCGCCAGGTACTTCGGGATGTTGTCGACGGTGCCGATCTGCTCGAGCATCGACAGTACCGCCTCGTTGGCGCCGCCGTGTGCCGGTCCCCACAGGGCCGAGACCCCCGCCGAGATCGCCGCGTAGGGATTGGCACCGGTGCTGCCCGCGAGCCGCACGGTCGAGGTGCTCGCGTTCTGCTCGTGATCGGCATGCAGTACGAACAGCAGGTCGAGCGCCTTGGCCGCGATCGGGTCGAGCTTGTACGGCTCGCAGGGCACCGCGAACAGCATGCTGAGCAGGTTGCCGGCGTAGTCGAGATCGTTGCGCGGGTAGATGAAGGGCTGACCGAGAGAGTGCTTGTGAGCTGCCGCGGCGATGGTCGGGATCTTCGCGATGATACGGTGCGCGAAAATCTCGCGGTGCCGCGGGTTATGAATGTCCATGGTGTCGTGATAGAACGCGGACATCGACGCCACGACCGCCGACACCATCGCCATCGGATGGGCGTTGTGGTGAAAGCCGTTGAAGAACCGCAGCAGCGTCTCGTTGATCATCGTGTGATAACGGATATTGCCGGTGAACTCGGCGAGCTGCTTGGCGGTCGGCAGCTCGCCGAGCAGCAGCAGGTAGGCCACCTCCATGAACGAGCTCTTCTCCGCGAGCTGCTCGATCGGATAACCACGGTACAGCAGCACCCCGGCGTCCCCGTCGATGTAGGTGATGCGGCTCTCGGTCGCGGCGGTCATGCCGTAGCCGGGGTCGTAGGTAAATACATCCAGCTCAGGCTGCAGGTGGCTGATGTCGAGGCCGGCGGGACCGATGGTTCCCGCGCGTACCGGCAGGCTGGCGCTGCGACCGGTCGTCGGGTCGGTGAGCTCGAAGGTTGTGGCGGGCTTGTCGTTCATCGCTGCAGACGCTGGCCGTCGATTGCCCGCTGCGGCACCAGGCGGGATGCGCGCAACGGGAATCGAAGGAGACTTACATGGTCCGCGCGCCGAATCAAGGCGCGGCTCGAGTCTACTCGTGGGTAGGAAAGACGCCGCGCGGCCGCGGCGCAGGAGCCGCGGGCGCTGCTGCCCTCGATCTTCGACTGTGCGGTGCGGCAGCGCGCGCGGCGCGCCTTACTTGGCGCCGGTGGCGCTCGCGTACTTGCGGCGGAACTTGTCGACGCGACCGGCGGTGTCGACGATCTTCTGCTTGCCGGTATAGAAAGGGTGGCAGTTCGAGCACACCTCGATCTGCAGATCATGGCCGAGCGTCGAGCTCGTCTTGAACGTGTTGCCGCAGCTGCAGGTGACCGTGATCTCTTTGTACTCGGGGTGGATCGACGCTTTCATGGCACACTCGGTTTCCGGAAGGGCTCGCCAGTAGATGGGGTGGCAAGCGCGACGTTAAAGGGCGCGCGAGTTTAGCGGCACGCCTCGGCAGGCTCAAGCCGCGCCGCAGGGGCCGCCCAGTGCGGGGTGTTCCTTATCCACAGAAGCTGTGGACAACTCTGTGGACAGAGCGCGTCGCGGCCACGCGATTTCGCGGTGACATTGCATAATTGTTACGTTGGTCAAAAAATGACCAAGTAATTTTCACCTGCAAGCTCAAAGACTTACGTACAGCATATCCAGCAGCTTAGCGGGAATGGCGCGTAATCTGCTCATTCTCCAACGTAGCCTCGGCTGCCTGTGCATAACGCTGTCTCAGCACCCTTCGGCAACCTCGGGCGTGGCCGTTGACAATCCAGAAGCACCGGAATTTTTCGGCGTTTCCGGCAGGAAATAGAGCAGCAGATCGTTGAGGAAACGCAGCCCCAGCGTGCTCGGCCGATAGCCGTCCGCCGTGCGATGAAGCAGCCCCGCATCCAGCGCCGCGCGCAGCGGGCGGGCGATTGCCGCCGCGTCGAGACCGGTGCGCTCGCTGAAGGCCGCCATCGCAAAACCATCCGTCAGTCGCAGGCTGTTCAGCATGAATTCGAAAGGCAGCTCCTGCGCAGCGAGCGTCCGCTGCGCGAGTGTCGTGTCGGGCGCTGCGAGGTAGCGCCGCGGCTCGCGCAGCTGCCGTGTGCGCACGATGTGACCTGCGCGGGCGAAGGTGAGCTTGCCGTGCGCCCCCGCGCCGACGCCGAGGTAGTCGCCGAAAGTCCAGTAGTTCAGGTTGTGTCGGCATCGCGCGCCTTCGCGGGCGTACGCCGACACCTCGTACTGCGCAAAGCCCGCGGCGTCGAGACGCTCGCGGCAACCTTCGAGCATGGCCGCGCACTCATCCTCATCGGGCAATTCCGGCGGGCAGGCTGCGAATTGCGTTCCGGGCTCGAGGGTGAGCTGGTAGTGGGAAATATGGGTCGGCGCGAGCGAGAGCGCCGTGTCGAGATCGCGCAGCGCCGCCTCACGTGTCTGCCCCGGGAGGCCGTACATGAGGTCCAGGTTGAAATTTCCGCAGCCCGCCGCCTCGAGCTCCGCAACCGCACGGACGGTCTCCTCGGGCGAATGGATGCGGCCGAGCGCCTGCAGCGCCCGCGCATCGAAACTCTGCGCGCCGAGCGATACGCGCGTGACGCCCGCAGCGCGGTAGTCCCGGAATGCACCCCGCTCGATGGCACCCGGGTTCGCTTCGAGAGTTATCTCCGCATCTGCCGCGAGCGCCAGGTGCAACCGAGCCGCTTCCAGCACCCTGGCGATGGACGCGGCGCCAAAGAGGCTCGGTGTCCCACCACCGAAGAAAACACTGGTCACTGCGCGCCCCTCGACCAGCCGTGCCTGCGATTGCATATCCCGCAAGACGCGCGCGATGTAGTCCTCCGCCGGCAAGGCCCCTTTGAGGGTGTACGAGTTGAAATCGCAGTATGGGCACTTGCGCACGCACCAGGGAAAGTGAAGGTAGAGCGCGAGCGGAGGGCTGGTAAGCGGAGACATGCGATGGACGGGTGATGAGGGACGCTGCACGAAGGTGTGGATGGTACGCCTGCAGCAGGAGTCGCGCGGAGCGTTATCATCGCTAGCGATCGCGATGGCGGATCGCCTGCTTCGACATACTCAGGAGGCTGACCGATGAAGCTCACAGCGCTTGCGCTGCTCACGAGTCTGGCAGCGGCCGGATACGCTCTACCCCAAACTCCGGCTCCGAGCTCACCCGCGCCCTCGGCTCCGGCACCCGCTGATTCGCCGGCCACCCCGGCCAGCAAGATCGACCGCTCGTGCCGCAAGGAGATCATCGACCTGTGCGGCCACGCGCACGGTCAGGAGATGCGCGAGTGTGTGAAAGCCGGGCTCCACATGAACAAGTTCTCGGCAAGCTGCAAGTCGGAGATCGACGCGCAAAAAGACAAATCCTGACCGCAGGGTAGAGCTGCGCCGGACGGGTGCTGCCGCTCCAGGTCGAGCATCCGGCGCCCGGCTATGGGTTATGCGACCTGCATGATGTCAAGACGGCACCACGCCGCCGCGAGCCGCACCTAGAATGCCTCATGAGCCGTACGGCAGGCTCTTGGGGGAAAACACCGTGATAGGACGCGAGTTCCGCAAGCGGCTGCGGCTGCTGCAAGGACGCAGCGAGACCATAACCACACGCTTCGAGCTGACCGACGCAGGGCGCCTGGTCGAGCACGTCTCGCTCGAGACTCACGATCGGCGCATCGGGCGCGCCGATACGCGCCTCGTGCCGGTCGATCGCCGCAGGGAATCGACAGCCTAGCGCTGGACCGTCATCTGATTCCCAAGCCAGGGGCGCTGCCGGCGGACGCTGTCAATGCGAGGTTGCCTTGGCAGCAGGCGGCTCCGCTCCATTCGCGGACGTGCGGCAGCGCTGCAAGAGGAGCTCGCTGGAGGAGGGCGGCGCGCGCCCCGAGCGCGCTGCCTCATAGTCGGAGACCAACTCAGCGGTCGCCCAGCGCTCATCCTCAGGTGCCGTCTCTAACGCGCGGGTCTTGGCGCTGTCGACGGTGCTCGCGGGTAAGGCGCGCAGCTGCTTGAGGGCTCCCAGGTAATTTCGCGTGACGTCCTCTATGTTGAGGCTTATCTCGGTCAGCTGACGCGTGAAGCCCTCGACGACTTTCTGCTTCTCCGCATCATCGGGCATTTGCCGCGCGAGGTTGAGCGCGGCGCGCTTGCTCGTGCGATGCTCCGATTCGCGACACAGCTGATTCAACGACTTCGCTGCGGCGCTGATCGATGCGGCCGCGGCGAGGAAATTCTTGTGCTGCACTTTGACGTACCATTGCCACAGTCCCACTCCGCCTGCCGTGGCGACCAGGACGGCTGCCGCGATCGCCGGCAGCCAGGTCCGCCGCCAGCGCTCGCGTCGCTGGTAGGCGATGATCGCATCGCGGAAATCGCAACATCCCGCGAACCGCCGGTCACGATCGCGCTGCATCGCTGTGACGACGATCCGCGCCATGACCTCGGGGATATCGGCCCGGACACGGCGGATATCGGGCGGATCGAGACGCAGCTGAGGCATTTGCGCGTCGACTTGCGGCGGCAAATTGCCGAACGGCAGACGGCCACTCAACATCTCGAAGAGCATCACGCCGCTCGAATACACGTCGGTGCGATGGTCGACCTGGTACGGCGGCATGATCTGCTCCGGGCTCATGTACGCCGGAGTGCCAGCGGTCAGCAGCTCGCTGTCTCCGGCGCTCGTCCCGAGGTCGCGAGCAATGCCGAAATCGAGGATTCTCGCGCGGCCGCTCTCATCGACGATGATGTTTGACGGCTTGATATCACAGTGCAATATCCCTTGCTCGTGCGCGTAGTCGAGGCCGCTCAGCACCTCGCAGATGAGCCGTAAGGCGAAGCTCGACTCCAGACCGCCGGGCGAGTCGGCAATGATCTGGCTCAGGGTCGCGCCGCTCACGAAGCTCTGCACCAGACAATAGCGCCCATGCCACTCGAAGAAGTCGTGGATCTGCACGACGTTGTCGTGTTGCAGGCGTGATTGCTTGCGTGCCTCGGCTCGCAGTATCTCAACGAAAGACGCATTACCCGAAAACTCGCGGCGCAACACCTTCACCGCACACTTGATATCGGGAAGCGAGGCGTGCTCGGCAAGGTAGACATCCCCGATGCCACCGCTCCCCAGCTGTTTGCGGACGACGAAGTGGTCGCCGATCAGCGCGCCCGGCTCGAGGATGTCAGATTGCTGTACCTGGGTTTGCATTGACGCGGCTATCGCAGCACATTGGTCTCAACCGGCCAGCAGAATTTGCAGGAGCGCGCGGGTTTTCTCCTTGAGCTCGTCCAGCTTCTTTTGCTTCACCACATCGCTCAGAGTCTTGTCCTGATCGAGCGCATGCGCCTGGCGGCGGACGTCCTGCAGCTGTCGCCGGCGCTCCTCCTGCTGCGCTTTCTGCTGCGCCGAGGACACCTGTGCAGCCTCATTCAGAGCGACGAGCTCATCGAGCCGCGTACGCAGCTCGTTGGCGTCGAGCTCGCGCCGCTGCAGGTCGTCCTGCAGGCGATCACTTTCGGCGGTCAGGTCGGTCTGGGTCGCGCGAAGCTCGCCGAGCTGCTGCTGCTTCTGGTCGATCCGGGTCTGGCGGTCCTGCAGATCGCTGTGCATCCGCGCGATCGTACAGCCGCTCAGACCCATCAGCATGAAAGGAACCAATGATGGCGCGAGCCGGCGCGCCGACGCACCGCAACGCTCGGGCAGTTCCATCAGACACGCGCCCGTTGCGCGGCGAGCTGGTCGACCTGACGTTGGGCTTCCGCCAGCAGTTGCTCCTGTTGAGCGATGGCTGAGTCGAGCTTAGCCGAGGAGCCGCTTTTTTGTGCTCTGAACTGTTTGGCCTCCTCGAGTGCCTGTGTACCCTGGGTCACCTCGCTCTGGGACGTCTTCACGAGATCGTCCATGTTCTTGCGTTCCTTGGCGAGCTGCTCCTGGGTAATCTGCTGTTGCGCGATTTTCGCAACGAGCTTGTCGGTGTCCTGTGTGACGGAAGTCACGCGTTGTGTCAGGTCTGCGTTCAGCTTTTGTGTATCCGCGTTGAGCCCCTGCACATAATGGATTTGCGCATCGAGGTCGTTTTCCTTGCCCGCGAGCTCCTTGCGACGGGCCTCGAGGTGCTTCGCATAGAGCGAGCACGCCAGGGCTCCTGCGAGCCCGACGCCTGCGCCGATTTCCGCGCACTCCTTGGAGCTCTTGCCCGAGAGCTTGCAGGCCAGAAAACTGATTCCCGCCGTCCCGAACCCACACTCGAGTCCGGCTTTGGCGCTGGAACTGGCGGCGGTTGCCCAGCCCGACATCGACGCGAGCACCAACCCGATGATGCAGCACCTGAGACCCGAGTACTTCATGTTGTGCGCCTTTTATGTTGTGCGCCTTTTATAAGAGGGTGCTTGCCGCGACGGGCGGGTCATCTCCTTGCGGCCGGAGCTCGGCCTCGGCCGTCGGAGGAAGCAATTTCTTGAAGATGAAAAGCGTGTTGCCGGCCCGGATCTGTGCGTCATCCGGCAGCTCGATTCCCTTGGAGTCGATCCGCTCGCCGTTCACGAACGTTGCATGACTGCTGCTCGTGTCCATGATGCGGTACTGCCCGGTGTCCTGCTGGTAGAGGATCAGGAACTGCGTGGCTGACACGGCCGGGTCCTCGGTCACCAGGATCGCCGTGCGCTCGCCTTCCCGGGTCATCGGGGCGGCCCCCGCATGATTCCGGCCGGCATACACCGGAAAGAGCTGGCCCCTGCTCGACCAGCTGAACGTGAACACCACGCCGACCAGCAGCCGGCCGGCCATTTTCGTTTCTTCACGGTAACGTGTCGGAGCGATCGCGGTCGCCGGGGCGGTGGCAGGCGACGCGGGCGCCTGTCCTGCCTGGCTGTCCGGGGTCGAAGGGCGCTCCGCTTTGCAATAGGGGCACTCGGCCCAGTCCAGTGCCATGGGATGACCTGCCGGGCAACGGCGCGTGTGGGTCGGCAACTCCCGCAGGCGGGCCTCGCCTTTTGCGCCGACAAGGCCGGCCACCCGGTTCCAGATTGATTTCTCCCCCACTTGACCCCGCCTAAACTTCATATGTTCTAACGGCTTACGCCTCACGTGGGACTCGAAGGGCGCGGGAAAATGCTCGCGCACCCGGCAACGGCGCGTCAACTTCAGACCCGTGGCAGGGTGTGCACCACACGGATCGCCTGTCCCAGGCACCGCTCGGCCACCTCGCGCCGGACGCCGAGTGCGCCGAGCTGAGTGCGCGCGGTGCGCCGCAGGTCGTGTAAAAA
>DATKMV010000019.1:0-16797 GCA_035541695.1 Steroidobacteraceae bacterium
TTCTCGCAGCGGCGCGCGAGTCGCCTCAGGGCTTCAGTGCGCCAAGGCTCCAGGTCGGACTCCACGCTCCCCCGAGAGCGTCGTACCACACCGGCACCGCGGCGCCGCCGGCGTAATTGCGGGTGGGCTGGAAGTCCGATATCAGAGTGAACGAGCCACCAGCATTCGTCATCAGCGGGTCGGCGGCGGAATCGGCGCTCCCGGCGCCGACGCTGTTGCCGGTGCCGTTGTCGACCACGACCGCGCTGGTCGTGGCGTTGTTGAAGAACAGGGTGTTGCTCGCCCAGCCAACACGAGCCGCGCCGCGCCATCATGAGTAGCTTGCGGTGTCGCTCGCAACTGGTAGCAACACGGCGACAACCAACAGCAATTTATGACAAGTGTCAGGTCGCGGGATTTTCCTTAACTCCCGCCAGCGGCCGGCGCGGCGGCCGTCCGGTGTACGTGCATATATATGAGTGCCGCCGCGCCACGGCCGCGACGGCGACTCAGTCTGCGGTACGGAAAACGTAACCGATGGAGTGCCGATAGCTCTTACGTCGATCCGTGGCAGGTGCTGCGCGGAGAGCAGGCGTGCGTCAGACAACGCAGCATCGAGCGCGGCAGCATCGAGCGCGCGCGTAGCCTCACGCGGCAAACGCCCGGTCGAGCGTCTGCAACTCGGCCGGCGTGAGCGTCAGCGAGAGTGCCACGGCGTTCTCCTTCACGTGCTCCGGGGAGCCCGATTCGGGAATCGCAATCACGTTGCCGCCGCGGATCACCCAGGCGAGCGCCACCGCGGCAGCCGTGCACCCGTGACTCGCGCCGATCTGCGTGAGTGTACGGTCACCGACCAGCAGATGCCGGTCGCCGCCGAGCGGCGAGTAAGCCATCACCGGCACATTGTGCTGCTTGCACCATGGCAGGACATCACGCTCGATGCGCCGGTTGTTGAGGCTGTAAGGCACCTGGTTGGTTGCGCAATGACGACCGTCGGGAAGGCGGAACAGGTCCTCCATCTGCGGGACGCTGAAATTGGATACGCCCCAGGCGCGGATTTTTCCCGACGCGCGTAACTGCTCGAATGCAGCCACCACCCCCGGGAATTCCTGGCTGGGAACCGGCCAGTGCAGCAGATAAAGATCGAGATAGTCGGTGCCGAGGCGCGCGAGGCTCGCGGCGCAAGCGCGCGCGATGCCATCGCCGGCGATCTGGTCGCCTTCAACTTTTGAGACGAGGAAAATGCGCTCGCGCTGGGCTCCGAGCACATGACTCAGCAGTTCCTCCGAGCGCCCGCCGCCATAATTTCCCGAGGTGTCGAGCAAGGTCATCCCCAGGGCGAAGCCGGTGCGCAGCGCCTCCTGCTCAACCTCCGGGCTGTGTCGGCCCTGACCGAGATGCCAGCAGCCCTGGCCGAGCGCCGGCACCGTCTTGCCATCGGGCAGCTTTACGGTACGCGCCGCGGGCTTCCAGGTCTCGTTGGTGCTCGCAGCGGGTGCGGCGGCTTGCACGTCCAGTAAGGTGCCCAGCGCAGGAAACGACAAGCTGAAGGCCGCGCAGCGTACGAACTGACGTCGGGTGAAGGGCTGTTTGTCCATGTCGAGTCCCCTTGGTGACTCGAGGATTGTAATGGCTGCGCGCGCCTTGCCAAACGGTTGGGCTGATGCGTGGCCGCGACCGCGAACGTGCATTGCGGGCACACCTCTGTTCCGATTCGATGAGTCTGTGACCCTGCGCCTTGCATTGATCGTGGCGCTGGTCGGACGGCTGCAGCGACCTCGGCCGCCGGCGGGTGGTCATTGCTGATCAGTCTGCCGCTGCTGCGCTCGGTGCGTATCCTGCCGCTCGAGCCCAGGACTGTCGGGCTCCTGGCGCTTGCGACCTTTCTGCCCTTCGTCCCGGTCTGGCTGGTCGCCGTGCCGTTCAGTGAGCCGGCGAAGACGCTGCGCGGATTCCTGTTGTAGAGCTCGCGGTCCGCCCCGGCGGTGCATCCGCCCAGCCGTGCCCGCCCCAGCGGTGCGTCCGCCCCAGCGGTGCGTCCGCCCTAGCGGTGCGTCCGCCCTAGCGAGACGTCCCTCTGCCGGCCATGCGCATGGCCCATGCGCATGATCCATGCGCATGATTCATGCGCATCCTATCCAAACGCACATCTGCTCCGCCCGCCTCTGCGGGGGCGAGCGCTCCCGAGTGCTTCGCAGGCTAATGTGTGGTACTGGTCGTGCTGGTCGTGCTGGTCAGGCGCAGCAGATCCTCGATGGATACGCTGCCGCCACAGCACAGCAGCACCAGGGTGCGATCCGCGAACTCCTGCCGATGCTCGAGCGCGGCGGCGAGTGCAATGGCACCGCTCGGCTCGAGCACGATCTTGAATTCCTCGAAGGCGATGCGCATTGCGCGCCGCACGGCATCGTCATCGACAGCGATGCCACGGGCGATGAGGTGCGCGGCGGCCTCGAAGGGCACCGCGCCCGGGCTCACCGCCTGCATCGCGTCGCAGATGGTCCGCGGCGTGCCGACGTTGCGTTCGCGTCGATGCGAGATGAGCGAGCGGCGCATGTCGTCGCATGCTGCCGGCTCGACCGCGACGACCTCGGTGCCGTGACCGAAATACTCTTCAGCCAGGGCCGTGCCCGCAATGAGCCCGCCGCCGCCGACCGGACACAGGATCGTATCCAGGCGCAGCTCCTCCCGCTCGGCATCGAGCAGCACCTCTCGCATCAGGGTGGACTGCCCGGCGACGACGAACGGGTCATCGAACGGATGCAGCAGTGCGCACTGCTGCTGCTCGGCGATCTCGCGCGCTCGCTCGCTGGCCACCTCCTCACGGTTGCGGTCTCCATGCTCGGTCAGCACCACCGTGGCGCCGGCGCGCTGTGTGAGCTCGATCTTGCGCCGGGGGGCATCGTGCGGCATGACGATGGTGACCGGGACCCCGGCGCGATGGCCGGCGAGCGCCAGTGCCTGCGCGAAATTCCCGGAGGAGAAGGCGACCACACCGCGTTGGCGTTGCGGCGCGGACAGGCGGCTCACCCGGAACCAGGCGCCGCGCATCTTGAAGGAGCCCCCAATCTGCAGCGATTCGGCTTTGAGGAAGATGCGCGCTCCGATGAGGGAATCGAGATAGTCGGAATGCAGGAGCGGCGTCCAGCGTACCGCCTTGCGCACCGTCTCCCATGCGAGCTCGAGCAGCGCCTTGTCGATCATGGCATCAATCCAGTCCAAAGCGGCGATGAAACCACATCTTCATGAGATGCGTCAGCCGATTTGAGTCCACCGTCAATGCGCAGCCCCTGCCGGGCGCTGGGTCGAGGCGCGAATCTGCTTCACCTCATCGGCCGAGACTGGCTCACCGCCGTTGCCCCAGCTGTTGCGGGCGAAGGTCAGGATGTTGGCGAGCTCATCATCGGTGAGCTGACTCATGGGCGGCATCACGGAGTTGAACGTGTTGCCATTGACGGTGACCTTCCCGGAGAGTCCATTGAGCACAATGCCGATGGACCGTTGCTTGTCCGCCATCAGGAAATCGGAGCGCGCGAGTGGCGGGAATACGCCGGGCACTCCCTCCCCGTTGGCCTGGTGGCACACGGAGCAGGTGCCAGTGAAGCGCGATTCCCCGGCCTTGATCTGTTGCTCCTTGGTGAGTGTGCCGCTCGCTTCGGACGCGCGTGCTTCGCTCACGGCGGCGAGGTTCGCGGCGCGGTCGCCGAGATACACCGAATCGACCTCCTTGCCCGAGTAGATGCTCTTGTTCTCGGGGCCGTCCGCCTTGAGGATCGCCAGGGCTCCCTTGTTGAACGCCCGCAGGATCGAATGGTCGACCAGCACGTAACTGCCCGGGACCCTGATATGGAATTCCACGATTGCCGCGCCTCCCGCCGGGATCAGCGTGGTCTGCACATTCTCCTGCTCGTGAACCCCGCCCTCGTAACGGACCCGGTCGAAGATCGCTCCGATGACGTGGAAGCTGCTCACCAGATTCGGGCCGCCGTTGCCGACGAACAGCCGTACCCGATCGCCGACCTTGGCCCTGAGTGCATTCTCCCCGACCAGCGAACCTTCGGAGCCGTTGAACAGCACGTAGGTCGGCCGCTCGTCGATCGCCCGCTGCATATCAAAGTCCTGGTGTCCGCGCTCGCGGTACTTGCCCACCGTGTAGAAATCACCCTGCATGACGTAGTACTCGTGATCGACGGGCTTCATCCCGCCCGGTGGCTCCACCAGCATCAGACCGTACATGCCGTTGGCGATGTGCATGCCGACGGGTGCGGTAGCACAGTGGTAGACGTAGATTCCCTGGTTGAGCGCCTTGAACGTGAATTGCGAGGCGTGACCTGGAGCCGTGAAGCTCGAAGCCGCCCCGCCCCCGGGGCCGGTGACCCCGTGCAGGTCGATGTTGTGGGGCATCTTGCTGTCAGGATGGTTCTTGAGATGGAACTCCACGGTGTCGCCCTGGCGCACACGGATGAAGCTTCCGGGGGTCGTGCCGCCGAAAGTCCAGAAGGTGTAGGTGACACCTTCCGAGATCTCCTTCTCCACCTCACGCACCTCGAGATCCACGATCACCTTCGCCGGATGGCTGCGATGGATGGGCGGCGGTACATTGGGAGGGCTGGTGAGTGTGGCATGGATGACCTCGCCCCGGGGCGGCCCGAAGTCTCCGGGGATGGCGCTCGCCGGCTCGGCAGCACCGCTGACGGGCGAGACCAGGCCCATGGCGCAACTCAACCCCGCCAGTGCGAGGGTCATCAGGCGATGCACGCGATTCATGTCCTTGACCTCCCGGATTACGGCCTACACCAGTCCCAACATGTGCTGCAGCTTGCGCCGGTGACGGGTGATGTCGGCGAGCGTGTAGCGCCCGAGAACGCCATAGAAAGCCTCGAGCGCCTGCACCAGGACCGGGCGCAGGGCACACACGGACGTGATGACACAGCGATTGGTGTCGCGGTCAAAGCACTCGACCAGTGCGCCTTCGGCTTCGGCGGCTCTGACGACCACGCCGATATTGATGCGATCGGGCGGGCAGGCGAGCGCCAGCCCGCCGCCGTGGCCGCGCACGGTCACCAATACCCCCTGCTTGCCAAGTGAGTGCACCACCTTGGTCAAATGGCTCTCGGAGACGGCGAAGGACGCTGCGATCTCGGCGATGGTTGCCTGCGGCTGCGGCCGTGCCGCAACGTACATGAGCACGCGCAGGCTGTAGTCGGTGAAACTCGTCAGCCGCATCAGCGTACGCAAAGCTCCATTTGAAATACACCTTCGCCCGCAGGATGCTGCGGCGTCGTTGCGAAGGAAATAAGAGCTAGTGCGTAGACCAGGGCGCGCGGCGGCTGCTCTAGCCGGCTCTCCCATCGACGCGCCTCGTCAGAAGCACAGGCGTGTAGACCCACAGGAAGAGCAGGAAGGCCGCGATCCACAGGAAGGCGCTGACCCCGATCACCACCGCATAAGGAACGGGCAATGCCGGCCCGAGACTGCGCACTGCAGCCGCCGCCGTCAACAGCACGTAGGCGAGCACCGTGATGGGACTGACCACCAGTGGCCGACCCGTGTGGCCGAGCGAGGCACGTGTGATGACGGCCATGATCATGGTAGCGGCGGCACCGACGGTGAGGGCATGCAGCCAGAAAGCCGGCCAGCGCGCTGCCGTGAGCAGCGCGAGCGCTTTCAATGCGAAGCCGAGCGGCAGCCATGCATAAGCGAGGTGCAGCACCCATACGATCGGCAGGCGCAGCGTGCGCAACCCGCCCCACTGCGAAAGGCGCAATGCCTGGATTCCCGCCGCGAGCAACGCACACGCGCCCGCTGGGCGACTGTCAGGCATGGTCGCATCGAGAGTCACCATGGCCAGCATCACCGCGATCGCCGCCGTGTTGACACCGGGCAAAGCCCTGGATGCGAGTGTGCCACCACGCGCCTTGAGCGCCGCGCTCGTGAATGCCGGGATGATGCGTCCGCCGATGACGGTTACGAGCAGCAGCACGATGTCGACCGCTACGAGCAGAGCGCGCTGCGCGTATGCCGCATACCCCTGATCCACTGCCCAGTAAAACCAGCCATTCGCGCCACACAGCGCCGCGAGCGCAATGAGCAGCGGCGTGTTGCGATTGCGTGTGCGCGACAAGGGCGGCAGTAACATGATGGCCAGCGCCGGCAGGAACGCCAGGTCGGCCGCTGCGGTCACACCCAGCGGCCAGTGCGCCGAGCTCGACACGAGCAGGCGGCCGAGCAGCCACAGCGCCACCAACAGCACGAGTGGCCAGCCGGCAAAGCCGCGCGCTCCGGTCCAACTGGGCACCGCGGTCAGGAGAAAGCCGCTGACAGCCGCGACGATGAACCCGTATACCATCTCGTGGCCATGCCACAACGCAGCGGGCCACGCGGTCGCGAGCGGCACATGGAGCTCGAGGCTCGCCGCCCACCACGTTATCAGGAGCAGCGCGGCGAGAGCTGCCGCCAGGAAAAATGGCCGAAATCCATAGCCCAACACCGCAGGCAGTCTCATCGGAGGACTCTGAGGAGATGGACCGGGCATTAGAGAGCCCGCGCCGGATGCTTCAAATGAGTATTAACCGAGGCGGGGCTCTACTACGCACTTCATCTTATTTCCGCCGCCGGCCGATGCGTAGCATCCTGAGATCAAAGCTGCATCCAAGCTGAATCTTTGGAGGCCCGTGGATATCGTCATGGGACACGAGCCGCAGCCGGGTCGAGGCGGCTGATGTGGTGGGCGATCCTCGCTGCAACACTTGCGGCAGCGGCCATGCCGGTTGTCCGCGCCGACGACGCCGCGCGCTGCAGTTCCGGCTCGGCGGCCTATGTGACGCTTCCTGGCGGTGAGTTTCACTCTATTCTGCCGCCCGCTGCGGCTGTGCAGGTCGAGCCTTTCTCGCTCGAGCGTACCCCGGTCACCAATCGCGCGTTCCTGGAATTCGTACGCGCTCATCCGGAATGGCAGCGCGATCGGGTCGCGCCGAAGTCGGCCGACGGCCGCTACCTCGAGCACTGGCAGAGCCCGCTCGAGCTGGGAGCGGGTGCCCCTTCCTGCCAGCCCGTGACGCGCGTGAGCTGGTTTGCCGCGCGTGCGTACTGCGAATCTCGAGGCGCGCGTTTACCCACCTGGCTCGAGTGGGAATTTGCGGCTGCTGCCGATGAGCATGTCGCGGATGCCCGCCGCGATCCGCTCTGGCGACAGACGATCCTTGCAACTCTCGGGCGCGCCCGGGGAGCGCCTCTGCCGGCCGTGGGACTCAAGCCGCCCAACCTGTATGGGATTCAGGATCTGCACGGACTCGTGTGGGAGTGGGTCGAGGACTTCGATACGTTGTTCATGGCTCACGCGCATCCGGCGCACGCCGGGATGACGATGGCACCAGGCGATACGGCCATGTCATGCGGCGCGGCGGCGCTCTCGGTCACCGACCCGGAGAACTATCCGATGATCCTGCGGCTCGCGGTGCTCTCGGCCCTGAATCGGAGCGCGACCACCGCAGACCTCGGATTTCGGTGCGCCATCGCAGTAACTCGGCACGAGTGAGCCACACCGCGCTGCAGCGGCGCCGTTCCAGCCGGCCGGGCTCGCGGCTGAGAATCACCGCTCAGTCTGCACGCCACCTGCGGATCTCGGCGAGCTCCGCCTCCGGCCGCTCACGTATCACCGGGAGCTTGCCATGGAACACCCGGCCGGTGTCACCATCGAGTGTCACCAGGTCGCCTTCCGCGAGGCGCAATGCGCCGATCTGGCAGCTGTGCTCGCCCGGGTCGATGGTGAGCGCGGAGCAGCCGACGAGGCAGACCTTGCCGAGCTGGCGTGCCACCACCGCCGCATGGGAGGTGCGCCCGCCGACCGCCGTGAGCACACCGTCGGCCGCAGCGATGCCCGCGACGTCCTCGGTGGCGATCTCGGCGCGGGCAAGGATGACCGGCTGACCTTGGGCAGCGAGCGCCGCGGCACGCTTCGCATCGAACGCCAGCGCTCCCGCCGCGACCCCGATACTGGCGGTCACCGCCGTCGCCAGCGGCTCGACGCCAGGGACCGCGGCAAGCCGCGTACGCTCGATGCGCTCGAGCTCGTACGGTCGCAGCAGCGCCAGTGCCTCTCCCGGGCTGATCTGCTGCGCACGCACGCGCTCGACGGCGATGCGCAGCGCCGCCCACGGGGTGCGTTTGCCGGCACGGCTCTGCAAGAGGTAGAGCCGTCCGTCGGCGACCGTGAACTCGAAATCCTGCATGTCGCCGAATTCCTCTTCGAGCTGCACCTTGATGCGTTGCAGCTCCTGCGCGATGAGAGGCAGTTGACGCTCGAGACGCGTGCCGTCGTGCAGCGGATAGCGACCCGACACCACATCCTCGCCCTGCGCATTGAAGAGGAAATCGAGGTAGAGCCGGTTCTCACCGCTCGCCGGGTCGCGCGTGAAGCCAACACCTGCACCGGAGGTGCTGCCACTGTTGCCGAACACCATGGCCTGCACCGTCACGGCGGTACCGATTCGGTCATCGATGCCGTTCAGACGCCGGTAGTGCCGGGCGCGCTCGCTGTTCCAGGAGCGGAACACCGCCATGACCGCCTGCTCGAGCTGCTCCATCGGCGCCTGCGGGAAGGGCACGCCGGTGGTGGCATTCGCCATCTCCAGGGACTGTGCGCACAGATCCCGCAGACTCGCGCTGTCGAGCTCGCGCGCGTTGTCGATGCCCTGCTCACGGCAGCGCCGCTCGATGAGCGCATCGAACGGTGCGCTCGCCTTGCCATGGACGACTGTCGTGAAATCACGCACCAGCCGCCGGTAACAATCGTGCACCAGGCGCGGGTTGCCGGTGCTGCGGAGCAACCCGCCGAGGTTGTGCTCCGACAGCCCGATGTTGAGAATCGTGTCCATCATTCCGGGCATGGAGACCGGAGCGCCGGAGCGCACCGCGACCAGCAGCGGCCGGCGCGCGTCGCCGAAGCGCTGTCCGGTCGCATCCGCCAGGCGCCCAAGACCCGCCTCGAGCATGCCGTGGACCTCATCGGACAGCGCTCCGCCGCGCGCCAGAAAATCGCGACACACGGCGGTGCCGAGCACGAACGCCGGCGGGACCCGCAGCCCGCGGCGCGTCATGCGCAGCAGCCCCCAGGCCTTGGAGCCCACCTGGCTCACGTCGGCAACGGCTGCACCGGCGCCGGACAGGATGAAGAACAGGCTGTCGTGCATCGGCCTAACCGGCTGCTGCTCAGGTGGTCATGACGTCGTTGAGCAGATGATCGCGCAGCCTGAGCGCGCTCAAGGCGAGCCCGTCCGCGGCATGCTCGAGAGCCTGCGAGAGCCGGGCGACGAGGTGCAGGGCGCGTGCCTCGCACGCGCCCGTGAGCAGCGTGGTGGTGACGGCGCGCTCGGCGACGTCGGAGTCACGCTCGATCGACACGATGCGATCGATCGCCGCGAAGAAGTCCTGCAACTCCTCACGCGCGCCCGCGCGCGTGACGTGCCGCGCCGCCTCGTACATCTTCACGGATTCCTGCGCGCCTGCGACCAGCAACGCGGCGAGCGCCTGCAGCGGCTCCAGGATGCGTGCCGGCGGTGCGACCGCAGCGAAATGCGTGAGCAGAAACGCGGCTTCCTCCAGCCCATCGGCGGCCTCGTCTGCTGCATGCATGAGCTCCGCATACACGCGCGGCGTTGCGGTGCGTGCGGCGAGCGTGCGGATGCGGCTCACGATGGCATCGCCCTCCTGCTCCCATTGCAGCGCGCGCTGCGCGCCGCGCGTGAGGAGCTGCGAGGCCTGGGGATCGGCATGCCGCAGCAGTCCTTCCTGGACCGTGGCCGCGAGATCAAAAACGCGCTCAGCATGAGAGAGTGCGATCGTGAGCAGGCTCGAGTGCGCCGTGCGGAAACGGCGCGCGAGCTCGGCCTTCACTTCATCGCGTATGAAGCGCTCGGAGCGGTGCACACGCAGTCCGTTACTCGCCTCGCGCAGCACGAACTGCAGGTAATCGAACGCAGCTTCCGCACCGAGCGCCTCGTGCAGGCGCTCGCCGTAGCGCAATGGTGCGCGCTGCGCGAATTCCAGCGCCTCGTAGATGACGCGTTCGCCACCGAGCTGCAGGAAGGCGCGATGACCGAGATCCCGATCGGCGGCCCACTTGAGCAGCCGCAGCGCCTCGCCCTTGGGGAGGAACTCGCGCAGGATCTTGCGTGCCCGGTTCCAGTCGATGAGGAACACGAGCCGCGAGCCGAGATGTTGCAGGTAACTGCAGAGAGCGGCGGAGTCCGCGGCGTCGAAACGTCCGACGCTCAGGTAGTAAGGCTCGTCCTCGGCGAGGCCCTCGCTGCGCCGGGCGGCCGGCTGCGTCCACTGGACGGTAAAGGGCTTGAGCAGACTTTGAAAAAATGCGAGGCGCCGCGCGTGCACATCGGTGTAGGTGACCGTGGCCACCAGCCCGGCGACGTGCACGACCAGTACATGAGCGTCGGTCGTGCCGATGTCGTTCTGAATGAGGAGCCGCTCGCCGATGCGTGTGGCGGTGGTCCCGAGCCCCGGATGATCGAATTTCAGCGGCGCGGTCCGGTTGAGTCCGGACATGAAAGCGCGCACCAGGCTGCGATCGCCATCGGCCACGCGCCAGACACGCGCGCCCTCGATGCTCTCCTCGGAGATGCCGGCCTGTAACGCGTTGAGCGCACGGTGCAGGTCCATGACCAGCAGGTGCAGGCTGTCACCGCCGGAGTCGCGGTCGGCGCGTGCGATGGCGGCGATGGTTCCCCTTGGAATGAGATCATCCGGGAAGGCGGGCAGTTGCGCCTCGAGGCTCTGCGCCCGCGTTCCGAGCTCGGCCGCCTGCCCATGCGCCGCGAGCGACAGGGGTGCCTGCATCGCAGCCAGGTCGTTCAGCAGCTGTCGTCGCAGGGCGCTCGCGCCGGGCAGGTGCAACTCACCGTTCGGCTCGCGGCGGCTGTCGGCGATGTTGAAGCCGAGCGCGCCGTCCATGCCTGCGGCCTGACGCTCGGCAACGAAGTCCGGCACCGGCTCCTCCGGATGATCGGCGTGCCGCTCGGCCGCCTGCAGCAGGCTGAAGCACACCTTCAGCCGATCATTCGCCGCGAGCGCCGCCTCGAGCGCGCGTGGCAACAGCAGGGCGCGCTCGCCAAGCTCGTCAATGATGGCGCGCTTGTCGGTCACGCGGTGATCACCTGATGCATGCCGGGCCAGACGGGCCTGCGCGCCCGGGCCCTCCTGGTGCGCTGCACGGTCAGTGGTCAGAAGAGCCGATGTAAGCGGAGATATTGTCGATGTCGGCGTCGCTCAACTGCAGCTTTTTCGGATGCTTGAGCTTTCCGGCCATCACGGCCGCAATCTGATCGTGCATCGCCTTCTCGCTCCGGCCCTTCCAGGGTGCATCCCCGGGGTCGTGACAATCGGAGCAGGACTGCTGCACCTTGGCTTTGCCGGCCGCTGCGTCGGCGGCGATCGTGGCTGTGGGCAGGCAGGCGACCACGATCGCCGCACCGACGCTGAAGATTCTGACCATGACGAAACTCCCGGGTATACGCGACCGGCCGAGTTTATGTGCGCAAGCCGACATCAGCCATGAGGAGTTTGCGCAATCGGCGGGTGTAGGGACTTTCACTGATGCCCCGGCCTGCAGCGATGCGTTAGAAGGAGCCGCTGCTGCCTGACGCGCTCTCCGCCCTCGCGCGAGCGCGCAGCATAAAGGGAAACGCGATGGTGTGGTTGCCGGGACACCTGCGCCGCCGGTCCGCGCTCGGCAAACTGAGCGTGCAGCTTGCGTTCGCGGGTGTCCTGCTTGGCGCGTCGCTGGCGGCCGCCGCCGAGCCGGCAGATACGGCGCAGCCCTCACCCAATGCCCGCTGCGCAGGCTGCCACGACGATCCGGAGCTCAAGGACGGAGCCGGTCGCTCGCTCAGCGTCTCCACAGGCGTATTCACCGGCTCCGCGCATGGGCGGCTCGCTTGCACTGCGTGCCACCAGGACGCACAGACGGTGCGCCACCCGCGCGAGAAGCTCAGCGCGGTGCCCCTGGAGACCTGCGCCTCCTGCCATGCGCAGGTCATCGAGCAGCTGCAGGGCAGCATACACGGCTCGCAACAGCTCTCAGCGCAGAAGTGCGCAGGCTGCCACGGGGATCCACACGCGGTGCTGCGCGCCCAGAATCCCAACAACTCGATGTCGGCCGTCAACCAGGTGCGCAACTGTGGGCACTGCCACCAGGACATGATGGATGGGTACCTCGCGAGCGAGCATGCCCGCGCCCTCTTCAAGTCCGGGCTGGTGAGCGCCCCAGCCTGCACCGACTGTCACGGCAGCGGCCACGAGATCAAGGCAGCGGCGGCCCCGGGCAACGCCACCGCGCGCGCGCAGATTCCGCAGACCTGTGGCAAGTGTCACGCGGGAGTGCTGAGAGAATGGCAGGACAGCTCGCACGGGGTGTTGTGGCAGCAGGGCAGCAAAGGCGGCCCGGTCTGCACGACCTGCCATCAGGCGCACGCGATCAAGCCGCCGCAGAGCGCGGCGCTGCGGCAGAGTTTCCCCGGTGGTTGCGGCGACTGCCACAGCAGGTTTTATCAGTCGTACCGCGACAGCTTCCACGGCAAGGCAGGGGCGCTGGGCGATACGGCGGCTGCCATGTGCACGGACTGTCACACGGCGCACCATAACCTCGACTCCGCCGATCCCCGCTCGAGCACCAATGCGGCGCATCTGGCCACGACGTGTGGCCAGTGTCACGGCACGGTGCACGCCTCGTTCCTGACTTTCGATCCGCACGCCGATCCGACCGATGCAACGCGCAACCCCTACCTGCATTGGGTGTGGCTGCTGATGACGGTGCTGCTGCTCGGAGTGTTCGGCTTCTTCGGCCTGCACGATCTGCTGTGGCTCCAGCGCACGCTCATCGGCAAGCTGCGCGGGGAGTACCCGAAGGCGCCGCTAGCCGATGGACCTTTCGTCCGGCGCTTCACGACCCCGCAGATCTGGCTGCACCTCACCGTGGTCGTCAGCTTCCTGCTGCTGGCCGCGACCGGACTGCCGCTGAAGTTCGCCGACAGCCCCTGGGCTCCGCAACTCATGGCGCTGTGGGGCGGTCGGCACACGGCCGGGGTTCTGCACCGGATCGCCGCCGTCGTAACCTTCGGCTACTTCGGCGTGCACGTGCTGGGGGTGCTGTACAAGATGATCGTGAAACATGAGCGCGGCTACCTGTGGGGTCCGCGCTCGATGGTGCCGCAGCTGACGGACGTGCGGGACTTCTTTGCCAACATCGGCTACTTCCTGTACCTGCGGCCTCGGCCGCAGTTCGATCGCTGGACCTACTGGGAGAAGTTCGATTATCTGGCTGTTTTCTGGGGCGTGGCGCTCATCGGCTTCACCGGCCTCATGCTGTGGTTCCCGGCAGTCTTCACGCGCTTCCTGCCGGGCTGGACGCTGAACGCCGCCTACATCGCCCACAGCGACGAGGCGCTGCTCGCCACCGGTTTCATATTCCTCTTCCACTACTTCCATACGCACCTGCGACCGGAGACCTTCCCCATGGATCCGGTCGTCTTCACCGGGCGGCTGCCCCTCGAGCGCTTCCGCGAAGAGCGGCCACTCGAATACCAGCGTCTCGTGGCGGCGAATCGTCTCGAGAGCCTGCTCGCGCCCGCGCCGACCCGCGCCGAGCTCGTGCGTGCCTACGTGTTTGGGTTCGCCGCGGTGGCGGTCGGCATTGCGCTCGCGATCGGGATCTTCGTTGCGTTGCTCGGTCACCTGCACCACTGATCCGGAGGCTGATACTGCATGAATGCCTGGCGAAACCTCACTGCCGCACTGACGCGCAACGCCCTCAGTCGCATCGGCAGCATCCTGGTGGTCGTGGCCTGCGGCCTCGTGCTGCTGCTGGCGGTTGTCGAAGCCGCCGGTCTCGGTCGAAGTCTGCGCCTGCAGCTCCTCGCCTATGCGGTGTTGCCGGCCTTCATCGTGCTCGGGCTGATCTTGATTCCACTCGGACTCTGGTGGCAGCGGCGGCGGCAGCGACGGATGGGCTCCGGCGGCGCTGCCGGTGCGCAGTTACCGGTTTTCGACCTCAACGATGGCGCGACGCGCGGCGCGATCCTGCTCGGCCTGCTGCTCGGCGGCGGCGTTCTGGTCATCCTGGCGGCGACCGGCTACCGCGGAGTCGAAGTCCTCGAGTCGGTGGAATTCTGCAGCGACGCCTGCCACAAGATCATGGAGCCGGAGGGCACCTCGCACACGCGTTCTGCGCATGCCAACGTAGCGTGCGTCGAATGTCACGTCGGCCCCGGCGCCAGCTGGTTCGTGAAGTCGAAGATCAACGGCACCTTGGAGATGATCGAGGTGCTTCTCGACACCTACCCCCGGCCCATCCCGACGCCCATCCACAACCTTCGCCCGGCCCGCGTGGTGTGTGAGCAATGCCACTGGACGAACGCTTTCGTCGGCGACCGATTGGTCGTGCACACACACTACGCCGAGGATGAAGCGAACACCGCCAAGGAGACTGTGCTCATGCTGCATGTCGGTGGCCAGACAGGAAAAGCCAGCTCCGGAATTCACTGGCACGTGGGCCCCGGAAACCAGATTCGCTACCTGGGATCGCCATCGCACGACAAGATCTACGTGGTCGAGCTGCGGAGCCCGGACGGATCGCTAAAGACCTTCAAGAACGATGCGGTTCCACCGGTGGATGCTCAGTGGCGGACCATGGAGTGTGTCGATTGCCACAACCGGCCGACGCACGTCTTCGGTACGCCGGCGCACGAGGTCGACGCGGCGCTCAAGGATGGTCGCATCGACAATTCGCTCGCGTTCATCAAGCGCGAAGCACTGCGCGTGCTGCAGGCAGAGTACCCGTCAGCGGAGCAGGCACGCGCAGCCATCAGCCGTGACATCAGCGCGTTCTATCACAGCAACTACCCCGACGTGGCCGGCGCGCGCGCTTCGGCGGTGACTCAGGCGGGCAGGGCGCTGGGCGATATCTGGGCGGTCAACGTGTTCCCGCACATGAAAGTGACCTGGAACACCTATAACAACTACATCGGCCATCAGCAGTCGCCCGGGTGCTGGCGCTGTCACGATAACAAGCACGTCACCGCCACGGGCGAGAAGATCCGCAAGAAGTGCGAGCTGTGCCACAACGTGGTCGCAGAGGACGACGCGGCGCCGGCGGTGCTCAAGGAGCTCGAGGAGTAGCCGCGCCGCGGCTCAGGGCGCGCGCGGGTGCACATCGAACTGATAGCGCGCGGTCAGCGCAACCAGGTTCACGTCGTGATTCAACGGTTGCACGCCGAAGGCCAGCAGGTTCGGCACCGTGCTCGGGCCGACATTCTCGATCCCCCAATCGTGGGAATCGTACTTCTCGTGGATGAACAGCAGATGCACCTGCAGGGGCGTGGTCCACTGATAGCGCAGGTCGAGGCGCGCATTGTCCAGACTCGTGGAGTTCTGCGGGAACGGCTGGGTGATGCCGGCGGCCTGCGTCTGGGTATCGTAATAAGAGGGTGCGTGGGTGTAATCGAACCCGACCATCCAGCGCTTGCTCAGCGTCCACTGGCCGCCGACGTTGACGTTCCAGAAATGCTCGCCCTGCGAGACCACCCACGCAGCAGTGGCGGGCCCCGTGTACCCGTTCTGCAGCGACTCGAGTCGCTGATAGCCGCCGCTCAGATAAACGCTCAGCGTCTCGCGCGGAGTCCAGGTGAAGGTGGTCGCAGCACGCCGCACCTCGACGCTCTGCAGCCCGAGCTCGGAGAGCCGGTAGCGGTCGTTGGCGAAGTAGCCTTCGAGCGTCCAGGTGAGCTTGGCGTTGATCGCCCACGAGCTGGTCAGATCGTAAAACACCCGATCCCGCGGGGCGTAGTTGTAGGCGGCGATCATCGGGTTCTCCGCCGGCGGCAGCGCCGCGGAGTTGAAGGCGCTCGTGGTGCGCGAGCCGTTGCCGCCCTTCAGCATGAAGCTCAGACCCGCGAGCGGCGTGAAGATCGCGCGTCCCCAGCTTTCGGTGTCCTTGGTCTGGTTGACGACCGCATCCGGCCAGTAATAGGTGTCGAGGTAGCGGCCGGCGACGCCGACCGTCACCCAGCGCGTCAGGACGTAGTCCGCGCTGCCGTCGAGCCGCGTGCGATCGGTGCTGTAGCGGGGAGTCGCCAGCGTCGGTCCGGAAAAGGTATCGGTGACGATGTAGCTGAGCGTCTGCGGCGTCGTGTGATCGTCGCGTCCGTCGTAGGTCGCCGCGCCGTGCACGGTGAGCTTCGGCAGCGGCACCGAGGAGATCCCGAGCGAATAGTGCGAGAGATGCACGTTGCCATCGAGCGACCCCGCCGCCGGTACGGTCGAGCCCGGTAAGGTGCTGTAGGGCAGGAAGCCCGCGTCCTGTCGCAGCCGGCCGAGCGAGGCGGCGAAGGTGAGCGTGGTGGCGCGCCAATCGAAGGGCACCGTGCCGTTGAGCGCAACCTGCTGCAGGTTGTTGTCGGGCGGCAGCGAGAGCTGCCCCTGCGTCGAGCCCGGTACGATCGGTGTATAGGGATTGGCGAAGGTGAGCGTGTCGCTGTTGTCCTTGAACCAGGACCCGGTGTAGATGAGTCGCACGCTGGCGCGCCGACCGTTCCAGTGCACGCCCGCCTCGACGCTGTCGGTCACGTAATCGACCCGCTGCGGCAGCTGGATGGCTTCGGTAAGGAAGCTGCCGCCAAGCAAGCCGGTGCCGTCCTTCTCCTGATGGCGAAAATCGGCATGGAATGACCAGGCAGAGCTGATGATGTACGAGCCGAGCAGCGCAGCGGTGCGCCGGTCGTATTCGAGCTTGAACGGCTTGAGGGTGCTCGC
>DATKMV010000020.1:0-110139 GCA_035541695.1 Steroidobacteraceae bacterium
CAAGAGCCTGTCGCAGCGCAGTCAGCTCGCGCAGCTGTCGCGACGGGTCGCCGAGGCCGCAGCCGCCGGGGACCCGGCGGTCCAGGCGCTGTTTGCGCAGGCGGTCAGCGAGCTCGCGGAGATCGTGGATGCGGTTCGGGACCGGCTGCAGGCACCGGCCGAGCTCGAACTGCCATTGTCCTGCTCGGGCGGACTCTTCCAGCTGCGCGCCTTGTTGCTCGAGCCCTTCGCAGCCGCCCTCGCCGCGCGCCCGCGGCGCTACCGCCTGTGCGCCGCGAGATTGCCGCCGGAGGCGGGTGCCGCGGTGCAGGCGGCCCGACTGGCGGGAACACCGCCCGCCGACCCCAGCATCGCGGCACTCGAGCGGCAGCTGCGAGCCCCACACGCGTGAGCCGCAGCTCTGCGGCCTGGGCCAGGCGGCTCGTGTAATATGGATCGCGTGCATTGCGCGCCGCCGATCTCGAGCCGAACCTGCGGGTACCCGCTGCTGGTGTTCGCGCTCGCCGCACTGACCTCCGAGGCGGCAGTCGCTCAAGCGCCGGGCACACCCGGCACGCATGCGGGTGAGCACCAGCACCTCGATTCCCGCTTCGCGCACAACCGCTATTACCTGGATCGCGGCTACGCGGTGCATTCACCGCCGGACGGCGGTCTTGCCAACCTCCACGGTCCCGATGGACAGCGCTACTACTATCACGGTGGCGACTGGTATCAGTGGAAGGGCAGCTGGGACCAGTCGTGGCACTGGCAGCGCTGGGTGAAGGGGGGTTGGGTCGTCTCGGCTGCACCCACCGGTGTGTTCGTGCCGATGCTGCCTCCCTCGTACACGCTCGTGTGGTGGGGTCGCACTCCTTATTACTACGCCAACGACACGTATTACGTCTGGGATGCGGGCCGCAACGAATACCAGGTCGTCGCGCCTCCGCCTGCTCTCGACGCTGCGGGGACTGCGCCGGCTCCGGTCACTCCCGGGGCCAGCGATCAACTGTTTGCCGAGCCCACCAAGGGACAGCCCGCAGATCAGCAGGCGCGGGATCGGGCGGAGTGCAGCCAGTGGTCAGTGTCCGAGAGCGGCTATGACCCGACCGCGGCGAATGCCGCCGCACAGTCCCACGACAAGCGCGACGCCTATTTTCGAGCCCAGGCAGCGTGTCTCGACGCCCGCGGCTACGTAGTCAAGTAACTGCCGCTTCGCTGCCCGCCGATCATTCAGGCTCATCGGCATCCGTGTCCTCCGGATCGCCTTCCTGCCAAGTCTCCTCTCGAGGTTGAAAGGGCTGCAGCGGCTCGGCCCAATCAGCGGCGGTCATCTCGGTATCCGCTGCGAGGTCATCGAGCTCGATCCCATCCAGAGGCCCGGTCCAGTCTTCCGGCTCACCGGCACGCTCGAGGCGCAGCGCGCTCCAGGCGTCCTCATCGATCTCGTCCACATCGCCATCGAAGGTCTGTATCTCGATGGTATGCGTCGGCTCATCGTAGGCGGTGACCCGGAAAACCCCGCCCTTGTCCAGCTGGCGGTACCACTGCCCGATCTCAGGGCTCAGCTGCTCATCCATAAGCGCCCCCGTCGCATTCACCCGTTCAGCGTGAGACAACTGCGGCCCGGAAAAAATTCAGCCTCGCGGCGTCCTGGAGCTACTATTCAGCGTGGCCCGACGATCTTCGCGAATGCTGCCCCTCGGCACCCCTGCGCCGGCGTTCGAGCTGCGCGACACTGTCTCGGGACGGAACGTATCGCTCGAAAGTCTCGATTGCACGAACGGGCTGCTGATCGCTTTCATCTGCAATCACTGTCCGTTCGTCAAGCACATTCTCGATGGCTTCGTCGCGCTGGCACACGAGCTCGGCAGTCGCGGTCTTTCCGTGGTGGCGATCAGCTCGAACGATGCCGTGAGCTATCCGCAGGACGCTCCTGCGGAGATGGCGCGGCTCGCCGCGCTCAAAGGCTTCACGTTCCCGTATCTGTACGACGAGACGCAGCAGGTCGCGCTGGCATACCAGGCGGTGTGCACCCCGGACTTCTTCCTGTTCGACCGGGATCTGCGGCTCGCCTACCGTGGACAGTTCGACGCCAGTCGGCCCGGCAATGGCGTGCCGGTGACCGGTGGGGATCTGCGCGCTGCATGCGAGGCGCTGTTGAGCGGCACACGCGTGCCGACCGAGCAGGTGCCGAGCGTCGGGTGCAGCATCAAATGGCAGGCCGGCCGGGAGCCGGAGTGGGCCTGAGGGCGCGCTGGTCGACCGCCGGGCGTCGCTCACTGCTCATCGCGCATCGTGAAAATCATCGCGCATCGTGAAAAATGATGCCGAGCGCGCGACGCCGGCCGCTGCGAATACGGCTCACGCCATGACGCAGGTTGACCCGATACGGCCCGCGCGTGCCATCCACCGGACGGTGGTGGACCGCGAAGATCACGGCGTCGCCGCGCCGCAGCGGCACCACTTCAGCCCGCGACTGCCGCCGGGGCCGCTGCTCCGCGAGGACGAACTCACCGCCGCTGAAGTCCCCGCCCGGCTGTGACAGCAGGATCGTCATCTGCAGAGGAAACACCCATTCGCCATAGAGATCCTGATGGAGGCAGTTGTAGTCGCCCGCTCCATACTGAAGCAGCAGTGGTGTGGGACGTCTCTGCCCCGCGCCGTGGCAGCTCTCGAGAAAGGCGGACAGCGTCGCCGGGTAACGCCTCGCCTCGCCGAGCCGCTCGCTCCAGCGGTTGGCGATCGGGGCGAGATGCGGGTAGCACGCCTCGCGCAGCGCGGCGATGAGCTCCGGCAGCGGGTAGGAGAAGTACTTGTATTCACCGCGGCCGAAGCCGTGGCGCGCCATCAGCACCCGCGAGCGGAACCGGGAATCCTCCGCATACCAGCGCTCGACCTGCCGACACTCGGTCGCGTGCAGCAGCCGCGCAACGTGGGCGTAACCGCCGTCATCGAGACCCTGCGCGATGCCCGGCCAATCGAGCGCCGCGATCCGCGCGGCGACACCACTGCGCGCCTCGCCCCGTTGCACCGACCTCGCCATGATCCGATGCTGCCGCAGGCGGCCCGGCGGCGCATTCCGAATCTTGCCCGCCGCTACGGAGCTCAGCGGGCGGCGGCCGAGTCGAGCCGCGTCAGCACGGCACGCGCGAGCGGCACGGGCTCCGCCTCGGCGAGGTTCTCGAGCACCACCACCGTCACCCCGGTCGCGGGGTCGCGCTCGATCGCCGAGCGAAACCCCTGCCAGGATCCGTCGAACTCGAGCACCTCGTGGCCGGAGAGCACGAGATGGTCGAAGCACAGGCCGTGCTCGGTCCGATGCCCGTCACTCAGCACGCTGCGCTCCCACAGCGCATTCCAGGAGGCGGGCGAGAGCAGCGCACGCCGGTCCATCGCCGCGATCCAGGCCGCCCAGTCATCGAGTGACAGGTACAGGCTCCCATCGGCTGTGGCGTTGAGCGAGGCGGACACGAAGTCCTGATTGCGGATGCCCTGTGGGGTGCGCACGTAACCGGCCGCCCGATGCGGGACGATGTCGGCATCGCTGATCACGCGTGCGGTGCGCATTCCGAGCGGCCGGAACAGCTCACGTCCGAGGAACTCCCCGTAGGGCGCCCCGGTGAGGCGCGTGACGATGATGCCGGCGAGCACGTAGCCCATGTTGTTGTATTTCCAGCGAGTGCCGGGCACGAAGTCCAGCGGGTAGGAGTATGCAACCTCGATGATCTGATCGTCGCTGTACTCGCGGCGCAGATCGAACACCTCGCCATCCTCCTCGGAGTCGTGAATCCCTGAGGTGTGATCGAGGAGCCGCCGCACGGTGATCGACTCCCAGCCGGGCGGTGGCGGCGGCAGGTATCTGCCGATCCGATCCGCCAGAGCGAGCTTGCCCCGCTCCGCCAGCATCAGCACCGCAGCGGCGGTGAACTGCTTGCCGAGCGAGCCGCTCTGGAACATCGTGTCGCGCCGCACCGGGACGTCGTGCTCGACGTTCGCAAGGCCATAGCCGCTGGCGCGCACGACCTGCCCCGAGCGCATCACGAGCAACGCCACCCCGGGCACGCGCTCGCGCTGCATGGCCGCGCCCACGAGGCCATCGATCGGCTCGGCGCCCCGGGCGACACCCGCGACCAGCAAGAGCAGCGCCACCCACCGCACGCTCATCGGGCCCAGGTGCATCGACCGACTTCCCCTAATGAATAGGTTATTGTAATGATATAGGAACTGGCTGCGATGAACGCATCGGGCCGCAAAGATACGGGGGGCGGATCATGGGTCGGTCGTGGGGCAGACTATGGCGCGGAGCGCTGTTGATGATGGCCGCGGCAGGCTGCGGCGGCAGGCTGTGGGCGGCGGACACCGGTGCCGATCAGCCTCCGGCGCCCGCCGCGAGCGCTGGTGATCTGCCCACGGTCGTCGTCACCGGCTCGTACCTGCGCCGCACCGATACCCAGACGCCCGCACCCCTGCAGGTGATCAGCGCCGAGGAAATCGAGAAAAGCGGCAAGCAGACCATCTCGGACGTCATCCGCACCGTGTCCGCCGACAACAGCGGCACGCTGACGCAGAACTTCAGCGGCGCGCTCGCCGGCGGCGCGAGCGGCGTATCGCTGCGGGGCCTCACCCTCGATGCAACGCTGGTGCTGGTCGATGGTCACCGCATGGCACCGTATCCGCTCGCCGACGATGGCCAGCGGTCGTTCGTGGATCTCTCCTCCCTGCCCCTCTCGATGGTCGAGCGCGTGGAGGTCCTCAAGGATGGCGCCTCGGCGATCTACGGGTCGGACGCCATCGCCGGCGTGGTGAACATCATCCTCAAGCCGGAATTCACCGGGGTGCAGCTCGATGGAACCTTCGGCGCCTCCGACCGCGCGGATGGACTCACGCAGAGTGCCTCCGGCCTGTTTGGCTTCGGCGATCTCGACCAGGACGGACACAACGTCTATTTCAGCCTCGAGTACCGCCATCAGGCCTCCATCAGCCAGGCCGACCGCCCTTCCTACCTCAGCGACCTGAACCTCACGCCCTATGGCGGCCCCGACCGGCGCGGCGGAGTGGTCCAGCAGGCCTTCCCGAACAACGGCACCTACATGGTGCCTGCGATGGTGGCACCGCAGGTCGCGGTGCAGAATGGCGATCCGAATGCCGGTTACTTCGCGCTGCCGGGGTGCGCCGCGCAGAACGTCGTACCGCCCAACGCCTCCTACGGCGGCTGCGTGTGGGACATCAACCAGTACAACAAGATCCAGCCGCGCACCTCCGGCGTCAACCTGTCCGGCCGCTGGACGCAGGGCCTCGCCGATGACTGGCGCAACACCCTCACCCTGTCGTGGTTCAAGTCGCGCGCGGAGCAATACCGCCAGTCCGACTACTACAGCACCGGTCCGGTCACCATTCCGTACACCTGGGTGGGGTCCGCGGGCGTGCTGGTCGATCAGACCGATCCGGGCAACACGACGATGGTGTTGCCGCCGAGCCATCCCGACAACCCCTTCAACCCGGCGAGTCCCTACTACGCCGCCGCCGCCGCCTTCTACGGCGCGAGCTTCAAGCAGTACTCGGGGCAGCCGGCGCTCCTCTACGCGGTGCTCACCGACTTCCCGAGCCAGCAGGTCCATTACGACACCGACGTGCTGCGCTTCGCGAACGACGTCAGCGGCAGGATCGGCACCTGGGACCTCACCTTCAGCCTCGGCTACGTCCATGCCGCCACTCACGCGAGCTATATCGGGTTCATCCGCAACAGCCTGCTGAGCGCCGCGCTCGCCAACGATACCTACCGTGTCGGCGCCAACGCCTACCTCAATCCACCCTCGCTGTACGCCTCGCTCGCCCCGCAGACCGGTGACACGGCAACCTCGAGGCTCGGCTACCTGTCGGCCACCGCCACCCACTCGCTGCTCGCTCTGCCCGGGGGCGATCTCGCGCTCGCGCTCGGCGCGGAGGCGCGCACGCTGCACTCCGACAACCCCGGCGAGCCTTACGCGCCCGAGGGCGACATCATCATGGACGGCAGCTTCTACGCTCACGGCTCGCAGAGCGTCACGGCCGCCTTCGCGGAGCTCTCGGCGCCGCTCGCGAGCTCGCTCGAGCTCGACGCCGCAGGACGCGTCGACCACTACAACAGCGGCAGCACCTCCGGCACTCCGAAGCTCGGGGTCAAGTGGACGCCGCTGCAGCAGCTGGCGCTGCGGGGCACGTACGCGCGTGGCTTCCGCGCGCCGGGCATCGCGGAAGCCGGCAACAGCGGCACCGGCTCCGCCACTACCGCACCGGTCGACAACGCGCGCTGTCCCTACACCAACAAGCCCGCCGACTGCGGCTTCGGCTACGTGGCGACGCTCAGCGTCGGCAATCCGCAACTGAAGCCCGAGAAATCCCGCACCTACACGGTCGGCGTGGTGCTCGAGCCGGTGCCACAGCTCAGCTTCACACTCGACTACTACAACGTGCGGCGTGACGATGAGATCGTGCCGGCGCCGCTCGGGCTGCAGGCACCGGTACGCGGCACGCCGCAGACCCTCGCGGATGGTACGGTCATACCCGGCCCGATCATCTACTACCCCCAGCCGTACCTGAACGCAGCCAACTCCGAGACCTCCGGCTACGATGCCGCGATGCACGCCGCCATTCCACTCGGCGCGTGGGGGCGCCTGACGCTCGGGCTCGATGCCAACTACGTGATCGTCTCAGATCAGACCTTCATCGACCCGATCAACGGCAACCAGACCTACCATTACGCCGGCACCGCCGGCCCCACCGCGGTCGGTGGAGCGGTCGGCACGCCGCGCGCCCGCGGCTCGCTCAGCATCGACTGGACGCGCGGCGCGTTCTCGATCGGCACCATCGTCTATTACCGCGGCTGGATGAAAGGCATCGACGAATCCACCTCCGGGGACCAGTGCCTGCAGCTCTCGATCAACAATCCGCACTGCTACATCGCCTCCTTCACGTACGCGGACGTCTATGGTCAATACACCTTCAACGACCACTTCCAGCTCAGCGGCACGGTCAGCAACGTCACCAATCGCCTCGCGCCGCTCAACACGGTCACCTATGGCGGCTTCAACTACAATCCTTCGCTCGACCAGCCCGGCGCGGTGCTGCGCTATTACGAGCTGGGACTGCGTTACCGTTTCTGAGCGCGCCATGCGACCCGACTTCCGACATGCACGGCGGCGGCTGCCAAGCCTGTGCGGTGCGCTCACTGCGCTCGCTTTCGCGCTGGGTGCGGCGGCGGGCCCGCTCGCGGGCACGGCGCAGCTGCAGGTCGATGCGCGCGAGGCGCCGCGCGGCATACTGAAGATGCATCTCGTGCTGCCCGTGCAGCCCGGGCCGCTGACGCTCGTCTTTCCGAAATGGCTCCCGGGCCGGCATAGCCCGGCGGGTCCGATCACCGACCTCGCCGGACCCGTGCTGCACGCGGGCGGTCAGCGCATCGCGTGGCGCCGGGACCCGATCGACATGTACGCCTTTCACCTCGAGGTGCCCCCCGGCGTGAGCGCCGTCGAGGCGGACTTCGAGATGCTCACCTCGCCGCGTCCCGATGGCACTGTCTTCGGGCTCGAGGCGCCGCGGACCGCCACCGAGTCGCTCGCCATCATCGAATGGCACCAGACGGTGCTGTATCCCGCCGACACCAACACCGACGAGCTCGAGTACCAGGCCGAGGTGCGATTGCCTGCGGGCTGGAAGTACGCGACCGCACTGCGCGCCGTGCAGCAGGGAGCGGACGGTGTGCGCTTCGCACCGACGAGCCTCACGACGCTCGTCGACTCGACGCTGCTCGCCGGCCGTTATCTCGAAACCTACGATCTCGGCGGCTCGCCGCCGGTGCGGCTGCACGTAGCCGCCGATGCGCCGGCTGCGCTCAACCTGAGCGCCGACAGGCTGGCGCAGTACCGGCGGCTGGTCGCCGAGGCGCGCGCGCTGTTCGGGCCGCCGCACTACCGGCACTACGATTTCCTCTACGCGCTGACCGACCAGATCATGCCCGACGGTCTGGAGCATCACGAGTCGAGCGACAACCGCTCCCCGTACCGGACCTTTCTCGACGATGACATCCGGCGCGCGGAGGCCAACCTGCTGCCTCACGAGTACACGCACTCCTGGAACGGCAAGTACCGGCGGCCGGTGGGCCTCGCGACCCGCAATTACCAGGAGCCGATGCGTACCGAGCTGCTGTGGGTCTACGAGGGACTCACGGAATACCTCGGTGATGTGCTGGCGGCGCGTAGCGGACTGCTGACTCCGGAGGAGTTCCGCGGCGAGCTCGTACACGATTTTGCCGGGCTGCAGACGCACCAGGCGCGCGCCTGGCGCAGTCTCGAGGACTCGACCGTTGCGGCCCAGCTCCTGTACGTGCAGCCGCGCGACTGGGCGGCGCGGCTGCGCCGGCAGGAGGATTTCTATCACGAGTCCGCGCTCCTGTGGCTGGAGGCAGACACGCTGATTCGGCGGCTGTCGGGCGGGCGCCGTAGCCTGGATGATTTCTGCGCGCTCTTCCTCGGCGGCGACACGGCGGGGCCGGCCGTCAAGCCGTACGATTTCGAGGAGCTGGTGAGGACGCTCGCGGCCATCCAGCCGTATGACTGGCGGCGCTTCTGGAGCGAGCGCATCCAGCGCGCCGGCGCCGAATTGCCCGTGGCGGGACTGCTGCAGGGCGGCTGGAAGCCCGAGTTGAGCGCCGAGCCCTCGGTGATGCACCGGGCGCACGAGGCGGACGATCGCGACCTCGATCTGCGTTTCTCACTCGGGTTCTACGTCGAGGAGGATGGCACGATCGTCGATGTCGTTCCCGGCTCGCCCGGGGACGCCGCCGGGCTCGCGAGCCTGGAAAGGCTGGCAGCGGTGAACGGTCGCAAGTGGTCGAAGGAGGAGCTGCGCGATGCGCTCGCCGCGACCTCCCAGGGCAACACCCTCATCACGCTGCTGCTCGAGAAGGACGCCGCCTACCGCAGAGTCGACCTCCACTACGAGGGTGGCCCACGCGAGCCGCGCCTGGTGCGCGTGCCCGGTAGCGCGGACCTCCTCGCGCTCATAGCGCGACCCCGTGCTGCAGCTGCGCACTGAGGAGGACGCCCCCGCCATGCCGGCGCGCGCCGCGCGCACGGACGCACGCGGCGTCTTCGGGCTCGGCGATGCCGTGGTGCTCGGCCTCTCGGGGTCTGGTCCCGCCCAGACTCTCGCGGTCTCGATCGCGAGTCTCACCGCGGCGTGTCAGTACGGGGGCGCGCTCGCGGTGCTGCTGTGCTTCGTGCCGATGCTCGGCATCGCGCTCGGCTACCAGCGGCTCAACCGCTGGGACCCCAACGCGGGCGCCACGTACACCTGGGTGGCGCGCACCTTTCACCCGTATCTGGGCTTCCTCGCCGGCTGGATGATCCTGCTCTACTACACGCTCGGCACGAGCAGTCTCACCATTCCGGCAGGCACCTACACGCTCGAGCTGCTCGCCCCCGGCCTGGTCGACCGCCCGCTCGCAGTGGCGGTAACGGGGGGTGCCTGGAACATCCTCGTGACGCTGCTCGCGCTGAAGGGACTGAAGGTCGCGGCGCGGTTCGAATGGCTGATCGTCGGATTCCAGTACGCCGTGCTGCTGATCGCTGCCGCGGCAGGGCTGGTGGCGCTCGCGCACGGCACCGCCGCCGCACACTTCTCCTGGGACTGGTTCACCCCGGCGGGGTCGGGCGGCATGCGCGGTCTCACCTCGGGCATCCTCATCGCCTGCTTCATGTACTCCGGCTGGGACGCCGCCATCTATATCAACGAGGAGAGCGCGGACAGGACCCACGCTCCCGGACGCGCGGCGATCACCAGCGTCACGATCCTCGCACTGTGCTACCTCGTGTGCGTGCTCGGCTTCCAGGCCGCACTGCCGCTCCCGACACTGCAGGCGCACGCCGGCAACGCGCTCGCGCTCGTGGGCCCGGCGCTGCTCGGCAAGCCCTGGGGCACGCTCATGAGCCTCGCCGTTCTTACGGGCACGCTGGCGACGCTCCAGGCCGCCATCATCAGTGCCGCACGTGTTGGTTTCGCCATGGCGCGCGACCGGGTCATGCCGCCCATCTTCCTGCGCATCGATGCGGCGAGCGGCAATCCCTGGGCGGCCACCGCGGTCATGAGCCTCGTGAACCTCGTGCTGCTCGCGCTGGCGCTCTCCGCCTCCGACATCGGCCGGGCACTCGGCAATGTGGTCGGCAGCCTCGGGCTGATCGCAGTTGTTTTCTACGGGCTGACTGCAGCCGCCTCGCTGTGGCAGGCACGGCGGCAGCTGCACCGCTCGGGCCGCGACTTCCTGCTCGGCGGCCTGCTGCCCGGCGCTGGCGCCGCATTCATGGCGTGGGTGGCCGTCGAAGCGGTGCGCTCGGGCGCGCTGACTGCGCCGATGCTCTGGTGCGGAGCCGGCTCCATCGCGATCGGTGCGCTGGTGGCGGTGCTGTTGCACCTGATCGGGCGCGCACCGTTCTTCACCCGCACTGCATCGTCCCTCTCTGCTACGGAAGGAAAAGCACCGTGAGCCTCAGCTACCCCACTCCGCGGCGCACGGCGCGCAGCGCCAGCCTGTATCCGCAGGCCTGTGAGCTGATCCCCGCGGGGGTCAACAGCACGGCGCGCGCGCGTTTCTCGGGCTGGGACCCCTATCCGCTGTTCGTCGACCGCGGCAGCGGTGCGCACCTGTTCGACGTGGACGGAAATCGATACATCGATTACCTGCTCGGCCTGGGTCCGATGCTGCTCGGCCACCGGCCCCCCGGCGTGACCGCGGCGGTGGTGCGCGCCATTTCCGAGCGCGGCACGGTATTTGCGCTGCCGACCGCGGATGAGATGCGGCTGGCGCAGCAGATCGTCGCCGCCGTGCCGAGCGTCGAGCAGGTCCGCCTGTGCAATACCGGCACCGAAGCGGTCATCTACGCGCTGCGGCTCGCGCGCACCTTCACGGGCCGGCAGAAGATCGTGCGCTTCGAAGGGATGTACCACGGCTTCGGCGACGGCGTGTACTGGAGCAAGCACCCGGCGCTCGAGGATGCCGGGCCCGATGAGCGTCCCGTGCCGGTGGCGCAGGGACCGGGCGTTCCGGCAGCGATTGCCGAGCAGCTCATCATCCTGCCGTGGAACGATCTGCCCGCGCTGCGCGCGGCGCTCGAGCGGCACGGCACCGGGATCGCGGCGGTGCTCACCGAGCCGGTGATGTGCAACACCGGCTGCATCCTCCCCGAGCCCGGCTATCTCGAGGCGATGCGAGAGCTCACGGCTGCGCACGGCATCGTGCTCATCTACGACGAGGTGATCACCGGGTTCCGTCTGCACCTCGCCGGTGCCCAGGGCCTTTACGGCATCAAGCCCGATCTCACCGTATTCGCAAAAGGTCTCGGTGGCGGGTTCCCGGTGGCGGCACTCGGTGGCCGCCGGGACATCATGCAGCTCGCCGCCGATGGCACCGTCTCGATCGCCGGCACCTACACAGCCAACACCATCGCGGTCGCGGCGGCGCTCGCTGCGCTCGAGGAGCTGCGCGTGCCCGGCATGTACGAGCGGCTGAATGGCCTGTGCGAGCAGCTGTATGCGGGACTCGAGCGGTGCTTTCACGACGCCGGTATCCCGGCGCACGTGGTCGGCCTCGGGCCGGTGATGCAGGTGTGGTTCAGCCGGGAGCCCATCCGCAACTACCGCGACGCGGTGCGACATGCCAGCCACACCCTGTTCCGCCGCTGGTGGGAAGGCATGCTCGAGCAGGGCGTTCTGTTCCATCCTCACGCCTTCGAGAACCTGTTCGTATCGTTCGCGCATTCGCACGCCGATGTCGATGCCACACTGGCAGCCGCGCGCCGCGTCCTTGCGGACATGAAAGCGCATGGCTGAGGATGTGGCAGCGCCGCTCGCACTCGGACTCGACCTCGGCACCTCGGGCCTGAAGGCCGCACTCATCGACGCGCGCGGCGAGCTGCTGGGAAGCGGTGCAGCACCCATCGCCACCCGCGCGAGCGCGCCCGGGGCCGCCGAGCAGGACACCGCCGACTGGCGCGCGGCCGCGCAGCGCGCCGTCGCACGGCTCGCGCAACGTGCCGACGCCGACATTCCGCACTGGCGTGCACAGATCGGCGCCATCGGCCTTGCGGGCCAGCTGCCGACGCTCGTGGTGCTCGGCGAGCACGGGCCGCTCGGCCCCGCCATCACCTGGAAGGACGCGCGCGCGGATGCGACCGCCCTGGGGCTGATCGGCGCGCGGCGCCGGGAGCTCTACGAGAGTACCGGCATGCCGATCGACGGCCGATATCTCGCGCCGATGTTCCACCACCACTGGCGTACGCGACGCGCCGAGGTGCGCGCAATACTCTCCGCGAAGGACTACCTGTGCTGCGCCCTCACCGACGCGCGCCTGACCGATCCCTCGACCGCGGCGGGCTATGCGCTCTTCGATCTCGCGGCCGGGGAGTTCTCCGCGCCGCTGTGTGCATTCTGGGACGTGCCAGCGACGCTGTTACCGCAGGTCCGCCCGGCGCATTCGGTCGCCGGAGCTCTGCACGAGCGCGGCGCGACACTGCTCGGGCTGCGCCCTGGAATTCCCGTGACCGTCGGTGCGGCAGACTCGGTGGCGAGCGCCTTTGCCATGAGCCCGTTGGATGAGCCGGGCAGGGCCTGCGTTGCGATGGGCTCGAGCACGGTCATACTCGATGCACAGCGGACGCGGCGCACCGATCCGCAGATGCGTTACCTTCTCACTCCCCACGTCGAAGCGCCCTGGTATGCCCGCGAGATGGACCTCCTCGCTACCGGCACCGGTTATCGGTGGCTGTCGCAGCTGTGCGGCTGGCGACCCGGTGAGCTCGAGCGGCTCGCCGCGCAGTCCCCACCGGGCGCGAACGGGGTGAGCTTCGCTCCGTACCTGGCGGGCGGGGAGCAAGGCGCGCTCTGGAACCCGAAGCTGCGGGGCGCCATCCAGGGATTGACGCTCGCAACCGGCGCGAGCGACCTGGCGCGCGCCTTCCTCGAAGGCGTCGCGTTCGAGATTCGCCGCTGCATCGAGGTGCTCGCAGAGACGAGCATGGTGTCGGAGATCGTGCTCGCCGGGCACCTCGGCCAACTGCCCTTCGGCCGCCAGCTGCTCGCAGACGTGCTCGGCCGGCCGGTGCAGGCTTTCGCGGCGGTGGCCGCGGCGGCGATCGGCGCGGCGCTCGGATCGCTGCGGGCGCTCGACCCTGCAGGCTCAGTGCGCCTGCGCGCGGACGGGCCCGAGCGGGTCGATCCGGGTGCAGCTTGCAGCGCCTACCGCTCTCTCTACCCGCAATACCTGGCCGCGAGCGGCCGCTGCGGCGGATCTACCTGAGCTCCACGGCCTCCACCGCGAAAGCGGGCGCCGTCGCCATGCGGAACGCGAAGGACTTGGCGACGAAGATCATGCGAAAGCTGTCGATCGGCTCCTGTCGCACCGAGTAGCTGACTCCCGCCACTTCGACCACCCAGTCGAAGTGCAGCAGTCCGAGCAGCTGCTCCTCGTGCGCCCGCGCCGCCCGCGAGACGAGCAGCTGCTCCTCGCGCGCCTCCTTGAGCCCATAGACCGACTCGAGCAGCTCGTAGAGCGAGCGCGGCTCACGGCGCTTCAGCTGGACGCCGAGATCCGGTGCGAGGAGCTTCGGGATCACCGAAGTCTCCAGTATCAACGGCCGGCGGTTGAGCCGCCGCAGGCGCGAGATCTCCCAGACGCTCGCCCCGCTTGCGAGTGCGAGCGCGCGCAGCTCCTCCTCCCCCGCCACGCGCGAGACGCACTTCAGCAGGCGCGTCTCGAGCCTCGAGTGCGCTTCGAGATTCAATCCGTTGCGCAGGCTCCCGATGCGGGTGGTCTCGGCCCGCACCCGCGGCCGGGCCACGAAGGTGCCGCGCCCCTGCTCGCGGCGTACGACTCCCTGCGCCGCGAGCTCCGCGAGTGCACGGCGCACCGTGACGAGGCTGACGCCCGCCTGTTGCGCGAGTCTGAGCTCGGTGGGCAGCTGGTCGCCTTCGCGCAGCCGGTTCTCGTCGATGAGCTGCAGGATGAAGGCGATGGTTTTCTCGTACAGTGCGCGCACCGTTCCCCCCGGCGCCAGGCCAACCTGCAGCTGCGCCGACGGATCATTATATGGATATACGCTTTGCGGAGCCGCACCCGCCGGTGCGGCACGCCGGCCAGCGGCCGGCAGCAGCGCGGCAGTTGTACAATCCCGCTATCGCCGCCGTAGCTCAGTGGTAGAGCAGCCGCCTTGTAAGCGGCAGGTCGTCTGTTCAATCCAGACCGGCGGCACCAGGCATCGACGGACACGGTTGCAGGGCGATGCGTGAGGTGACTGCGCGGGCAGCGAGCTCCTGCAGCGGGATGGCATCCACACCGCCCGAGGCGGTCAGGTCGAGGAAGTACACGGTGCCCGTGGTCCTGCGCGCGGCGATCTCGGCTTCGAGTCCGGCCTGTCGCACGGCCTCGGCGCGCCGCTCGGCACGCGGCCGTTCGCTGTACAGGCCGAGCGATAGCCGCCGCGTCGTCCCGCCGTTGTCGGGCATCACCCGCGCATCGTGGATCCCGCCGTGCTCCAGCGCGACCAGTGCGCGATCGGCCTCCGCCTGAGAGAGCCCGGCGACGTACACCCAGTAGCTCTCCGCCGCCGGCGACTGTTCTGCGCGTTGCCGCGGCTCGAACCCCCTGGCCCTCAGAATGGCCGCCCCTTGTGAGCTGCTGGCCAGATCCGCAAATGGCCCGACCGACACGCACGAGGCGCTGCTGTCGAGCGAGGTCTTCTGCGCGGTGTGAGGTTGCGGGCGCTCTGCGGGCGAGAGCTCATCGACCAGCTTCAGCTGCGGCAGATGCGCGATGGTCTCGTTAACGGGCGCAGCCCGCGGCGCATCGACCCAGTGCGCCCAGGCGAAATACGCCAGATTCATCAGCAGCAGCGCGTAAAAGGCGACCCGCACGGAGAGCGATTCTAGGTCAAGCCTGCGTTCTTGGCCCGGGCGCGGCGCCCTGCGCGAGCACCGCGAGTCCTCGCAGGACGAGATCGGGAACCCCGACGCATGGGCTGCGCAGCAGCGGGCGGACCCCATCTCCTCCACCGCCGGTGAGCACCACGAGCGGGCGATGTCGAAGCAGTGCCCGGCCCTCATCGGCCGCGCGATCGATGAGCGCAGCGGCCGCATAACGGGCGCCCTGCAGCACTCCGGCGCGGGTCGAGCGGGCAAACAGCTGCGTATGGCCCTGCGCGCTTCCGCCCCGCGCGCTTCCGCCGCGCGCGCGCCGTCGAATGCCGTACGTGCGTGTGAGCAGCGTCTCGATCATCAGGGAGGGTCCGGGAATGATCACTCCGCCATGATGGCGGCCATCGGCACCGATCAGATCGATGGTGAGGGCCGTGCCCACACCGACCACGCACAGCGCCGACCGCGGCAGGAGCGCATGCGCGCCGACCATGGCAACGAACCGGTCCGCGCCGAGCCGCCATGGCTCGCGGTATCCGACACGTACGCCGCCGCCCTGGCGCGGCACGGATACGAACTTCGCCACCACACCGGCGCTGCGCGCCGCGCGCGCCAGTGCGCGCCTCACCGCGGGTGCCGCGACGCTCGTGGCCCACAGCTGCGCAGGCAGCTTGCCGCGCAAGAGCCGACGCTTGCACGTCGCTTCGTCCCAACCGGCGTGCAGCGCAGCGTGGCCGCGCCCGAGGCGGCCCTTTTCGAGATGAGCCCACTTGATGCGGGTGTTGCCGACGTCGACGAGAAGGATACGCACGCTCAGAGCCTCACGCTGACGTCGCCCGAGATGAAGCGGCGAACGCCCTGCGGAGTCTCCACCAGCAGTGCTCCGCGCACGTCGATGCCGCGCGCGACGCCCCGCGCGACACCCTGCGGAGCGCTGACGCTGATGGTCCGACCGCGCAGCGCATCCGCGCAACGCCAGTCCTCGATGAAGGGCTTCAGGCCCGATCGCTCGAACTCGAGAAGGCCCTCGAGACAGCCGCTCACCAGCGCCGCGGCGAGCTCATTGCGCGCGGGCAGCGCCCCGCCCGTGGCGCTCGCCAGATCGGTCGCCGCGGTGCCGCTCGCAGTGATCTGCGCCAGGACCTCCGCACCGAGCGCGAGATTGAGGCCGATGCCGATCACGACCGCCGCAGGGCCAGCGGACTCGGCGCGCAGATCGATCAGCACCCCACCGAGCTTGCGCTCATTGACCAGGAGATCGTTCGGCCACTTGAGCGTCACGCCACCGACACCCTGGCGGCGCAGCGCGCGTACCACGCACACGCCGATGACGAGGCCGAGTGCGCCGAGGTCCTGGGGCACTTCCCGAAAGGTCCAGCTCATGGAAAGGCACACGGCGCCCCCCGGAGGCGCGAGCCAGGTCCGTCCGCGGCGACCTCGTCCGGCGCTCTGGTACTCGGCGAGCAGCACCTCCGAGGTTCCCGGATCGGCATTGGCGCGCGCCAAGAGCGCGCTGTTGGTGGAACTGATCGACCACACCGCATCGATCCGGCCGACTCGGTCGCGCACGCCGCGCGCGAGCCGCTCGCGTATGCGCCCGGGCTCGAGCGGCTCACTGCCCTGGACGAGCCGGTAGCCGCGGTTGCGCAGCGCGTGCAGCTCGCTGCCCTGTTTGCGCAGCGTGGCAACTGCCTTCCAGATGGCGCTGCGGCTCACACCGAGCGTCTGTGCCAGCGATTCACCGGAGCGGAAGCGCCCGTCCGCCAGCGCGGCGAATACCTGCGCAACGAGCGGCGCCTCCTCCTCGCCCGCCCGTCGCGCCTGCGCCCTGCGCCCGGTCCGCGGCATCAGGCGGGACCGCGGCGCGCACCGAATCGCCACAGACGCAGCGCGCGCGGCTCGGTGCCGGCGTGAAGTCGCGCGAGGTTGGCCCGGTGCGTGTACAGGATGAGCAGTGCCGATGCGACGCCGAAGGTGAGGAGCGGCGCGCTCTGGCCCGTCAGCGCCATGACCACGGGCAGCGCCACCGCGGCAAGCATCGAGCCGAGGCTCACGTAACCGAAAGCGATGACGATGACCAGCCAGGTAAGGATCATCGGCAACAGCAACCAGGCGCCGATACCGAGCACCGCCCCGAGCAGCGTCGCCACGCCTTTACCGCCGCGGAACCCGAACCAGAGCGGATAGATGTGTCCGAGCATGACGGCCACGGCACAAAGCGGTGCGCACCAGGGTGAAAGCGGCGGCGGGGCCGGCGGCACCATGGCCATCGGCATCACCCATGGAGCAATCGCGCCGGTGGCGATCCAGCCCTTGGCCAGATCGATCCCGAGGACCAGCAGCCCGATCCTGCTTCCCTGTATGCGCAGTGCATTGGTCGCGCCGGCATTACCGCTGCCGAGCGTGCGGATGTCCACCCCGCCGGTGAGCCGCGCCACCAGGAGGCTCCCGATCACGGAGCCGAGCAGGTACGAAAGGACCGCCTTGACGAGGAGCTCGGTCATGCCCCGCGAAACACCTCGGCGAGCATGCAGCGCACGCTGCCGCCCCCCAGCCGCTCGATGGTGGGCACCGGCACTGCGAGCACGGTGTCGGTGCACCCGGAGAGCCGCGCAAACGCCTCGGGCTCGAGCGCGCGACGAGCGGTGTCGGACATCACGAGCACGCGCGCGTCTCCGAGTGCCTCGTCCCAGGTGCCGAGCTCGAGCATGTTGCCGGCGAACCGGGCGATCTCATCCAGACCCACCTCGATGATCTCGCGACCGCTGGCGGCGAGACGATCGAGCACTCGGCCACGATCGCTGGCGGCGATTGCCTCGAGGCCGATGACCGCCGCGCGCTCGCCGATCCACATGAGCACGTTGGTATGGTAGAGCGGCACTCCGGCACGGTCGGCCGCGCTGAAGAGCACCGCCTCATAGTCGAGCTCCTGCGCCCACTCGCTGACGAGCTCGGGATGAGTGCGTGGAGAGACGCAGGCATAGGCGACCCGGGCGACGTTGTCGAGCACCAGGCTGCCGGTCCCCTCGAGGTACCTGCCCTGCTCCTCGTGCCGCGTGAGGTCGATGAGGTGGGACAGCGGGAAGCCGAGCTGGCGCACTGCGGTCTCGACCACCTCAGGCCGTCTCTCGAGACGCCGGCTGGCGCTCTGCAGGGGATACAGTACCAGCGTGCCGTCCTCGTGAAAGCTCACCCAGTTGTTGGGAAACACCGCATCGGGCTTGGCGGGCCGGGCGGAGTCGTCGACGGCGCACACCGTGATGCCCTCGCTGGCGAGTGCCCTCGCCAGCTGCTCGAACTCCCGAAGAGCCTCCGCCGCAGCACCTGCGGACTCGACCGCGGGCCGCACCTGGAAGCTGTTGGTGCGTGCGGTCTCGGGGTTGTAGCCGAATGCCTGGGGTCGCACCATGAGCACGGCATCCGCGCACTGCTGGCGCGCCCGCTTCCCCGTGGACGGGAGGGCAGCTCGCTGCATGACGCATTCTCGCACGTCCCCGGACGGGTTCGTGCCCGGGGGGGGCGGCTGTGCGCTGGAGCGGCGCGGGCCCTAGGCTCGCAGCGCCACGGACTCGCCGCTGCCGGTGGCTTCGAGGCTCTCGAGCATCGGCAGGCGCTGCGTCAGGTCGAGCGGCTCACCGGTGAGGTATCGGAGACAGTCCTGCGCCGGAGCGGGGCGGGCGAAAAGATAACCCTGCGCATAGGCGCAGCCGAGCTGGCGGAGCTTCTCGAGCTGCTGCCAGCCCTCGATGCCCTCGGCGACCACCTGGATGTGCAGGTGACGCGCCATGGCAATGATGGCACTCACGATTGCGAGGTCACTGAGGTCGGTGACGAGGTCGCGCACGAACGAGCGGTCGATCTTGAGAGTGTCCACGCGCCAGCGCTTCAGGTACGAGAGGCTCGAGTAGCCGGTGCCGAAGTCGTCGATGGCGATGTGCACGCCGAGCTCGCGCAGCTTCGCCACCGCGTCCTGGCTCGCCTCGCGCGCGCGCGCCTCGCGCCGCTCGAACACCGCGCTCTCGGTGAGCTCGATCTGCAGCATCGAGGGTTCCAGCCCGTGCTCCTTGGTGAGCCGCGCGATCTGCTCGGCGAGATTGGAGCGCTGCAGCTGCACCGCGGAGACGTTGATCGCCACCGGCACGAGCCGCCCCTGTGTCCCCCGCCAGCGCGCCATGTCCTCGATGGCCCGCTGCAGCACGAAGTCGCCGATCGGGACGATGAGACCTGCCTCTTCGGCGATCGACACGAAGCGCTCGGGGCGTACGTAGCCATGCGCCGGATGCTTCCAGCGCAGCAGCGCCTCGAGCGCGATCACGCGCTGCGATTCGATGTCGACGATCGGCTGGTAGTGCACATCGAGCTGGCGGCTCTGCAGCGCGGTGCGCAGGCTCGACTCGATGGCGATGCGCTCCTTGAGGCGCTTGTCCATGCTCTGGCTGAAGAGCTGGTAGTTGTTGCGGCCGCGGTCCTTGGCCTGGTACATGGCGGTGTCCGAATGACGCAGCAGCTCGCCCATGTCGGCCCCGTCGTACGGATAGAGCGACACGCCGATACTGACGGTCGTCACGAGCGTGCGGCCGTCGACCACCATCGGCGCGCTCAGTGCGCGGTTGATGCGCGCCGCGGCGTCGTTGACCTGCTCGGTGCTCTTGATGCCGCGCATGACCACCACGAACTCATCGCCTCCCATGCGCACCACGAGGTCATCGGCACGCATGGTCGAGCGCACGCGCTGCGCGACGGTCTTCAGCAGCTTGTCGCCGGTCTCATGGCCGCGCGAGTCGTTGACGTGCTTGAAGCGGTCGAGATCTAGGAACAGCACCGCGAGCACCGTGCCCTTGCCCTTGGCCTCCTCGATCGCATCCGGCAGGTGCGCGGCGAGGTAGAGGCGATTGGGCAGTCCGGTCAGATGGTCGTGGTGTGCCAGGTGATCGAGCTGCTGGTGCTTCTCCAGCAGCTGCGTCTCGACCTTGCGGCGGATGGTGACATCGTGCACCGTCACCGCCAGCAGCTGGCGGCCGTTCACTTCGATGCGGTGGCCGGTCGCCTCCACGTTGCGCTCGGAGCCGTCCGCGCAGCACTGTCGCATCTCGAGCGGCGTGCGGGAGGTGGCTTCCTGGAGCCTCGCGATCAGGCCGCGCCCGTCCACGCCTTCGAGGCTGAAGACATCCTCGAATTTCAGGGCCCGCAGCTCATCGAGTGTGTAGCCGAGATTGCGCAGTGAGGCGGGGTTGCCCGAGACCCAGCGCAGGGTGACCGGATCAACCGCCAAAGCGGTGGTCGGCCACTGCTCGAAGACCGCGAGGTGCTGGGAGTCGTAGGGCGAAGCCGGGCGGCGGCGCAGCCGCCACAGCAGCGCAACGGCAATCGCCGCGCAGGCGAGCCCGGCGAGCGCCCCGACCGCAAATGCCAACTGGTTCACACTTTGCCCCGCCAATATCTCATGGAGTGTGGCGGAACCGGCCCCGGGGCGCCGTGCGCGGTGCACAGTTTGAGCCGTCGGCGCCGCGGTGGCCCGGCAGCGCGGCGCGTGTGCGAACTAAGTCCCCGAGTCGAACCTCACCTCGCAGAGCGCACCCCGCCCGAGCTCACCGGGGGCGCCCGCCTCGATCACCGCGTTCTCGCCGAAGGTCATGCCCCGCAGCGCCTTGTCATACCGGAACTGGCGCAGCACGGGTGCGGGGTCGGTGGCGGGACTGCCGGTGAGCTGGTCGATGGCGGGGATCGTGCACCGGGTGCAGGGCTTCACCAAACGCAGCGTCACATCCCCGATACCGAGCGCATCGATCCGATCCTCGGCCCACGGGGGCAACCCTTCGAGGACGATGTTGGGCCGAAACCGATCCATCGGAATGCTCTGCGGCATGCGGCTGTTCAGATCATCGAGCGAGGACTGGCTGCACACCAGCACCGGAAACCCGTCCGCGAATCCGAGGAGCGCGGCGCCGGCCCAGGCGCGCGCGGCAAAGCGCTCGCTGCGCGCCGGCACGCGCACCAGCCGCGCGGGCTCGCGCGCGATCTGGCTGGCCCACTCGGCCGCGGCCTCTCCTGCATCGATTCCGAAGCAGGAGTCGCGGTGCACGCGTACCGGAATGCGCCTGCCGGGAGGCACTGCCCCCAGCCGCAGCGGCGGCAAATCCGGTGCCAGGAGCGCGAGCTCCCCTGCCTCGATGCTCGGCACCACCCGTGCGAGCTGTGGGTGAGAGCGCTGGCTGAGAAATACACCGTCCGAGTTGATGAGCATCCACTGGCGGTCCCACTCGAAGCCCGTGGTGCCCAGGCGCACCCGCGAGCATGCGATACCGCGCGCGGACTTCAGCGGGTATATGAAAAGACCGGCAATGGTGGCTGTGACGCCCATCGGTGTGACTGCCTCCACAATTCGGCGCTCTCGCGATCCATCGTCTGGCTGCGCCGGTTAACGTGTAGCACTGTGCCACCACTGCGCAAGGCTGCGGCGATTTTCCCATGAACCCTCCCAAAACGTCCGGGTCCGCCAGACCCCCGAGCAACGGCGCTCCTGTCTCGCCCGCGAGGACCGCGAACACGCCGCCCGCCACCGCGGTACCTGCGCACGCTGCCAGACCAGAGCCTCGGAGCGGCAAGGTGGTCCACGACGAGCGCGGCACGGCCGTGTGGGACTGGCTGAAGCAGACCGGTCGCAATGCCATCGAGAGCACGACCCGGCTCCTGAGGAAGCTCGAGGCACCCGAGCTGAAAGTGGAGCAGGAACACGAGGAGGAGCTGCGCATCCAGCCGGACAGCGGGGTCGACGCGGGTGGAGGTTACGACCCCTACAATCAGCCGACCCGGTCGCGCCGCACGCCAACGAAGTAACCGCGTCCCGTCCCAATTCGGCGTGCATAAGGCCTGTCGGTGCTTTAGGCTTACGGGCCCGGGCCGCACGGCGCACAGGATGTGCGCCGCAGACTCGGCGAACAGAGGAATGTTCATGGAAGCCACCAAGCTCCGCCAGGCCGACTCGGAACCGTTCCAGCTCTCACTGCGCGTCCGCCATCCTTCGCTCGATCCCGCGGAGCTCTCGCGCGAGCTCGACATCGAGGCCACCCATTGCTTCCGAGCGGGCGAGCCCCGGGCCTCGCGCAGCGGAATCGCATCCGTGCACCCCGAGAGCTACTGGCTAGGCGCGCTGAATACCGCCAACTGGCCGGTCGACCTGAGCTTCCCCGACGCACGGCGGCTGCTCGCGGCGCAGGAGCGCATCGGCATGGTTGCGACCCGCACGCTCGGGTGGGCCTTGTCGCTTTCGACGCGCTTCCTCAATGCGCACGCCGCGACGCTGCGCCGTATCGGCGCCGAGGGAGGCCAGGTGAGTCTGCTGGTCACCGCGCCTGCATCCGCCGTCAGCGGCTTCAGCCTCGCCCCCGCGGTGAGCCACGTGTTCAGCGACCTCGGCATCACGCTCGAGTTCGAGTTCAGCTCCGATTGAGGCCCCGCGGCGCTGAGGCCCTGAGTCTCAAGCGCGGCCGAAGATCGCCCTCATCCGCTGGGTGTCGCCGTTCGGCTTGCGGATCTGGACCTCCCGCCACTCGCGATCCGGCGACTGCGGCATCGCCAGGATCGCCTGGCGCGCCTCGGCCAGACGGTGCTTCAGAAGCGGCTTGAGCGCATCGAGCGTCACGCCCGCCTCCCGCTCTTGCGGGGTGTCGGCAAGCTGGGCCTCGCAGTAAGTACGAAAATAGTCAGCGAACCACTCCTCATACAGCTGCAGCGGCTCGTCGAAGGCCGCATCCTGCATGAGGTGCTCACCGAGGTGATGCGTGCACAGGTAGCTCGAGCTGCAGCGCACATAGTTGGCATGCTCGCGCAGCACTGCATCCGTGTAATCCCGGCAGCCATAGAAGAGCGCGAGCGCACGGCGCCGCTTCTCCCCGGTGATCTGGCTCTCGCGCAGGTACTCGAACACTGCCCGCCGATGCACCAGGCCGAACACCGCGGTGCGCAACGCAGTGATCTGCTCCGAGAGACGGCTGCGGTCCGAGACGGTGTGCATGAGGCGGTCGTGCTCGAGCTCCCAGCGTCGGTAGGCTTCGGGACAGTCGAGCACGCGACGGGCGATGCCGTCCGCAGGGGTGTGGAGGTATGAGCACATCTGCACGCGCGACTCCGACTCCTCCATGAGCCGTGCATGCTTATACGCGCGGACGAGCATTCGCCCTCGGCGAGCGGTTCAATTCACTCAGCGACCTTTCAAGCGACCCGCCGCAGTCTCCACGCTCGGACGTTGCAGTGCAATAGGCGCTGTCCGACCGCCAAGGCCCGGGTTCGGCTCAAATACTCCTCAGGACGGGTCGCCCGGCGGAGGGACCCGGCCTTCGACGAGCACGCGCACGCCGATGTAACTGGCTGCGAGACTGAGGATGAGGAGGGCAACGGAGGCCACCAGCCAGGGCGCGGTGTGCTCGTAATCGAGCTGGATCACGTGGCGCGCCACTGCGATCAGCGCAACGCTGATGAGGAATTCGACCCGCAGGCGGTGCTCGATGAAGTAGTTCCTGAGCGTGTCCATGAGCTCGAGTCCGAGCACCACGAGCAGCACGCCGGCGAACAGCGACTGAACCGCCCGCTGCAGCTCCGCGATGGAGTCGATCTGACTCCAGGACTGCCCGAGCTCGCGAATGACGAGCAGCACCAGGACGACGACCGCGGCGCTGATACCGAGCGCCATGGTGATGCGCAGGACGATGAGCACCCCGGTGTCGAACAGACGCGCGATACGTTTCATGTCGGGCACGGCAACTCTCCCGGGATTGCGCCATCATGCAAGATCAGGTGGCAGCGCGGCCAAGTCTAGCCTCGTGCTGGAGGGCGCACTATCTGCGCGCGGTCGCGCAGCGCCCGGTGATGGGGCCGAATGCCCTGGCACCCGCCATCACATCGACCACCTTGTAGTAGTCCCAGGGGTACTTCGACTCGCGCGGAGACTTCACCTGCATGACGTACATGTCGTGGACCATGACGCCGTCGGCGCGCAGGTAGCCTCCCTTGGTGAACAGGTCGTCTATCTTCGTGCGCCGGAGCTCCGCCATCACCTTGTCCGAATCCGTGCTGCCGGCCGCCTTGACCGCCTTCAGGTAGGTGAGTGTCGCCGAATAAGTTCCGGCCTGGGTCATGGTCGGTTGCGACTGCATCTTGCCGAAGAAGCGCCGCGCGAAGGCACGCGTCTCGTCGTTGAGGTCCCAGTACCAGCTGGTCGTGAGGTACAGGCCCTGCGCGGTCTCGAGCCCGAGACTGCGGATGTTGTTGATGAAAGCCACCAGAGCCACGGGCTGCATGGTCCTGGTGATGCCGAACTCCCTTGCCGCCTTGAGCGCGTTCTGGAAGTCATCGCCGGCATTGGCGAAGGCGAGCACCTGCGCTCCGGAGCTCTGTGCCTGCAGCAGATAAGAGGAGAAGTCGGCGCTCGAGAGCGGCACGCGCACCACGCCGAGGTTCCTGCCGCCGCTCGCCTCCACGACCGCAGATGCGGAATTCACCAGCTGCGTTCCAAAGGCATAGTCCGCCGATATATAGAACCAGGTCTTGCCGCCGCTCTTGAGTACCGTCGAGGCGGTGCCGTTGGCGACCGCGGTGGTGTCGAAGACGTAGTGGATACTGTAGGGGGTGCAGTCCTCGTTGGTGAGCGACGATCCGCCCGCGCCGACGATGAGCAGCGGGACCCTCTTCGCCACCGCAACCTTCGCCATCGCGATGGCGACGCCGGTGTTGGCGCCGGCGATCATCATGTCGAGACCTTTCTGATCGGCCCACTCGCGAAAGCGGGATGCACCGATGTCGGGCTTGTTCTGGTGGTCAGCCACCAGCGCGACGATCCTGCGTCCGAGCACCTCGCCGCCGAAATCCGCAATGGCCATTCTCTCGGCCTCGACCGAGCCGGGCCCGCCATCCTCGGAGTAAACGCCCGAGAGGTCATCGAGGTTGCCGATGACCACCTCACTCTGCGCGGCAGCGGCCGTGGCGCCGCCTGCGACGGCGATGGCCGCCAGCAGCAGCGCGGGCAGCGTTCCGGAGCGCCGCTTCGGTTCATTGACCCCCCCGCGCTCACTTAGTACGCTACACAAACAAATTCCCCTTCCACCGGGGCGCGGCCGCGTCCGGGAAAAACCGGAGGATAAGTGAAATGGCTACCGTGCAACCGATCGCCGAGGACAGCCGCTCCTTCGTTCAACGCGAATACTCGGCGGCCGCGAGACGGGCGCTGGCACGCAAGCCGGCGCTGTTCATCAATAATGAGTGGGTGGCTTCGAGCCACGGCGCCACACTTGCGGTCGAGGACCCCTCCACGGGACGGGAAGTGGGCCGCATCGTGGATGCCTCCGACGCTGACGTGGATCGCGCCGTCGCTGCGGCTCGCGCCGCATTCGACGACGGACGCTGGTCGAATCTGCCACCGAAGGTGCGCGAGCGCACCATCAACAGGCTCGCCGACCTGATCGAAGCGCACGCCGCGGAGTTCGCCGAGCTCGAGGCCATCGACAACGGCAAGCCGGTCGGCTTTGCCGCGATGATCGATATTCCCGGTTCCATCGATCATCTGCGCTACATGGCGGGGTGGGCCTCCAAGCTCGGCGGTGAGGTTCTCGATCCGCTCGCGCTGCCACGAGGTCAGGTGTTCAGCTACGTCTCCCGGCAGCCGGTGGGCGTTGCGGCCCAGATCATTCCGTGGAACTTCCCGCTGCTCATGGCGACGCTCAAGATCTCCCCGGCGCTCGCCGCCGGCTGCACGCTGGTGCTGAAGCCGGCCGAGCAGACGTCCGTGACGGCGCTGCGCATGGCCGATCTGGTCGCGGAAGCCGGCTTCCCGCCCGGCGTCATCAACCTCATCACGGGCAACGGGCACACCGCCGGCGACCGCCTGGTGCGACATCCGGATGTCGACAAGGTCGCCTTCACCGGCTCCACCGAGGTCGGCAAGATCATCAACCGCAATGCCACCGAGACACTCAAGCGGGTCACGCTCGAGCTCGGCGGCAAGTCGCCGGTCATCGTCATGCCCGATGTCAACGTGGAAGAGGTCGCACCCGCCGCCGCGGGCGGAGTCTTCTTCAACGCCGGACAGATCTGCGTCGCCGGATCGCGCCTGTTCGCGCACCGCTCGATCTTCGATCGCATGGTCGAAGGCGTCGCGAAGGCCTCCGCGTTCTGGCGGCCGCGCCCCTCGCTCGATCCCGAGGGTCACATGGGACCGCTGGTCTCGAAGGAACAGATGGATCGGGTGATGGGCTACATCGAGAAAGGCAAGCGTGAGGGCGCCGCCGTCGCGGTCGGCGGCGACGCGGCGGCAAGCCACGGCTACTACGTCAACCCGACCGTGCTCATCGATGTGAAGCCCTCCATGAGCGTCGTGCGCGAGGAGATTTTCGGTCCCGTGCTGGTCGCGCAGCGCTTCGACACGCTCGATGAGGTTGCCAAAGCCGCCAACGACACCACCTACGGGCTCGCGGCCAGCATCTGGACCAAGGACGTCTCGGCGATGCATCGACTCGCCGCGAAAATGAAGGCCGGCACGGTGTGGGGCAACTGTCACGCGGTGATCGACCCGGCGCTCCCGTTCGGTGGGTTCAAGCAATCGGGGATCGGACGCGAGCAGGGGCGTGAAGGCATCGAGGCCTACACCGAGGTCAAGACGGTCATCATCCAGCTCTGAGGGCCGGGAAGGAACCCCCGGAGCGCCAAAGCACGGGGGGCGAGCCCCGCAGGCTCGCCCCTGTCGTACCTCGGCTCTGTGCCGCCAGCTCTGACGCTATCCTTTTGCGTCAGAAGTTCTTCCGCACCGTGAGCGACCACCCGAGCGGCGCGCCGGGCGACCCGGTGATCGTTCCCGCGCCGGCCCCGGTGAGGTCAAACTTCGAGTAGAAGTAATAATGGTTGAACAGGTTCGTCACTTCGAACGTGCTCTGCAGGTCCTTCTTCGCATTGGTCCACGTGAGGCGCGCGTTGGCCACCGTGAAGCCTCCCACCTGTCCATAGATCGCTGACGGCGACCCCGGCGCGGCCGCCGTGTTGCTGCCGGTCTGCGGACCCTGATACGCGGCATCGAAGCGCGGCGTGATGCTGCCGCCGTTGCCCAGACGGAACTCGTACTGGATGCCGACGTGGCCCTGCTCCTTGATGAATCCGATCGGCGTCCCGGAAAGCTGATTGATCACGGCCGGATCGCTGGAGCAGCCGGCAGCGCCGGGTACCGCCATCGGGACCACCTGCGGGTCCACGCACTTCCACTGCCAGTGGAGATACGACCCCGACAGGTCGATCTGCAGCCCACCGACCGGAATCGCGAAGATCTCGGTCTCCACGCCCCAGACGTGAGCATCGCCGGCGTTCTGCGGCAGCGCGCAGGGCCCGGGCCCGCCGTATTGCGGGCAGGAGAGCAGCACGATCTGCGCATCGGTGAAGTCGTTGTAGAAGGCGGCAGTGTTGAATCGGACATGCCGGTCGAACAGGTCGGTCTTCACGCCCAGCTCGTAGGAGGTCACTTTCTCCGGGCCGAAGGGCCGCGCCTGCTCGGCGTTGAAAGGACGCGGTCCGACGCCGCCTGCCTTGTAACCCGTGCCGGCGGACGCATACGTCATCACCGCGGGGTTGAAGCGATAGTCGGCGCTGAAGTGCCAGTCGGTCCGGTTGCCCTCGAAGACCGCCTTGCGACCCGTGAGTGCCTCACCGTTCGGGCCGTTGTAGCCGGCGCCATTCGCGGCACCCACCGGATCGACGAACGGGTTGATGGTGACGCCATCGAGGTTGAAGCGGTAGTAGGTATAGCTCTTGTAGTCCTTCGTGTAGCGCACGCCACCGGTGAAGGACAGCGCGTCCGTCGGATCCCACACCAGCGTACCGAAGCCGGCCTTCGAGCTGGTATTCACCGGGTCGTTACCGATGAACTGCAGCGGGAAGATCGGACAGGTGTTGGTCGGCAGTCCGCCGATGGCCTGGCACACCGGCGCGGGCAGCCCCGCGGCCACGTAGCGGATGTCCTGCAGCGTGTAGTAGATGGTCGTCTCGTCAGAGTAGTAGCCGCCGAGAGTGCCGCGCAGGCTCTTGGTGAAATCCATGTTCAGCCGCAGCTCCTGGCTCCAGAACCAGTGGTCGAGCGTGTTGTTGCCGAACTGGGTCTGTGCCGGGGAGAGGTCGCCGTCGATGCTGAACGAGTTGGTCCAGTTGTGATACCCGGTGATCGAGTTGAGTCTCACGGCGTCCGTGATGCCCCAGTTGATGTTGAGCGCGAAGTCGTAGGCATCGTACTTGTTCAGCTGCTGCCCGGAGGTCGCGGGCAGCGGCAAGCCCTGCAGCGGCGGTATCAGGCCGGCGACGTAGCTGCCGCCGGCGTTGCCGAGCGTGGTGTAGTTGCACCACTTGCCGCACAGGAAGCGCGAATCGAAGGGTATGCCCCCCGGCGCATCCACGTTGGGATTGGCGTTGTTACCGTAGAGCAGCACCTCGGCGCCGTTGTTGTGCGCGTCGTGGATGTAGTCCGCGCTCAGCGTCGCATCCAGCTGGTCCGAGGGGTTGTAGCGCAGCGCGAAGCGTAGCGCCCGGTAGCCGAGGTCGCCGAGCGAATACTGCCCGCACTTGGTGCCGCCGCTGGAGGGCGGCGGCGCCGGGAAGGCTTGCGGGTGCGCGCAGTAGTAGTTGAACACGTCGACGTAGCCGTCCTGGTCGGTGAAGGTGCCCGAGATGCGCGCATACAGGTGATCGGCGAGCGTGAAGTTCGTAGCTCCCCGCATCTGCAGCAGATTGCGCACGCCGTAGGTGGCGGTCAGGTAGGCGTCGTCGGCGTCGGAGGGCTTCTTGGTCACGAAGCGGATCGCACCGCCTTCGGAATTACGACCCTCGAGCGTGCCTTGCGGTCCGCGCAGCACCTCCACCCGCTCGACGTCCATCAGGTCGAAGTTCGCGCCCGTGAGGCGCGGGTAGTACACATCGTCGATATACAGACCAACGCCGGGCTCGAAGGCGGGGTCGAAGTCCGCCTGGCCGAAGCCTCGGATGAAGGCGGTGACCGATTCGCCGAAGGCCGCCGACTGCGTGCGGAACGCGACGCTCGGCGCGTTGGTCAGGATGTCCGAGAGTTTCTGCGCGCCCTGCTCCTGGATCATCTCCGAGGTCATGGCCGTGATGGCGATCGGCGTGTCCTGCAGCTTCTCCTCGCGGTACTGCGCGGTGACGAGGACCTCCTGGATCTGAGTCGAGGGCTCCGCGGGAGGTCCGGCCTGCGCCAGAGCGGGTCCGTTGAGCAACGTGCCGAGCGCCGCGAAGCTGCTCAGCACACACCACCGAAGGTTGGAAATCCGGCCTCGAGCAGCCTCCATCTCACGTCCCCCCTCTAGTTGCCGATCATTGACGATGCGGTACCGGAACGTTCTCGCTTTTTTTGTAAGTAGAACAAACAACTCAGTCGTTTGCAAGACATACAATCTACGATCCGTGGCGTGCTTGCAACGACTGCCGGACGGACCGGCGGGGCCGGCCGTGGCGAGGCAAGGCCTGCGCTTCAGCCCTTGCCGACCAGTGCTGCCCCGAAGCGCGGGTGTGCGAAATGCATCGGCACATCCTGCCGGTGCGGCCAGGTGCGGCGGACTGCCGCGGCCGGCAGCAGCACGTCGGGGCCGAGCGGATTGGCCGGATAGGTCTGCGTCGCGGGCTGGAGGTGCGCGACCGTTCGTGACCAGCCCTTCTCGTATTCGGCCTGCCACTGCATCATGTAATCGAGGCGCTTGATCTTCCAGACGCCGCGCTCGCGGACGTAGTCGTTCTCGTACAGCCCGGCTTCGAAGAACTGCAGCGGCAGGCCCGGCGGCTTGTACGGGCGCGTCTCGTGGCAGCCACCGAGGAGCAGTCCGCGGAAGCGGCCCTTCGCGCTGCTGCGGTCCGGCGCCACGGTGATGATGTCCTGCATCTGGAAATGATCGAGCAGGAAGCCGTCGACCGGTCCGTTCACTCCCTGCGTGAAGTAGTTCTGAAACCAGGTGCCGTAGAGACGCCGCACGCCGGCGTGCCCGTGGTATTCGCCGGAAAGGAAAACGACGGCGCCGTCCTCGGCGAACAGGCCCACGATATCCTCCGCCCGGTTGAAGTCGCAGTAGTAGCCGTACGCCCAGTGCAGCCGGCGAATGGCGTTGATGTCCTCGAGCTCCCCGACCCGATGCTCGAGTGCCGCAAGCCGTGCTTCGAGGTCGGACATGGGTCACCTCCCCGCGTGTTGGTTTGCATGAGACGCTAGCAAATGTTACCTAGCGGGGCGAGGGAAAGAGCATGGACTTCAAAGGCAGGACGGCACTCATCACCGGCGGCGTATCCGGCATCGGCTTCGGTATCGCGCGCGCGTTTTCGGGCGCGGACATCGATCTGGTGTTGACTTACCGCAACGCCGGGTACCGCGAGCAGGCGGCGGACTGGTTCAGGCAGCAGCGCCGCCCGCCGCCGCGTTTCATCGCCCTCGACGTCACCGACCGCGAGCGCTGGCAGGCAGTGGCCGAGGAGGTCGGTCCGGTGCACATCCTCGTCAACAACGCCGGGGTGAGCGTCTTCGGGCCGACCGATGCGGCGAGCTTCGGCGACTACGACTGGATCATGGGCGTGAACTTCGGCGGAGTGGTGAACGGACTCGTGACGTTCGTCCCCCGCATCAAGGCCCTGGGTCAGGGAGGACACATCGTGAATGTGGCCTCGATGGCGGCGTATCTGCCCGGTCCACAGGCCGGCATCTACACGGCGAGCAAGTTTGCGGTGCGCGGTCTCACCGAGTGCCTGCGCTTCAATCTGGCCCCGTACGGGATCGGGGTGTCGCTGATGTGTCCGGGCCTCACCCGGACCAACGCCTGGGATTCCGCGCTCAGACGTCCGGCGGGCTTTGCGGCCTCGGGGTTTGCGCCGCCGGATCGCGCCGAGCTCGCGCGCTTCGGCCAGGCGTTCGAGGCCGGAATGGATCCGCTCGAGGTGGGGGAGAAGACCCTGGCGGGCATGAGGGAGAATCGGCCGGTGATCTTCACTCACCCGGAATTCGCGCAGGACTTCGATGAGATCCACCGTGCGTGCCGCGCCGCCCTGCCGCAGGAGCCGGTACCGGAAGCGCGGCTGCGCATCGAGCGGCTGCGCCGCGCCGCCCTGCGTGCGGCCGCCGCCGGCCAACAGATCGAGCTCGGTGACCTCACCTGACGGAGCCGACAGCGCACCCCCGCGTCGTAGGTCCGGCGCCTAACTGACCCGCAGCGAGCTCAACTCGATGGTGCCGCCGTCGACGTACAGGTCCACGCCGTTGATGAAGCTCGCCTCGCTCGAGGCCAGGAACAGCACCGCGCGTGCCACCTCCTCGGGCTCACCCATGCGCTTCATGGGTACGGCGCCACCGAGCGCCGCACGCACCGCGGCGATCTGCTCAGGGCTCGCGCCGCGCTTGAAGATCTCGGTCTCGATCGGACCCGGAGAGACGACGTTGACGCGTATGCGCCGCGGCAGGAGCTCCATGGCCAGAACGCGCGCTGCCTGGCGCAGCCCGGCCTTGGCTGCGGCATAGACTACGTTGCCGGGCATGGCTCGCAGCGCGCCGATCGATCCGGTGATGACGATGCTGCCGCCATCGCGCAGCCAGGGCAGCGCCGCCTGGATCGCGAAGAAGGCGCCTCGCAGGTTGACGGCATGCACGCTGTCCCAGAATTCCTCGGTCACTTCCGACGCCGCCGCGAAGCCGCCCACGCCGGCATTGACGTGCAGCACGTCGATCCCGCCGAGCTCGCGCGCAATCTGCGCGAGCGCCGCTCGGCTGTCGGCGACCGATCCCATGTCGGAGCGCAGCGCGAGGAACCCGCTCGCGGCGGCCGCCCGGGCGAGAGTCGCCTCGTCACGACCCGTGATCGCCACACGCGCCCCCTCCGCGCGGAAAGCCCGCGCGGCCGCCAGGCCGATGCCGCTATTGCCGCCGAGCACGACCACGCTCCTGCCGGCAAAGCGCAGTGTCTCAGAACATTCCATTGGAGTTCGCGGACTTCTCCGGCACGGCCTGCGCGACGTCCCAGTGCTCGGCGATCTTGCAGTGATCGACCCGCAGGATGTCCACGACCGCCAGTCCGCGATCCTCGGCGGTGAATTTCGCGTGCGAATGCACGGCGACGAGATCACCGTCGGCGATGATCCGCTTGATCGAATAGCTGGCGTCGGGGTGTGATTGGAAGAAAGGCTCGAGGAAGGCGATCGCCGCATCGCGACCGGTCTTCGCCAGTGGATTGTGCTGAATGTAACCGGGCTCCACCCAGGTCTCGAAAGCCTCACGCACCTGCTTCTCGAGGTAGAACTTGGTCATGAACTTCGTGACCACCTCCTTCGGCTTCAGGCGGCACTCCTCGGCAGGGGCGGCAGCAGCCGCCAGGGTCAGTGTCGCGGCAAGCGGGACGAGCGGGAAGCGCATGGCGAGTCTCCTGTGGCAACACGGGCCCGGGATCAGTGCAGCCTGGCCGCGGCGAGATCGGCGCCCGCGCGCAGCGCGCGCAGTTTCTTCCAGGTAACCTCAGGGTCGATCTTGCCATAGCCGGCAAAAGTGCCGAAGCCGCAGTCGGTGCTGGCGATCACCCGCTCGACACCGACGATGCGGACGAAGCGCTCGAGGCGTTGCGCGATGAGCTCGGGATGCTCGACGCAGTTGGATCTCGTGTCGATCAAGCCCGGCGCGAGCACCTTGTCGGGGGGGATTTTCGCCGCCGCCCACACCGTCCACTCGTGCTCGTGGCGCGCGTTGGCCGCCTCGAACAGGATCGTCGCCGGGCGCGCGCGCAGGAGGATGGCGAGTATCCGCTCGAGCGGAATGTCGCAGTCGTGCGGTCCTTCGTAGTTGCCCCAGCACACGTGCATGCGCAGCCTCCCGGGCGGGATGTCCGCGGTGGCGGCGTTCAGCGCCTCGACGTTCGCCGCGGCGATCCTCAGGAACTGCTCCTCGCTCAGGTCCTGGTAGCCGGTGTGACGCGCCATGGCGAGGTCCGGGCAATCCAGCTGCAGCTGCAGGCCGCTGGCGGCGATGGCGGCGTACTCCGGCCGCATGGCACTCACCAGATCCGCCAGATACGCCTCGTGGCTCGGATAGTAGGCGTTGGGCTGGAACGCCGTGATCAGCCCCGGCGACGCCGCATTCAGGAATCCGCGGACACTGCGCCCCTCGAGAGCGCAGGAGAACCTGCGTATGTCATCGTGGCAGGGGGCGAGATCCCGCAGGCGCACCGGGCCAACACAGGCCGCGCGCACGAACTCCTGCTCACCCATGATGAGAGCGAGCTTGCTGCGCAGCTCGGGGAGCGCTGCCAGGTCGAGCGCCGGCTTGCGGTCGATGCGGCCGCCGAAGCCCGCCAGGCGCTCTTTCACGTAGGTGGAGTACCCAACCTTGCCGAGCTCGCCGTCGCTCACGATGGATACTCCGGCCGCTTCCTGTTTCGCCACCGCATCCTCGACTGCAGCCTGCACGAGCCGCTCGAGGGCCGCCGCGTCATACGGCTCGCCGTGGTCGCGCGCCAGCAGCAGCGGCACCAGCTCCCGGCCGCGCGGCAGGCTGCCGACGTGCGTTGTCAGGATCGCCTTCACCGCCCCCCTATTGCCTTTTGTAGGCAGTACATACAAATATCTCCCAACAGCGGCGGGACTTCCAGCCGAACCGCGCCGGGGGATGCCATGAGCGACATTGCCGCACTGACCGCCCGCATCGAGAAGCTCGAGCACGAGCTTGCCATCCAGCAGGACATCCATGCGGTGCGTCGCCTGCAGTACACCTACGGCTACTTCATCGACAAGTCGCAGTACAACGAGGTGGTGGACCTGTTCGCCGAGGATGGCGAGGTGTGGTTTCTGGGCGGCATCTATCGCGGCAAGGCCGGCGTGCGGCGCCTGTACATCGAGCGCTTCCAGAAGCAGTTCACCCAGGGACACAACGGCCCGCGCTACGGCTGGCTGCTCGACCATCCGCAGATGCAGATGGTGATCGATGTGGCGAGCGATCGTAGCACGGCGCAGGTGCGCGGCCGCTCGACGATGCAGGCGGGACTGCATCACACCGCCGCAGGACAGCAGCGCGCGTGGTGGGAGGGCGGCATCTATGAGAACGACTACGTACGGGAAAAAAACGGTGTCTGGAAGATCCGCGCGCTACGTTATTTCCCGTTCTGGCACGGCAGCTTCGCGGAAGGCTGGGCAAAGACTCCCATCGACTTCATCCCCATGGCGAAGCGGCTGTACCCGGAGGATCCTCTGGGGCCCGACGCACTCATCCAGCCACAGCCGCGGCTGTGGCCGGCAACCGATACCGTTCCTTTCCACTACCCGCACCCGGTGACCGGCAAGCCGATCGTGCTCGACAACAGTCGAGCGCGCGAAGGGTTCAAGGATGGCTGAGCCCAGCGCGACCGTACGCTCGCACATCGACTACCTGGTGCCGAGCTCGCGCATCAATCGCCGCTTCTGGGCACCGGGGCGCGAGCTCAACACCGGCGTGTATGCGTCCTACCCCGTCAGCATCGGCAATGCGCGACTCGCCGGCCCCTTCACGCTCGATGAGCATGGTTTCTGCCTCGCCCGGCATCACACCGAGATCCGCGACTGGCAGAACCAATACGGACCGGACTCGCCCTATGCGCTCGAGGTCGCCGAGATCGCCAGGAGCTTGACGGGAGCAGACACGGTGATAGCGCTCGGTGGCATGATGCGCGACTCCGTCAGCACCGGTGAGTCAGTGCAGCCGCCGGCCGCCGAGGCGCACGTCGACTTCACCGAACGGTGCGCGCAGCGCCGGGCCGCAGCGCTCTATGAGCGAGCGCACCCCGCGGGCCCCGGCTACCGCCGCTTCATCGGCTTCAGCCTGTGGCGGGCCTTGTCCCCGCCGCCGCAGGACATGCCGCTCGCGCTCTGCGAGGGACGCTCGGTGGGCGATGAGGAAGGTACGCACAACACCAAGGTCGATGTGGCGGAGATTCCCAGCGGCGATGCGCTGTATGCTCCGATCGCGGGCGAAGAAGACATGCTGGCGGCGACCATCTTCCACTACTCGCCCGGGCACCGCTGGTGGTACTTCCCGGACATGGAGGCCGACGAAGTGATCTTCATCAAGCTCTACGACTCGGATCACTCGCACGCCTGGCGCTGCCCGCACACCGCCTTTCGCGACACGACCCGGCCGGATGCGCGTCCGCGCCGCTCGATGGAGTTCCGGGCACTCGCGTATTTCTCCCGCGGCTGAGGCCGGCTCAGCTCGCGGCGTCGAGCTCCGCCGCGCTCACCCACCCGCCGTGCACCTGCGGCCGCAGGCGATGCGGGATGGGGACGCGTGCGATGGGCCCCGCCGCGACCTTCGCGGCCTCGACGATCCACAGCGCGTGCTCGAAGTCCGCGGGACCTACCTGCCGGTCGACGATGCTGAGGAGCCAGCCCTCGTGTCCGTCCCCGGCGGCGGGCACATGCACCGGCTCGCTGATGGCGTGGCCGGGCGGCAGCGCCAGCGCCTGCACCGGCTCTCCCGTGAAATCGAGCCGCAGCAGCGTGTTGAACATCGCGCCTACCGGGCCGCCGGCGAGCGGCGGCCCCTGCATCTGCGGGTTCATGGTGAGCATCCAGCCGTGGCCGTACGGGCGTCCCTGCGATGCCGCAGGAATCACCGGCAGGTCGCCCGCCGGGCCGATGACCGTCTCCGTGACACGCTCGCGGTCGCCGTCCAGGTCGATCGTCCAGCGCGCCAGGCGCGCCCCGTTCTCATCCGGTGCGACCGACAGTCCCGAGGCCCGCTGGATGAACGGAAACACGTTCACGTTCGCCAGGCACTGATCGACATGGATGCGGCCGGCAGCGTCCTCGAACGCATTCATGATGTGGTAGCACGACACGCCGGGCGGACCGCGGAACCAGCGCAGGTCCGACACCGGGCCGTAGCGCGGCATGACGCCGACGAAGCTGTCGCGTCGGGGCTCGTGCACCCAGTGGTCGCCGCCGGCCTTCAGACGGGCGAGATCGCAGGTGGTCGGATAGACCGGGAAGAGCGCGTAGCGCTCGGTGACGGCGAAGTCATGCATCATCGCGCAATAGGGCGCAGCGAACCATTGCTCGCGTATCAGGTTGCCGCGCGCGTCGGCTACGCAGTAGGCGACCGTCTTCGAGGCGAGCCCATCGGCCTCGTAGCCGAAGAAGAACAGCTCGCGCGTCTGCGGATCGATACGTACGTGCGCGGTCACCGTCTCGCTCCGCAAACGTCCGCCGAAGTCGTGACGTCCGAGCGTGTCGAGCGTGTGCGGATCGACCCGGTAAGGGCGGCCGTCCTCCTTGGTCATGAGCAGCCGCCCGGCATGCCACACGGGGGTGGTGTTGGCGACGGTGCGGTCGACACCCGCGACCTCGGGCCGGTCGGTGTACGGGTTGCGGTACTTGCCGAACAGCGCCCGGCCCGCCGCTTTTTCCGCCCGGTGACGCGCGGTGTCGACGTAGCGGATGGCGCAGCCGACCTCACCCCGCTGGAAACGCAGCGCCGACACCATACCGTCACCGGAGAGCACCGCGGCGCCGTCCTCGAGGTAGGGCGCGAACGCCGGATCGGGCACCGCGCGGAAGAAGGTGCCCTCCACCTCCGCCGGGATGCGTCCCTCGACGGGCAGCCGCGCGAGCTCGTACTCCTCGCCGATCGGGGTGTTGAGTCCCGTGAATTCCGGCGTCGCGGGAAAGCTCGGCACGGTGCCGGTGCTCAGGCGAACCACAGCGCGAGCGCACGCATCTCGATACTCGCGCGTGGCGGGGCGCCCGCGGGGCAGGCCTGGTTGTCGAAGGCGACATGCGGCACGCAATGCGCGCGCCCCGGCTCGCTGTCGTGCGTCTTGAAGATCAGCGCCTCGTCGCGGTGCATGTCGGGAAACCAATGCCAGCGATGCCCGGGAGCGTGCGCGAGTACCAGCCCCTCGAAGGACCATTCGGGCTCGCCCGGCTTGTCGAAGACGGCATCGGCAGCGAGCAGGTCGGTCGCGGCGACGCTGCGCGCGTCACAGAGCGCGAGCGGCACGTCCTGCGGCGGCGCGGAAATGACGCGCCAGAGGTTGTAATGCACGAAGCGGCGCACGCGCCGCCCGCTCGGTGCGGCACGCTCGGCAAACGCCCTGGCGGTTCGATCGCTGACATCGACGTGGGCGAAGCGCGCCGGCCGCGAGTTGTCGAGCACGCCCGAGAGAGGCGAGCGCTCGCTGAAGCGCAGGATGCCGGGGCTGCCGATCAGTACCAGATCGGCGTCCGAGACGGTCCGGACGAGCTCGATGATCTCGGCGCGGTAGCAGTCCTCCACTGCGCGGGGTTCGTTGAAATCGCCGACCGCACTGCGGTGCGCAAGCAACATGAAGCCCGCGCCATCGAGCGTCGCGGCCACCCGGCGCGCGTCGCTGATGTCCATCTCCATGGGTGCCAGGTCGAGGATGTCGCGGCCGTGATCGTTGGCATGGTAGCGCGGCCGCCGGCCGCTGCGGCTCACGTAGGCGATCATCGCGCGGGTCTGCATCTCACCCTCCCCGCCCGGGGCTCCATAATGCCATGAGCACCGGCAAGACCGCATGGCGCAGGCGCCGCGGCACGCGCTGGAGCAACGCCGCCTCGTGCGCCGCCACCACGCGGCGGGCGCGCCGCAGCAGCAGACGACCGCGGCGTGTCAGCTCGAGGGCCTGCGAGCGGCGGTCGAGCCGCCGCCGCCCGAGGAGACCGCGGCGCTCCAGCCGGGCCACGAACGGCACCATGTTGGCCCGCTCGATCTCGAGCACACGCCCGGCGGCACTCTGCGAGATGTCGGGTGCGGCCTCGATGAGCATGAGCAGCGCCACGTCCGCGTGGCGCAACCCGAGCCGGGCCAGCCGGCGATTGAGCTCGGCAACCGCAGCCGTCGCGGCGCGCCGCAGCAGGTAACCGGCCAGGCCCCGCAGAGGATCCGGTACAGGCGAGCCGGGCAATTGTCAGCGCAGCCTCAGGGGACTAGACTGCTATATTCTATAGCAATCTCCGCCACGAGTGACACCCCATGAGCGTACGCAGTGAAGCGGACACCGTCGCCGCCCGGGTGCAAGACGGCATCGCCTGGGTGAGCTTCAACCGCCCCGAGAAGCGCAACTGCATGAGTCCCGCCCTCAACCGGCAGATGCTGCGCGTGCTGGGCGAGCTCGAGTTCCGTGAAGACGTCGGCGTGCTGGTGCTCACCGGCGCGGGCACTGCCTGGTCGGCGGGCATGGACCTCAAGGAGTATTTCCGCGACACCGAGGCACAGGGTCTCGAGGGCGTGCGCCGTTCACAGCGCGAGGCCTATGCCTGGTGGGAGCGGCTGCGCTGGTACCAGAAGGTCACCATCGCCATGGTGAACGGCTGGTGTTTCGGCGGAGCTTACGGTCCGCTGTTCGCGTGCGATCTCGCCTTCTGCGCGGAGGAGGCACAGTTCGGGCTTTCGGAGATCAACTGGGGAATCCTGCCGGGCGGAGGCGCGACCAAGGTCGCGGCCGAGCTGATGCCGATGCGCAAAGCCATGTACCACGCCTTGCTCGGCGAGACGCTCACCGGCAAGGACGCCGAGGCCGCGGGTCTCGTCAACGAGGCGGTGCCGGGGCAGGATCTGGAGGCGCGCGTGCAGCAGGTCGCGCACAAGCTGCTGCAGAAGAACTGGGACACGCTCAAAGCCGCCAAGGATGCGATGCGGCGCGTACGGGAGATGACCTACGACAGTGCCCAGGACTATCTGATCCGCGCACAGGAGGCCCTCAACTGGCACGACAAGAGCGATGGGCGCCACAAGGGAATGAGCCAGTTTCTCGATGACAAATCCTACAAGCCCGGACTCAGCGCGTACGACAAGTCGAGATAGCCGGGCGCCGCTCAGTCGCCATCGCGCACCCTGAGCATCAGGAGTGCCGCGGCAGCCAGCAGCGAGCCGCACGCCATGATCCAGGCGACCGTCTGCAGCGGCAATCCCGCCTCGAACAGATAGCCGGCGATGACCGGAGCCATCACCGCGCCGCCGCGGCCCACGCCGATTGCGAAGCCGGTGCCGGTGGCGCGCACGTGCGTCGGAAAAACCTGCGCGAACAGCAGGTAGAAGCCCGCGATCGCGGCGTTGGTGAACAGCCCGCTGCAGGCGAGCGTCAGCTCGAGGTGGCTCAGATCCGCCGCACCATGGCCGAAACGGACGATCATCACCGCGCCGGCCAGCAGTGTGACGAGTGTCAGGGTCTTGAGGGCGACCCGGGTGGCGATGAGGCCGAAGAGCGCGCCACCGACTGCGCCACCGAGGCTCACCCAGGTCAACATGCCCGCGGCCGTCTTCGGGTCGAAGCCCATATCGACCACGATCTTGGGCACCCACTTGACCATGAAATAAAAGCTGGTGATGTGGGCGAAGTAGGCGAAGGTGACGAGCAGCGTGGTCGCGAGCAGCCCGGGGCGGAGCACATCCGTGATCGAGTGCCGCATACCCTCAGGTCCCGGGTCACTCAGCGCCTCGGCCGGCGGGTGGCCGAACCGCGCCAGGATGCGATTGAGCTGCTCGAGCGCACCCGGCGCGCGGCGCCGATCGAGGAACGCCACCGACTCGGGCACCAGCAACCACACGAGCGGCACGAAGGCCGCCGTCGCCCAGCCCCCGGCGTCGAACACCGCGTGCCAGGTACCGCCGGCCAGGATGCGTTGCACGCACAGTCCCCCGATCACGCCCCCGAGCGGATAGCCGATCACCATCAATGCCATGGCGAAGCTGCGCCAGCGCCGGTTGGTGGACTCCGCCGCGAGCGCGTTGATGGCGGCGAGCGTGCCGCCGATGCCGAGCCCGGTCAGCAGCCGCCACGGCAGCAGCTCAGCGACGCCGTGCGAGCGCGCGGCGGCAAACATGCCGGCCGCCATGGCCACGAGACAGCCGAGGATGGTGGGACGGCGGCCCACCTTGTCGGCCACTCCGCCGAGGAACAGCGAGCCCGCCGCCATGCCGAACAGCTCCATCGACAGCACCCAGCCGAGTGTGCCCTTGTCGATGCCCCAGTCATGGGCGATTCCGGGAGAAGCGAAGCTGATCGAGAGCACATCGAAGCCATCGAGCGCGTTGAGGCCCACGGTGACGAGCACCGCCACCCACTGCGCGCTGCCCATGGGGGCCGCATCGATGATGGCCTTCGGGCCGCCGCGGCTCATTCGTGAATGCGCGTGAGGAGCTCGATGAGCTTCGCCACTTCCTTGTCCGTGAAACGCGACTTGAGCCACTGCTCGTGCTCCAGAATGGCGCGCTTGGCGGTGGCGAGCCCCCGGCGCCCCGCCTCGGTGAGGTTCAACGCCTGCTTGCGCGCATCGCTGCGCGACTTGCGGCGCGTCATGTACCCCTTCGCCTCCAGGCGGTTGACGATCGCCATGGTCGTGGCACGGTCCATGCGCATGCGCTGCGCGAGTCCCGTCTGGGCGATGCCCGGATGGTCGCTCACCAGCCACAGCACCGAAACCTGCTTCTGCGTCAGGTCGAGGTGCGCAAAAGTCTCGGTGAAATGCCGATAGACGGCGCCGTGAGCGAGGCGAATGTGGAAGCCGACGATATTGCGGATCTCACCGATGTCCTCATCCCCGGACACGTGGGGCGTGGTGATGGCGACGGCTTCTTTTTGAGGCTTTTTCATCGGTCTACCCGCCGAGCCTGATCGTTAGTGTAGCTTACGATGATCCCTCGCCGGGGGCCCCCATGGCCCAGTTTCCCGAGGCCGAAGCCATCGGACTCGCCTGGCGGAGCGCGGCTCTCAGGCGAGCACCTCGCCGCCGCGGCGCGCGCGCTCGAGCACCCCGGCCTCGTCGCGCCGCACGCGCAGCGCAAGCGCGATCAGCATGACGACGATGGCCGGCGCCACCCAGTTCATGGAGAGAATGGCCGCGGCGAGATCGCCGCCGTTGGCGTCGGCGATCATGCCGACCACGAAGGGGCCGATGCCGATGCCAAACAGCGTGTAGACGATCAGGTAGAGGCTCGCGGTCATGCCCCGCATCCGCGGCAGTACCTGCTCGAACATGATGGCGTACAGCGGCGGATACCAGGCGGTGAGCACGAGGCTGTAGAGCACGAAGCGTGCGTAGAACGAGCCGGGATCGGGGGCATGGTAGACCCAGATGGCGATGAGCGGCGAGATTGCGAGCGCGAACAGCGTGACGTAGACGCGGCCGGCGCCCGGGAAGCGCACGTTGATGCGGTCGGAAAGCGGGCCGGCGATCATGGGGCCGACGATGCCGAGCGCAGCGGCCAGGAGGCCGAACTGCAGGCCGGTCGCTGCCGGCGACAGACCGAAGCGCTTCATGAGGAAGGAGGGGGTGAAGCCCATCGTGCCGTAGTTGATCATCATCTGCAGCGCGGCGATCCCGAAGCACAGCAGCAGCGCCGGCGAGCCCGTGATCACCTCGTAGGTCGGACGATCGGCGAGCCGCAGCCGCTGCAACAGGTTGACCACCACCAGGGCGCCGAAGGCCACCACCGCCCACTGCAGCACGTGCGGACTCAGGGCAACCGAGCCGAAGTGCAGCGGGGGCCGCGGCGAGAGCGCTGCGGTGATGCGCGAGAGCGCCACCGCTCCCGCCACGATGAGCACCGTCGCACCGAGACTCACGGCCCAGTAATGCGCACCGGCGCGCCGCGCGGCGAGCGCCAGCCAGTTGCCGCCGGGCGTCACCGCAGCGAGCACCGCCAGGCTCGCATGAAAGGGACGCGGATCGGGCGGCGAGCTGATGCCGTCGAGCCGACCACGCGGCGGCTCGGGCATGCGGTAGAGGAGCGCGGCGAGGACGAAGCCGGGGAGCGCCGCAAGGAGGAAGGCAAACTGCCAGCCCTTGAGCCCGAAGGGCGCAGCGGCGCCGGCGTGCACGTGGTCCCACCAGTCCGCGGCAACACCGCCGAGCACCAGCGAAGCGCCCAGCCCGAGCGCGATCGCCGCCGCGATCGCCGCCATGGCGAAGCCGCGGCGCCGGCGGTTGTAATGATCCATCACCAGCGAGACGCCGGCGGGTTGCGCGGCGCCCTCGCCGATGCCGACGCCGAGCCGCGACAAAGCGAGCAGCGCGAAGCCGTGCGCCGCGGCGGCGATGGCGGTGGCCAGCGACCAGAACGCGAGCGTGATGCCGAGCAGCCGCGTACGTGTCCAGCCGTCCGCCAGGCGGCCCAGCGGCAGCGAGAACAGCGCATAAAAAAGCGCAAATACCGTCCCGTACAGCAGTCCCATCTCGGCATCGCCGACACCGATGTCGTGCTTGATGCGCGGCGCGAGGATGGCGAGGATGTTGCGATCGAGCAGGCTCATCGCGTTGGTGAGCGCCACCAGGGTGAGCGCATAGCCCGCCGTGTGCGTCAGGCGGTTGTGAGTCACAGCCTGAACCAGCGCTCGGCGTTGGTCTGCATCAGCTTGCGCTTCGTGGCGAGCGGAATGTCCAGGTCATCGTGCGTGCGCACCTCGTCGGCGACGAACTGGTACGGATAGTCCATCGCGTACATGACGCGATCCTCGCCGACCACCTGCTGCGTGAAACGGATTGCGGGTGCCCAGGCCATGCCGCTCGTCGTGATCAGCACGTTGCTGCGCAGGTATTCGAGGATGCTCTTGCGGAGCGGCTTCATGAAGGCGTAGCGCCGCGAGCGCACGCTCGCCTGGTGCATGTAATCGAGCCGGTACACCCAGAAGGGCAGCGCCTCGCCCATGTGGCCGACCACGATCTGCAGCCGCGGGTAGCGATCGAAGATGCCGCTCGTGATGAGGCGCAGCAGATGGAGCCCCGTCTCCACGCCGAAGCCGAAGATGGCGCCGTCGAGGCCGGCCTCGAGCATCGGTGTGATCATCGAGTCCGGGGGTGTCGCCGGGTGGATGTAGAGCGGCTGGCCGGTATCGGCGAGCGCGCGGAAGATCGGATCGAACTTCGGATGGTCGAGATACTCGCCCTGGGTGTGGCTGTTGATCTGCACCCCCTTGAAGCCGAGCTCCTGCGCGCCGCGCCTGATCTCGCGCGCCGACCACTCCGGGTCCTGGGGCGCGACCGTGGTCATGCCGACGTAGCGTTGCGGGCGGGCGGCGACCTGCTCGGCCAGATAGTCGTTGGCGCGCTGTGCGAGGCCGCGGGCCGCGTCGAGGTCAGTGAGCGGCTGCGCGCCGGGGGAAGTCAGTGCGAGGATGGCCCGGTCGATGCCGGTCTCGTCCATGTGACGGATACGCTGCTCGCCGAGGTCGAGCAGCCGCTCGATGATCTGCGTTGCACGCTCCGAGGGGCTGCGCGCGTAGAAGCCCCACAGGGATACCATGCCCTTGTCGGCAGTACCCTCACGGACCATGCGCAGATAGGTATCGATCTGCTCGCGCGTCGCGAAGGCTTCCTCGGTCGCGATACGCAGGTAGCCACGGTCACCACCGGTCTTCAGCTCGTGCGCCACTCTCACCCCTCGTGCACGGCTTTGACGACCATGCAGGACATGAGACCCTCGGGCCCGTTCTCCGATCCGTGCCCCGACCACTTGACCCCACCGAAGGGAGCGTCGCTGCCGCCGAGCGCCGTGGTGTTGATGCACAGCATGCCGCTCTCCACCTCGCGCGCGACGCGCCGCTGCCGTGCGGCGTCGCGCGTCCAGCAGTAAGCGGCGAGCCCGTACGGCAGGCGGTTGGCCTCCGCGATCATCTCCGCCTCGGTGCGGAACGGGTTGATGAGCGCAACCGGCCCGAAAGGCTCCTCGTTCATGATGCGTGTACCGGGCGGAACCTCAGACAGCACCGTCGGTGCGTAGAAGTAGCCCGCTTCGCCCAGGCGCCGGGCGCCGGTGTGGAGCCGGGCGCCGGCGCTCACCGCACCACCGATGAGCCGCTCCATCGCCTCCGGACGGCGCGCATTGGCCATCGGACCCATCTGCACGCCCTCCTCCAGCCCGTTGCCGACCCGCAGCTTCGCGGCTCGTTCCGCGAAGCCGCTCAGGAAGCGTGCGTACACTCCCTCCTGCACGATGAAACGCGTGGGCGACACGCACACCTGACCGGCGTTGCGATGTTTGGAAGCCACCATGGCATGCAGCACCTGATCGACGTCGACGTCGTCGAACACCAGGACCGGGCCGTGCCCGCCGAGCTCCATGGTGGTGCGCTTGCAGTCCTCGGCGGCGAGCTTCATGAGATGCTTGCCGACGACCGTGGAGCCCGTGAAGCTCAGCTTGCGGATGATCGGCGAGCCGAGCAGATGCCGCGACACCTCATCCGGCACACCGAACACGGCCTGGCCCACCTCCTTGGGCAGCCCCGCGTCGAGCAGGGTCTGCAGCACGGCGAGCGCGGACGCCGGAGCCTCCTCCGCAGCCTTCAGGATCACGGAGCACCCCGCGGCGATCGGGGCGCCGAGCTTGCGGCCGGGGTTGCCGATCGGGAAGTTCCAGGGCGCAAACGCGGCGACGGGTCCGACCGGCTCGCACATCACGGTCGAGCGCATGCCGGTGGGGCGCACCAGCTGGCGTCCGTAGAGCCGCTGGCATTCCCCGGCGTAGAACTCGAAGAGCGTCACGTTCATCATCACTTCGATGCGCGCCTCGGCGAGCGTCTTGCCCTCCTCCAGCGTCGCGATGCGCGCGATCTGCTCCTGACGCTCGCGCAGCAGCCGCGCGGCTCCCGCAAGCACGGCAGCGCGCTGCGCGGGCGCGGCATCGCGCCACTCGCGAAAGCCGCGCTGCGCGGCGGCGAGCGCGCGGTCGAGATCGGCCGCGTCGGCAAGCGGCAGCGCGCCGAGCGCCGCACCCGTCGCGGGGTTGACCACGGTGTGGACGCGACGATGACCGACGGGAATCCTCTCCCCGTCGATGATCATGTGCAGCTCCGGGTAGCCGGCAGCTGCGCTCACGGTGTCACGCACTCTGCGCCTCCAGCTGCTCGATGCGCGCGACCTCACGGCCGTAAGGCCGGATGCCGCGCGAGATCGTGAAGGCGGCGAGCGGCAGCAGAATCGCGGCCGTCAGCACGATGCTCTTCCACAGGTAGGCATCGTTCTGGAAGACCCGTTGCGTCACGCTGCCGATCAGCTGGCCGCCGATGGCACCAAAAGCGATGAACATGAAGAGATAGATCGCGGTCACGCGGCCGCGCATCGCATTCGGTGTGATGCGCTGGATGGCCGCATTCTGCGGCACGGCCGAGGCCAGGCCGCACACGCCGGCGGCAGCGGCGCACAGCAGCGCCAGCTCTCCTGTCGGCATCAAGGGGGCCGCGACCTCGAAGGGCACGATGAGGGTGAAGAGGATCGTCGCGGCCCGCACGTTAGCGTCCGGGTACCGCCTGGCGAGCCACTCCGTGAACACGGTACCGACGAAGGCTCCCAGCAGCCACGACGCGAGAGTCACCACCCCCAGCCAACTGCCGATGCGGTTGGGCGTCCAGCCGTAGGTTCGCGCGAGAAAGGTCGGGCGCCAGACGCCGAGCCCCTGGAACTCCGTGGCACTGAATGCGAGGCCGATGAAGAGCGGCAGGTAGACCGCTCTACCCGCCCAGATCTCCCGAAAGACGGCACTCCATGGCACGATCTGGTGTTCGCCGGTGACGCCGCGCCGTCGCGGCTCCCGCGCGAGCAGCAACAGACCCGCGATCAGGAGTCCGGGAGCGCCGACCATCATGAGCACCCACTGCCACCCGTGGATCGTGAGCCCCATCCAGTGCGTGACCGGCCAGGCCGCCACCAGGGTGAGCAGCAGCCCCCCGAGATAAAAGCCGAGCACGCTGCCGCTGATGAACCCGAGCTGCAGGAAGCCGATGGCGCGCGGCAATCGCGCCGGCGGGAAATAGTCCGCGAGCATCGAGTACGAGCCGGGGGCGTGCGCCGAGCCGCCCGCGCCGACCAGCATGCGGCTCATGAAGAGCTGCACGAAGTTCTGCGCGAGCCCGCCGAGGGCGGTGATGCCGCCGATGAGAGTGATGCCGATCGCGAGCACGTACTTGCGCGGGAAAATGTCGACCAGGTACGCGATGGGAATGCCAACCAGCACGTAGAAGACGACGTTAGCGGGCCCGAGGAGGAAGCCGAGCTGCTCGTCGGTGAGATGAAAATCGCGCTTGATGGCCGGTGCGAGCATGCTGAATATGGTGGCGTCGAGGAAATTCAGCGCCGTGGCGAGAATGATGACGAACAGTCCGTAGTAGGCGGCGCGGCGCGCCGGCCAGCCCTGGGCCTGCGCACCGGCAGCCGCCTCGACCGGACCTGCGCCTGCGGGTAATTCCGCGACCATCGCCCCCTCGCGACGCCGGACTTTGCCAGCGCCAGACTGTATGTGTTAGATACAATATCACCCGGGGCGTTTTGTCCAGCGCTTCGTGGCCGCTCCAGAGGGGTAATCGCGGCATGCAGAACCTGCCAGGCAAGACGGCATTCGTGACCGGCGGCGCCAGCGGCATCGGCCTCGGCATTGCCAAGGCCCTGCTCGGGGCCGGAATGAACGTGGTGGTCGCGGACATCCGCGAGGATCATCTCGCGCAGGCGAGCGCCGAGCTCGGTGCCGCCGCGCGCGTGTTACCGCTCGAGCTCGATGTGACCGATCGTGCGGCTTACGCCCGCGCGGCCGATGCCGCCGAGGCGCGCTTCGGCAAGATCCACATCCTCTGCAACAACGCCGGCGTCGCGGTGGTGGGCCCGACCGAGCTCGCGACCTTTGCCGACTGGGACTGGGTGCTCGGCGTGAACCTCGGTGGCGTGGTCAACGGCATCGTGACCATCCTGCCGCGCATGCTGAGACACCGCGAAGGCGGCCACATCGTCAACACCTCCTCCATGTCCGGGCTGGTGCCTCACGGCGGCGCCACCATTTATGGGACCTCCAAGGGCGCGGTGCTCAGCATGATGGAGTGCATGCGTCCCGAGCTCGAGCCGCGCGGCATCATCTGCTCGGCCTTCTGTCCGGGGGCGGTGCAGTCGAACATCGCCGAGGCCCATGTGACGCGGCCGGCGGCGCTCGCGGCGACCGGTTACGCCGAGGCCGACAAGCGCCGCCGGCAGAACACCGACTGGTTCCACCTGTTCCGCACCAAGGAGGAGATCGGTGCGCGGGTGCTGCAGGGAATTCTCAACGACGAGCTGTACATCCTGACCCACAGCGAGTTTCGCCAGGGCGTCGCCGAGCGCGCCGAGGCCATGTGCGCCGCGGTACCCGACCTCCCGGAGAACGAGGAATACAAGCGCACCTTCAGCTTCCTGTTCCGCAATCCGATCCACGCGGCGGAGACGGCGCGCCGCAAGCGAGGCAAGACATGAAGGACTTTGCCGGCCGGACGGCCTTCGTCACCGGCGGCGCCAACGGTGTGGGCCTCGGGCTTGCGCGCGCGCTGCTCGCCGCAGGATGCAAGGTCGCCATCGCCGATATCCGTCGCGCCTCGATCGACGCGGCGCTGCGCTCGCTCGGCCACCCGCGCGCCATGGGCATCGAGGTGGATGTGTCCTCGCGCAAGGATCTCGCGCGCGCTGCGGACGCGGTGGAGGCTGAATTGGGCCTGGTGACGCTGCTCTTCAACAACGCCGGCGTGAACCTGTTCCAGTCCATCGAGGAATCCAGCTACGACGACTGGGATTGGATCATGGGCGTGAATCTGCACGGGCCGATCAACGGCGTCATGACTTTCGTGCCACGCATGATCCGTGCGCAGCAGCGCGGCTACATCGTCAACACCGCTTCCATGGCGGGGCTGCTGGCCGCCGGTACCTGCGGCATCTACAACACCACCAAGTTCGCGGTACGGGGCCTCTCCGGCTCGCTGCGCGCCAGTCTCGCGCCGCACGGCATCGGCGTGTCGGTGCTGTGTCCGGGGCTGGTCAAGTCCTACATCTACGCGAGTGATGAGATCCGGCCCGAAGCGCTGAAAGCCGGCGCCAAACCGGTCAACATGGAGTTCGTCCGGCGCCTGGCGGAGGTGCACGAGTTCGGCATGGAGCCGGACGTGATCGCCGCGCGCGTGCTGGAGGCCATGCGCGAGGATCGTTTCCACATCTTCACGCACCCGGAATTCAAGGAGGAACTCGCCGAGGTCTTCGCCGAGATCCTCGCCGACTTCCGCGACTACCCCGCCGACCCCGGCCACGCGCAGCGCATCGATTTCGAGAAGACGCGCCGCGAGAGCTACCGCAAACAGCGCCGTGGACTGCGGGAGACCTGAGCGATGCGCGTCGAGGCGCTCGATCACGTGAACATCATCACTGCGGACGTGGCGGGCACCGCGCGTTTCTACGCGGAGCTCCTCGATCTCGAGCCACGCGACGGGCCGCCGCCGCTCACGCACGAGAACGCGCGCTGGATGTACGATCGTGCCGGGCGCGCCATCCTGCACATCAACGCTCTCGACTGCCCGCGCGCCTACGAGCGCGAGGTGCGCGCCGGGCCGACCGGTGCGCTCCATCACATCGCACTGCGCTGCTCCGGATACGAGGAGATGCGCTCGCGGCTGCAGCGGGATGGCATCAGGCATCAGCTCAACGAGGTCGCGGCAGCCGGACTGCGGCAGATCTTCCTGCTCGATCCGAACCAGGTGCTGCTCGAGCTGAACTTCTTCGGGATCGAGGACTGATCCAAGGCTTGCCTCTGGAGCAAAGCGATGACGGCTGACCCTGAGCATCCGAGCCATTCCTCCCCCGCAGGGACGATCGTTGCCGGCCTGCCCATGCCGCAGTTCCGGCGTATCGAGGTCGAGCCGCTCACCGGAGCCTGTGGCTGTGAGATCCGCGGGGTCGATACCTCGCGGCCGCTCGATGCCGAGACGCTCGCCGAGGTCATGCTGGCATTCGAGCATTTCCTGGTGATCATGTTCCGCGGACAGAAACTCACGCCGGAGCAGCACAAGGCGTTCTCGCGCCTTTTTGGCGAGCTCACGGAGCTGCCGCAGGCGCCCACCTACGCCGGCCATACCGACATGCAGGAGGTGCGGCGCGAAGCCGACGAGCCCGCCGGTGTCGTGCCGGCGTTCGAGCACTTCCATACCGACAGCCCGTTCCTCGAGCGACCGCCGTTGTGCATCGTGATGCGCGCGCTCGATGTGCCGGCTTACGGGGGCGATACGGCGTTTGCCAATACTTATCTGGTCTACGAGAGTCTTTCGGACGGCCTCAAGCAGATGCTCGAGAGCCTGCAGATCGTCTATTCCGGCAAGGACATCTGGTCGAAGAACGCGCAGCGCGCGAAGGATGAGCAGCTGCGGCTGCGGGAGCGGCACTCCTTCACCGAGGATCAACTCGAGAGCGTTCACCCCGCGGTGCGGCGGCATCCGCGTACCGGACGCAAGGGACTGTACGTCACCACCGCGTACTTCAAGCGATTCGTCGGCTGGACCGACGAGGAGAGCCGGGTGCTGCTCGAGTACCTGCAATCGCTGATGCAGCGTATCCAGTACCAGTGCCGCATCCGCTGGCGCCCCGATACGCTGATCGTCTGGGACAACCGTTTTCTCCAGCACCGCGGTATCCACGATTACCGCGGCGAGCGGCGCCATCTGGTCCGCACGACCGTGATGGGCGAGCGGCCCGTCTAGCGCACGTTCGCATGCGCGATGGCCCGCAGGGACGCGCTTACACGCTGTACGCGCTCGGCTTCCTGACCCTCATCTCCGCCTTCAACTATCTCGATCGCGCCGTCCTCGGCCTCGCCCTGCCGCTCATCAAGCGCGAGATGCAGGTGTCGGACACCGCACTCGGCCTGGCTTCCGGCCTCGCGTTCGCGATGTTCTATTCCCTGTTCGGCCTGCCGATCGCCTGGCTCGCCGACCGCTGGAGCCGCCGCAACGTCATCGCCATCGGCTTCGCGTTCTGGAGCCTGATGACGGCAGTCACGCGATTCGTCGCCGATATCTGGCAGCTCGCTGCCACGCGATTCCTGGTGGGTGCCGGCGAGGCCTGCGGAATTGCGCCCTCGAATTCGCTGATCTCGGACCTGGTCCGCGAGCCGCGCCGTCCGCTCGCGCTGGCGGTCTTCGGCCTGGCGAGCTCGCTCGCGTCCCTCGTCTTCTATCCGCTCATCGGTTGGACCGGCCAGCATTACGGCTGGAGAGCGATGTTCACCGCGAGCGGCGTGCCCGGCCTCGCGCTGGCGGTCGTGTTCTTCCTCACGGTGAAGGAGCCCGCTCGCCGCCGCGGCCCGGGGTCGCTCCCACCGAGGGTCTCGCTGGCCGACAGCGTGAGCTTTCTGCTCCGCTCCCGCACGTACCTGCTGCTGCTGCTCGGCGCAATGCTCATGGGCGCCAGCGTCTATGCCGGCAGCACCTGGAACGCCATGTACCTCACGCGCGTCCACCATCTGCCGATCGCTGCAGTCGCCGGCTCGATCGGCCCGTTGCAGGGTATCTGCGGCGGCGCAGGTATCCTCCTCGGCGGGTTGCTCACCGATGCGCTGGGTCGGCGCGACGAGCGCTGGCTCCTCGGCTTGCCCGCCGCCGCCTGCCTGTTCGCGGCTCCCGCCGAGGTACTGTTCCTGCTCGGTGACGGACCGGCGGCCTGGATGACCGGATTCGGCCTGATGAGCTTTTTTGCGCTGGCGCACCAGGCGCCGATCTTCGCCGCTGCGATGGGCATTGCGCGCAGCGGCATGCGTGCCGTCGCCATCTCGATGCTGGTACTCGCATCCAGTCTTCTCGGTCAGATCCTCGGCCCGCTGCTGATCGGCGTCGCGAACGACCGGCTGTTCGCATCGCTCGGCGCCGCGGCGGTGCGCTATTCGCTGCTGCTCGTGGCCCTCTGCCTGGCCGGGGCAGGCGCCGCCTTCTTCACCGCGATCACCTGCCTGCGCGAGGACCGGCAACGAGCGCTGTGATCACGGCGGACGCTTGTGCACGATCCAGGCTTCGCCGGCGAGAAGTCCGGCGGACAGGCCGGCAAACGCCCCCGCGATCACATCGCTGAGAAAATGCCAGCCGCCCATCAGCAGGAGACCCGCGCCGAGCAGCAGCAGCACGGAGAGTGACCCGACGCTGCCCCGGTAGAGCTTCATGAAAACGCCCGCAAATGCGGCGGCCAGCACCATGTGGCCGGAGGGAAAGCTGCTGTTGGCCGGACCCGCCAGAAAATTGAAGGAATGTGCTGCGCCTTCCATCACCGCAGCAGGCGCTGGAACCCCGAAGAACGGCTTCAATACCTCGCTGTTGATCCCATAAGTGCAGATCGAGGCGAGGCAGGCCAGCGCTGCAGCCTCGCCGAGCGGCGAGATGTGTCCGCGCACCACGCGGGTGAGGATCAGCCCCAGGGCCACTGCCGCTTCGAACGACAGGATGCCGGCAGCGCCGAAAGCCCGGTCCAATGGCCTGAGAAAACGACCGACCTTCCAGAAGTGCAGAGCCAGCGGCACATCCAGGTGCGCGAACGAAAAGGCCACCAGCGCGATGCAAACCGCGAATGACAGGAGCCAGATTCTTGCGAAGACCGGGAGGTGTTTCACGCAGCGGGAGAGCTTGCCAGCGTCCGCTATGGAGTATTGCGCGTGGCGCCGCCGCCTGCAGGCAAACAATGACGCACGATGAAGCGCTTGACCTCCTGGCTGATCTCCTCGTTCTCCGGCACCGCGCCAAAGCCGAATCCGCCGTGCGGCATGGCTTCCCAGACGTGCAGCTCCGCCTCGACACCGGCACGCCGCAGCTTGCGATGTATCAGCACGGAGTTGGAAAGGAACAGGTCGCGCGTGCCGGACTGAATGAGCGTCGGTGGAAATCCCGGCGCAAAGTCGGCGAACAGCGGGGAGAGGTACGGATCGGTCAAGGGATGTCCAGCTGCGTAGAGCGCATTGCACTCCGGCAGGGCAGTCTTCAGAGTGACATCGAGCAGCTCGTTGGTCCGGAACGTGTCGCCCGCCTCGGTCAGATCCACCTCGGGTGTGAGCAGTACCACCGCCGCGGGGAGCGGCAGACCCCGCTCGCGGATCAGGAGTGTCACGGCCGCCGCCAGGTTGCCGCCCGCCGATGAGCCGCCGATGACGATCGGTCGTCCGGCGGCACTTGCGAGCAGCTCCCGATAGACGCTGAAGCCGTCCTCGAGCGCCGCGGGAAAGGGATCGGCAGGGGGCGTGCGATAGTCGACCGACAAGGTCGTCAGCTGAAGGTCATCAGCGGCCTTCGCCCCGAGCGCCAGCGCGAACCGGCCCGCGCCGAACACGAACGCGCCGCCGTGGAAATAAAGGTACAGGGGCCCGGTCGCCTCGGCCGGCTCGGGCGGTGTGCAGCGATAGCTGGTCACCCCGCCGATGCACTGCGTCTCGGTGCGGCAGCGGCACGCAGCGAGCAGCTGCGCGACGAGCGGCTCCCAGAACGCTGCGCTCGCCTCCTTGGCGCTTCGCCAGCCTTCGAGGTCGTGCGGCGCGGGGCGGGACAGCGGCGGAAGCGCGGCGCTCTCCGCGAGGACCGTACGTGCCTCCATGCTGATGGTTGCCGGCGGGAGGATGCTGCGCGCCGGCAGCACCACCGGTGTCAGTCGCGGTGCCGAACCAACAGCGCTCATGGTGCCGAGCCGGTCGTAGTTCGAGACAACCTGCTGCTCAGACGCTGCTGCGCTGCCGCCATCCCGGCTTGTAGGTTTCCCGCACCACGCGGCTGTAGGGTACCGGGCTCACCGTCACCCGCACCTCGAGCTGCTCGTGCGGCTCGACGGTCGGCTTGCGGGTGCCGCCGTTCTCTTCGCCCCACACCACGCGCAGCTCGGCGCCCTGCGGGATGTCCGGCCGGATCGTGGCGAGACTGAGCGCCTGCTTCTCGTTGTAGCTGTAGCCAGTGAACATCGACAGCCCTACGGTCCTGCCGTCCGCGTCGATGACGCGGTCATAGTTGGCGGACGCATAGTTGGCGAGCGGAACGTCGAAGAACTTGTACTGCTTGCCTTCCGGGCTGAAGAGCGAGCCGGTGAGCTTCGCCATGTCCTCGGCGTTCCAGGCGAGGGTCACCTTGCGACGCTGGGTTTCGGGCTGCAGCTTCTGCAGCGCCTCGCGGCCGTGGAACTCGTGATCGAAGCGGATGAAGGAGCCGTAGCCGAGCTCGAACGGATTGAGATAGTAGTCCTCGATGTTGCGCGAGACGAAGCTGCCGCCGATCGAGCCGGTCGCCTCGTAGCTGTCGGCCCCGAGCCACTGCCGGTAGGGCTTGAGCTGCTCCCCGGAATAGATCGCCGGCAGCGGCGATGGGATCCAGCCCGACTCGAGCGTGTTCGAGGGATAAGCACGACTGCCGCAGGCCACCAGGCCGAACTCGCGCCCAGCTTCGAGGATGGCCGCGCGGATCTCTTCCTGCTCGGCGTACGGCCCCCAGATCTCGAGCCCCGGCGCGCCCGACATGCCGTGCCGCAGCGTGCGCACGGTGCGCCCGGCGATCCTCATGGTCGACATGTTGAAGAACTTCAGCTGCTCGAGCGGGCCGCCATTGAGCTTCTCGATGACGGCCCAGGCCTTCGGTCCCTGGATCTGGAAGCGCCAGACGCTGCGCACGACGGGCTTGCCCATCGGCCGCATCGGTGAGCGATCGTCCAGCTCGACGTCGACGTCGTAGCCGCCGCTCGCGGCCTGGTAGCGCAGCCAGTTCGCAGCGGGTGCACGGCCGACGTACAGCAACTCTTCCTCCGCGAGGTGGAAGAGGATGCCATCGCCGATGACGTGGCCGTAGGGGGTGGTCGGCACGTACTGCTTCGCCTTGTTGACGGCGAAGCCGGCCATCGAGTTGATGGCGGTCTCGCTGAAGAGTCTGAGCGCATCCCGGCCGCGCACGTACAGGTTCACCATGTGATGCGTCTGGTCGAAGAGCACGGCGCTGTGCTGCCAGGCCCACTGCTCGCTGCGCCAGTTGCTGAACTCGGCCGCCACCACCGGGTACACGTAGGCGCCGAGCTGCGAGTTGCGCAGCATCTCCACCGGATTTCCGGTCCTCGCCAGGATCTCTTCCAGATTGCGCGCCGCCATAGTCGATCCCCCCGCTGCCGGACCGTGCATACTATCGCACTTTGTAAGTGACACAAACAATCGGCCCCGCTGGGCCGCGCCGGCGCGCAGCGCGGGAGCGCCGCGCACCGCAGTGTGCGGCCCGCTCAGGGGTTGGTGATCACCACTTTGCCGAACAGCTCGCCCGAGGACTGGTAGGCGTAGGCGGATCGGGCGGCGGCGAAGTCGAACGTGCGATCCACGACCGGCTTGAGCTGGTGCGCGTCCACGAACGCGTTCAGATCGCGCGCCATGGCCGCGGAGCCGACGAAGATCCCGCGCAGGCTCGCGCCCTTCACCATGAGGGGCATCGGATTGGTGTCTCCCTGCATGGAGAGCACGCCGATGAGCGCGATCTCGCCGCCGAAGCCGATCGCCTGCATGGATTGGGCGAGCGTACCGAGTCCACCGACTTCGACCACGTGGTGGATCGTGCCCCCGGCGAGCTCGGCCGCCTTCGCTCCCCATTGCGGCTCGGCGCGGTAGTTGAGGGTGGCGTCGGCGCCAAGCTGCCGGACACGCGCGAGCTTCGCGTCGCTCGATGAGGTCGCGATGACCCGCGCGCCGGCCGCCTTGGCAATCCGCAGAGCGAGCAGCGACACGCCGCCGGTGCCGATCAGCAACACCCACTGGTCGCGCTCGAGCGGTCGCACTCCGCTCATGAGCGCATTCCAGGCGGTCACCCCGGCGCACGGCAGCGTCGCCGCCTCCTCGAAGCTCAACGAGCCGGCGAGCTTGACGACACCCGTCTCGGGCAGCGTCACATAGTCCGCGAGCATTCCCCTGGCGGGCGGACAGCCCAGCGCGTCGCCCTTGAGCGGCGTGGGTGGCCCATCCTGCCAGCCCTGGAAGAACGTGCCCGCGACGCGGTCGCCCGGGGCCAGCGACTTCACGCCCGGGCCGACCGCCTCCACCACTCCCGCGCCGTCCGAGAGCGGCGTACCGGCCACCTTGATGGTGCCGCCGAAATAATGGCCGCGGGCGATTGCCTGATCGCGGAAGTTGAGCGAGGTCGCCCGCACCCGCACCAGCACCTCGCCCGCCGCGGGCGCCGGCCGCGGCAGCTCGATGAGACGGGCCTGGTCGATCGAGGTGCAACCCGCCGGTAATTGCCAGGTGCGCATCTGCTTGGTGCTGCTCATCGTGCCCCCGACCAGGTCCGTAGCCCCGGCGCTGTGCGGTCCTCACCGGCGAGAGCGCGCTGCACCGCCGGGCGCGCCCGCACCCTCTCGATCCACGCGACGACGCGCGGGCAGCGCTTCTCGATCTCCATCTCGGGAAACATGCGAGCTACCGACACCCCGCACATGGAGAAGAAGTTGATGTCGGCGAGCGTGTAATCGTCGCCGGCTATCCAGGTGGTCGCGCCGAGCTGCTTCTCCGCCTTGTCCAGCGCGTAGAGGATCTTGTCGGTCGCGTGGGCAAGGTCCTCGTCGCTGAAGCCCGAGCGCGCGGTGCGCCACTTGGTGCGCTGGTCCGGCAACGGGATGCGCTCCATCAGCCGCTCGAACTCGCCGCTCTCGATGCTGCGCGCGATGATGCCCACCATGCGGTGCCAGCCGTGCATGGAGACATAGTTCATCACGTGCTCGTCGCAGAACTTGTTCCAGTAGCGCATGCGTGCCGCACCCACCGGGTCGCGCGGCCGCAGCGGCACCTCGGGGAAGACATCCTCGAGATATTCGTTGATGACCGTCGTGTGCGTGATGATGACGCCGTCGTGGTCGAGCACCGGCACTTGCCCTTCCGGGTTGATGGCCGTGAACCAGGGCTCGTGCTGCTCGAACTTGTGCAGATCGACGTAGATGCTCTGCCAGGGCAGACCCTTCTCGATGAGCGGGATCATCGACTTGAGGGAGTTCGCCAGCGGCTCCGCGTGATAGTACTTGAGTGTCATGGTCCTAACGTGGTGTGAGAGTGCCGAGGATGCCGCCATCGATCGCGATGGCCTGCGCGGTGATGTGGCCGGCACGATCGGACAGTAGGAAACACACGAGCTCCGCCAGCTCGTCCGCCGTTCCGATGCGGCCCTGAGGCACGTTGCTGCCGAGGCGCGCGCGCAGCGCCTCGACGGACGCGCCGGGGTCGAGCTGCAGGAGCATCGGCGTCTCGATGAGGCCCGGCAGCACGCAGTTGACGCGCACGTTGTATGGCGCCGCTTCTATCGCGGCCGCCCGTGCGAGGCCCAGCACGGCGTGCTTGGATGCCACATAGGCGACGTTGTTCGGCATGCCGCGCTCGCTGGCGAGACTGCCCGTGACGACGATGCTGCCCTTGCCGGCTGCAAGCATCGGTGCCAGCAGCCGCTTCAGGGTCCAATAGACGCTGGTCAGGTTGGTCCGCAGCAGGGTGTCGAACTGCGTGTCGTCGTAGTCGGCGAGCGGTGCGAAGCGCCCGCCGGCGCCGGCGTTGGCGAACAGCCCCGACACCGTACCGAAGGCACTTTCGGCCTTGTCGATGGCTGCAAGCAGCGCCGCCCTGTCAGCGACGTCGGCGACCGCCCAGGCGGCGGTCCCGCCATCACGCGCGATGGCCGCAGCCGCGGCGGCGAGCCTGTCGGCGCTGCGCGCGATGAGAAACACCCGCGCACCGCGGCGCGCGAGCAGACGCGCCGTCGCCAGCCCGATGCCGCTCGAGGCACCGGTGATGAGCACGTGCCGGTCGGCGAACTCGCTCATCTGAGACCCAGCAGCCTCGCGGCGTTGTCCTTCATGATCCCCGGCAGCACCTCCGGCTTGAAGCCGACCTGCCGGGCCGCCTCGAGCCACTTGTCGGGATGAATGAGCGGGAAGTCCGAGCCGAACATCATCTTGGCCTTCAGCGGGCCGTTGGCGTACTGGATGATCTGCGGCTGGAAGTACTTCGGGCTCCAGCCGGAAAGATCGATGAAGACGTTGTCCTTGTGCAGCGCCATCGACAGGCTCTCGTCCACCCACGGCCAGCTCGGGTGAGCGAGCACGATCCTCATATCGGGAAAATCCACGGCGACATCGTCGATCAGCATGGGCTGCCCCCACTTGAGGCGTACGCCGCCGCCGCCGGGGAGCCCCGTGCCCATACCGGAGTGCCCGGTGTGGAAGATCGCCGGCAGCTTGTGCGCGGCGATCACCTCGTAGAGCGGGTAGGCGATGCGATCGGCCGGGTGGATGTCCTGCATGATGGGATGGAACTTGAATCCCCGCACGCCATGATTCTCGATGAGGTCGCGCGCCTCGCGCGCACCCACGCGCCCCTTGCGCGGGTCGATCGACGCGAATGGGATCACGATGTCGGCGTTGCGCGCCGCGAAGTCGGCGATCTCGTAATTGCTGACGCGTTGCGCGCCGATGCTGCTTTCACAGTCGACCGTGAACAGGCAGAACGCGATCCGCTGCTCGCGATAGAGGCTTATGATCTCGGGAATCTTCGGCCGCTCGCGCGGCGCCTTGAAGTACGCCGAGGCCGCATCGTAGAAGCGGCCCATGACCGGATCCTCGGGATCGTGGCAGGAGACGTCCGCATGGACGTGCACATCGATCGCACGCACCTTCGATAGATCGATCATGCCGCCGCCGCTCACGCCAGCATCTTGGGGCCGGTCTGCTTCGCCTGCTCGATCTCCGCCGCCCGATCGCGCTTGATGGGTACGTCGCGACCCCGCTGCACTGCGGGCCGTGCCCCCACCGCCGCGAGCCAGCGCTGCAGGCTCTTGTGCTCATCGACACTCACACCCGACCATTCGTATCCCGAGACCCAGGGCCACAGCGCCATGTCGGCGATCGAGTAGTCGCCGGCCACGTACTCGTGGCTCGCGAGCTGCCGGTCGAGCACGCCGAAGAGGCGCACCACCTCACGCTGGTAGCGGTCGATCGCCGGTTGGATCTTCTCCGGGAAGTAGCGCAGGAACACGTTCGCCTGTCCCATCATGGGGCCGATCCCGGACATCTGGAACATGAGCCATTGCAGTACGCGGCTGCGGCCATGCACATCCCGCGGCAGGAACCGGCCGGTCTTCTCTGCAAGGTAGACGAGGATCGCGCCCGACTCGAACACTACGAACCCATCGTCATCGAGGGTGGGGATGCGGCCGTTCGGATTGAGCCGGACGTACCAGTCAGCCTTCTGCTCGTTGCTCGCAAAATCGATCACCCGGACCTCATAGGGCAGTGCCATTTCCTCGAGTGCAATCGAGACCTTCCAGCCGTTCGGCGTCGCCGCCGTGTAGAGTTTGATGGCCATTGAACCTGCCCTCTGCTTTCAGCCCCAGCGGTTGATTTCCGGCCCGACGCTCCAGACCGCCGCCGGATCGGCTGTGCGCGCCAGCGACAGCGCTTTGGCGACCGGCGCTGAAGCCTGCACGCGCGAGAGCCAGTCCCTCGTCCGGGTCCGCTCAGGAAACGCCTCGGGCACCAGCGGCACCATGCCGGCGAGCCAGGCGTAGCTCTCGAGGTCCGCGATCGAGTAGGCGCCCATCAGCCACTCACGCCCGGCGAGCCGCGTCTCGATGCGCTCCGCCGCCTGTGCGATCTTGGTACGGCTGTCCTCGAGCTTCTCCGCGGAGAACTGCCCGGCAGCGATCTCCTCCCAGCGTGCACGCAGGTCCATGCTGCCGATGCGCGCCAGCAGCGCGGCGTCGACCTGCGGCGGATGCGCATGGCAACCGAGATAGGCGGCCGCAGGCGCGGTGCGCTCGATCATCTGGCGGCACCACTTCATCGTCTCCCAGCGATCATAGGGGACGGCGGGACGAAGCGCCGCGCCCTGCCCTACGTCATCGAGATAACACGCGATGAATACCGAGTCGCTCATGGCTTCGCCATCGGCCACCAGCACCGGTCCCTCACCCTCGATGCTCATCGCCACCAGGGGCTCGTGCGCACAGTCGAGGGTATGGCGCTCGCCGCGGGCGAGATCGAGGTACCTCAGATCCGCGCGCAGCTGCTTGGCGAAGAGCGCGGCGAGCACGGTCAGCGAGGGGCCGTTCGGCTCGCCGTGGTAGAGCGTCAGGCTCATGCGAGCTGTCCCGCCGCGATGCGCGGCTGCTCGAGGATCTTGACGCGCTCGACCATACTGGTGCGGCCCATCGCCCAGCAGGCCCGCGTCGCCGGACGCGCATAGATAGTGCGCAGCCATCGCAGGATGTTGGGTGTCAGGTCGTCATTGGACAGCGCCGGCTGTGCCAGTGGCAGCGCATAGGCCAGATTGAAGCCGTTGATGTCGGCGAGGCTGAACTCATCGCTGGCGAGCCACGGACGTCGGGCCAGGGCGTCCTCGAGCATGCGGATGCCGAGTGCCACGCGGCGCCGCGACTCGGCCATCTCCTCGGCGCCGAAATTGCCCGAGATCGCCTTGGTCCAGGCGACGCGCCGCTCCGGCAGCGGAATGCGCTCGATGGCCGCCTTGAGCTCCGCCGGGTCGCGCGCGCGGACCGCGGGACCCACGAACACGCTCCAGCCGATCATCGAAAAGCTCGGGCCGAGCCACTGGTCCATGAATTTCATCCACCACCGCACACGCCAGCGGTCACGCGGGTCCTCGGGCATGAGTCTCGGACCCGGAAACGCCTCCTCGACGTATTCCATCATGGCGGTCGACTCGGTGAGCACGCGGTCGCCATGCACCATCGCCGGGATCGTGCCCTGCGGATTGATGGCGAGGTACTCCGGGCGGTGCTGATCGAATTTGAGCAGGTCGAGATAGTGGCTGTTGAATGCCACGCCCTTCTCCATCAGCGCCAGCATGGGCTTGCCGGAATTGGCGTTCGGCTCCCAGTGATACAAGGTGACGCTGTGCATCCGTTGCGATCCCCCTTTTGTAAGTGTTGCATACCATCGGACCGGTCGGCGGTCAAGCGAGCGCAGACCCGACCCGTGTCAATCGAAGCCCAGCCCCACATAGTTCTCGGCGAGCGACCGCGAGGCGGCTTCGGAGCCGGCGAGGTATTCCAGCTCCGCAGACTGCAGGCGCCGCGCAAACGGATCGTCGGAGAAGCGGTGCAGCAGCGCGGTGAACCACCAGGAGAAGCGGGTCGCCTTCCACACGCGCGCGAGCGCGCGCGCGGAGTATTCCCCGAGCAGCGTCGCGCTCCCGCCGTGGTAGAACTCGGCGAGGCCGCGCGCCAGCAAACGCACGTCCGCCGCCGCGAGATTCAACCCTTTGGCACCGGTGGGTGGCACGATGTGTGCGGCATCCCCCGCGAGATATAACCGCCCGAACTGCATCGGCTCGCTGACGAAGCTGCGCAGCGGCACGACGCTCTTCTCGAAGGACGGTCCGGTCACGAGCGCCCCCGCATAAGGGGCCGGCAGACGCCTGCGCAGCTCGTCCCAGAAACGGCTGTCGGGCCACTGCTCGAGCTTGTCCTCGAGCGGGCACTGCAGGTAGTAGCGGCTGCGGCCCCGGGAACGCATGCTGCACAGCGCGAATCCACGCTCGTGGTGCACGTACACGAGCTCTGCGTGCAGCGGCGGGACGTCCGCGAGCAGACCCAGCCAGCCGAAAGGATAGACGCGCTCATACCGCGTGAGCCGCTCCGCCGGGATGGCGGTCCGGCTCACGCCGTGAAAGCCGTCGCAGCCCGCCACGAAATCGCAGTGGAGCTCATGCGCGCGACCCTCATGGAGGTAGCTCACCCGCGGCGCGCGGCTGTCGATGTGCTGCAGAGTCACGTCGCGGACCTGCCAGTGCACCGCTGCGGCATCGGCGCTGCGCGCCTCGACCAGGTCCTTCTGCAGCTCGTTCTGGCCGTAGACCAACATGCTGCGTGCAGTGAGCCCTTGCAGATCGATGCGATGCGCGCCACCGGCGAAGGCGACGACGAAGCCGTCGTGGACCAGGCCCTCGCGCAGCAGCCGCGCACCCAGGCCGGCCTCCTGCAGCAGCTGCACCGTGCTCCACTCGAGAAGCCCTGCGCGTACGCGTCCGCGCACGTGCTCCACCGACTCCTTCTCCAGCACCACGGAGTCGATTCCGTGGGAGCCGAGCAGCTGCGCGAGCAGCAGTCCCGCCGGGCCGGCGCCGAGGATTGCGACCTGCGTTCTGCGTACGAGCGGGCCGCTGCTGCTCATGCGCGGCGCGCGCCGCCGGCGGATACGGCGCGCGCGTGACGTCTGAGGCCATCGAGGAGTTGCGCCTGCACCTCGGTGGGTCGCCAGTTACGGCGCACGGTGAGCCCGATCGAGCGCGTCACGGTACCGAAAGGATGCGGCAGGGCCGCGAGCTGGTGGGTCTCGAGCTCGTGTTGTATCTGGTGCTCCGAAAGCAGCATGACCCGGTCGCTCGCAATCAACATCGACCGCGCCGCGACCAGCGAGTTGCATTCGATCGGCGCTGCGGCGTGCGGCAGCGGCAGGCGCCCCATGAGGGCATCGAAATGCCGTCGTAACGGTGAATCGCTGCGGGGCGCGATCCAGGGAAAGCGCGCCAGAGCCCCGAGCGCCGGTGCGCCGCCGCCGGCCAGCGGATGGTGCGCGCCGACCACGATCGCCAGCGGATCCTCGAACAGATGCTGTTGCACGATGTCCTCATGAGGCACCGGGTCACGCAGGGCTCCGACCAGCATGTCGGCGCTCCCGCGCCGCAACGCTGCCAACATGCTCTCATAGGGGCCATCGAGAATGCGGATGGCGTGCTCCGGGCGCGCCTGTGCGAACTCGAGCACCGCCCGTGCCACCAGCGCGCTGCGCGCCAGCGGCATCGCACCGATGGTGGTCGCACCACTGCCCCTGCCGAGCGCCGCGGCCACCTCGGCCTCACCCTGGGCCAACTCCGCGAACGCCAGGCGCGTGCGCAGAGCCAGCCGCTCCGCCTCACGTGTCGGGCGGATGCCGAAGCTCGTCACCTCGAACAGCTCGGTGCCGAGCGCCTTCTCGAGCTGGCGGGCGGCGCGATGCACGGCCGCACGCGCGCGACCCGTGCGGCGGGCCGCGCTGGCAAAACCCCCCGCCTCGACCACGGCGATGAGCGCCTGGAGTTGCGTGGAAGTTATGCCGGTGAGGATGTCTTCGGCACCCCCATTGGCGCTGCGCGGGCGCACTCCGAGCAGCGCTTCGCGCAACATCTGCAGCGCGCGCTCGATGCGTCCGGCTGCGGCCTGTCCGGCCGCGGTCAGGGCGACGCCGGCATAACTGCGCTGCATCAGCCGCGCACCCAGCGCCGCCTCGATCCGGCAGAGGGCCTGCGTAACGGCCGGCTGGCTCAGGTGGGCGGCGCGCGCCGTGGCGCTCACGCTGCCGCGCCGCACGACCTGATCGAACAGCAGCAGGTGCCGGAGGTTCGGAACCGGGCCGGCGTCGGGGAACTCGTGGCCCACCATGTCTACAATTTCTTATAGCCGGCTGCGAAATGCAATTACCCGACCGAGCGCCTGGCGGGGGACAATCGGCGCCTCGCGGCGCTTCAGGTGCAGCGCTTCAGGTGCAGTCATGAACATCGTGTACACCGGTATCCGTCGTGCCGACCCCGCGGTGGTGAAAGGACTGGCGCGCTTCGGCGTGGCGACCATTCACGAGGCGCAGGGCCGCACCGGCCTTCTCGGCCCCGCACTGCGGCCGATCTATCCCGGCGCGCACATCGCCGGCCCGGCGGTCACCGTCAGTGTGCCGCCCGCAGACAACTGGATGATTCACGTCGCGGTCGAGCAGTGCCAGACAGGCGACGTTCTCGTCGTCGCACCCACATCGTTTTCCGATGCGGGGTATTTCGGTGAGCTCCTGGCGACATCACTCGCCGCACGCGGTGTCTGCGGCCTCATCATCGATGCCGGCGTACGCGACGTACACGAGTTGACGGCCATGGGGTTCCCGGTGTGGTCGAAGGCCGTGCACGCGCAGGGTACGGTCAAGGAGACGCTTGGCTCGGTGAACGTTCCAGTCGTGTGCGGCGGCGGGCTCGTCGCGCCCGGCGACGTGGTGATCGCCGACGACGATGGCGTGTGCGTGGTGCCGCGCCTCGAGGCCGCTGCCGTGCTCAAAGCCAGCGCGGCGCGTGAGGAGAAGGAAGACGCGACGCGCCACCGCCTGAAGAACGGCGAGCTCGGACTCGATCTCTACGACATGCGCGACAAGCTCGCCAAGCGCGGCCTGGTATACCGGCCGCAGTCGCCGGTCGAGTAAGCGCCATGCTGCGCGCCATTCCCGGCACGCTCATGCGCGGCGGCACCTCCAAGGCGCTTTATTTTCACGCCGACGACCTGCCTCGGTCGCCGCGCGCCCGGGACCGGGTGTTGCTCGCCGCCATGGGCTCGCCCGATCCGCGCCAGATCGATGGCGTCGGCGGTGCACATCCGCTCACGAGCAAGGTGGCAGTCATCGGCCCCTCGCAGCGCGCCGACGCGGACGTCGATTACCTCTTCCTGCAGGTCGTGGTCGAGAAGGCCGAAGTGAGCGACTCGCAGAATTGCGGCAACATCCTCGCCGGCGTCGGCCCCTGGGCCATCGAGAATGGCCTGGTGCCGATCGCGGGCGACACCACGGCGGTGCGCATCCACATGGTCAACACCGGCAGCATCGCGGTGGCGCACGTGCCGACACCTGGGGGCGCCGTCGAGTACGAAGGCGATGCGCGCATCGATGGAGTGCCGGGCACCGCCGCCGCCATCCCGATCGACTTTCTCGACGTCGCCGGCTCCTCGTGCGGCCGGCTGTTCCCGACCGCAGACAGCAGCGACCGCATCGATGACATCGAGCTCACCTGCATCGACAACGGCATGCCGGTGGTGGTGATGCGCGCCAGCGACCTCGGCAAGCGCGGCGATGAGTCCCCGGAGGAGCTCGAGGCCGATGGCGCTCTCAAGTCACGCATCGAGCGCATCCGGCTCGCCGTGGGACCGCGCATGAATCTCGGCGATGTGACGCGCAAGACCGTGCCGAAGATGTGCCTCGTCTCGCCGCCGCGACGTGGCGGCACGATCCACACCCGGACCTTCATACCTCACCGCGTGCACGAAGCCATCGGAGTTCTGGGTGCGGTGAGCGTCGCGACCGCGTGCGTGACCCCCGGCTCGGTGGCCGCACAGGTGGCGGGCCTGAGTCCCCGCTCGGGACTGCAACGCCTCGAGATCGAGCATCCCACCGGGTTCTTCACGGTGGAGATCGACGTCGCTCTCGAGGGCGACGCCGTCAGCGTGAAACGCTCGGCGCTGCTGCGGACGGCGCGCAAGCTGATGCAGGGTGAGGTCTTCGTTCCGGGAAGCGCCTGGAGCGAGTCATGACGCCTGAGCTCGACATCGGTCTCATCGGGCTCGGGGAGGTCGGCCAGGTGCTGGCGCACGACCTCCATCGCACAGCCCGCGCGAAGGTATGCGCATGGGATCGGCTGTTCCCGGTCGAAGAGAGTGAGCCGCGGCGTGCCGCGGCGGAGCTGCCGTTTCTCGCCGCGGCAGGCTCCATGGCGGAAGCGGTCCGCGGCCGCACGCTGGTCATCTCCGCGGTCACCGCGGGCGAGTGTCGGGCCGCCGCGCTCGAGGCGGCGTCGGCACTTACCCCAGGGACCTATTATCTCGATCTGAACTCCGTCTCGCCCGGAACCCGGACGGAGGCCGCCCGCACGATTGAAGCCGTGGGCGGCCGCTACATCGAGGCGGCGGTGATGTCGCCGATCGCTCCGCAACGCATCGCCTCGCCGGTGTGGCTCGGTGGGCCGCATGCGCAGGGCTTCTTGCCGCTCGCGAAGTCGCTCGGCTTCCACGGCGCAGCCGTGTATTCCGGCACGGTCGGCGCGGCGTCCGCGGTCAAGATGTGCCGCAGCGTGATCGTCAAGGGCATGGAGGCCCTGCTCGCCGAGTCGTTGCTCACGGCGCGACGCCACGGCGTGGAAGACGCCGTGCTCACGTCCCTCAAGGACCTTTTCCCCGTGGCTGACTGGCGCAAGCTCGCCCGCTACATGATCTCCCGCTCCCTGCAGCACGGCCGCCGGCGTGCCGAGGAGATGGAGGAAGCCGCCAGGACAGTGGCGGAAGCCGGGCTCGAGCCCTGGATGAGCCGTGGATGCATCGCAAGGCAGCGGTGGGCTGCGGCGCACGCCGGTGCGCTGAGACACGAGGCATTGACGGACATGCTCGATGACCTGCTGGCACGCTCGTCGGCGCAACGGCGGCCTCGGGAGGCGGAGCACCCATGATCATCGATTGCCATGGCCATTACACGACCGCGCCGGCCGCTCATCAGAAATTCCGGGACGCGCAGCTCGCCGGGCTCAGGGATCCTTCGGCCCCGCCGGCGAAGGCGGGCGTCATCTCGGATGACGAGATCCGCGAGACCATCGAGAAGAATCAGCTGCGGCTGCAGAAGGAGCGTGGCTCGGACCTCACGCTCTTCTCGCCCCGCGCCTCGGCGATGGGTCACCACCTCGGCAACGAGGCGATCTCGCTCGCCTGGACGCGCGCCAACAACGATCTCATCTGCCGGGTTGTCGAGCTTTTCCCCGAGAATTTCGTCGGCGTCTGTCAGCTGCCGCAGTCGCCGGGCGTGCCGATCGCCCACTCCGCAGCGGAGCTCGAGCGCTGCGTCCGCGAGCTCGGGTTCGTCGGCTGCAATCTCAATCCCGACCCCTCCGGCGGACACTGGACATCGCCGCCGCTCACCGACCGCCACTGGTATCCCTTTTACGAGAAGATGGTCGAGCTCGACGTGCCGGCGATGGTGCACGTCTCGGCCTCCTGCAACCCCAATTTCCACGCCACCGGCGCGCATTACATCAATGCCGACACCACCGCCTTCATGCAGTTCATCGAAGGCGATCTGTTCCGTGATTTCCCCACGCTGCGCTTCGTCATTCCACACGGCGGTGGCGCGGTGCCCTATCACTGGGGCCGCTACCGCGGGCTCGCCGACATGCTGAAGCGCCCGCCCCTCGAGGAGCACGTCATGCAGAACGTGTTCTTCGATACCTGCGTGTACCACCAGGCAGGCATCGATCTGCTGGTGCGCGTCATCGACATCGGCAACATCCTGTTCGGCTCGGAGATGGTGGGCGCGGTGCGCGGCATCGACCCGCGCACGGGTCACTACTTCGACGACACGCGCCGCTACATCGATGCGCTCGGGATTCCTGCCGGCGACAAGCAGCGCATCTTCGAGCACAACGCGCGGCGCGTCTTTCCGCGCCTCGAGGCGAGGCTCGGGGCGCGGGGTCGGTGATGCAGCCTGCGAACATCCGCCCCGGCGATGCGGCGTGGCCTGCGGCCGGAGCGTCCGGGCCCTTCACCATGGACCGCGGCTGGCTGCCCTTCCACGCCGCGCCGCGCAAGCCGCGGTTCGTCCCCCCGGCAGGAGCGGTAGACGCGCACTGTCACGTGTTCGGACCGGGTGCACAGTTTCCCTACGCGCCGCAGCGTAAGTACACCCCGTGCGACGCGCCAAAGTCGAAGCTCTTCGGGCTGCGCGACTACCTCGGGTTCGAGCGCAACGTCCTGGTCCAGGCCACCTGTCACGGCGCGGACAATCGCGCGGTCGTCGATGCGCTGCGTGCCGCGCACGGACGCGCGCGCGGCGTCGCGACCGTAACCGCCGCCGTCAGCGACCGCGAGCTGGCCGAGCTCGATGCGGCCGGCGTCCGCGGGGTACGCTTCAACTTCGTGAAGCGACTCGTCGATACCACCCCGCCCGAGGTGCTCCTCGAGATCGCGCGGCGCGTGAGTCCGCTCGGCTGGCACGTGGTGATCTATTTCGAGGCGGCGGAGCTCCCGGAGCTGTACGATTTCTTCGCTGCGCTGCCGACCACGGTGGTGGTCGATCACATGGGCCGGCCGGACGTGACGAAATCGGTTACCGGGCCCGAGTTCGAGCTGTTCGTGACGCTGATGCGCGAGCATCCGAACATCTGGTCGAAGGTGAGCTGCCCCGACCGGCTCTCCAGGAGCGGGCCGCCCGGCTACGCGGACGTGGTCCCCTTCGCCCGGCGTATCGTCGAGACCTTTCCGGAGCGCGTGCTGTGGGGCACAGATTGGCCACATCCGAACCTGAAACCGCACATGCCGGACGATGGCGACCTCGTGGACTTCATCCCGAGCATTGCGACGACGCGCGAAATGCAGCACCAGCTGCTGGTGGATAACCCGATGCGCCTGTACTTTAGCCGCTGAGGTCAGCTGAATGGCGCGCATCACCGCAGGTGTCACCACCTCGCACGTTCCGGCGATCGGTGCGGCACTCGATAACGGCAAGTCCCGGGATGCCTACTGGGCGCCCATGTTCGCGGGCTACGACTTCTCGCGGCGCTGGATGGCCGGGCAAAAGCCCGATGTGATCCTGCTCTTCTACAACGATCATGCCAGCGCCTTCAGCCTCGACATCGTCCCGACCTTCGCCATCGGTTGTGCCGAGGAGTTCCCTCCGGCCGACGAAGGCTGGGGCCCACGGCCGGTCCCGGTGGTACGGGGACACGCCGAGCTCGCCTGCCACATCGCTCAGTCGGTGATCCAGCAGGACTTCGACCTGACGATCGTCAACCGCATGGACGTCGATCACGGGCTCACGGTGCCCTTGTCGCTGCTCTTCGGGCAGGTGCCGGCGTGGCCGGCGCGTGTCATCCCCTTCCCGGTAAACGTGGTGCTCTACCCGCCCCCTTCCGGCCGTCGCTGCTACGAGCTCGGCAAGGCGGTGCGCCGTGCGGTCGACTCTTTTCCCGCCGACCTGAACGTGCAGGTATGGGGCACCGGCGGCATGAGTCACCAGCTGCAGGGCCGGCGCGCGGGTCTCATCAACAAGGAATGGGACGCGCGGTTCATCGAGCAGCTCATCGACGATCCGGAGAGTCTCTCGCGCCTGCCGCACATCGAGTACGTGCGCGAGGCGGGCTCGGAGGGCATCGAGCTGGTGATGTGGCTCATCATGCGGGGCGCACTGAACGATCGCGTGCGCACCGTGCATCGCTTCTATCACGTGCCCGCCTCGAACACGGCGGTGGGTCACCTCATCCTGGAGAACCTGCCATGAAAATCATTCTCGCCGGCTGCGGCGCGTTCGGTATGAAGCACCTGGACGCCATCCGCACCATCGGCGGCGTCGAGGTCGTGGCGCTGGTAGGTCGCGCCCTCGAGCCGACGCGTGCGGTGGCGGAGAAGCATGCCGTGCCGCACGCGACCACGGACCTGCACGAAGCGCTGAGTCTCCCAGGGGTGGAAGCCGCCATCCTCGCCACCCCGACCCAGCTGCACGCCTCGCAGGCGCTTGCCTGCCTCCAGGCAGGCAAGCACGTGCAGGTGGAGATCCCGCTTGCCGACAGCTGGCCCGATGCGCTCGCCGTCGCTGAGCTGCAGAAGCGCACGGGACTGGTGTGCATGGTGGGCCACACGCGGCGGTTCAATCCCTCGCACCAGTGGATTCACCGGCGCATCCTGCGCGGTGAGCTCGCGATCCAGCAGATGGACGTGCAGACCTATTTCTTCCGCCGCACCAACATGAACGCACTCGGGCAGCCGCGCTCCTGGACCGATCACCTCCTGTGGCACCACGCCGCGCACACCGTCGACCTGTTCACTTACCAGACCGGCTCACCGGTAACAGCCGCACACGCGCTGCAGGGTCCGCTCAGCCCGACGCTCGGCATCGCCATGGACATGTCCATCCAGCTCAAGAGTGCGAGCGGTGCCCTCTGTACGCTGTCGTTGTCTTTCAACAACGATGGGCCGCTCGGCACGTTCTTCCGCTACATCTGCGACCACGGCACCTACATCGCGCGCTACGACGATCTCATCGACGGGAAGGATCAGAAGATCGACGTCTCGCAGGTGGATGTCTCGATGGACGGCATCGAGCTCCAGGACCGGGAGTTCTTCAGCGCCATCCGCGCGGGTCGCGAGCCGAACGCCAGCGTCGCGCAGGTGCTGCCCTGCTACCGCACGCTTGCCGACCTCGAGCGGCAGCTCAACGAGCAGAGCTGAGGTCGCCGGAGGCGACCGCCGGATCAGATGAAGGACCGCACCGGATCGGTTCCGTCCCAGTCGATGCTGGCGCGATAGAAGCGTCCGAACACACGCTCGAAGTCGCCGCCGAGCTCGATCAGCTCGGTGAAGCCCGGCAGGATCCCGGTCGTATCCATGTAGCCGACGCGCCCGCCGCTCGGCACAGCGGCTCGAAAGGCCAGCGCATACCCATCGCGCTCGTACTGCGCCACCGCCGCCTCGAAGCTCCAGGTGGCGAGCCCCCAGTGATGGAAGCCGTAGCCGCGCCGCTCGATCACCTCGCGATAGACCGAGGGCGCATCGTCGTTCGGCTGGATGAGCTCGATGTTCATGTGGCCCGCAAAGCTCATCGCGAGCCGGACGTCAGCCCGCGAGGGCTGGCCGCGATAGAGCGGATCGACGCCGGTGAAGTGCTCGAGAACGAACCATGGCCCTACCCGCAGCCGCGCAATCCACTCCTTGATGGCTGCGTCGAGGTCCGCTACGACGTAGGCCATCTGGATGACACCGTTGTCCGGTTGACCAAAGCCTACCTGGCCCATGCCTCCCCCTGCGCCTGCCGGTGTGGTCAGGCCGCGTTCTCGAGTAACAGCAGTCCCGCCGCCGTGTTGGAGATCGGGATGTGATAGTGGCGGTGCAGGCACTTCACCTGCCCTTGCAGGGCGCCGCGCATCATCAGCCACATGATGACCTCCACACCCTGACTGCCGGCCTGCTCGACGATGTCGCGGATGGAGTATCGCGTGAGGGCTACCGGATCGTCGATGATTTTCTCGATGCACATCAGGTCGAAGTCGCGGTTGATGAAACCGGCGCGCCGCCCATCGAGCTGATGCGACAAGCCTCCCGTGGCCACGATTACCACGCGCAGGTCCTGCGGGAAGGAGGCAATCGCTTTGCCGAGCGCGCGGCCGAACTGGTAACAGCGGCTCGGGGTCGGCAGCGGATGCTGCACGGTATTGACGCTGATCGGCAGCGCCAGAGGCGCGCGCGCGCGCTCCGGCCAGAGCAGAGCCATCGGCACCGCGAATCCGTGGTCGACGAGCATCTCCTGGCAGCTCGTCACATCGAACTCATCGGCCACCAGCGACTCGATGAGGTGCCAGGAAAGCTCCGGGTTACCGGCGAAAGGGCCGACCGGCTCGAGCCCCCATCCCTCGTCCGCGTTGCGATACTCGGCGGCGGCGCCCACGGCGAAAGTCGGCATCTTGTCGAGAAAGAAGTTGAGGCCGTGATCGTTGTAGATCACCACGGCGACCTGCGGCTTCATCCGCGCGAGCCAGGAGTAGACCGGCGGGTAGCCGTCGAAGAAGGGCTTCCAGTACGGATCCGCCTGGAGCTTGCGCGCCAGGGCACCGCCGATGGCGGGTATGTGCGAGGTTGCAATCGCACCAATGATGCTCGCCATGGCCCTACCCGCCTGCTGCCACGAGCTTCGCCTTGAAGTCCTCGACGCTCAGGCCCGTCTGCTGCGCGCCCAGATCCTGAACGCTCAGGCCGAAGATGCCGGCAAACTTGGCCAGATAGTAGATGTTGCCGCCGGCCGCCAGCAGCTCGAGAACGTTGCGGTGCGCGACCGCGCTTCGCTGCTGTGCGTTGAGCCCGAAGCGGGCACAGTAGGCCTCCTCATCCCGCAGGAATGCAGCGCGGTTCGCGGCATCGTTGAACGAGTAGCACATCTTGTTGAGGGCATAGCCCTTCATCGCCTGGCGGCCGTCAAAAACGGTGGTGCCCCAGATTTCCGCTTCGCCGGCCATGAGACCCCCTTGCTGCCGCCGACACGCTGACACATCTGCCGGCGCGGTGGGATCGTGAAAGTCACGTATAAGGGCCCGGGGGACGGGCGCTCGGGTAGAGTGGGCCACCATGCGCTACGAAAAAACCCTCATCTGGGTGCTCGGCATAACCTTCGGTTTCCTGTTCTTCGACCGCAACGCCGCGGCCTTCCTGATGCCTTTCATCGCAGGGGACCTGCACTTGAGCAACCAGCAGGTGGGCCTCATCGCCTCCGCGCTCTCCTTCAGCTGGGCAGTCTCGGCGTTCCTCGGCGGAGTGCTCTCGGACCGCACCGGCCGCCGCAAGCCCATATTGCTCACGAGCGCGGTGGCCTTCTCGCTGTGCTCGGTGCTGTCGGGAATCGCGGGCTCGTTTCTTGCGCTGTTCGCTGCGCGTCTCCTGATGGGCCTGGTCGAAGGACCGTTCATGCCCGTGTGCCAGTCGCTGCTCGCCGCTGAATCCGACCCTGCGAGGCGCGGACACAACATGGGAGTGATGCAGAACTTCGGCAGCAATCTGCTCGGCTCCTTCGTCGCACCGCTGGTGCTGGTGGCCATCGCCAACCATTCGGGCTGGAGGATGGCTTTCTACATCGCCGCGATACCGGGGCTCATCATGGCGGCGCTGATCGCGCGCTACGTGCACGAGCCGGCGGGCAGGCCCGCGGCCGCCAGCCCCGAGCCGGGCATGAGCTCCGCGATCAGCTATCTGGCGATGCTGAAGCTCCGCAACATGTTGCTCTGCATGCTGATGTGCATCTTCATGGTCTCGTGGATGGTGCTGGGCTGGGCGTTCCTGCCGCTTTTCTACGTCAGGGCGCGCGGGCTCACGACCGGCGAGATGAGCCTGCTCATGTCGTTGCTGGGGCTCTCCGCGGCATTCTTCAGCTTCCTGATTCCGGGGCTTTCGGACCGACTGGGCCGCCGCCCGGTGGTGGCGTGGTGCAGTCTGCTCGGCGCACTGGTGCCGCTCGCGGCGCTCTACTGGCACGGCTCGCTGTATCTTCTCGGCGCGCTCGTCTTCATCGGCTGGGCGGCGAGTGCGACCCTGCCGCTCCTCATGGGAACCATTCCGTCCGAGACCATCCCGGCGCGTTACGTCGCCACCTCCATGGGACTCACGGTCGGAATCGGCGAGGTCCTGGGCGGTGTCACCGCGCCTGCGCTCGCGGGCACCGCGGCAGATCGCTACGGACTCACGGCACCGCTCTTCATCCAGGCCGGCTGTGCGCTCGCCGGCGCGCTGACTGCGCTCGCTCTCCGGGAAACCGCGCCGCAGCGGGTCGCGGCGAGCGCACGACCGTCGCAGCTCGCCACGCGCTGAGAGTGCGCACCATGCCCGCTACCACGGTCACGGTTCGCGAGGCGGTATTCGGCGTGCTGCGCCGGTTCGGGATCGATACCATTTTCGGCAACCCGGGCTCGACGGAGCTGCCGATGTACCGGGATTTCCCGGCGGATTTCCGCTACGTGCTGGGACTGCAGGAGTCAGTGGTGGTCGCGATGGCGGATGGCTTCGCACAGGCGCGCGCCGAGGCTGCGCTCGTGAATCTGCACTCGGCGATCGGCGTCGGACACGCGGTCGGGAGCCTCTTCACCGCCTATCGTAACCAGTCGGCGCTGGTGATCACCGCCGGCCAACAGGCGCGCTCGCTCCTGCCGTTCGAGCCCTTCCTCTATTCGGCGGAGGCGACCACCCTGCCGCGGCCTTACGTGAAGTGGAGCTGCGAGCCCGCGCGTGCCGAGGACGTTCCGGCGGCGGTCGCCCGCGCTTTCTTCGTTGCGCTGGAGGCGCCGCGCGGACCGACCTTCGTCTCGATACCGGTCGATGACTGGGACCGGCCGTGCACGCCGCCGGCGCTGCGCGAGGTGAGCTGCCGCGTGGCGGGTGATCCCGCGCTGCTGGCGCGCGCCGCGGCGATGCTGAGTGCTGCGCGGCGCCCGGTGTTGATCGCGGGCGCCTCGGTCGCCCGCGATCGGGCGTGGGACGATCTCATCGCACTCGCCGAGCGTCACAGGGCGGCTGTATGGGCGAGCCCGCTCTCCTCGCGCAACAGCTTTCCCGAGGACCATCCACTTTTCGCGGGCTTTCTGCCGGCCGACCGCGAGCGGATCGTCGCGAGCCTCCGCGGTCATGACCTCATCATGGTGCTGGGCGCGCCGGTGTTCACCTATCACACCGAGGGCCAGGGCCCGCACATACCGGACGGTGCAGCGCTGGTGCAGCTCACCGACGATGCGTCGGCCGCTGCGCGCGCGCCGGTGGGCCTCGCCATAGTCACCGACCTCGCGCTCGGAATTCGTGGGCTGCTCGGCGCCGCGGCGCCCACGCGAGCGGACCCGCCGCAACGCGCCGCTGCGGATCCCGTGCCGGCTGACAGGCTCACTGACAGATACCTGCTGCAGCAGATCGCCGCGCTGCGGCCGGCCGGCAGCCTCATCGTGGAGGAAGCGCCGAGCAGCCGCAGCGCCATGCAGGCTCATCTGCCCATGCTGGAGCGTGACTCCTTCTATACCTGTGCCAGCGGTGGACTCGGCCACGGCCTGCCCGCCGCGATCGGCGTAGCGCTGGCCCGGCCGGACCGCAGGGTGATCGCGCTGCTCGGCGACGGGTCGGCGATGTATGCGATCCAGGGTCTGTGGAGCGCTGCGCAGCTTGGCGTGGCCGTGAGCTTCGTCATCATCAACAACGGCGGCTACCGTGCTCTCGAGGAGCTCGCGCCGCGCTTCGGCGTATCGAGCCCGCCGGGGACGCGTCTGGCGCAGCTCGACTTCTGCGCACTGGCGCGCGCGCTGGGAGTGGACGCCGTGCGCGTCAGCCGCTGTACAGAGCTCGAAGCCGCACTCCGCACGGCGTTCGCTGCCGCCGGTCCGACGCTCATCGAGGTGTGCGTGGTAACGGACGACCGGTAGCCGGCGCTGCCGCAGATATGGCCAACACCGGACGCCGGCGCGGCGCGGGCAAGCTCAGGGGGAACAAAGGCTCGCGCTCAACGCCACGCGCAGCGCGGTGACGGGATCCGCCACGGGCCCGGGCCATTTCGCGGCGACGAATCCATCAGGACGCACGAGTGTCGCCCCCGCATCGGAAATCCCGTAGGCGCTCTCAAAGCGGTGCTCGAGGTCCTCGAAGTCCTTGCCGATGCAGCAGGCATCGAGTGGCAGTGCACCGAACGCGCTCCGCGCAATGCCTGCAGCCTCCGTCCAGGCCGCGCCCGCCGCCCCGGCGAGCAGCACGTACCGGCCACCGAGATCGATGGTGGAGAGGCGTTCACCTGCGCGCCCGAGCCACAGGTGTGGTGCACGTGCGCCGCGTTCGCCGCCAGTGGTGCGCGGATCTGCGTGAACTCCCAGAGGTGAGCCGTACAGATAGCCGAGCTCGATGTGCAGGTCATCGACGAGTGGCTCCGGCTCCACGCGCGCCGTCAGCCACGGCGCCGTACGTGCCACATAGCGCGAGAATGCCTGTTCGACGGTGAAAAGGGCCACGGGCCTGCGCTCGGTCTCGTACGTCTCGAGGATCCCGGGCCCCGCGTGGCCTTTGATGACCAGCGCCAGCTTCCACGCCAGGTTGTGAACGTCGTGGATGCCCGTGTTGCCCCCGAATCCGCCATTGGGCGGCATGAGGTGCGCCGCGTCTCCCGCCAGAAACACCCGGCCCTGCGACAGCCGTTGAGCAACGCTCGCCGTTGCGCGCCAGCGACTGTAACCATCGATGCGGACGGCGAGGTTCCGCGAGCCCGCGCCCGCGCGCACGAGCTCGATGAGCCGCGCTTCGCTCACGTCCGCGGCGGCATTCACCGCTGCATCGGGATCGATCCGCGGGTCACCCACGACATTCACGCCGAGAAAGCCGGCGGTAGCCGCGCGGTTGAGGCGAAAGAAGCCGTGCAATGTCGGGTTGTTCACGTAGATCAGGCTCCACGCCTGGTCGCCGACGTACGGGGAGAGGTCGGCCGTGAAATAGATCGTCAGGGAGTTGGAGAATGCACCGCGTCCCTCGTAGTCGATACCCAGAGCCGTGCGTATCTTCGAGTGAGCGCCGTCCGCTGCGATCAGGTAGTCCCCACGCACCTCACGGGTGCTGTGATTCTCCATGTCACGGATCGTCAGGCTGACCCCGGTCGAGTCCGGCCGTACCCCGACGATCTCGGCCCCCTGGACGATGGTGGCGCCACCGGCGCGGGCACGAGCGCGCAGGATGGGCTCGAGAGTCGGCTGATTCAGGAACAGCCGGCGACATGGGCTCAGCGCGTCGACGCCTTCGTTGAGGTTGGGGATGATGTCTGCCAGTTTCCTCCCCGCCAGACTCTCCATCGCCACGATGGCGCCTTCGGGGACGAACTCCTTGGCGGATTCACGGCGCACGGCGTCCTCGATACCCAGGCCGCGGAACATCTCCAGCGTCCGCATGTGAAAGAACGCAGCGCGGGGCAGTGGCGAGCTTGCGGCGAGCCGCTCGATGGTGAGCGAGCGCACTCCCTGACGGGCGAGGAACGCCGCGGCCGAGAGGCCGACCAGCCCGCCGCCTGCGATCAGGACTGGCGCTTCGCAGCTCATGTCACGTGCCGCCGTGTTTCGCCTTCAGGGCCTGCGACGGCTCACCACGAAGGTCTCGTCGTTGAACCACAGGCCGCCGTACTTCTGCAGCACGAGCTGCGTCGCCTCGAGATACGCACCGTTCAGCACCACCGCATCGAGACGCTCGTCCTCGATCTGATTCACGTAGATCGCCGCATTCCAGGCCGCGTACAAGGTGGAGGTGCCGATCCGATCGCCGATCTCCGACGGCAGGGTGTGCATCTCGTAGCGAAAGACCGCTCTGTCGTCAGCGGCGCTGCTGAAAGTGAACTCGCGCGCCTCGCGCCCGAGCTCGGTTTTCAACGCCGCGATCAGCTGATGCCGATTCACCTGGAAGGGATTATGTCCCGGCCACAGCTTTTGCACGATCTCGAGTCCCGGATCCCTGCCGTAAGACTGGATCGCCAGCATTCGGCCGCCCGGGGCAAGGCTGCGAGCGAGCGGCGCCAGCACCTTCTGCGCCTTGAATTCGGCGGACATGCGCGCGCGCCAGGGTTGGGAGGCGAGGATGAGGTCGTAGTCCTGAAACGTCCGGCCCGGCTTGGGAATGACGGCATCGAGCAGAAATGCGTGATCCTCGCGATAGAGAACGAGGACCGACGGCCGCACGTAGATCGGGTTTCCCGACCGCACGCTCGGCTTGGTCTTCCAGCCGTGCTCGAGTGTTGCCGCGAGCTCCTCGATGCGCTCCGCGTACTCATGCGCCGAGTCACCCGTCAGCCTGACCTCCTGCCAATTCAGCGCGGCGGCGGACTGTATGTCGCGCGGCATGAGCCGCGGCGCCTCGGCATAGTGGAGGTTGGTGATCACCACGACGGTTGCGGGGTGCTCGAGAAACCTGTCCGGCATCTTGTCCAGCCCCAGGCGCACATCCTCGAGACTGATCTCCTTCGCCACCACCAGCATCGGCACGGTGGGATAGGCACGATGCGCGCTCCGCATCAGTCGCGCCAGCACGGTGCCGTCGCCCATGCCCGCGTCGAAAAGCCGCAACGCCGGCGGTGATGGTCGCAGACACTGCAGCTCCTGTGCGGCTCGGCGCGCGATCGAGGACTTCTCGTTGCAGGTGTTCACGAATGCCAGGTACTTCTGGCGGTTATCGTAGAAGCGGAACGGTGTCGGGTGCCTGATCGCAACGCCGCGTGGCACCGATCTCTCCCGCATCAGGCCCACAGCCGGCGCGAGGCGATCTGCGCGCCTTCGACGAGCGAGCGGAGCTTCAGGTACGCGATATCGGGCTCGACGGGCCCGAAGCCGGCAAACGTGCCGAAGCCGCAATCGCTCCCGGCCATCACCCGGTCGCGCCCGACGATCCGCGCGAAGCGCTGCAGCCGCTCGGCGACGAGCTCGGGATGCTCGATGTAATTGGTGGTGGTGGCGAGACAGCCGGGTATCAGCAGCTTGTCCTCGGGGATGCTGACCTTCTCGAAGACTGCCCACTCGTGAGCATGGCGCGGATTCGCGGCCTCGAACAGCAGTCCCCGCGGCTTCGCCCTCAGCACGATCGGCAGGAGACGCGCCATCGGCACGTCGTGGTGATGCGGCCCCTCGTAATTGCCCCAGCACACGTGCATGCGCACGCGCTCGGCCGGCACGTTCCGCAGTGCGTGGTTCAACACCTCGATGTGCCGCGCCGCGAGCGATTCGAACTCTTCGAGCGTCCGGTCCCGATACATGGTATGGCGTCCCATCGCCAGATCCGGCGCATCGATCTGCAGGATGATGCCGGCCTGCACGATGGCCTCGTATTCGGATTGCAGCGCCGCGGCCAGCGCCTCGAGATACTCATCCTGCGTGCGGTAGTAATCATTGGGTTGAAATAGCGCGATCAGGCCCGGAGAGGCGGCATTCATGAAGACGCCGGTGGGATGGACGCGCGCGGCGGCCTCGTTGAGATTGCGTATGTCGGTAGCCAGCGGCTTCGTGTCGCTCACGGCGATCGCGCTCACGCAGCGCGGGCGCCGATACCTGGCCGTGGCACCGCGTTCAGCCAGCTTGCGCAGCAGTCCCGGAAATTCCACCAGATCCTGGCCCGGCTCTCGCGGCGTATCGCCGCCGAATCCACTGAAACGCCGGGCGACGTAGGTGGCGTAGCTGATCTTGCTCATCTCGCCGTCGCTGACGATGTCGATGCCGACCTCGACCTGCCGGCGCACGACCGCGGCGACGGCCGCGGTGATGACGGCCTCGTCGCGGGCTGCATCCCGCGGCTCTTCGCGCTCGCGCGCGAACAGCACGTCCGTCACCGCCTGGCTGCGTGGCAGGCTGCCGACGTGGGTAGTCAGGATGCGCCCCGCACTCGCGCTCATGATGTTGCGGCCCCTTCAGGTATCGTCCGCTGCTCTGCGCTCGCCGGCCGGAGCCGGAAGTCGTAGCTGACGGTATAGAACGGTGTGTCCAGTCGCTCTCCGTCCGGCGCAAATCCGGCCGCATGCCGCTCGAACGGCACCACCAGCGACTCCTTCACGCCGAACACAGCGTCGGAATCGAGGTAGCGGCTGCCGGCCACGAATAGGTGGGTCGTCACCGGCAGATGTCCCGACGCCGAAACGATCAGGTGCACATGGCCGGGTCGATAAGGGTGACGACCCATCTTGCGCAGCATTCGACCGACCGGGCCGTCAGTGGGCACCGCATAGAACGTCGGCCTGATCGACCGAAACGAGTAGCGCCCCTCGGCATCCGTACGGATGCGACCGCGTGCTTTCATGCCCGTCTCGCCGGGGATCTGCGTGTCGTAGTTGCCCTCGCCATCGCCAGACCAGATGTCCAGCAATGCATCCGCAAGCGGCGCACCGTCCGTGCTCAGCACGCGACCCGAATAGAAGGCCGGCTCACCGATCACCCCTCGTGCAAGATTGCTGCCGCGCGGCAGCTCGGGCGCACCTTCCCGATAGAACGGGCCCTGAACGGTCGACTCCACGCTGCCATCGCCTGAGGGGTGATTGAGGGTGATGACGAGTACCGACACTCCGAGCGTGTCGGACAGCAGGATGAACTCCTGGCGCCGCTCGGTGCAGGCCTTGCCGACATCGGTGAGAAACTGAATGGCCGTGAGCCACTCGGCCTCCGTCAGCCTCACTTCGCGCACGAACTCGTGCAGATGAGTCACCAGTGAGCTCATGACGCGGGCGAAGCGGGGGTCATCGCAGCCGGCGAGCCGGCCAGTCACCGCCGCCGTAATGCTTTTCGCGTCGAGCTCGCGCATGAGGATGGCCCGCGGCAGTTCGCCGCCTCAGCGATAAGTGTTGTTCGAAGTGTGATCCCCCGCCAGCCACCGCTGCAGCGACTGGTGCGCGTCGGCGCGCCGCTCGCGGCCGATTTTCTCCACGTCCGGATGATCGCGGGTGAACTCGAGGATGAGGCCATTGGGGTCGGTCACGTACACCGAGCGGCAATAGCCGTGCTCCAGCACATACGTGTCGGGTGGCTTGATGCCGGCTTTGGCAATGCGTGCTTCGATGGCGGCCTGAGTCTCGGCATCGACCCGCAGCGCGATGTGATGGAACGGCGTCGGCGGCATGCTGGGCCCGAACTCCTCCTGATCCGCCGGGTCGGCAAACTGGAAAAACGCCAGCGCACCGCCGTCGCCGATGCCATAGAAAGTGTGCACGTAGGTGCGCACCTTGCCGAAGAGCTCATCCGACTCACACCAGGTTGCCATGAGGGGAAGCCCGATCACGTCCTCGTAGAACTGCCGGGTCTTCTCCTGATCCCGGGTCACGTAAGCGGTATGGTGCAGCCGCGAGGGCAGCTTGTTGGTCTGCGCCATGGCAGTTCCTCCTGTCAGAATTTGAACGTGAAATCCACCCCGTAGCGGCGCGGCAGGGCTCTCCACAGGAAGCCGCCGGGCGAGAACTCTGCGTTGTACAGCTTGTTGGTCAGGTTCTTCGACCAGGCGGTCACCGACCAGCGCTCGCCCTCGAGGCCCGCGCGCAGATCCAGCAGGTGGACCGGATCGCGCGAGGTCACATTATACGGATCCCACCAGGTGGTACCGATCATCTGGTAGTCCAGGCGCAGCGTGCCATTCACTCCGCCACCGAGCGGCTGATGCACCTGGAAGCCGGCGTTGAGGGTGTCCTTGGTCAACAGTGGCGGTCGATTGCCGACGACCGTGGGATCTTCCATGTTGGTGATCTTGCCGTCGGTGTAGCCGAAGCTCGCGTACAGGTCGAGCCAGCTGGTCGCGGCCGCGGTGAGCTCCAGCTCTCCGCCTTTGTAGCGCGCATCGAGATTGCCGAGATTCTGGGTCGAGGTCGTGGCGCTGTAGTAGAAAAAGTAACCATTGGTGGATGTGGTATGGAACAGCGCCGCGTTCAGTGCCAGGCGCCGGTCGAGGAACTCGCTTTTCATGCCGATTTCCCAGGTGTCGGCGGTCTCCGCCTGGAAGATGTCGTGCACGCCCTTCTGTCCGGCCGCCGCGGCGACCGCACCGACGCCGGTCTGGTTGAAGCCGCCGCTGCGGAAGCCGCGACTCCAGCCCCCGTAGAAGGTCACGTTCTCGCTCGGCTTGTAGCGCAGCGTGAACTTGGGCTGCGTCGCGTCGAAGGTCTCCTTGCGCACCAGGCCGGTATAGGCAGCGGGCTTGGTGGCAGCGGGCAGGAACTCGTTGGGGGTCTCGGTCGTGTTCTGCCGCCGATCCTCGTCGTAGCGGATGGCCACATCGAGCTCGAGTTGCCGGCTGAAGTCGTAGGTCGCATCGGCGAACACGGCCCAGGCGTTGTTGTTCTGTGAGTCCGCGAGGAAAGTCACGTTCGTGTTGGTCGCGAATGGATTGGCCGGATCGACGATCGGATCGTGATAGACCCGCGGCACGCCAGCGCCCCGGTCGACGAGATTGTCGGTGGAGATGAAGCGCTCGGTGTGAATGAAGTAGGCGCCCGCGATCCACGCGAAGCCGCCGACCTTGTTGGAGGTGAAGCGCAGCTCCTGACTCCAGGTCGTCACGTCGATGAACTGGCTTTGGCTCAGATCGAACGGCCCGCCTTGCGCGGGCGTCGGGTACGGCGGCGGTATCCCCAGGCACGAGGGACAGTTGTAGAAGATGGACGTCGTGATCGGGCGGAAATCGTAGGCGTCGCCGGTATCGATCTCTTTGGTGTGGTCCCAGTCGCTGATCGAGGTGAAGGTGCCGGGTCCCACGGCGTAATCGAGCTTGAGCGCGACATCCGTGATGTCGCGAGTGTCCGTGCCCAGGTTGTTGGTCTGTATCGGACTGGTGACGTCGTTCGCGTTCGGCGGCGTGGTAAAGCTGCTGAAGGGATTCGCCTCGTCGGAGCGCGGGATGATGTAGTAATAAGCGGTCGTCTCGACGTGATCATCGAAAAACCGCAGGTCGGCGCTCAACTGGTCGGAGGGCTTCCACAAGAGCCGCAGGCGCCCCGAGTAATCCCGGTACCGGTCCGCCTTGTGGTCGAGGTAGGTGTTCTCCAGATAGCCGTCGGTGTTGTAGTAACTGAGTGCAGCGCGGTACTTGAGCGTCCCGGCCGAGTCGAGCGGACCGCCGATGGCCAGCTGAGCCTTCTCCGCTGTCCCGTTACCTACGCCCACTTTGGCTGCGCCTTCGAAGTGATCGGCAGGATCGGCGGTGTTGATGATGATCGCGCCGCCGATGGCGTTGCGGCCGTACAAGGCGCCCTGCGGGCCCTTCAACACCTGGATGGACGTGACGTCGTTCAGTTCCTGGTCGAACTCGTACGGATTGGGCTCCAGCACGCCGTCGACCAACACGGCCACCGAGGGCTCGCTGTTGCGCGCCTGCGAGATGCCGCGGATGGTGATGAAAGAGTTACCGACGTTCTGCACCTCCACCAGTGTCATGTTCGGCACCAGCGCTACGAAGTCCCGCGGAGCTTCGATGCCGGCCGACTGGATCACCTGCGCCGTGAACGCATTGACGGTCACCGGCGCATCGAGCAGCGCTTCTTCGCGCTTGCGTGCGGTCACCACCACCTCTTCGAGTGTCGGCTCGGATGCCTGAGCCTGAGCCTGGGTCTGAGACTGCGCCCCGACGCGCTCGGCCGGACTCAGGATGGCAAGCGCCGCAATGAGCAGTGAGACTGTTCGGCGCAACGCAGTGAACATGTGAGACCCCCCTTCTTCTGCCTGCGATGATCAGGAATCTGCAGTCGTGCCCGAGCCACGGCCCGGGCCTTCGAGCTCGGCGCGCACCAGGCGTGCGCCGGCCACCATCGACTGCAGCTTGCCGAACGCTGCCGCGCGCGGCAGGTACTTCATGCCGCAATCGGGCGCGACCAGCAGGTTGGCCGCATCGACATGGGGCAGCGCGCGACGGATGCGGCTCGCGACGAGCTCGGGCGTCTCGATGTCGGCAGTGGAGAGATCGATGGCGCCGAGGATGATTTTTTTGCCCGGCAGCGCTTCGAGTACCGTGCAGTCGAGGCTCGATTGTGCGGTCTCGATCGACACCTGCCGGCAGCGGCACTCGGCGAGCTCGGGCAGGAACGAGTATCCGGACGGCCGCACGTGAATGATGGCGGCGTAGCCGAAGCAGATGTGCACAGCCGTGGTGCCGCTCACTCCCTCGAGCGCGCGGTTGAGCGCCTTCAGGCCAAAGGCGCGCGCCTCCTCCGGGCGCGCCTGCATGTAGGGCTCATCGAGCTGGACGATGTCCGCCCCCGCAGCGAAGAGATCGCGGATTTCCTCATTCACCGCGGCCGCATAGTCCATGGCCGCCGCCTCACGGCTACCGCCGTAGTAGTCGATTTGCGCCTGCTGCGCCATGGTGAAGGGACCCGGCACGGTCACCTTGACGCGCCGCTGGGTGTGCTGGAGCAGGAATTCCAGGTCGCACACACCCACGGCGTGCCGGCGGCGGATCGGACCGACCACACGCGGCACCGGGTTCGGGTGCCCGCTGCGATCGAGAGCGGTCCCGGGGTGATCGAGGTCGATGCCCTCCAGGGCGGTGGCAAAACGGTTGGAATAGCTCTCGCGCCGGATCTCACCGTCGGTGATGAAGTCGAGTCCCGCGTCTTCCTGGGCCTTGATCGCAAGGATCGTGGCATCATCCTGTGCCTGCGCCAGGTAGGGCTCCGGCACACGCCACAACTCGAGCGCCCGCACGCGCGGCGGGAAGCGTCCCGCGAGACGCTCCCGGTCGATGAGCCAATCGGGCTGTGGGTAGCTGCCGACCAGCATCGTTGGCAAGAGCATCTGTGCCTCCCTCGTATCTTCAGCCGCCACTGCCGCCCGTGGCCCCCGCGGCGAGCGCAGGCCACGCTCGCTCGCGTGCCAGAGCGGCGCGAATCGCCGTGCCGTGCTCATCGAGCAAGGGCGCTGCGCGCACCGAGTCCGCCCGCGCGCCATCGAAGCGCACAGCCGGCCGCACCGAGAGCGTCGCCGCATGCGGCGCTTCCACCGGCACGACGATGCCGAGATGCCGGACCTGCGGGTCGCGCACCACGTCGTCGATACGGTTCACCGGTGCGTGCGGAACATCCTGGGCGCGCAGACGCTCGATCCAGTGGGCGAGCGGGTGGCGCACGAAGCGCGCATCGAGCTCCTGGCGCAGGCTCTCGTAGCCTGCGATGCGCCGCTCGCGCGGGTTGAATCTCGGGTCGCGCGCGAGCTCTGGCGCCTCGAGCGCGGTGACCAGCCCCTTCCAGAATTTCTCGAGCGAAGAGAGGTGGATGGCGATCAGTCGCTCATCGGCGGTACGCAGGATGTACGCCTGGGCGAGCCGTGGCCGATCCGCGGAGCTCGGGGTCTGTCCGAGCGCAAAGAACGCGGCAAAGGGCTCGACGGCGAAATGTGTCATCGCCTCGAGCATCGAGACCTCGACGTGACAGCCGCGCGCGGTGCTGCCCCGCTGCACCAGCGCGCCGAGGATGCCCTGCGAGGCATACAGGCCGGTAATCGCATCGGCGAGCGCCGGACCGAGGAATTGCGGACGGCGATAATCGACGACCACGCTGAGAAAGCCGCTGAGGGCCTGCGCCACGGAGTCGTAGCTGGGGCGCTCGGCATAGGGCCCGCTCGAGCCAAAGCCGCTGATGGAGCAGTAGACGAGTCGCGGATTTAGCGTGAGCAGCCGCTCGACGCCGGCTCCCAGACGCTCCGCCGTGCCAGGGCGGAAGTTCTGGATATAGACATCGGCCTCGCGGATCAGACTGCGGAACACCTCGCAGTCATCGGCCAGCTTCATATCGAGTGCCAGGCTGCGCTTGTTGCGGTTGTAGGCCTGGAAGTGCGGTGAGTACTGGCCGCCCTGGTAGGCGCGATACGGGTCGCCCTCCGGGCTTTCGACCTTGATGACGTCCGCACCGAGATCGGCCAGCATCATTCCGGCGCACGGCCCGGTGATGAAGGTGCCCTGCTCCACGACGCGGACCCCGGACAGTGTGGGTTGCATGGTCGTGATCCGCGCCTACGCGTCTTCACTTGGCTCGAAGCCCGATGGCGCCTCGCCGTCGTAGTCGATCGCCTGCGCGGCGGCATGCGACATCACGAAGCCGATCGCGCGCTGCTGTTCCTCCACCAGGTGCGCGATGAGTCCGGCAGTCCGCGCGAGGAGCGGCACGCCCTTGAGCCCCGTCAGCGGGTAGCCGGCATCGAGCAGCACCGCCGGAATCGCACCGGAGACGTTCAGCGCCAGCGGCCGACCCACGAGCCCCGGCAGGAGCCGCTCCACCAGCGTTGCAATCGCGACGTGTCGAGCGGCGAGACCGGTCTCGACCGCGACCTCGAGCAGGCGCGTGGCGCGGGGATCGGCGCCACGATGCAGCGGATGGCCATAGCCCGGGATCGGCAGTTTCGCAGCCCGGTAGTCGCGCACCACGGCGCCGGCCGCAGCTTCGAGCTCCTCCCCTGCGGCAGCACGCGCCTGAATCGCGACGAAGAAGCGACCGGCAGCCTCGGAGGAACCGAACACCACACTGCCGCAGCCGAGCAATCCGGCCGCGACCGCCCCCTGCATGGCCTCCGGCGCCGCTGCGAGCGTCATGCGTGCCGCCTGCACGCTCGGCACGAGTCCATGCTCGGCGATCGCGACCAGCGTGGCATCGAGCACGCGCCGCTGCGCCTCCGAGGGCATGGACCCGGTGACGAGCAGCCAGAAGTGCTCCGTGAAGCCGATCTTCCCGACGAGCTCGCGCGCCAGGTCGCGCCCGCGGACCACGATGGTGTCGGCGCTGGAAGTCGAAATCGACGAGCTGCGCTGTTCCTGCCGGCCGATCTTCAACGGGTTCCTCCCGGTGGGGCTCGTTTCGGCGTTTTCGTATATCGAAAATAGCGTCGGTATCCGAAACGATACTGGACCTCCGCCCGAAGGCTCGTCAAGGGCGCTGCGCTGCGGCTTCCCGCGTTTCGGATATCGAAATAAACTCCCCGCCGTGCCGCGCCGCAGAACATCGCCCGCCCGCCGGGAGGCAATGGGAGGGCTCGCGAAGGGTCTCGCAGTCATCCGCGCCTTCGGGCGCGACCACGCTGCCCTGAGTCTCAGCGACATCGCCCGCAGTGCGCGCATACCCGCCGCTACTGCCCGCCGCTGTCTGCTCACGCTCGAGGAGCTCGGCTACGTGACGCGCAGCGGGCGTGACTTCCTGCTGCGCCCACGGGTACTCGAGCTCGGCGCGGCCTACCTCGAGTCGATGAATATCGAGCAGATCACCAAGACCCACCTCGAGGAGCTCGCGCGTCAGACCGCCGATTCTGCAGCGCTCTGCGTGCTCGATGGCGTCGACATCGTGTACCTGGCGCGCGCCTCGGTGCGCACGCTGCTGCGGCTCGAGGCCCACATCGGCAGCCGCTTTCCCGCGCACGCGACCTCGATGGGGCGTGTGCTGCTCGCCGGACTCAGCGCAGAAGGACTGCAGCGTTATTTCGACCGGGCCAAACTCGGGGCGCTGACCGAGCGTACCGTCACCGATCCGGCCAGGCTGCGCGCGCTGCTCGAGGAGTGCCGGCGGTCGGGCTACGCGGTCGTCGAGGACGAGCTGGCCTACGGCGTCATCGCCCTCGCAGTCCCGGTGTACGATCATCACCGGCGCGTGGTCGCCGCGCTCAACTCCTCGAGCCATTCGAGACGCACTACCAGGACGCGTCTGGTGCGTGATCGCCTCGCCATGCTGCAACAGGCGAGCCGCGAGATCTCAGCCGACCTGGCGTCCATACCCTGGCTTTCGCTGAGCACCCAGCTGTAAAGCCGCGCCAGGCGGCCGGCTTGACGTCCGCTATGCGCAGGCCGTAGCCTGAAAGCGAAAACTATTTCGCTATCCGAAATCAGAAAGCCCTCGTAATGACCGCATGCGCTCCGGTGTCATCAGGGCCAACACACGCGGCGGATCTGTTCGTGGTGCTGAACGGCACACGGCTGCGCTTTCGGGACGAGGGCCACGGTCCGGCGGTGCTGCTCGTGCACGGCTGGACGCTCGCTCTGGAAATGTGGGATCCGCAGGTCGAGGCGCTGCGTGACACCTTCCGGCTCGTACGACTCGATCGCCGCGGCCATGGCTGCTCCGGGGGAACGGCAGACCCGGAGCGTGACCCCGAGGATCTCGCCGCGCTGTGCAGCCATCTGGGTCTGAGCCGGGTCGCGCTGCTGGGTATGTCGCAAGGCGCGCGCGCCGTGCTCGGCTTCGCCGCGAGCGGTCGGGTCCAGGTGGAGGCACTCATTCTCGATGGCCCGCCCCCTCTCGAGTCCGACTCAGCTCAGGACCTGCCCCTCGAGCGTTACGCGGCGCTCGTCCGCGAGCACGGTATGGAAGCGTTCCGGCGCGAATGGTCGAACGATGCGCTCATGCAGCTGCGCACGTCCAATCCCCGGGCCCGGGCACTGCTCGCTGCCATGATCGCGCGCTATCGGGGCACCGATCTCGGCCAGCCGGCGCGGCGAGCCGAGCCGGGCACGAGCCTGGAATCCTCGCGCGTGCCGACGCTCGTATTGAGCGGCGCGTACGACCTCGCCAGCCGTCGGCGTGCGGCGAGACGGCTCGTCGCGCGGCTGTCGCATGCCGAGCTCATGGTGATTCCGGGAGCGGGGCATCTGCCGAATCTCGACAGTCCCGATGCGTACAGCAGAGTCTGCCGGCAGTTTCTGCTGCGTCACTGCGTGCGCGATACTTCCTGAGGGAGCAACCATGCCCAAGGTTCTCGTTCTCTACTACAGCAGCTACGGTCACATCGAAGCGATGGCGTACGCACAGGCCGAGGGAGCTGCGCACGTGCCGGAAACCGCGGTAGTCGTCAAGCGTGTCGCCGAGCTCTGTCCGCTGGACGTCGCCAGGGCCTCAGGTTTCAAGCTGGATCAGGCCGCGCCACTTGCCACACCGGAGGAGCTCGAGCAGTACGATGCGATCCTGTTCGGAACGCCGACGCGCTTCGGCAACATGGCCGCACAGATGCGCAACTTCCTCGACCAGACCGGTCCGCTCTGGACGCGCGGTGCGCTCGTCGGCAAGGTCGGCAGCGTGTTCTGCAGCACCGCAAGCCAGCACGGTGGCCAGGAAACCACCATCACCTCGTTCCACCACACGCTGCTCCACCACGGCATGATCGTCGTGGGACTGCCCTATACATTCAAGGATCTCGCCACCATGCGCGAGATCACCGGCGGCACGCCCTACGGAGCGAGCTGCGTCACGGGTGCCGGGAGCGAGCTACGCATGCCAACCCCGCTCGAGCTGGAGATGTGCCGCTACCAGGGTGAACACGTCACGCGTATAGCGAGCCGCCTGGCCGGCAGCGGCTGAGTCCCGACCCAAAGGTCTCCCTTGCGATTGCGAACCCGGCGTTCCTGTTGCTACTGCGGTGGCAAGCGCGCCCTGATCGCCTGCAGCTCTTCCTTCAACTGACGCACGTCTTCTTCCAGGCGCTCGAGGCGGGACGGCGTGGGCATGGACGCATCCGCCGGGGCGGTGATCGGCTCCTCCCCGGCAACCTCACTCGTGATCGCACCGCCAAACAGGTGCGCATAGCGCGAATCGCGACGCCCCGGCTCGCGCGGCAGCCGCACGACGAACGGCCCATCGGGGCGGCTGCTCAGGCTCTCGAGCGCCGTCTCGACCGAGCCGGCCTCGGAAAAGGACGCCATACGGGCGGCGCGAATGCGCAGCTCTCCGGGTGTTTGCGGTCCGCGGACGAGCAGCTCGCAGAGGATCGCGAGCTCCTGCGGCGTGAACTTCAGTGGGCCGAACTCGGTATTGCAGAAGCGGTGCTGGTACTTCGGCACCCGGCTGCCAAAGCCCGACTTCTCGATCACGAGGTGCTTCCTGATCAGCTGGTCCACGGTAGTCTGGATGGCGGCCTCGTCGGCCGACATGAGCGGATCGCGGTTACTCTTCTGGTTGCAGGCGTTGACGAGTGCGTTGAGTGACAGCGGATACTGATCCGGCGTCGTGATCTGTTTCTCGATGAGGCAGCCGATGACGCGTGCCTCCATCGGCGAGAGCTCGATGTTCATGAGCAGGAACTTTCACGAAGGCGACCAGGATCGTCCCGGCTATCTTAGGGTCTCGCGATCGCACGCTCCAGCGAGGCTCGCTGCGCTCCGGTACAGGTGGCCGCTGTCGGTCGGGCGGCTCACCTCTCGATTGCGAACCGGTCGCACCTGAACTTCACGGCGCTGTTCGCCTTGGCCGTCATACCGTCGCGGGTCTGCACGCACATCGCTTCGGTCTTGAAGCCGGCGATGGGCGTCGCCTGTCCGCTCATGTGCATGTACAGGAGCCACACGAAGAAGTGTGGCGGCAATGGCCCCATGATGATCCTCCCCTATCCCCTCTCGCGCCGATTCCGGGCAAACGGAAAAACCCGAGCTCGCCCCCCCTGGCTATTTCTCGCGGCCGGAGTCGGCCGCGGGCAGCTCGAAGAGCGCCTCAAACTCGGGTGTGTTTTCCAGTCCGGCAGCGAGTGCCACGTAACGCGCCTTCTCGAGCATGCGGGCTTTTCCGTCCGGTGATAGCTCGCGCCAGAGCGTCAGCAGCTCGCGGGTTTCACTGTCCATCCCCATTCGACAGGCACCTCTGCGGGCTACTGTGCGCCAATACGGCGCGCCGGTGGGCAGCAGTCGACGTAATGTGGCAGAAGTTTCCGGCTGCCCGTTCCGCGCCGCGAGACTGCGGCGACGGCCCGCGCCAGCGGCGCTGCGATTCAACTTATCGTGCGGGGATCGGGGCTGCTTTTCAGTCCGCCCGGCCGAGCGTCCACCCGCCATCGATCGTGATCTCCTGCCCGGTGATATAGGCCGAGGCGGGCGAGGCAAGGAACAGCGCGAGCCCCTTGATGTCCTCCGGAAAGCCGACACGCTGCATCGGTATCACGGCGGCCATCGCCCGCTGCACCTGCGGGTCCTTGGCGTGCCCGCCGCCGATGTTGGTGACGAACCAGCCCGGTGCGATGGCGTTGACGGTGATGTTGAAAGCGGCGAGCTCATGCGCCACGCTGCGCATCAGGTGCGCGGCCCCCGCCTTGGCCGCGGGGTAGGCGGCGCCGATCGCCGGCTCGCACTGGTAGCCGGCGACCGAGGTCGTCACGATGAGCTTGCCCGAGCGTTGCGGCTTCATGATGCGTGCCGCAGCGCGCAGCGTCGCGAACACCCCGGTGAGATTCACGTCGATGACGCGCTTCCAGCGCTCGTCGCTGTAGCTCTCGAGCGCGCCCCGGGGATCGCGCTCGCGGGCTCCCGCCCAGCCGCTGACGAACCCCGGTCCGGAGTCCACTCCGGCGTTGGCGAACACGATGTCGAGCCGGCCGTGGGCCGCGACGGCCGCATCGAAGGCACGCTCGAGACGCGGATGATCGGCGATGTCCAGGACCTCGCCGCGCACCGCGCAGCCGAGCGCCGCAAGGCGCGCGGTTTCCGCCTCGACGCGCCCGCCATCGATATCGAGCAGCGTCACGCGTGCGCCGTTCTCCGCGAGCGCTTCGCCGATGGCGAGCCCGAGGCCGCTGCCGGCGCCGGTGACGATCGCTGCCTTGCCAGCGACGCTGAACAGCTCCTGAGCCTTCATGCCCTGCTCCCTCCGAGCACGTCCACGACGATCTTCATGCCCTGTTGCCGGCGCAGTCGGCCGATGCCCTGGTCGATGAGCCCGTCGAAGGGAATCGTCTCGACCCAACCCTCGAGCGGATAGCTGCCGCGCGCCATTTCCGCGATCACCGACGGGAATGCATTCACCGACAGCGCGACGCCGGTGAGGCGCACTTCCGGCATCAGCAGATCGAAGGGTGGGATCACCACCGGCTCGTGGTGGATGGCCACCACCACCGCGGTGCCATCGATACGTGTGCCGTGCAGCATGGCGGCGAACGCGCTTGCACCCCCCGCGGCATCGATCGAGGCGTGCGCTCCGCGACCGCCGGTGAGATCGCGGATCGCTGCCACCACGTCGCCGGCGGCAGGATCGAGCACGGTGCGCGCACCGAGCTTCGCCAGCGCTGCGCGCCGCGACGGCGCCGGATCGACCACGATCGCCTCCACGCCGCGCCGCTTGAGCGTCAGGAAGACGCCCGCGCCGATAGGTCCCGCGCCGTGGATCGCCACCACCTGGCCCGCTTCCACCTCGCAGCGATTGGCGGTGTGCCAGGCGATCGCCAGCGGCTCGATCAGTGCGCCCTGGAGAGCGCTCAGCGCCGCGGGCAGCGCATGCGCCAAACGCCGCTGCACCACCGTGAACTCCGCGAGACCGCCGCCGCGGTTGTAGCCCTGGATCGCGAGCAACGGACAATGGTTGTACTGCCCCAGGCCGCAGTAGAGGCAGCGGCCGCAGCTCTCGGCGGGCTCGACCGCGACGAGCGTGCCGATCTCGAGATCATCGACGCCGGCGCCGAGGTCCACGACCTCGCCACACAGCTCGTGCCCCATGATGACGGGGTTCTGCACACCGGTGAGCGGATGCGGGGTGCTGCGCGTCGTCACCGGACCGTCGTAGTACTCGAGCAGGTCACTGCCGCAGATGCCGTTATAGTGCACACGCAGCTTCACCTCGCCGGGCCCGGGCACGGGCTCGGCGACCTCCATGAGGCGCAGGTCCTGGCGACCGAAATAGAGTGCCGCGCGCATCGGGTGCGCCTTCAGTCCCCGGGTGCGCGACCGCCGGAGAGCATCATCTGCGCATACTCTGCCTGAGTCATGCCCGCCATCTGCGCGGCAACGTACTGGAAGCTCTTGCCGTCGGTCGCGAACAGCTTCGCGAGGAAGTAGATGTTGCCTCCCAGGGAGATCATGCGGCTGTAGTCGCGGTCGAGCACGGCCTGCTTCTGCGCCTCGCTCATGGCCCAGCCGTCGAGGTACGCGCGCTCCCCCGCCTTGAAGCGCGCGCGATTCTCCGGCTTCATGAGCGACATGCAGAACATGTTGAGGTGATAGCCGAGGCGTGCCTGATCGGTGTCGAAGATCGTGGTTCCGGGAATGTCGGCGTAGGGCTTGGTCGATGACATCGGTTACTCCGCTCTCACGCTGAACGGCGGACGGCGCCAGGACCCAGGAAGCGCAGCACCTCGCGCAGGTCCGTGAGGACCGCGTCGGGACGGCGCGAGCGCGGCTGCTCGAGCCATTCCTCACGCCGTGTCATGCCGGTGGTCACCGCGAGCGCCGTGGCCCCGCCGCGTCGCGCCATGAGGACCTCGACGCCCGGATCATCACCGACCACCGCGAGCGCACGCATCGGCACCCCGAGCCGTTGCGCAACGAAGCGCAGCGCGCGGACCGAGGGCTTGCCGATGAGGGTCATGGGGGCGTGGGTGAGGCGACGGATGGCGGCCGTGATCGCATGGGAGTAGCCGATCGTGCGGCCCTGCCGCGTCGCGAAGAACGGCACATCCGATGCGACACACAGCTCGGCGCCCGCCCAGATTGCCTGACAGGCCGCCTCGATGTCCTTCATGCGGCAGTCCGGGTGCCAGCCGACGAATACGCTGCCGACGTCGGTGGCGCGCGTTTCGCCGGGATACAAGGTCTCGATTCCGGCTTCGCGCAAGGCCTGTCCGACGCCGGCAGTGCCGAGCACGAGCGTGCGTTTGATCCCGCGACGCTGCAGGTAATCGGCGGCGACGCTCGAGGGAGTGATCATCTGCGCATCATCGACGGGCAGGCCGGCGCCCCGCAGTTTCGCCGCCTGCTGCGCCGGCGGATAGGCGCTGCCATTGGTGAGAAGGGCGAAGGGTATCTGGCGGGCTCTGAGTGTCGTCAGCACCTCGACTGCTCCAGGCAGAAGCTCGTAGCCCCCGAGCGTACGATCACTCAACAGCAGCGTGCCATCGACATCGAACAGCACGCCACGCACGGCAGCACGCCGCACGGGCTGCGACCGCATGTGAGCCACACCGCTCACGCTCTGAGCGCTCCGCGGCCCGCGCCGCGCAGCTCGAGGCGGAAATCGCTCTTCACCACCGACAGCTCCTCGATGTTGCGCATCGGCAGCACGCGCCGCAACAGCTCCATGAGCGGCTTCGAGTCCGGGTCGTAACGACGCGCCGCGGGCCCGGCGGCGAGCATTGCATCCACCTGCGCCGCCGGCATGGTGGCACGCAGCAGGAACTCCTCATCCGACAGGTGACGGCCGAGCCGAGCGCGCAGCTCCGGCAGCGGCGGCATGGGCGGCTCGGCGCGCAGCTCGGCGGTGCGCGGCAGCGACTCGATGCGCGCGAGAATCTCCGGCGCGATCGGTACGTTCGGGCGACCGAAGCGCCCGAGGGCGTAGCGGATGCCCTCGTCGGGCACGACCGCGTAGCGCTCGCGCCCGGTCACGTTCAGCACCGCCTGTGTCAGGATGATCTGCGAGAACGGGGTCATCACGATCGGCCAGCCGAGCTCCTCGCGCACCCGCGCCATCTCCTCGATGACCGCGCCTTCGAGATGCGCCAGGCGGTGCTCCGCCAGGTGGCGGCGCATGGTGCCGATCATTCCGCCCGGGAGCTGGTGGCGCAGATAGGCGGCATCGAAGGGCTGCGGGGCGCCCGCCGGCAGTCCTTCCGCCTCGGCGATGCGGCTGAAGAAGCGATTCACTTCCCGCAGCGCCTCGATGTCGACGGTCACCGAGTGGCCCAGGGCGCGCAGATTCTCCGCGACACGCAGCGAGGGTGGATTCGATATCCCGTCCGCTGCAGCGCCCGAGGCGCACTGCAGCGCGCTCACGCCATAGTCCACCGCGTCCATGTAGAGCAGCTCGCCGAGCCCGATGGTGCAGTGGGAATGGAGCTCGAGCGGCTTCGCCCCGAGCTCGGCTTTCACCGCCGGAATCAGAGTGCTGGCGCGGCGCGGCGAGAGCAGCCCGCCGGGATCCTTGATGTAGATCGCATCGACATCCGCGCAGGCGGCGAGCTGACGCGCCGCCTGCGCGTAATGATGATCGTCGTGGATCGGGCTCAGCGTGAAGACCAGCGCGGCGATCACGAATTCGCCGCCGGCACGTTTCACCATGCGCGCGCAGGCGATGTTGGACTGCGCATCATTCATGGGGTCGGCAAGGCAGAAGCGGCGGATGCCGTTGCGCGCCAGCACCGCGAAGGCGAGCGCCATGAACTCCGGACTCGCCGTCTCCCAGGAGATGAAGCGGAAACCGGTCGACATGAACTGCAGCGGTGTCCTCGGTGTGGCAGCGGTCATGAGCCGGATGCGCTCCCACGGATCCTCGCGCTTGTAGCGCACCGCGACGCCCATGTGCGTCGAGGTGGTGAAGTCGATCGCCTTGAAGCCCACCCGCTCGAGGAGCGGCGCGGCCGTGAGCGTCCTGGCGGTGTCGATGCCGAGCGCGCCCCACAGGCTCTGGTTGCCATCGCGCAGCGTCGTGTCGATGAGCGCGACCTCAGCCACCGGCACTCTCCCGTGCGACCCGCAGCAATACCTGTCCCTGCTCCACCGCGGCGCCATCCGCGACCAGGATCTCCACGACGGTGCCGCGGACCTCGGCACGCACGCTGTTCATCAGCTTCATCACCTCGATGATGCCGATGATCGTGTCCTCGGCCAGCACGGAGCCGACCTCGACGTACGGGGCGGCACCGGGCCGCGGCGCGCGATAGAAGATGCCAAGGAGCGGTGCGGTGACCTCCGCGACCGACGGATCGGTGCCGGCGGCCGTGGCCGCCGTCGGCGAGGGCGCCGAGGGTGCGGCAGCCTGCGGCGCGCCCGCCTCCGGGACAGGGGAGATGCTGCTGGCCGCGGGGTCGCGGGCACCGGCGCGCCTCAGCGTCAGCTTGAATCCCTCGTGCTCCAGGCGCAGCTCGAGAAAGTCCGACTGCTCGAGCAGCCGCGTGATCTCGGCGACGTCCTGTGCGGTCAGCGGCACTGCGGCTTCCCGAAGATCGACATGACATGCATGAGCGGATCCTGCTGCGGTGTAGCCACCGGCGCCGCATCCTTCGCCGCCCACACAGTCTCCGGGCGACTCTGCAGCAGCAGGATCGCACCGCTCGCGCGGTCGATCGCCCACTCGATGTCCTGAGCACGTCCATAGTGGCGCTCGATACGCCGCGCCAGAGCGCGCAGTTCCTGCAGCTCCTCATCGCTCAGGCATGGAACCCGCCGCCGCTCATCCTCCACGGCGACCGCCTCCACGCCGCCGGCAGCGGCCGCCACATGCTGGATGTGCTTGTCGGAGATGTCGCGAACGGAGATCTCGCCGGTGATCTTGCCCAACACCCAGCGATCGGGCGTCACCTCGCCGCCCACCACTGCGGATCCCACCCCCCACGCGCCCTCGACGGTCACCACCGAGCGATCCCCCGTGGTCGGACTGCGCGTGAACATGACCCCGGAGGTGCGTGCATCCACCATGCTCTGCACGACTACGGCCATCGCCACCTGCTCCTCGGGAAAGCCGTGCTGCAGTCGATAGCTGATCGACTCCACCGAGTAGAGGCTTGCCCAACAGCTGCGCACTCGCTCGAGCGTCGCGGCGAGTCCCCGCACCCACAGGTAGGTGTCCTGCAGACCTGCGAAGCTCGCCTCGGCCGCGTCCTCGCACGTCGCCGAGGAGCGGACTGCGACGGGCTGGTCGGGGTGCGCTCCCAGCAACCGCTCGTGCGCCGCAGCGAGGTCGAGGGTCAGCTCCTGCGGCAGCGCGGCTTCCTGCATGCGACGCCGCAGCGCGCGCGAGCAGGCGGTGATCGCCTCGAGATCGTCGCAGCGCAGCGCTGCGACTGCGGCCCGCACCGGCGCTACGCGCTCGAGCGCAGCGAGAAAGCGCTCGAAGGCCGCGGTACGTACGACATAGCCGGGTGGCACCCGAATCCCGGCGCGGGTCAGCTCGCCGAGACTCGCCGCCTTGCCGCCGACCTGCGGCCGGTCGCCGAGGCCGATGGCATCGAACCAGGCGATGTAAGTCAGCGCACTCACGCAATGCTCAGGAGAGGAGCGTGACGATACCGCGGCCACCATCGACACGAATGCGCTGCCCATCGCGGATGCGCGAGGTGGCGGTGCCGGTACCGACGACCGCCGGCAGCCCGAACTCGCGCGCGACGATGGCCGCGTGGCTCATCGAGCCGCCGATGTCGGACACCGCGCCGGCGATCTTCTGGAAGATCGGTGCCCAGGTGGGATTGGTGATCTGACACACGAGAATGTCGCCGGTGCGCACCCGGCCGATCTCCTCGACCGACCGCACCACGCACGCCGGGCCCTCGACCACACCGCTCGAGGCCGCGAAGCCCCGCAGCTCGCGACTGCCGGCATCCGTGCCGGCGCGCAGCCAGGCGTCGAGACTCTCGCGCGTGATGCCCCAGAGCATGACGATCGCCGGATCGTCGATCACCTCGGGCACCGGCCCGAGCGCCGGCGGTGTGCTGTGCCTGGCCCACTCGGCGATCGCTGCGCGCCGCGCGGCGACTATGTCGGGCCAGTGCGCCGGGCCGCGCGGCGGCGAGCCGTTCGACCAGGACGTCATCAGGTCGATGATCGCAGCTTCGAGCTCGAAGTGCGTGAGGTGGAACACATCCTCCTCGCGCGCGAAGAAGCCGTGCCGCGCGAGTAACGCCCCGAACTCGCGGATCTTGTTGAAGAAGAGGTTCGTGTACCAGTGCTCGCAGTAGAACTTGTGTCCCTCGACGTACGGGAACACGCGGTGCGCCAGGCCGATCATCTGGTCATACGCCTGGCGCTCCTCTTCCGAGCCGAGGAGCTCGCGGTAGTCCTGGATCAGCTGACGGCGCTGCGACTGCAGCGCGCCGATCGGACGCTCGAGGGACTCGCCCGCCTTGATGCTCGCGATGTAGCCCGGCAGTCCGGCGAAAGGCATGGAAAGATCGTCGTTCCACGAGCGGTGGTAGTGGTAGAAGCCGTCGCCGACGTTGATGTTGAACCAGGGGTCGCGCGAGGTGGCGAGCTCCTCGAGCCAGCTGCGGCCCGCCGCCCCGCGCTTCTCGAGCGCCGCCATGATCACCTGCGGCGTGCGGCCCTCCTGGAATTCCGCGTCGACCCCGAGCTCCACGGCGCGCCGTGCCAGACGGCGGACCTCCTCGTCGGGGCGGAAGATCTCCGCCTCGATGCCCGCCACCATGCGCGCGATGGTCTGGTCGGATATCTCCGGAAATGCCTTCTTGCAGAAGGCGAAGAAGGTCATGTAGGCCCCATAGCCGAGCAGCAGGAACTCGAAGTGGTGATGCCACATGCGGAAGTAGCCCTCGAGCGTCTTCTGGTAGATGTCGAGGAGCTGGTGATTGGACGCGACGCCCCGTCCGGCGTGCACGTGCTCGAGCGGCTCGAACTCGGGCAGCTCGAGCTTCGGCAGGGCCTGCGCTGCGCGGATCAGCGCCAGCATCTTCTCGCGCCACTGCGCGTACAGGCGCTCCCAGTTGGCGTAGTAGTAAAAGGCGCGCTGCTGGAACTCGCCCGTGCGGCGGGCGATCTCGGCGGGGTCGGTGACGGCGTTGCCGCCGATATATACGCGCCCGTTGATGATCCGGTAGTCGATGCCGAGCGTAGTCGGAATGCAGTGCACGCGGGTCGTCGAGGATCCGAGCGCGCAGTAGGCAGCCTCCGCGGTCACCATGTCGAACGCCGACATGGGCTCGGGAAAATGCATCGAGTTGTAGAACCAGAAACGCTGATCGTCCGCAGCCGTGAACTGCATGTAATAAGGGTAAGCAGCCTGCGCCGCTTCCGTACCTGGGACCACCTTGAGCGAGCTCGGAGCGGGGAAGGCTGCAGTCTCTCTAGTCATAGCGGATGGTTCTCCGGACGCTGCCGATGCGAGCGGCTCATCGGTCAAGAGTACGCCCGCAGGGCGCAGCGGGCGAGGCGCGCACGGCGCGAGGCCGCCCGCCAGCGCGCCGCGTCACACGCACGCCAGAATGTATGCCATGCTTACAATTTCGCCTAGTCAGGAGAATGAGTTAACTCATGCTGCCGGGTGAGCTGCTCTGGACTCCACCACCGGACCGCATCCGGCACGCCAACGTGACGGCATTGACCGAGTGGCTGGCGCGCGAGCGCGGACGGCATTTCCCCGACTACCAGGCCTTGTGGCGCTGGTCGGTCGAGGATCTGGAGGGCTTCTGGCAGGCGCTGTGGGATTACTTCGCGATCGACTCCTCCGCGCCACACGCGCGCGTGCTGGGACGGCGCACCATGCCCGGCGCGGAATGGTTCCCGGGCGCACGGCTCAACTACGCCCAGCACGTGCTGCGGCGTGAGCGTCTCGGCGGCGATGTGCTGTTGCACCTGAGCGAGACGCGGCCGCTCAGCGCGCTGCCGTGGACCGTCCTCGGCACGCAGGTGCGGACACTCGCGACCGAGCTGCGTGCGCTCGGTGTCCGTCCGGGCGACCGGGTGGTCGCCTGGATGCCCAACATCCCCGAGACCATGGTCGCAATGCTGGCGACCACCGCCATCGGTGCCATCTGGGCCTGCTGCTCGCCCGATTTCGGCGAGCACGGCACGCTCGACCGCCTCGCGCAGCTCGAGCCGAAAGTGCTGTTCAGCGTCGACGGTTATCGCTACGGCGGCAAGGCTTTCGATCGGCGCAGCCAGCTGCGTGACATCGCTTCCAGCCTCACCTCGCTCGAGCAGCTGGTCTATCTGCCCTACTTGAGCCCGGAAGACACGACCGCGCCGCTCTCGAGCGCGCGGCACTGGCACACGCTTTTCGAGCGGCCCGCGGTCGCCGCTGCCGAATTCGAATACGCCCAGGTGCCGTTCGATCATCCGCTGTGGACGCTGTTCTCCTCCGGCACGACCGGCCTGCCGAAGCCGATCGTCCATGGGCATGGCGGCATCCTGCTGGAGAATCTGAAGAACGCGACGTTCCACTTCGACCTGCATGCGGGCGATCGCGTGTTCTTCTACACGACCAGCGGCTGGATGCTGTGGAACTTCATCACCAGCACGCCCCTCACCGGTGCGCTGCCGGTGCTCTATGACGGCCATCCCGCATACCCGGCTCCGGATGCGCTCTGGCGCATGGCGGATGAGGCGGGGGTGGCCTCTTTCGGTGCGAGCCCCACCTACGTCGAGCAGCTCAAACGCGCGGGTATCGTGCCGCGCGAGCGCTATCGGCTCGAGAAGCTGCGCACCATCAATCTGGCGGGCTCGCCGGCCACGCCCGAAAGCATGGCCTGGTTCTATCGCAACGTGAAGACCGACCTGTGGGTGGCCAACGGCAGCGGCGGCACCGACTGCTGCACCGGGTTCGTGGGCGGCGTGCCGACGCTGCCGGTGCGGGCCGGGGAGATCCAGGCACCGCAGCTCGGGGTCGCGGCGCAGGCCTTCAATGCGAGCGGCGAGAGCGTCGTGGATGAGGTCGGTGAGCTCGTGCTCACGCAGCCGATGCCCTCGATGCCGTTGCGTTTCTGGAACGATCCCGACAACCGCCGCTACCTCGAGACCTACTTCCAGGAATACCCCGGCGTCTGGCGGCACGGTGATTTCTTCCGCATCGATGCGCACGGCCGCTGCCTGGTGCTCGGCCGCTCGGACGCGACGCTCAACCGCTATGGCATACGCATCGGCACTGCCGAGATATATCGCTCGCTCGGCCTGCTGCCGGAGGTGCAGGATGCGCTCATCGTCAATCTCGATCTGCCGGACGGCGGCTTCTTCATGCCGTTGTTCGTGAAGCTCGCTCCGGGTGTGGCGCTCGATGCAGCGCTCGAGACGAGAATCCGCGACACGCTGCGCCGCGAGTACACGCCGCGCCACGTGCCCGACAGGATCTACCAGGTCCCGGGCATCCCCTACACGCTCACCGGCAAGAAGATGGAGGTGCCGGTGCGGCGCATCCTCATGGGGACGAGTCCTGAAAAGGCCGCAAATCGCAGCGGGGTCGCCGACCCGGCCGCGCTCGATTTCTTCATCGACTACGCGGCGCACCAGCAGGACTACCGGCTCTAGCTGCGGGTGCGCCAGCCCTCGTGATATCCCTGGCGCGCGGCGTGCGCGAACGGGGTCGGCGCCACCCTGACACGGATCTCGAGCTGACGGTGCGGCTCGACCGTGGTCTTGCGGGTACCGCCATTCTCCTCCCCCCAGAGGAGTGTCAGCTGATCCCCGATCTCGATGCCCGGGTCCACGATGCCGAGTGACAGCGCGATGCGCTCGTTGTAGCTGTAGCCCCCGAACATCGACAGTCCCACGGTTTTCCCGCCCTTGACGATCCGATCGAACGAAGAGGACGCGTAGTTGCAGTTCGGGATGTCCCAGAACTTGTAGTTCACCTCGCCCGGTGCCAGGAGCGACGCCCACACCTTGAGCAGATCCTCGGCGTTCCAGGCAAAGGTGACCTTCTTGCGATGTGGCCCCGCCGCTTTCTTCTCCAGGGCCTCGCGGCCGATGAAGTCGTGATCGAACCTGATGAACGGCCCGTAGCCCAAATCGTAGGGAGTGGTGTAGTAGTCCTCGATGTTCGCCGAGACGAAGCTGCCGCCGATCGACGCGGTCCCTTCGTAGCCGTTCGCCGGCAGCCACTCGCGGTACTTTCTCATGCGCTCGCCGGTGTACACCGCCGGCAGCGGCGAGGGGATCCAGCCGGATTCGAGTGTGTTGCTCGAATAGGCGCGCGCACCGACCGGCACCAGTCCGAATTCCCGTCCTGCCTCGAGCACCGCCTCGCGGATCTCTTCGCTTTCGGCGTACGGCCCCCAGATCTCGAGACCCGGAGCACCCGCCATGCCGTGGCGCAGGCAGCGCACCCGGCGACCCGCGATGTTGATCGCATCCATGTGGAAGAACTTCACCTGCGGCAGCGGACCGCCATTCAGCCGCTCGAGCACCTGCTCGGCTTTTGGGCCCTGGATCTGAAAGCGGTAGTGGCGGCGAACCACCGCCTTGCCGCGGGGGTTGGAAGGTGAGCGCTCGTCGCGGATGGTCTCTACCTTGTGACCGCCGGTCTGCGCATGAAACTGGATCCAGTTGACCGTGGGCGTGCGGCCGACGAACAGCAGCTCGTCCTCATCGAGATAGAAGAGGATGCCATCGCCGATCACGTAGCCGTCGTAGCTGCACGGCACCATCTGCTTGGCGCGGTTCGGGGTGAAGCCGGCGAAGCTGTTGATGGTGAGCTGCGATGCGAGCTTGAGCGCGTCGGGACCCTTGATCGTGACCTCCGACATGTGGTGCGACTGATCGTAGAGCACGGCAGTCTTCTGCCATCCCACCTGCTCGCTGCGCCAGTTGCTGAACTCACTGGGCACGACCGGATAGACGTAGGCTCCCACCTGCGAGTTGCGCAGCAGCTCGACCGTGTTGCCGGACCGTTGCAGAAGGCTCTCGAGACTCTCGGCGCTCATCGCTGCATATCTCCATTGGCGCTCATTGCTTGAACTGCGCACCCTGGCCCGCGACCGAGTACAACATCTTCACGTTGCGAGTCTTCTGGAACTCTTCCAGCGTCTCGCCACGCATCGCCGCGTACACGTGCAGATTGGTGATGCCGAGCACCGCCGCCAGCTTCTCCAGCAGGAAGAAAATCACACCGTAGTGGATGAGCGCGCGCCAGTCGCGCCGTCGCACCAGATCGCGCTCTTCCTCGCTCAGGCCGGCCGCCGCGAACAGCGGCTCCGGGTCGGCGAGGAAGCGTTGCCGGAATCCGGGCTCGATCAGCCGGTGCAGGAAGCTGTTCAGACGATAGGCCTTGACGCTGCGGTCGAGCGTGAAGGGATAGGTTCCCGGCAGCCGCTCGACGCCCGCGAGCTCGCGCCCGATACGCTCGCGATAAGCCGCGTCGCTCTCGACCGCGGCGCCCGGCGCATCGTCCTCGTAGATCACCGTGACGATCGGTGTCATGGAGGGCAGGTAATACGTGCTGTGGAGTTTCCTCACCCTGGCCGACAAGGCGCCACGCATGATCAGCCACATGATGACCTCGGCGCCCTCGAGCCCGCCGCGCTCCGCATACTGCGCGATCGTCAGCTCGGCGAGTTGCTCGGGCTGGCGCTCGAGCAGGTCGAGAAACTCCATGTCCCAGGGGGTATTGTTGAACCCCGCACGCTCGCCGTGCACCTGGTGCGCGAGTCCGCCGGTGGCGACGATCGCCACCTTCAGCTCTTGCGGGAAGCTCTGGATCGCGCGCCGCAGTGACCGGCCGAGCCTCAGGCAGCGTCGGGCCGTCGGTATGGGGAACTCGAGCACACCTACCTGCAGCGGAACGATGGCACCGGGCCAGCCGCCCTCGTGCCGCCACATCACCGAGAGCGGCGAAAAGCAGCCGTGATCGAGAGGCTTGCCCTGGAAGTAGGAGAGGTCGAACTCGTCCGCGGTGAGGGCCGTGGCAATGTGGCGCGCGAGGGCCGGATGGCCCCTGACCGGCGGCAGCGCCCGCGGCCCGCCGCCCTCGTCGGCCACCGCGTACTCCTCCCCCACCCCGAGCGCAAAGTGCGAGTAGTGATCGAAGAAGAAGGAGGTGACGTGATCGTTGTAGATGAAGAACAGGACCTGCGGGGCCTTCTCCGCCAACCACTTCTGCAGCGGCTCGAAGCCGGCGAATATCGGCGCCCAGACGGGGTCGCTCTGCTTTCCCGCATCCAGCGCGAAGCCGATGGTCGGGGTGTGCGAGCAGCCGATCCCGCCGACGATGCTGGCCATCTCCAACTACCTCGAAACGCCCCCGCGGCGCGGGAGTCGCACTCAGAGATACAGCTCCTTGTTGAGCGGAATGCCGTGCTCGCGGCAATAGCTCTCGTAGTGGTTCATGAACCACCACACGTCTACGGTCTCGGCGAGCACGCCGTGCTCGTCGTAGAACTCGATCGGTCCCTGCAGCCAGCCGAAGAGCTTCACGCCCTGCGGATGATCCGACACCAGCGTGTGGCACAGCCCCGGCGTCTCGTAGATGAAGCTCCCCGGGGTGGCCACCCAGGGGTACTCGAGGTAACGCACGCTCCCCTCGAGGCACATCATCACCACGGTGCCGCGGTGCTTGTGCGTGCCGACCACGCCCTTGGACTTCACCCACAGGATGTTGCTGAAGATGTTGTGCCGTACGTCGAAGGCCAGGTGGCGTATCGCCGCGTTCGGCCCGAACGGCACCCACGGGCTCTCCTTCTCGTCGGCGCCGACGAAGGTGCCCGGCACCGCATATTTCTTGATGACGTCCCGGTGGATCTCCGGGATGTCCACGATGCGATACGCCGTCGAGGGCGGCGCGGTGATGGGTTTGGGCGCCGTGCCGCCCTGCTTGGCGGCGGGCTTCTGGGCAGTCTCAGTAGCCATGTTCATCCCTCCAGAGTTGCGCCACGCGGCGCAGGTCGCAGCGTCGCTGTGGCCTCAGCGTATACCCGATGCCGGTACCGGGGAGAGCTCCGCTCATCTGCCGAACTCGGCCCTGAGCGAGACGTACCACATGCGCGGCGGGTTGTAGTAGCACCCGACCTCGCCCGCTCCCGCGTTCGGTGAACCGGCGGTGCAGTAACGGTCGTCGGTGAGGTTGGTCCCGCCGACGGCCAAGTCGTACTTTCCGCCTGGCGAGAGGAAGTGCAGCGAGGCATCGAGCTGACGCGACGCCGGCCGGCGCAGCTCGGGCGTATTGAGCGAGTCGTTCCAGATCTCCGAGGTATACGTGAAAGCTGCCAGCAGGCGCAGCGTCGCCTGGCTCGGCAGTATGTAGTCGTAGCTCGGCCAGATCGTGCCCTTCCACTTCGGCGTCTTCGGCAATTTCGCGTCCAGCTGCGATACGGCAGGCGGCCCATTCGGATTCGCGCACACCGGATGGGGCCCACTGGCGCCGGGGACGATTGCCGTAGACGGGCAGACATTCGCGCCGTCCGGCAGCAGGTACTGAGGAATGTTGGCGTTGGGATTCACGTACGTGTAGTAGGCATCGATGTAACTGCCCGACAGGTTGATCTGCAGCCCACCACCTACCAGCCACTGCAGCTCGAGCTCCGCGCCCTTGATCTTGGCGTCACCAGCATTGGTGTAGACCGGGGAGATGCCTTGCTGGACATTCAGCTGAATGCCGTCGTAGTTGGTGTAGTAGACCGCGGCGTTGGCGAGCAACCGGCGGTTGAACATCTCAGACTTGATCCCGAGCTCATAGGTCTTCGAATACTCGGGGCTGAACCGCGCGAAGGTCGGGTCGGTAATTACCGCTGAGAGGCGCGTCGTCCAGCCGCCCTGTTTGAAGCCCTTCGCCCAGCTGGCATAGGCCATTACATCCGGGCTGAAGTGGTACTGGATACCGATCTTCGGATCGAAGATGTCCCAGCTCTGGCTGTCCGGGGTTGCGGGGAAGTAGCGCAGGTAAGGAGCGCCGCCGCTGATGATGGGATAAAGCGCCGAACCCAACGGGAAGGAGTTCAGGTCGCTCTGGCCCCCGAGGAAGTCGGTCTTGACATGGGTGTATCGACCACCTGCTGAGAAGCCGAAATTTCCGAGCCGGTAGTCGAGGTTGAGGAACGCCGCGTAGTCCTCGTTCTTGACGTCGTTCGCCACGTCATAGACGTACAGGATGCTCTCGAACGGCACGTAGTCGTGCACGTAACCCGCTTCCTTGAAGTAGTAGAGTCCTCCGACATAGTTCAGATTGTCGTTGAGCGCCTTGCCAACCAGCTGGAACTCCTGCGAGACCTGCCATTGGTGCTGGGCATCGGTGACTTCCTGGAACGTCTCCGGCGTGCCGTCGAGGTCGGTGCCGATGTTCCACTTGATCTGACGGTAGCCGGTGATCGACTTGAGGTCGAGCGTATCGGTCAGGTGGAAGACACCCGTGGCGGAGCCGCCGAACACGTCATTGCGCGCAAAGTCGGGGCCGGTCGAGTAGGTTGTGTCGATGCTGCCGGTTTGGGTCGAGGCAAGATCGAACCAGATGCGCGGCTGGTTCGAGCCCAGATACGCCATGCCGGGATGATTGTTGATGTTGTAGGCCCCGGCCGGTCCGCCGACGTAGCCGGCTCCCAGCAGCGGCGCGCCACCGACCGACAGGCCCGGAACGTGCGCTCGTGGCTGGCTGCAGATCCCGGCAAAGAGCGCATTGGTCACCGCCGGCGGGCTTCCGGGAGGAACGATCGGGGGACCGGGCGGGCCCCCGTTGGCGAAGATGGCTCCGGAGATGGTGTTTGCATTGTTGCTGATGCAAAGATTCCATAACGTGGAGAAAGTGGAGAAGGCCAGATTCCCCTGGTAGACGTTGAGGATGGTGTACGGCAGAGCGGTCTGATCCTGGTGACTCCAATCCGCGGTGAACGTCCAGTCCATCTTGGGTGAGGCGTGCCACACCATCTTGCCGCGGATGCTCGTGACACCCGTCCCGCCCCAGTTGTCGGAGGTCTGGTACCCGGCCTTCGGATACGAGGACTGGGGATCGACCACGAACGGGCTCGTTCCCCACGGCGAGTTGGTCGGATAGGGAATGGTTTTCGCCCAGCCAGTCTGGTTCTGCGAGGCGACGGTTATCGAGGTTAGCACGTTGTCCGTGAGCGGAATGTCGGCGGTGAAGCCGGCGTCGCGACGGTCGAACCGTCCACCGGTGACGGTGCCGACGAAGCTCGGCGTGGTCCCGGGGTTGTGAGTGGTCACGTTGATCGCGCCGCCGATGGTGTTGGCGCCGAACAGCGTACCCTGCGGACCCTTCAGGATCTCGATACGGTCGATGTCGAGGAGGTTCAGGTTGGCACCGATGGTGCGCGCGAGAAACACTCCGTCGAGGTACACGCCGACGCCCGGGTTCAGGTTGAATGCGAAATCATCCTGCCCGATGCCGCGGATCGAGGCCGACAGCACCGACCTGTCCCCGGAAAAGGGCGAGCCGGCATCCAGATTGACGCTCGGAGTGAGATTGGTGAGTGAATGGACGTCGGTCATGTTGCGGCTCACCAGGGTATCGTTGGTGAATGCCGTGACTGCGATCGGCACGTCCTGCAGCTTCTCCACGCGCCGCTCCGAGGTGACGACGACCTCCTGAAGCTGCGTCTGCTCCTGCGCCATCACCTGCACGCAGCCCGACAGCGCCACGACCCCGTACAGCGCCTGGCGACCGTACGCACCGACCCATTTCGCAAACGAACGACCCATTGTTATTCCCCCTCGAAGATCAGCCAGATCAGAGACCGGATTCGACATTCACCTCTTGGCATCTGCCGACGGCCCGTGCTGCCGCGCGGGCTGCCAATCAGCTCTCACCGCACGAGGCTCAGGCGCGGCTTCGCCTCACCGAGCTGCCCGGACCTGCTGGAGATGTTGAGGTTCTCCTTGACCGGGTTCGTGTGCTCGCGCATCAGCGCTTCGGCGCGCGCGCCCTCGCCGCGCTCGAGCGCCGAGACGATGTAGTGATGTTGCCGATGTGCGTAGGCCAGCGTTGCGTACATTCCCGCGAGACTGGTCTTGTCCACCGCCAGCGCCTGCGGGCCCGCGAATGGTATTTTCGCGTTGCGCTCCAACGCCTGCTGGATCATGGGACTGCGGCATTCGAGCACGATGAGCTGATGGAAGCGCACGTTCATGTCGACGTACAGCGCTTCGGCTTTGTCGGCGACATGACCCTCCGCCAGGATCTGATCGCCCTCGGCCAGACATTCGCGCAAAGCCTCGAGCACGGTGCGCGATGCGCCCTGCTCGGCGACGCGGCGCGCGGCAAGACCTTCGAGCACGCCGCGCAGGTCGATCGCATCGAGAATGTCCGTGGTGCTGAAGCCGCGGACGACGTAGCCACGGGTCTCGTGGGCGGCCAGCAGCCCTTCCTGCGCGAGCACCGGCAGCGCCTGACGCACCGGTGTTCGCGACATCCCGAGCAGCTCCGCGAGCGGCGCCTCGGCCACGCGCTCTCCGGCGCTCAGCTCACCCCGCAGGATCATCTCGCGGATACGCACGATGGCTCGGGTTTGATGGCGATTCATTGGTTTCACCGGCCTGCAAACGAGCGGCGCCAGTGTTCCCCTTGGGATCCCAATTGTCAATTCCGCTACAGAAGCTGCGACTCGGAATCGATGCTTCGGCTCTCATAATCTATTGATTTTACGAGATCATCCTGGAGTTCTCTGGCGACTGGCTGAGCCTTGTGTTGCCGGCAGCACAGCGTCATTGGATCCCGCCTGGGACAGCTTGGGATCCCGTTGAGCTCGGCTCAATGATCGCCGAGCGCCTTGTCCTCGTTGGCGCGCTTGATGATGTAGTCGCGAATCGCTTCGACCTGCGCGGGACTGAGGACCGGCGCGAAGCCGACCATGCCGCGGGTGCGCAGCGCTCCCTCGTGCACCACGCTCGACCATGCCGCGCCATCGGCAAGCAGCGCGCTGCGACGCAGGTCAGGCAACACTCCGTCCCCATAAGCCGCATCCCCATGGCAGGCGCCGCAGAAGCGCGCGTACTGTTGGGCGCCGCTGGCGATCTGCTCAGGCGTGCCGGTCGGCGCCGGCGGATCGAGGGGGCGCAGCGCCACCGGCTGCTCGGCCGGCAGTTCCGCCTTGCCGTTCAACTTGAAGACGAGCAGACGCGAGACGTTGCGGACTGGCCCGGCCACCTCGGCGAGAACACCGGTGGCCAGCGCCCATATACCACCCCAGCCCGCAAGCACCGCGACGTACTGCTCGCCGTTGATCGAGTAGGTCACGGGCGCTGCGATGATGCCGGTCTGCACTCCCATCGACCAGAGCTTCGCGCCGCTTGCCGCGTCGTAGGCTGCAAACTCCCGGGCGGCATTCCCCTGGAAGATGAGTCCCCCAGCGGTTGCCAACACGCCGCCGTTCCAGGGTCCCTTGAAGTCGACACGCCATCGTTGCTGCTGGCTCACCGGGTCCCAGGCGATGAGCGCTCCCTTGGTCGCAGCCTTCACGGCCGCCCTGATGTTGGTATCGGCCGGCATCGCCCCGGCTGCGAAGTCCATACCGGTGTTGAAACCGATCGCCGCGGGTTTCCACTGGCTGTCGGGCATGTAGGGAAACCCGGCCTCCAGTGCGGGGATGTATGCGAGCCCGGTCTGCGGGTCGTAGGCCATGGGCTGCCAGCTGTGCGCGCCGCCCGCACCCGGCACCACGACATAGAGCTTGCCGGTTCTCTCGATGCGCGCTTCGGGACTCTCGATGGGCCGGCCGCTTTGCAGGTCGACGCCCTTTGCCCAGTTGACCGTCACGAAATTCCTGGCAGAGATCAGCTGGCCGGTGGCGCGGTCGAGCACGTAAAAGAAGCCGTTCTTGGAGGCCTGCATCAGCACCTTGCGTGGCTGGCCGCCGATCTGGAGATCGGCCAGGATCAGGTGCTGCGTGGCATCGAAGTCCCACGTATCGCCGGGCGTGGTCTGGTAGTGCCAGACGTATGCGCCGGTCGCGGGCTTGAGCGCGATGATCGAGTCGATGTAGAGATTGTCGCCGCCACCCGGTGAGCGGTAGGTGTCGTTCCAGGGACTGCCGTTACCGACACCGATATACAGCAGGTCGAGCGCGGGATCGTAGGCCATCGAGTCCCACACTGCGCCGCCGCCACCGAGCTTCCACCACTCGCCCTTCCACGTGTCCTCGGCGCGCTTGAGATGCGGTGCGGTGTTGGTGCCCGGCCGGCCCGGCACCGTGTAGAAGCGCCACAGCTCGCGACCGTCGCTGGCGTCGTAGGCGCTGACGTATCCGCGCACGCCCATCTCTCCGCCGGAATTGCCGATGATCACACGCCCGTCGATCACCCGCGGTGCGCCCGTGATCGCGTAAGGCCGGGAGGGATCTACGGTCAGCTTCGACCACGCCACCTTGCCGTTACGACGGTCGAGCGCGATCAGTCTTCCGTCGAGAGTGCCGAGATACAGGCGCTCACCCCAGGCGGCGAGTCCCCGGTTGACGGCATCGCAGCAGAGCCTGACGCCCGCTTCGCGCGGCACCCTGGGATCGTATTCCCAGCGCAGCTTGCCGGTGGTCGCGTCGTACGCCTTCACCTCCGACCAGGCGGTGCTGATATAGATGGTGCCGTCAATCACCAGCGGCGTGCCCTCCTGACCGCGCGCAGTGTCGAGATCCGCATACCAGGCGAGCCCGAGACTCTTCACGTTAGCGGTGTCGATCTGCCCGAGTGGAGCGAAGCGCTGCTCGTCGTAAGTGCGCCCGTAGGTGAGCCACTCGGCAGGATCGTCGGCGGCCGTCAGCAGCGACTTGCGACTCACCGCGCCGGCGGCATGCGCATTCCCGACGAGGGCCATCGTGAGGAAGACAGCGAATGCCCGGGTGAACCCGGCGATCCGTCGCGATCGCAGTAACTCTGCCGCCCTCATAGCACCCCCTCGTTCTGTAAGTGTTGCATACCATCGCGCCAGTCGCGCGGTCAAGCGAGCCCGGGCGATGCGCTTTGCGCGGAGCTCGCGATCCGTCGTAGATTTGCGGCGAGGGGACGAAGCCATGGATACCGAAAAACTGCAGCGCCTGCGCGCACGCTATGCCGATCGTGGCGCATTCGATGGTGACGATCCGGTGCTGCTGCGGGCGGCGCGGGACGTGCAGACGGGCGAGGGCCGCCGCTCGCTGCCGTACTCGGGGGTGCCTACCTTCCTCGGCCTCCCCCACGCCACCAGCCTCGATGGGCTGGACATCGCCGTGGTCGGCGTGCCGATGGACCTCGGCGTATCGAATCGTGCCGGAGCCCGCTTCGGGCCACGAGCGGTGCGCACCATCGAGCGCATCGGGCCCTATCACCCGACTTTCCGCGGCGTGCCGAAAGGCCGCGCCCGCGCGGCCGACGTCGGCGATGTCTCGTTCCGCAGCCGTTACGATCTCGAGCAGTCACTGAAGGACATCGAAGAGTATTACGCCGCGCTGCGGGCGCGCGGCATCCGGCCGCTGTCGGTTGGCGGGGATCATTCCATCACCTACCCGATACTGAAGGCGCTCGGCGCGGGAGAGCCGCTCGGAATGGTCCACATCGATGCCCACTGCGACACCATGGGCGCGTACGACGACACGAAATTCCACCACGGCGGACCGTTCCGCCTCGCCGTGCTCGACGGGGTGCTGGATCCGGACCGGACGATTCAGATCGGCATTCGTGGAGCCGCCAACATGTTCTGGGAGTTCTCGCACGCTTCCGGCATGACGGTCATCTACATGGAGGACTTCATGCGCATGGGTCTCGAGGCTGTCATCGAAAAGGCTCGTGCGGTGGTGGGCGAGGGGCCGACGTACGTCTCGGTGGACGTGGATGGCTTCGATCCGGTGTTCGCGCCTGGGACCGGCACGCCCGAAGCCGGCGGACTCAGCTCACGCGAGGGGCTCGCGCTGCTGCGCGGCCTGCAGGGCTTGAGGATCGTCGGTGCGGACGTAGTGGAGGTCGCCCCGCAATACGACCCCACCACCAACACCAGCCAGCTCGCGGCGCAGATTCTCTTCGAGGAGTTTGCGCTGATGACGCTCGGGGAAGCCGGATAGCGAACCCGCTTGCCTGTCAGCTGCGTGGCCGGTCGCTCGTGCCGTCAGCTCGCAGCTGACGCGGACTTGCCCTCGATCGCCACCGGCCGCGGATCATCACCACCCACCCAGCGGTAGATCGCGCCTCCCAGGGCGGCACCAACGATCGGTGCGACCCAGAAGAGCCACAGCTGCGACAGCGCCCAGCCGCCGGCAAAAAGAGCCGGGCCGGTGCTGCGCGCCGGGTTCACCGAGGTGTTGGTGACCGGAATGCTGATGAGGTGAATCAGCGTGAGGCACAGACCGATGGCGATGGGTGCGAAGCCGCGCGGTGCGTTGCCGTGCGTCGCGCCCATGATCACGAAGAGAAAGCCGGCGGTCATCACGATCTCGGTGATCAGGCACGCCGCCAGCGAGTAGCCGCCAGGCGAATGTGCCGCGTAGCCGTTGGAGGCGAAGCCCGCCGCGGCGTCGAAGCCCGGGTGGCCGCTCGCGATCAGATAGAGAACTCCTGCGCCGGCGATTCCACCCAGCACCTGCGCGATGATGTATGGCAGCAACTCGGCAGCCGGGAAGCGGCCGCCGCACCACAGTCCCACCGTCACCGCCGGATTGATGTGACATCCGGAGATGTGCCCGATCGCGTACGCCATGGTGAGGAGCGTCAGCCCGAAGGCGAGCGACACACCGACGAATCCGATGCCGAGAGCGGGAAACGCGGCGGCGAGCACTGCGCTGCCGCAGCCCCCGAGGACCAGCCAGAAGGTGCCGATGAATTCGGCTGCGAGACGTCGCGACATGAGCGCTGCCCTCCGAGGATTTCTTGTGTCGTTCTGTCGTTGTGCTGTTATTAGGCAGCCGGCATCCGCCGGGGCCAAAAAAAGCCCCTGGGATCTTTCGATCGCAGGGGCTTTTCGGTTTGAAGCCTGGCGGTGACCTACTCTGGCATGCCTGCAAGGCACACTACCATCGGCGCAGAGCGTTTTCACTTCCGAGTTCGGAATGGGATCGGGTGGTTCCCGCTCGCTATGGCCGCCAGGCAAGCTGTTTGAGGTTCATGAAGCGGCTGCCCAACGGCAGCCGCCTCACGCGCCTCCAATCCGGTCAGTTTCTGTTTCGACGCCTGTCGCGTTCACGATGATCATCCAAGTACGCACGCGGCCTGCAGCCGTTTGCGTAAGGCTCCATCGGCATCAATCCTCTCGTGGTCAGACCACTTGAGGTTATATGGTCAAGCCTCACGGGCAATTAGTACTGGTTAGCTGAAGCCATTACTGGCCGTACACACCCAGCCTATCAACCACGTAGTCTTCGTGGGCCCTTCAGGGGAGTCGAGCTCCCAGGGAGATCTA
>DATKMV010000021.1:0-9857 GCA_035541695.1 Steroidobacteraceae bacterium
CCTTGGCGAACTCGATGATCAGGATCGCGTTCTTCGCCGTCAGGCCGATCAGCATGACGAGTCCGATCTGCGAGTAGACGTCATTCTCGATCTGCACCATGAAGGGCGGGAAGATTGCGCTGAGCACGGTACGCCGCAGCCACAGCAGTCCGAACGCGCCGAACACGGCGACCGGCGTACTGAGCAGCACACCGAAGGGCAATGACCAGCTCTCGTACAAAGCCGCCAGGATCAGGAACACGAACAGGAACGACATGGCGAAGATGACCGACGAGGGAACGCCTTCGCGCGCCTTCTGCTCCTGGCGCGACATGCCCATGTAGTCGAAACCCATCTCGGCAGGCATGGTCTGATGGAAAACCTGCTCCAGCGCCGCGGTGGCCTGCTCGGAGCTGTAGCCCGGGGCCGCGCCGCCGATGATCTGCGCCGAGGAGTACTCGTTGTAGCGCATCTTGAATTCGGGGCCGTAGCGCGACTCGAACCGGGTGAGCGTGGAGAGGGGGACCATATCGCCGCTGCGGTTGCGCACGTAGAACTGGCCGACGTTCTCGAGGCTCGCGCGGTACGGCGCTTCCGCTTCGACATACACCTGCCAGGTGCGGCCGAACTGGTTGAAGTGGTTGACGAACTGTCCGCCCATGAAGGTCTGCAGAGTGTTGTAGACCTCCTGAAGGCTGACGCCCTCCTTCAACACCTTCTCCTTGTCCACGTACACGTACCGTTGCGGCGTGCTCGGGATGTAGGTGGTCGTGACCAGGCCGATCTCGGGGCGCTTGCGGGCGGCGTCGAGGAATTTGGCGAGATTCTTGTTGAGAAACTCGGACTCGCGTCCCGAGCGGTCTTCCAGCACGAACTGGAACCCGCCCGAGGTGCCGACCCCGGCAATCGCCGGCGGTGAGAAGGCGAACACGGTTCCCTGGGGCAGCGTGAGGAGCTTCATGTTCAGCTTGGCCTTGATGGCCTGGAACTGCTCGTCGCGCTTCTTGCGGTCGTCCCAGGGCTGCAGCGTGACGTAGAAGAACGTGCTGTAGCTGGTGCGCGTGAGGCTGAGCAGGCTGAAGCCGACCGCAGTGTTGCAGTACTTGACCCCGGGCGTGGAAGTCAGAATCGACTCGACCTCGCGCGCCGCCTCCGAGGTGGCCTCGATGGAAGAGGCTTCGGGCAGCTGCATGTTGATGTACATGTAGCCCTGATCCTCATCGGGCAGGAAGCTCGTCGGCAGCAGCTTGCCGAAGAAGAGCCCTAGCACCATGAACCCAGCCAGCGCCAGTATCGGCACGGCCATCTTGTGAATGAGCTGACCGGTCACCCCGACGTAGAAACTATTGGTACGCGCGAAGCCGCGATTGAACCAGGCGAAGAACCGGGCGAGCGGCCCATGCGTCTCCACCTTCGGCCGCAGCAGCAGGCCGCCGAGTGCGGGGCTCAGCGTGAGCGCGTTGAATGCGGAGATGATGACCGAGATCGCGATGGTCAACGCGAACTGCTGATACAGCCGCCCGGTGATCCCGGGGATGAACACCGTGGGCACGAACACGGCGGAGAGAACGAGCGCGATACCGACCACGGGCCCGGTGAGCTCCTCCATGGCCTTGCGCGCCGCGTCCTTCGGCGCCAGGCCCTCCTCGATGTGGCGCTGGATGCCTTCGACCACCACGATGGCATCGTCGACCACGAGCCCGATCGCGAGCACCAGCCCGAAAAGCGACAGGGTGTTGACGGAGAAACCGAACAGCGGAAACACCGCGAAGGTGGCGACCAGCGACACCGGCACGGCGAGCATGGGGATGAGCGTCGCGCGCCAGTCCTGCAGGAACACGTACACCACCAGGATCACCAGCACGAAGGCGATCGCGAGCGTGATGACGATCTCCTTCATGCCCGCGCGCACCGCATCGGTGGTATCCAGACTCACGACGTAGTCGACATCCGCCGGGAAGCTCTCTTTCATCTTCGCCATCAGTTTGCGGACGTCCTTGGCGGCCTGCACCGCGTTCGAGCCCGGTAGCTGATAGATGCCGATGAAGGCGCTCGGCTGCTTGTTGAGCCGGGCGACGATGGTGTAGTCCTGCGAGCCGAGCTCGACCCGCGCCACGTCCTTCACGCGCACCACGCCACCGTCGGCGCCCTCGCGCACGATGATGTCGCCGAACTCCTCCGGAGTGAGCAGCCTTCCCTGGGCGCGCACCGCATAGGTGAAGCGCTGACCGGCGACCGCCGGCTCACCGCCCACCTGTCCGGCGGGGTTCACGGTGTTCTGCGCCTGCACCGCAGAGATGACCTCGCTCGCGGTGACGCCGAGCTTCGCCAGTCGATCGGGCTTGACCCACAGGCGCATGGCGTACTGGCCCACGCCGTAGATCTGTGTCAGGCCGACCCCGTACGAGCGGGAGATGGGATCGTTCAGGTTGATGTAGGCGTAGTTGGAGAGCCACTTGGCATCGTGAGTGCCCTTCGGCGAATACAGAGCGATCAGCATCATCGGCGAGGTCAGGGATTTCTTCACGTCGATGCCGAGCTCGTTGACCTCCTGCGGAAGCTGGCCGAGCGCGAGCTGCTGGCGCGACTGCGTGAGGAGCAGGTCCGTGTTCGGGTCGGTCTTGAGGTCGAAATCGACCAGTAGCGTCGTACTCGAGTTGTTGGTCGCGTTCAGCGAGTACATGTAATCCATGTTGTCGACGCCGTTGATCTGCTGCTCCATCGGCGTCGCGACGGCTCGCTCCAGGGTCTCGGCATCGGCCCCGGGGTAGAGCGCCAGCACGCGTATCTCGGGCGGTGCGATGTCGGGGAACTGCGCCACGGGGAGCGCGAACATGGTGATCGCGCCGATGATCACCATCAGGACCGCTATGACGATGGCGACGATGGGCCGATTGATGAAGAATCGCGACACGGCCTAACGCGCCTCCGCCAGTAGTTTCGCCGCCTTCGGAACGACCGGCGTACCGTCCTTGACCTTGTCCACCCCTTCGACCACGACCTGATCGTCGGCCTTGAGCCCCTCGCCGATCACCCACAGGTTGCCGAACTTTTCCTCGGCCTTGACGGGCCGAATGACCGCCTTGTGATCGGCGCCCACGAGCGCGACCTCGTACCCTCCCTGGAGCTCTCTGACGGCGCTCTGCGGCACGAGCAGCGCCCCCGTCTTGACGCCGGTCTGGACGCGTACGCGCCCGTACTGGCCTGGACGCAGAACGTTACCGGGGTTGGGGAACTCGGCCTCGACACGGATAGTGCCGGTGCTGGTGTCGACCTGCCGATCCGTCAGGACGATCGCACCCTTGCGCGGATACACGGTGCCATCCGCCAGGATCAGCTCCGCCGGCGCGTCGAACAGGTTCATCGGCGGACCCGAAGTGCTGAGGTGCTTGGCGCGCAGGTACTCCTGCTCGCTCACGCGGAAATACACCTTGATGGGGTCGACCTGCGAGACGGAGGTGAGCCGTACCGATGGACTCACCAGACTGCCCACGTCTGCTTCGCAAACCCCTGCAATGCCATCGACCAGCGAGGTGACCTTGGTCCAGGACAGATCGAGCGCTGCCCGTTTCACCGCCGCCGTCGCGGCTGCGACCTGCGCGGCGGCAGCGCGCTTGGCCTGGATCTCGTTGTCGAGCTTCTCCCTGGGGACGGCCTTCTCCGCCACCAGCGGCGTGTCGCGCTCGACGTCGGTGGTGCTCTTGGCAAGTTGCGCTTCGGCCTGGGTGAGCTCGGCCTTCGCACGGTCGAGAGTGTCCTGGAAGGGCCGTGGATCGATCTCGAACAGCACCTGGCCCCTGGCGACGAGCGAGCCTTCCTTGTAGTTCTGCTTGATGAGGTACCCCGAGACCTGCGGCCGGATCTCCGCGTTCACGTAGCCATCGAGGCTCGCCACCCACTCGCTAAGCAGGGGTACGTCCTGCCGGACGGGTGGTGCGACCAGCACCTCGGTGTCCGGAAGCTTGGGTGGGTGACCGCAGGCGGCGAGGGCCAGTGTGCCGACGGTCGAGGCGATGCATAGCCGCGCTTTGTTCACTTGTCCCTCCGCTGAGACCCGTATGCAAGCACCGTACGCGGGCCGAGCACGGCGAACAACGCGCAGGGGCTTCATGCAGGTTTCCTGTGAGTGAACACGCTTGTGGCGGCCCCCCAGGAAAGGCTCAACGGTGCGAGACTGTTGCCGGCAGGTCGGCAGAGGGATCCACGTTTCCGGCGGGTCGCGCCCCGGCAGGCTCCTGCAGTGAAGCGGCCACTTGCCCGGCGAGCTGCTCCAGTGCCCGCTGCATCGCGCTCACGATCGCCTCATCCCCGGAGCCGCCAATGGGCTCGACGAGCGAGGTCTGCTGCGAGGTGAGAATCTGCGGGCTGGCGCCATCGACGATGCTCCAGTGGGCGACCAGCACGACGCGCTGGTCCGCCCGTGGCTCGAACTCGAGCACATCGATCATCAACCTTTTCGAGGGGCGTCCGACCAGGGGCTGCGAATCGGTCACGAACATGTCCGGGAGCCGCGCGGCGAGCGAGTCCGCCAGGGCGCGCGTCATGCCGACCGACAGCCGCTCCCCCCAGCGACTGGTCTCACTCGGGGCCAGCTCGTTGCCGTGACGCTGGAGGAGCGCGGTACGGTCAAGATAGTCGGGAAGCTGGACCCGTCGGACCTCCAGCAGCGGACGTCCGGTCTCGACGACCGACTTGGCTGCCGGCTCGGGCTGGGTGCCGAGCACATACTCGCGAGGCGGGGGACCTGCGAGCTTGCAGCCCGCAAGCAGCGAGGCCGCGAGGCAGAGGCTGGCCAACGTCGCGGCCCGGGCAGGGCGCATGACCGGGCAATCGCGTGGGTTGTGCTCGTTCATTGATTGCTCCTCCCCATGACGAGCGCGTTCGGGTGGCGCTCGAGCGTCTCCGAGAAATTGCGCAACGAGCTGGCGCTCGCCGCGAGGTCACGGACGGTGGCCTGCAGATCACCGCGCAGCTCCGAGCCCGGCTCGGTCATGCCATTGAGCGAATCGAGCAGCACCTGCGATTTCTGCATGGTGCGATCGAACGAGGCGAGGCTGTGGCCGAGCTCCCCACCGAGCCCATCGACCTGCTGATGCGCCGCGACCAGCAGGCCATCCAGATCGTGCAGCGCGACCGAGGCATCGCCCTGGAGCTTGCGCACCGCCTCGTCCGCGGTTCCGAGGGTGTGGGTCGCGGCATCGGTGACGCGCGCCACGCGCGCCACCAGCGGGTCGACCGCGGCGTCGACGTGAGTAGCCAGCTTATCGATCGAGGTGAGCGTGCGCTGGGCCGTCTCGGTGAGCTCACGAAGCTGCAGTCCGCTCAATTGGCTGCGCAGCGTGCCGAATTCGGACGGTATGGCGGGGACTTCCGGGACATCCGTATTGCCGCCGACCCGATTCGCCGGAGTGTCGGGCCGGAACAGGAAGTCCACGCGCTGTTGGCCGGTGATCATGCTCTGCAGCGCCAGCTGCGCACGCAGCCCCGCCTTGACCAGATCCTCGTTGTCCCCGCCACTGAAGGGTCGGCCTTCCCAGATCACGCGACGTGAATCGATCTGCAGATAGACGGGAATGCGCGCCGCGAGGGTATGAGCGGAAACGTGCACGCTGATACTCTCGACCGAGCCGATGCGCACGCCGTTGAAGGTCACGGGCGCCCCGACATCGAGATTCGCAACCGATTCGGGAAAGTACACCACGACACGCTCCCGCGAGCCGAACCAGCGGCCACCCCCGAAGAACAGGATGGCGGCGGCCGCGAGCGCCAGAGCGCCGAGGATGAAACCTCCCACTACTGCGGGTTTAGCACTCATGAGGGCCTCGCTTGTACCCGGGTCGCTTCGTCCCGCCCGCGCTCCATGAAGGCCCGCACCCGCGGGTCCTCACAGCTGTCGCGCAACGATCGTGGCGAGCCGTGGGCGATGGCGGTGCCCGAGTCTCCATCGAGAAACACACCGTCATCGCAGATGGCGAACAGGCTCGGCAGCTCGTGACTCACGATCACCACCGTGGCATCCAGGCCGCGGCTCAGCTCGAGAATGAGCTGGTCGAGGCGTGCGGAGGTGACCGGATCGAGCCCGGCCGAGGGCTCATCGAAGAGAAGAATTGCCGGATCGAGCGCCAGCGCACGTGCGAGGCCGGCACGCTTCAGCATTCCCCCGGAGAGCTCCCTCGGCATCTTCGGGCCGGCTCCGGCGAGTCCCACCAGGGAGAGCTTCAGCTCTACGAGCTCGGCGACCGCCTCGGCATTCAGGCCCGTGAACATCTGAAGTGGCAGCGCCACATTGTCGGCCACGCTCATGGAGCTCCATAGCGCTCCGCCCTGGAAGCACATCCCGAAGTGGCGGCTCATCGCCGCCCGGCGCTCTTCCGCCGCGGCCCAGTAATCCTCACCCTCCACCAGGACCTTGCCGCCCATGGGGCGCAGCAGGCCCACGATCGCTCGCAACACCGTGCTCTTGCCGCAGCCGCTGCGACCCATGATTGCGAAGATCGAGCCCCGGTGGACCTTGAAGTTGAGCTCGCTCTGGATAGTGCGCCTGCCGAAGCCGACCGCGAGGTCGCACACCTCGAGCCGGATCTCGGTGGGGTCTTCAGTTGCCATGCGGTCAGATTCCGAGTGCATTGGTGCAGACCGCAAAAACCGCATCCAGGGCGATGATCCCGACGATGGCAACCACGACTGCCGAGGTCGCGGCACGGCCTACATCGGCCGCGCTGCGTCCGGCGCGCAGGCCGATGTAACAGCCGGTGAGTGCCACCAGGATGCCGAAAGCGATGCTCTTGGTGATGCCGATGCCGAGCTCGGTGAGGTCCATGGCATCACGCAGCTGCTCCACGAAGCGCACCGCGGTGATGTCGAGCGTTGCGATGCTGACGAGAAAGCCGCCGAAGATCCCGACGGCGCAGCCGTACAGGTACAGCAACGGCATCATGGTGATGAGCGCGGCGATCCGCGGCAGCACCAGGAAATCGAACACCGGGATTCCGAAGGCGTTGAGGGCGTCGATTTCTTCGTTCCCCTGCATCGTGGCGAGGTGCGCGGCGTAGGCACTGCCGGTGCGGCCCGCCATGACGATGGCGGTCACGATCGCCGCCAGCTCGCGCACGGTGGCGACACCGACGAGATCGGCGACGTAGATCCCCGCGCCGAAGCGCTGCAACTCCTTGGCGCCGACGAATGCGATGATCGCGCCCACCAGGCCGTTGACCACCGCGACGATGCCGAGCGCGCCGGCTCCGGCATCACGCATCAGCTCCAGCACATCCGCGGCGCGGGTGCAGGTTCGGCGGGCGAGAGCCGCCGTGCCACGCAGCGTGGTCTCACCCATGAGCCCCGCAACCGCCACGGTTCTGGGCCACAACGCCAGCGCGCTCGCGCCCACGCGCGCCAGAAACGTCGGCCGCGCGAGCGCAATGGCGGCCGCGGCGACCGTTCCGATCGCGGCGAGCTTCAGCAGTTGTCGCGCGGCGTCCGGAAGTGCGGAGGTATCGAGCTCGACCGGCCGGGCGCGGTGCGCCGCGGCTGCATCGCCAAGCATCTTCAGGAATGCGATGAGGGCGCTATCCCACCGGCCGATCCCGGTCGCGTACACGCGCAGCGGCAGGCCGCCGGCTCCCTCGAGAATGTGCCGTACGTCCTCGGAGCTGCGAACGCCTGAGTCGCCCGCGATCCAGTCGCCGGTGAGGTGCAGCTCGGCCACCTCGCCGTCGCGTTGCAGACGCCATGCCGGCCATTTTGAGCTCGTGGAATCCATCACTGCGTCCGATCCATGCGCCCGCGCCGTCTGCCTATGCCGCCTGCAGATGCCGCTGGTCGTTCCACAGCCGAATCGCGGGCGCGGTGGCCCCGCGCTCATGGGCGAGCACCGAGATGGCGGTGGTATCGAACAGCAGATGGCGGGCGAGGGTTGCATCGAAGCCGAGCCAGCGAGCCGCGAGCACTCGCAGCAGATGCCCGCTCGAGAAGATCAGCACCTCACCGGGCACGGCGCGCACGCGTGCGATGACGCGGTCCGCGCGCTCCGCGACCTGCGCCGGCGATTCCCCCTGCGGGCACCCATCGCGGAAGATGTCCCAGCCGGGACGCTCGGCGCGTATCTGCGCGAGGGTCTTGCCCTGGTACGCGCCGTAGTCCCACTCGGTGAGATCCGCATCGATGACTGCGCTCGCAGCGAAGCCGGCGAGCTCGCAGGTGCGGCGCACGCGCCTGAGCGGGCTCGTGAGCACGCACTTGAAGCGTACCGTCGCCAGACGCTCGGCGAGCGCGCGCGCGTTGCACTCGCCGAGCGGGGTGAGCGGCAGGTCGAGTCTGCCGGTGTGCTGGCCCGTCAGACTCCAGGCGGTCTCCCCGTGCCGCACGAGATACAGAGGCGCCAGTGGCGCGGCGCGCGGCGCGTCCGACAGTGCGTGTGATTCGAGCGCGCTCACTCGCTCCATCTCCAGTTGAGGATCTCCGGCATGTCCTCACCGTGCCGGCAGATGTACTCGTGATGCTCGATGAGCTTGTCGCGCAGCGCCTGCTGCACATAGGCGGCGCGCGACTCGAGCTGCGGCAGCCGCTGGATGGCATCGCTCACGAGGTGAAAGCGGTCGAGGTCGTTCAATACCGCCATGTCGAAGGGTGTGGTGATCGTGCCTTCCTCCTTGTAGCCGCGCACGTGGAGGTTCTGATGATTGTGGCGTCGATAGGTGAGCCGGTGGATCAGCCACGGGTAGCCGTGGAAGGCGAAGATGATCGGCTTGTCGCGCGTGAAGAGCTCATCGAACTCGCCGTCCGGCAACCCGTGCGGGTGCTCGCTCTGCGGCTGCAGCGTCATGAGATCGACGACGTTGATGACGCGGATCTTGAGCTCGGGGAAGTAGCCGCGCAGCAGCTTCACCGCGGCGAGCGTCTCGAGAGTCGGCACGTCCCCGGCGCACGCCATCACCACATCGGGCTCGGCGCCGCGGTCGGTGCTGGCCCACTCCCAGATGCCGAGTCCCTTGGTGCAGTGGCGCACCGCCGCCTCCATGGGCAGCCACTGCGGTGCCGGGTGCTTGCCGGCCACGATGACGTTGACGTAGTGGCGACTGCGCAGGCAATGGTCCGCGACCGATAGCAGACAGTTCGCATCGGGCGGCAGGTAGACGCGGATGATCTCGGCCTTCTTGTTCACCACGTGATCGATGAAGCCCGGATCCTGGTGCGTGAAGCCGTTCTGGTCCTGCCGCCAGACGTGCGAAGCCAGCAGATAGGTGAGCGAGGCGATCGGGCGCCGCCAGGGAATGTTGCGGGTGATCTTGAGCCACTTCGCGTGTTGATTGAACATCGAGTCGATGATGTGCGTGAAGGCCTCGTAGGTGTTGAAGAGCCCGTGCCGGCCGGTGAGCAGGTAGCCTTCGAGCCAGCCCTGGCACTGGTGCTCGGAGAGCACCTCGAGGACGGAGCCTTCAGGGGCCAGATGGTCATCGCCCGGCACGATGCTGGCATCCCATTGCCGCGCGCTCGCCTCGAACACGGCGGTGAGGCGGTTGGAGGCGGTCTCATCGGGCCCAAAGAGGCGGAAGGTGCGGGGTTTCTGATTGAGCTTGATGACATCGCGCAGGAAGGCGCCGAGCACGCGCGTGTCCTCGCCGTCGACGGCGCCGGGAGCCGGCACCTTCAGTGCGTACTCGCGGAAATCCGGCATCTTCAGATCACGCAGCAGTGCTCCGCCATTGGTGTGCGGATTGGCGCCCATGCGGCGCGTGCCGGCGGGCGCGAGCTCCGCGAGCTCGGACTTCAGCCGTCCGGCGGCATCGAACAACTCCTCGGGACGGTAGCTGCGCATCCACTCCTCGAGCTGCTTCAGGTGCGCCGGGTTGGTGCGTACCTCGGCGAGCGGTACCTGGTGC
>DATKMV010000022.1:0-47123 GCA_035541695.1 Steroidobacteraceae bacterium
AATGACACCGTGGTGGTGTTCGACCGCATCCGCGAGCGTTTCGAGGGCAACCGCCGCTCGCCCTCGGACGTGATCCTCGATCAGTCGATCAATCAGACTCTCTCGCGCACCATCATGACCAAGGTGGTGACCTCGATCGTCGTGGTGGCGCTGCTGTTCCTCGGGGGACCGGTGCTGCGCGGCTTCTCGGCGGCGCTCCTCATCGGCATCATCGCCGGCACCTATTCGTCCATCTACATCTCGAGCGCCATCGCCCTCGACTTCGGGCTCACCGCCGAGCACCTGTTCCCCTCGGTGAAGAAAGCGGCCCTCGACCATCTGCCCTGACGGGAAGCGCGTGCTCTGATCGCCGACCCGCACCTCTGGCTCGCCTTCCTCGCGCTGTCGCTGCTCGAGATCGTCCTCGGCATCGACAACATCATCTTCATCTCCATCCTGGTGGAGCGGCTGCCGCCGGCGCGCCGCGCGGCCGCGCGCTCGAGCGGGCTGGCGCTCGCGATGCTGACACGCATCGCCCTGCTGTTGTCGGTGGTCTCGCTCACGCACCTCACGCAGCCGTGGCTGCGGCTCTGGGGGCGCAGCTTCTCGGGACGCGACCTGGTGCTGCTCGCCGGCGGGCTGTTCCTGCTCGGCAAGGGCGTGCTCGAGATCCACCACGCGCTCGAAGGGGACGCGGCCGAGCGTGAGCGCGAGCGCCCGGCCGCGAGCTTCGCCGCGGTGGTGCTGCAGATCGTGGCTATCGACCTCGTGTTCTCGCTGGATTCGGTGTTCACCGCCATCGGGCTGGTACGCGAGCTGCCGGTGATGGTGGCGGCGATCGTCGCCGCGATCCTCGTAATGATGTGGGTGTCGCGCTCGATCGGGGCGTTCATCGCGCGCCATCCGACCATCAAGATGCTGGCGCTGTCTTTCCTGCTGCTGATCGGGGTCGCGCTGCTCGGCGAGGGCCTGCACTTCGAGATTCCCAAGGGGTATCTCTATTTCGCCATGGCGTTCGCCTTCGGCGTCGAGCTCATCAACATGCGCGTGCGCGCGAACCCCCCGCGCCGCAGGCGCTGACGCGTCGGCTCAGGCGGTGCGCGGACTCGCGGCGGCGCCGTTCGCCGCCTTGCGCACGCAGCTGTGCTGGTAGCCATAGAGCGCGTAGATCACCACGCCGATTAGGGTCCAGACCACCAGGCGCAGCCAGGTCGCAGGTCCGAGGAACACCATCATGAGGCCGCACACGATGGCCCCGGCGCTGCAGGTGAACCACGGCCAGGGGGCGCGGAACGGACGCGGCAGGTCGGGGCGCGTGCGGCGCAGGATGAGGACGCCGATGCAGACGGTGATGAACGCGGCGAGCGTACCGATGGCCACCATCTCCCCGAGGATCTTGACCGGGAGCAGGCCGCCGATGATTGCGGCCGTGACCGCGGTGATCACGGTGCCGGTCGAGGGTGTACGGAAGCGCGGGTGCACCCGTCCGAAGAAAGGCGGCAGCAGGCCATCGCGCGCCATGGCGAAGAAGATGCGCGCCTGGGCGATGGTCATGACCAGCATCACCGAGGTCATGCCGCACACGGCACCGAGCTTCACCGGAATCCCGAGCCAGCGCAGACCCTGGTACTTGTCGAGCGCGAGTGCGACCGGGGCCGCCACGTCCAGCTCGCGGTAGTTCACCATCCCGGTCAATATCGCGGAGACCAGCACATACAGGATCGTGCAGATCACCAGGCTCGCCAGGATGCCGATCGGCATGTCCCGCTGCGGGTTGCGGGTCTCCTGCGCTGCAGTCGAGACGGCGTCGAACCCGATGTAGGCGAAGAAGATCACGCCGGAGGCGGCCAGTACCCCCGTCCAGCCGAACCGTCCGGTCTGCCCGGCGTTGGGCGGAACGAACGGGTGCCAGTTGGCGGTGTTGATGTAGCTCACGCCGAACACGATGAACAGCACGATAACCGTCACCTTGATGGCGACGATCACCGAGTTGAAGGTGGCCGATTGCTTGATACCGATGTAACAGATGGCGCCGATCGCGGCGACGATCAGTATCGCCGGCAGGTTGATGATGGCGCCGGTACGGACGATATCGAAGGTTTCACGGCCTCCGGGTGTACCGAAGGGCGCATTGGAGAGCGCCGCCGGAATGTGCAGATGGAGCTGATCGAGCAGGCTGACGGCGTAGCCCGACCAGCCGACCGATACGGTCGCGACCGCGAACAGGTACTCGAGCACCAGATTCCAGCCGATGAACCAGGCGACGCCCTCGCCGAGCGTCGCATACGAGTAGGAGTAGGCGCTGCCGGAGACCGGGATCATCGCGGAGAATTCCGCGTAGCACAGCCCGGCGAAGGTGCAGCCGAGCCCGGCGAAGATGAAGGAGAGTGGCAGCGCGGGTCCGGCGTGGTTGGCGGCGGCGGTGCCGGTGAGCACGAAGATGCCGGTGCCGATGATGCCGCCGATGCCGAGCAATGTCAGGTGCGTGGCGTTGAGCGCGCGGCGCAGCTGGTTACCGGAGGATTCCTGCTCGTGCAGCTCGGCTATGGACTTGGTAGCAAGAAGTTGGCTCGCCACGGCACCCCCGCTGTTGGTGCCGAGGACTGTACACAAGCACCCCCGGGAAAGCGAGCCAGCGGCCGGCAACGCACGCGCTTCAGGAATCGCGCAACTCCGCCGGCAAGTGCGGCGCGAGCAGCTCGATGAGCGCCGTGTACACCTTGGGTGTACCTGCAACCACATGCCCGCCCTGACGGTACTCCGCGCCGCTCAGCGTGCCGATGCGCCCGCCGGCCTCCTGGATCAGCAGCGTGCCGGCGGCGGTATCCCAGGCGCTGAGGCCGATCTCCCAGAAGGCATCCACGCGCCCGGCGGCGACGTAGGCGAGGTCGAGCGAGGCGGCGCCGGGCCGTCGCACACCCGCCGCCTGCAGCGTGACCGCGCGCAGCATCGCGAGATAGGCCTCGAGGTAATGGATGTTGGCGCGGTAGGGGAAGCCGGTAGCGATCAGCGCGCCATCGAGCGCGCGTGCCTTGCTCACGCGTATGCGGCGATTGTCGAGATGCGCACCGGCGCCGCGCGTCGCGGTGAACAGCTCCTGGCGCAGCGGATCGTAGATCACGGCATGCTCGAGACGCCCACGCACCTGACAGGCGATCGAGACGGCGAACACCGGAAAGCCGTGCAGGAAGTTCGTGGTGCCATCGAGCGGGTCGATGATCCACAGCGTCTCGTGCTCACCCGTGCGCCCGCTCTCCTCGGCGAGAAACGCATGCTGCGGGTAATGGCGGCGGATGCCGGCGATGATCTGCTGCTCGGCCGCGCGGTCGACCTCGGTGACGAAGTCGTTGCGCCCCTTGGAGGTGACGGTGAGCGTGTCCAGATGGTTCAGGCTGCGCACGATCAGCTCGCCGGCACGGCGCGCGGCACGCACGGCAATGTTGAGCAGCGCCTGCATGGGTGGCGCGCATCATAGCAACCCTGTGTGGCAGGTGCCGTGCCCGGCAGCTGCCGCTACCCAAGCTTGCGATGCAACACACGCAGGATGGCACGTACGCTCTCCAGCTCGAGCAGCTCGTCGGTGTCGAAGCTGACGTTGAACTCGCGCTCGAGCGCGCAGGCGAGCGTGGCATGCCCGAGCGAATCCCATTGCGGGATGTCATCCGGCTCGGTATCGAGGCCGACCGCGCCGGGCTCCACACCGAGCGCCCGCTGAAAAGCGCGCTGCAGCCGCGGCAACAGACTGTCGTGCATGACCGCGCCCTCCAATCCATGGCAGCCGCGCTCTCTAAGCCCAGAAAAGCCTCGCGCCGTTGTGGCGATAGGCCGCATCATCATCGAGCATCTGGATGCGGATGCCGCCGCGGGGCAGCGCGACGCCATCCGCGGCGCGGGCATACAGCGGCCGCGCGGCGCGGGCATGGAACCCGCAGCGCTCCAGCGCCCCTGACAGCAGCGGCTCGCTGCACATGGCGGCAATCTCCGCAACGCCCTCATGGCGCAACGCGGCGTGCACTGCGAGGTGCACGAGCGCTTCCCATGCATCGGGCGCCTCCGTGTCGAGCCAGCAGTCGGCAAGCCGCGCCTGGCCAGGCGCGAACGCGAGCACCATGTACCCGCGCGCCGCGGTGCCGTTCTCCAGCAGGTACAGCTGCATCGGCGCCGCAGGGCACTGCAGCCAGTAGCTCATCACTGCCGCCGAGCGCTCGAGCACGGCGGTGCCGTTGCGGGCCACCGGCCACGGGATGGCTGCAGAGGCGACCTCGGCCGCAGCGAGCTGCCGCGCGCTCCAGGTGCGCTGCGCGGGCTCGCCGGTGGGCGCCCGCAGCGCCCACAGGGCGTTGCGCACGGTGCGCGCGGCGAGGCGCCAGCGGGGCCGCTCCGCACCGCCCAGGTAGAGCAACGGCCGCAGGGGACGCGCGTACAGCATCACCCGCGTGCTCGATTGCGAGAAACCCATGAGCGGCAGCAGCCGCAAAGCGGCTTCATCGCCGTCGGAGGTGATGATGGCGTCGCCCAGGGTGCCGATGTGGCGCATCAGCGTGTTGCCCGCACCGCGCGCTTCGGCGCGCGCGGCCCAGTCGATCACGTGCAGGAGTCTCAGCCGCCGCTCGCCGCAGCTGCACACCCCCGGCACCACCGCTGCATGAGCGATGATCTCGCCATCGCGGGTGAGGACGTAGGAGCGCGAGCCCGGCCAGTCCGTCCGCGGCTCCCAGTACTTCCAGAACAGGTTGCGGCTCTCGAACATCGGGTGCGCCACAGAGGCACCGTGCGCCTGTAGCAGCAGGGCCCTGATGGCGGACTCATCCGCGACGGTGGTGGAGCGAAAGCCTATGCGCGCCATTTGCAGCGAACGATCCGGGGCGGTTCGAGTATAGCTTGGCAGAAGGGGCGGCGCGTTACCGCGCGTGGCGATCGGGCTTAAGATCGCGGTGGCGAGAGAACATGGAACCCTGCAACATCCGTATCGTCCTGGTGACGCCGTCGCATCCCGGCAATATCGGCGCCGCGGCGCGCGCGCTGAAGAACATGGAGCTCTCGGAGCTGGTGCTCGTCAGCCCGCGGCAATTTCCGCACCCCGAGGCGACCGCGCGGGCCTCCGCGGCAGAGGACGTGCTGAACGCCGCGCGCGTCGTGCCGTCGCTGGCGCAGGCGCTCGAGGGCTGCAGTTATGTGGCTGCGACCACCGCGCGCGACCGCGACCAGTACTTCCGGGTAGTCGACGTGCGTGCCGCCGCGGTGCGGCTCGTGACCGAGGCGCGGCGCGCCCCCGCAGCGGTCGTGTTCGGCGCCGAGCGCAACGGGCTGAGCAACGAGGAGCTGGAGAAAGCGCATGCGCTCATCCGCATCCCGGCGAGCCCGCAGTACGCCTCACTCAACCTGGCGATGTCCGTGCAGCTCGTCGCCTATGAGCTGTACCGCGCACGCGGTGCATCCGTGCCGGTCTCGGTGCCGCTCGCCGCCCCGCTGGCGAGCACGCAGGAGATGGAGCGTCTCTACGCACATCTCGCCGCGGTGCTCGAGGAGATCGATTTCCGCGATCGCACGCAGAGCGGTACCCACCTCATGGCGCGGCTGCGTCGCTTGCTGCAGCGTGCGGAGCCCGATCAGAACGAGGTCAACATTCTGCGCGGCGTCCTCACGGCCGTTCAGAACCGGCGTCGCACCGCCGGCGGAGAGCGTCGGTGAGCTCCGCTGCTGCGCCCATTTACCTCGATCATGCCGCCACGACTCCCGTCGACCCGCAGGTGGCGCGCGTCATGGCCGAGTGCCTCACGGCGGCCGGGGACTTCGGTAATGCTTCCTCGGCCCATGCCTACGGCCGCGCGGCGGCCGCACGTATTGCGAGCGCACGTGAGCAGGTGGCGGCGCTGGTCGGCGCGCTTCCCGGAGAGATCGTGTTCACCTCCGGCGCCACCGAGTCGAATAACCTCGCGATACTCGGTGGCGCACGCGCGAACGCCGACCGTGGCCGTCATCTCATCACCTCGCGCACCGAGCACAAGTCCGTGCTCGATCCGTTCCGATGGCTCGAGAAGGCGGGGTTCGAGGTGACCTGGCTCGCCCCAGGCCGCGACGGGCGCATCGGCCTCGAGGCGTTCGAAGCAGCGCTGCGTCCCGACACGGTGATGGCAGCGCTCATGTACGCAAACAACGAGACCGGGGTCCTCAACGACCTCGCGCCCATCGGCAAGCTCTGCCGGGAGCGCGGAATCGTCTTTCACTGCGATTGCGCACAGGCGGCCGGCAAGCTCCCCCTGGCGCTCGGCGAGCTGCCGGTCGACTTTGCCGCCTTCACCGCCCACAAGCTCTATGGACCGAAGGGGATCGGTGCCCTCTACGTGCGCGAGCGCGCACGCGGCGCACTGCAGCCCGTGACCTATGGGGGGGGGCAGGAGCGCAACCTTCGGCCGGGCACGCTCGCCACGCACCAGATCGTCGGATTCGGGGCCGCCTGCGCGCTCGCCGCGCGAGAGCTCTCGAGCGAGGGCGCGCGCCTCAGCGCGCTGCGCGATCGACTCTGGCATGCCCTCGAAGCACTCGGCGGCACGCATCTGAACGGCGGTGCAGCGCCTCGCCTGCCCGGAATCCTGAATGTCTCCTTCGAGGGGGTGCACGGCGAGAGCCTGGTCGGGGCACTCGAGGGTCTCGCCGTGTCCACCGGGTCGGCCTGCAGCTCGGAGTCCGCAGAGCCTTCGTACGTGCTGCGGGCGCTCGGGCGCAGCACGCAGCTCGCGCAGAGCTCGCTGCGCTTCAGCCTCGGGCGTGCCACCACCGTGGGCGAGGTGGACGCGGCGGCGGCGATGGTGGCGCAGGCGGTGTGCCGGCTCCGCGCGGTGTCGCCGAGCGTCCGCGGGGATGCCCCGGGCAGTGGCTGGACGGCGGCGATCGACGCGGGGGGCGCAACGCTCATCGCCGGCGAGGCCGGCGGGCCTGCCGAGGACACCTGGGTGCGTTTCGAGCTGCTCGTGGCGGGTGACTTTGTGAGAGAAGCACGTTTTAAGGCATTTGGCTGCCCCCATACTATGGAGGTGGCTGCGTGGCTGTGCAGGACGGTGCGCGGCCGCACCCGGCAGGCTCTCATACCGGGCACGCCGCGTGCGTGGGCCGAGGAGCACGCCGTGCCGCCGCAGAAGCTCGGTCGACTGCTGCGGGTCGAGGATGCCCTGCATGCGTGCCTCGCGCACTGGAGCCGAGGCGCTAGAATAGGGTGAGCGATGAGCATCTCATTGACTGAATCCGCGGCCAGCCGCGTCAAGAGCTTTCTGAGCACGCGCGGGCATGGTACGGGCGTGCGGCTCGGAGTGCGCAAGACCGGATGCTCCGGCTTTGCGTACGTCATCAACTACGCCGACGGCCCGCAGCCGGGCGATGCGGTCTTCGAGGACCGCGGCGTGCAGGTCTTCGTCGATGCGGAGAGCCTCGTGCTCATCGATGGCACGGTGGTCGACTTCGTGAAGCAGGGATTGAACGAGGCGTTCCGCTTCAGGAATCCGAACGTCAAGGGCGAGTGCGGTTGCGGAGAGAGCTTCTCCGTCTGAGCCTCGTGACGACCGCCGCGCGTCCATCGAAGCGCGGCTCGAGCGGCGTGGCCAAAAAGCCCTTAACAAACGCGTACTTCCGACCGCCGGCAAATTGCCGTCGACTCGGCTGGCAAGGTACACTCCCGGGCTTCGTCCGAGGCCCCGGCGGCGCGGCCGCCGCGGGAACACCTCCCACTCGTCCGTATCCTCGAAAGGTCAAAGCGAATGGCGCTCGAGCGCACGTTATCCATCGTCAAGCCCGATGGGGTGAAAGCCAATCTCATCGGTGAGGTCTACCGCCGCTTCGAGCAAGCGGGCCTCTCGGTCATCGCCGCGCGCATGCTGCAACTGTCGCAGCGGGAGGCGGAGGGTTTCTACGCCGTGCACCGCGAGCGTCCGTTCTTCCAGGACCTGGTGCGGTACATGACCTCGGGTCCGGTCATCGTGCAGGTCCTGGAAGGCGAGAACGCGATCGCGCGCAACCGCGACATCATGGGGGCGACGGATCCGAAGAAGGCGGCGCCCGGCACCATTCGCGCGGATCTTGCGAAGAGCATCGAGCAGAACGTGGTGCACGGCTCGGATGCTGCGGAGACTGCGGCCCGCGAGATCGCGTACTTCTTCAGCACCACGGAGCTGCACCCGCGCGGGTGACACGGCCCATCACGGCATCTCATGAGCACCGAGGCCGCGCAACTCACCAACCTGCTCGGGCTGCCGCGCGCGGAGCTGACCGAGCTCGTCGCGCAGCTCGGCAGCCGGCCCTTCCGCGCCCGCCAGCTGATGAGCTGGATATACAAGCGCGGCGTCAGCTCTTTCGCGGCCATGACGGATCTCGCCAAGGACTTCCGTGCGCGGCTGGCGTGCGCCGCCGAGGTGCGCGCGCCACAGATCGTGGAGGTGCAGCGCTCCGCCGATGGCACGCGCAAGTGGCTTCTGCAGGCTGATGCCACGCAGGCGTTCGAGATGGTGTTCATCCCCGAGCCCGACCGCGGCACGCTGTGCATCTCGTCCCAGGTCGGCTGCGCGCTCGATTGCTCGTTCTGCTCGACTGCGCAGCAGGGCTACAACCGTAACCTCACTACGGCCGAGATCGTCGGGCAGGTGTGGCTCGCGGCGCGCGAGCTCGAGCGCGAGGAGGGTGCGGGCGCCGGCCACGCGGCGGGGGGCGATGAGCGGCACGTGACCAACGTCGTGCTGATGGGCATGGGCGAGCCGCTCGCCAACTTCCGCAACGTCGTGCCGGCACTGCGCATTTTTCTCGATGACTTCGGCTTCGATCTGTCGCGGCGCCGGGTGACACTCTCGACCTCCGGCCTCGTGCCGCAGATTTACCGGCTGGCGGAGGAAACCAACGTCGCGCTGGCGGTGTCGCTGCATGCTCCCGACGATGCGCTGCGCAATGAGCTCGTGCCCATCAACCGCAAACATCCGATCGCGGAGCTGCTGCAGGCCTGCTGGCACTACCTCGATGAGCAGAACGGACGCAGTGTGACCTTCGAGTACGTGATGCTCGATGGCGTCAACGATTCGCCGGCGCAGGCGCGGGAGCTCGCCCGGCTCCTGCGCGGGCATCCCGCCAAGGTGAATTTGATTCCCTTCAACCCCTTTCCCGGTACCCGCTACCGGCGCTCACCGCCGCAGGCCATCCAGCGCTTCCGCGACGAGCTGCTGCAGCGCGGGGTGCTCGCCACCACCCGCCGCACGCGCGGTGAGGACATTGACGCCGCCTGCGGACAGCTCGCCGGGCGGGTGATCGACCGAACCACCGTACGGCTCGGCAACAAAGTCATTGGCGTCGCGGTTCAACCATGAGCAAGCACAGCAACTCCGCCGGCCGCGCCCCCGGGCACGTGCAATTGATCAGCAGTGCCGTGGCGGCACTGCTGCTCGCCGGGTGCGCCGGCAACTCCGCGCAAAAGGCCGAGAAGGCGCACGAGGCCGCCGTCTACAACGTGCAGCTCGGCGTGGCCTACATGAACCAGGGTGATCTCGAGCGGGCCAAGGACAAGCTCGACCGCGCGCTCCAGCAGGATCCGAACAGCGCCGACGTGCACAGTGCGCGCGCGCAGCTGTTCGCGCGGCTCGGCAACAAGGACAAGGCGGATGCCGAGTACCGCGCGGCGCTGCGTTTCGCGCCGAACGATCCGCGCATGATCAATAACTACGCCGTCTATCTCTGCCAGAACGGCCGCTCCGAGGAGGGCGTGAAGCGCTTCCTCGAGGCGGCCCGCAACCCCATCTATCCGACGCCCGAAGCCGCTTACACCAACGCCGGCGTGTGCCTGCGGGCCGCCAAGCGCGACGAGGAGGCGCGTGTCGACTTCCAGCGCGCGCTGCAGCTGCGCCCGAATTTCGCCGAGGCGCAGTTTCAGCTCGCTAACCTGCAGTTCGACCACGGCGAGCTGGCACCTGCGCGGGCCGGCATCGACGGCTTCATCGGCACCTATAACGCGACCGCGGACCTGCTGCTGCTCGGCGTGCGCGTCGCCCGCGCCCAGGGCGATCGTATCGCGGCACAGCGCTATGCCCGCAAGCTGCAGCTGGATTTCCCGGGGACCGATCAGGCGCGCGCGCTCGCCGCACTCGGCGCGGGTTGAGGACCATGACGGGGGAAGGCGGCGGCGAGGAGCTGCGCGGCATCGGTGCGCGGCTGCGAGCGGCGCGGGAAAAGCGCGGACTGACGTTGCTGCAGGCTGCGGAACGGCTGCACGTCGATGCGCGCGTGCTGCAGGCGCTCGAGGCCGAGGATTTCGCGACGCTCGGAGCAGACGTGTACGTTCGCGGACACCTGCGCCGGTATGCGGAATCCGTGGGGGAGTCGCCACTGCAGCTGCAGCAGTTGTATTCGCAGAGTGCACAGGCCGCGCGACCGGATCTGACGCGTATTCCGCGCGGTGTGCCGGAGAGCTCCGGTTCACGCGTGCTGCTGCCGGCACTGCTGCTCGTCGTCGGATTCGCGGTGGCGGGTCTGTTGTGGTGGCTCCTGACGCTTCCCGGAGAGAAGGCGCACCCGCTGCCCGCGCTGCCGGCGCCGCCGCCGGCCGCCAGCGCCGCTCGCGAGCCGGACCTTTCGCCGCCTGTGGCGAGCGGGGACGGCGCTGCGCCCGCACACCCCGCCACCGCCGCGCCCGCAACCGAAGCGCAGACACGCCTGGATCTGAGCTTCTCCGCGCCGAGCTGGGTCGAGGTATCGGATGCGCAGGGCCGGCACCTCCTGCACGGACTCATCGAGGCCGGCACGGCGCGTAGCGTGGCGGGAGAGGCGCCGCTGCTCGTGGTGCTCGGCAACGCGCAGTCGGTGGTCATGCGCCTCAACGGCGCGGTGGTGCTGCCCGGTGCGCTGGTACGGCGCGACGGCAGCGCCCACCTGCAGATCGATGCGGCGGGGCGCGTCAGTGCCGCGGCACCGCGCCTCGCGCACGGGGACTGACGTGGGCGAGCAGATCCAGCCGGTCCGCGGAATGAACGACGTGCTGCCTGAGGCGATCGGCGCCTGGCAGTACTTCGAGACCGTGACTCGCGAGCTGCTCGGCGCCTACGGCTATCAGGAGATCCGGGTGCCGCTGCTCGAGCACACGGAGCTCTTCCAGCGTGCCATCGGCGAGCACACCGACGTCGTCGGCAAGGAGATGTATACCTTCAGCGACCGCGGCGGCGACAGCCTGACGCTGCGGCCGGAGGCGACCGCGGGCATCGTGCGGGCGCTCATCTCCAATGGCATGTTGCGCGGCCAGCGCCACAAGCTCTGGTGTCTCGGCCCGATGTTCCGGCACGAGGCGCCGCAGGCCGGCCGTTACCGGCAGTTCTGGCAGGTGGACGTCGAGGCGATCGGCTGCGCAGGTCCCGATGTGGACGCGGAGTTGATTGCGATGAGCGCGCGGCTCTGGCATCGACTCGGAATCGAGGGGTTGAGACTGCAGCTCAATTCCCTCGGCACGCCCGAGAGCCGCCGACTCTATCGGGCGCGGCTGGTCGACTATTTCACCGCCCGCGAAGCGCAGCTGGATGCCGACAGCCGCCGCCGGCTGGTCGGCAATCCCCTGCGCATACTCGACAGCAAGAACGAGGCCATGCAGGAGCTCATCTCCGGCGCGCCGCTCCTCACCGAGCACCTCGATCCCGAGTCGCGCGCACACTTCGAGCAGCTGTGTGCCCTGTTACGCGCGGTTGGGGTGCCCTTTGAGATCAACCCGCGCCTGGTGCGGGGACTCGATTACTACAACCGCACGGTGTTCGAGTGGATCACCGCCTCGACTGGCGCACAGAATGCGGTGTGCTCCGGCGGCCGCTACGACGGACTCATCGCACAGCTCGGCGGCGATGCCACTCCTGCGATCGGTTTCGCCATGGGCGTCGAGCGGCTGGTGACGCTACTGGTGACGGCGGGACGCACGCCTGCGGCCGCGGCTGCGGATGTGTATGTCATCGTCGGCGCTCCGCAGGCGTTTTGCGCGGCGCTGCAGCTCATCGAGCGGCTGCGCACCGAGCGGCCCGGCGTGCGCTTCGAGCTGAACTTGGGCGGTGGCAACCTCAAAGCGCAGTTTCGGCGTGCGGATCGCAGCGGAGCGCTGCTGGCGCTCATCCTCGGTGAGGACGAGCTGGCGCGCGCCGTGGTGGCGTTGAAACCTTTGCGCGGCGGCGGCGGTCAGAGCGAGTGCCCCATCGCACAGCTGCCGGCCGGGCTCGATGCGGCGCTGGAGGCGGCGCGCGGCGTAGCGGCGAGTCCCTGAGCTCACGGGAGGACATGTGGACGATTATCTGTCTGAGAAAGAACAATGGGAGTGGCTCAAGGCGAGCGCCCGCGAAAACGCGCCTGCGGTGCTGCTCGCACTGGTGGTGGTCGCGGCGGCAGTGTTCGGCTGGCGCTGGTGGCAGAGCCATCAGGACGCCCGCCAGCTCGAGGCCGGAGGGAAGTACATGCAGATGGTGCAGGCGCTCGAGCACAGCGACCGCACCCAGGCGCTGGTGCTGCTCGGGGAGCTCGAACGCGACTACTCCGGCACGCCTTACGCGGATCAGGCGCGGCTGCTCGCGGCGCGGGTCTATGTCGATGAGGCACAGCTCGATCACGCCGCGAATGAGCTGAGCACCGTGATGCAGAGCTCGCGCGATCGCGACCTCGCGCTCATCGCCCGGCTGCGCCTGGCACGGGTGCAGATCGCCCAGGGGAAGCCCGACGCTGCGCTCGCCACACTCGCCGCGCAGAAGGACCCCGGCGCCTTCGCCGCGCGCTACCACGAGGTGCGCGGCGATGCCTACTACGCCAAGGGCGAGAAAGTGGCGGCACTCGCCGAGTATCGCAGCGCGCAAACCGCCGGCGCCGCCGGCACCGATACCAGCCTACTGCAGCTGAAGATCGCCGATCTCGCGAGTGGCACAGCGCCCGTGACCCCGACCGCGGCGACCCGTGAGCCGGCGGGGGTGGCGGGCACTCCAGCTGCCGGCAAGTGATCATGAGAGGCATCCGGCATTCCCCGGCTGTGAGACCAGTGCGGGCGCTCGCGGGTGCAGTCGTGGCGCTGCTGCTCGCGGTGGCCTGCTCGAAGGACAAGACCATCGATGAGCCGGCGAAGCTGACACCACTACCGCACCCGAGCGTGCGCGTGACGCACCTGTGGGGTTACCACATGGGTGATAAGAATGCCGCGGTGCTGCGCCTGGGACAGGGGATCTCGATCACCGACAACCATGTCTACGCGGCGAGTCACAAGGGAGAGGTGGCGGCGCTCGATCTGGCCACCGGGCACGTAGTGTGGCGTGCGAAGAGCGGCGCACCGCTTTCCGGAGGCACTGCCTCGAGCGCGGAGCTTCTCGTCGTCGGCGCCAGCGACGGCCAGGTGTTGGCTCTCGATCCGGCGACCGGGCGTGGCCGGTGGAGGGTGCGCCTCAACGGCGAGATCCTGGCTCCGGCGGCCATTTCCGAGCGCCTGATCGCGGTGCGCACCGTCGATGGCAAGCTGCACGCGCTGAGCCCGCAGGATGGGCACGAGCTGTGGTCGACCGAGCAGCAGGTACCGCGCCTCTCGCTGCGCGGCACGGCGAGCCCGGTGATCAGCGGCGATCTGGTGCTGTGCGGCTTCGACAACGGCAAGGTGGTCGCGGTCAACGCGGGCGATGGCTCGCTGCAGTGGGAAGCCACCGTGACCCCGCCGCATGGGCGCACCGAGCTCGAGCGGCTCGATGACATCGATTCACCGGTCCGCGTCTCGGGCCGGGACGTGTATGCAGTGGGGTTCCAGGGCAAGGTCGCGATGCTCGCGATCGATACCGGCCAGATCTGGTGGTCGCACGATGACTCGAGCTACCGGGGCGTGACGCTCGATGTGGATACCTTGTACCTCGCCGATGCCGATGGCGTCATCGCCGCGCTCAAGGCCCGCACCGGCGCTGAGGTGTGGCGGCAGAACGTGCTGCTCCACCGTGGCCTCTCCCCCATTGCGGTCATGGAGGAAACGGTCGTGGTGGGCGATTTCCAGGGTTATGTCCATTTCCTCGACAAGGCGAGCGGGGCGCTCGCGGCGCGCATCTCGAGCGGCGGCTCCCGTGTCAGCACCCAGCCGCTCGTGGTGGGCGATGTGGTGGTGGTCGCGAACGACCGTGGGGAGATCAACGCTTATCGGGTCAAGCCGCTCGCAGTGGCCGCCACCGCCAGGTCCGCGTCGCCGAACAAGTAGCCGCGCCAGGCGTGAGGTAGCGTCATGTTGCCCGTCATCGCGCTGGTCGGCCGTCCGAACGTCGGCAAATCGACGCTGTTCAACGTACTCACGGGCACCCGGGACGCCATCGTCGCGGATGTGCCGGGGCTGACACGCGACCGGCAGTACGGTTTCGGGCGCCTCGGACCGGTCCCCTATGTCGTGATCGATACCGGTGGACTCATCGAGAATCCGCGCGGCATCGAAGCGCAGATGCGCGCGCAGACGCAGCGGGCGGTGCAGGAGGCGGACCGGCTCATATTCCTCGCCGACGCGCGAGGTGGGCTCTCGGGCCAGGATCAGTTCGTCGCGCGCGAGCTGCGACGCTCGGGCAAGCCCGTCATCCTGGCGCTCAACAAGGCCGAGGGTCTCGATGCCGATACCGTCGCCGCCGACTTCCACGCCCTCGGCTTCGGTGAGCCGCTGGCGATCTCGGCGAGCCACGGCAGCGGTTGCGCCGAGCTCATGGAGCGGGTGCTCGCCGGCTTCGACGCACAGCCAGCCGCCGCCGCGGACCCGGACGCCATTCGCATCGCCATCATCGGCCGGCCGAACGTCGGCAAGTCGACGCTCGTCAACCGACTGCTGGGTGAGGAGCGGGTGATCGCGAGCGAGGAGCCCGGCACCACGCGCGACAGCATCCTCGTGCCCTTCGAGCGCGACGGTCGGCGTTTCCTGCTCATCGACACCGCCGGCGTACGCCGCCGCGCCCGGGTGGAGGATGCGGTCGAGCGCGCGAGCGTCGCCAAGACGCTGCAGGCGATCGATGAGGCGCACGTCGTGATCCTGGTGCTCGATGCGCACGACACGGTGGCCGAGCAGGATGCGAGTGTGCTCGGGCTCGCCCTCGAGCGCGGTCGCGCACTCATCGTGGCGGTGAACAAGTGGGACGGCATCGCGGCAGAGCAGCGCGAGCAGATACACCGCCAGCTGGCGCTGAAGCTCGACTTCGTGCCCTTCGCGCCGCTGCATTTCATCTCGGCGCGGCACGGCAGCGGGGTGGGCGAGCTGATGCAATCGACCGTGCGTGCCTACGAGGCGGCGATGCGCGCCATGCCGACGCGCGAGCTCACACGCACGCTCGAGGACGCACTCACCGTGCACCAGCCGCCACTCGTGCGCGGTCGCCGCATCAAGCTCCGCTATGCGCACCAGGGAGGGCGCAACCCGCCGCGTATCGTGATACACGGCAACCAGACCGCCTCGGTGCCGGACGCCTACACGCGTTATCTTGCGAACGTGTTCCGCAAGCGCTATGACCTGTTTGCGACGCCGGTATTCATCGAGTACCGCACCGACGCCAATCCCTACAAGCGCGAGGCGCGTGCCGAGCGCAGGCCGCGCGCCCGCCGTCGCCGCGCGCGCAGCGGTTAGCCGGCGCCGGAAGGGACAGATGGCATCCGCCCGATTCGCGCCGGTCCTGCATGCGCTGTGCGCCGCGGCGACCCTCGGTGCTGCTGCCACTGCGCCGGCACAGGAGCTCAACCCGCGCGCCTACGTGATCGCCCCGGTGGGCACCAACGCCCTCAACCTCGGGTATTCCCACCTCGAGGGAAATCCGGACCTCAGCGGAGCGACGCCCATCACCGATGCGCATGCCAGCGTCGGTACCGCGGCGCTCGGCTACTATCGCGCATTCGGTTTCTTCGGACGCTCCGCGAATCTCGCCGTAGCGATCCCTTATGCCACCGGCAGCTTCTCCGGGGAGGTGGCCGAGGCTCCCAGGCACGAGCACCGCGCCGGGCTGCTCGATTCTTCTCTGCGGCTCTCGGTGAACCTCCTCGGCGGCCCGGCGATGCAGCCGGAGGAGTTCCTCAAGTGGCGCCAGGACATGCTGCTCGGCGCCAGCCTCAAGATCGTGGCTCCTACGGGCCAATACGATCCGACCCGACTCGTCAACCTCGGCACGAATCGCTGGGCGTTCAAGCCCGAGATCGGCTATTCGCAGCGCTGGGATCGCTGGGTGCTGGATGGCTACGCGGCAGTCTGGTTCTTCACGGAAAACTCCGAGTTCTTCTCGCACAACCAGTACTTCGCCGGAGCGCGCTCGCGCAGCCAAAGCCCGGTCGCGGCGTTCGAGGCGCACATCAGCTACGACCTGCGGCCACGCCTGTGGATCTCGCTCGATGCGAACTTCTGGTCGGGAGGTGAGGCGAGCCTCAACGGGGTGAGCAATCCCTCGAGTTATCAAAGAGCGTCCCGTATCGGAATCACCGCGTCCATCCCGCTGAGCGCCCACAATTCCATCCGGCTCAGCTACAACGACGGCGCGTACACCCGCAACACCGGCAGCTACCACAGCATCTCGGCTGCATGGCAGTACGGCTGGAGATGAGCTGCCTTCAGCGACGCACAAAGTTGCGAACACGCGCACAAATCCCGCCAGCGGTGGCACGCATAATCGAAATCGCCATTCCTGCAGCGCAGAGGTCTTCGTGAGCGACAGCAAGGTTGTTCCCTTTCGCCGCCGCGCGCTGTCGCAGGCGGAGCTCGAGGCGTACCAGCGCATGATGAGCCACCTGAGCCCGACGCTCCGCCAGCGACTCACGCCCGTGCAGCTCGAGCGCCTGCGAGGAAAGGACCCGGGGTCGCAGCGCCGCTGAGCGGCAGTTGCCGCGGCCCCGGCGACCCGGGGTTGTGCCTCGTGCGAACCTTCGTCATCCTCCCCCGTGGCGGATCCGCCGTCCCGGGGTGAAACGATGAGACCGCGCCTGTGCGTAGTACCGGACGATCTCCTGCAGCCGATCCTGCAGGAGGCCAAGCGGATACTGGCCGAGATCGGCATCGAGGTTCGCGGTGCACGGCTGCGCGAGCGTCTGCTCGAGCAGGGCCTGAAGCTCGCGCGCACCGCCGACGATGCCGAGCGGGTTTTGTTTCCGGCCGAGTTCGTGGAGCGGGCCATCGCCAGCTCCCCCAAGAGCATTCCACTCCATGACCGCGACGGCGCCCCCTACACCGAGCTCGGCGGCGACAAGGTGCATTTCGTGCCGGGCTCGAGCGGGCTGCAGGTGCTCGACCATCGCACGGGCGAGACGCGCCATTCCAATACTCGCGATTTCATCGAGTATGTCCGCGTCGCCGATGGGCTGAAGAACCTCGGCTACCTGGCGACCGCTTTCTCCACCAACGACATCGAGCCGCAGGTCTCGGACGCGTGGCGGCTGTACCTGGTGCTCACCAACTCGCTGAAGCCCGTGGTGTCCGGCGCTTTCACCGAGCACGGTGTGCCGCGCATGGCGGAGATGATGCAGTTATTCCGCCATGACAAGGCGGACCTCATTGCGCGCCCGATGTCGATCTTCACCGTCACCGCCACCGGCTTCTATCGCTACAGCGAGGACTCCTGCCAGAACCTGATCGATTGCGCCGAGTTCGGCATTCCGGTGGAGATCGTGCCGGTGACGCTGATGGGCCTGATCGCGCCGGTCACACTGGTGGGCGCCACGGTCATGCACGTGGCCGACGTGCTCGCCGGCATCACCATGGCACAGATGGTGCGGCCCGGGACGCCGGTGCTGTTCGGCGGCGCGCCGGCCACCTTCCACATGAAGACCGCCATGTCGCCGATGGCGGCCATCGAGACGCTGCACCTGAATGCCGCGTACGTGCAGATTGCCAAGCACCTGCAACTGCCCACACAGAGCTACATGGCTCTCAGCGAGGGGAAGTTTCTCGATGCGCAGGCCGGAGCGGAAACCTTCGCCGGGGCACTGTTGGCCGCGATCACCGGCGTCAACTCCGTGTCGGGGCCCGGCATGCTCGACTACGTGCTGACCTTCAGCCTCGAGAAGCTGGTGTTCGATGACGAGCTCTGCGGGCAGGCACTGCATTTCTGCCGCGATTTTGCGGTGATGGACGACCTGCCGACGGTGGAGCTGGTGCGCCAGCTGCTGCAGGAGAAGCACCTGCTCACCGCGAGCCACACTCTCAGCTACTGGCCGCGGGAGTTATACCTGCCGGGCGCGGTCTTCGATCGGGTGAATCGGGAGACCTGGCTGCAGGAGGGCGGACGCAGCCTCGATCAGCGGGTCAAGGCCGAGGTCGAGCGGCTGCTCGCCACCTACGCCTCGCCGCAGACGGACCCGCTGCTCGAAGCCGAGCTCATTCGCATGATCAGATCGGGGCTCAGCACGGATCAGCCGTTGCCGGAGGTCCTGCCGCCGGTGCTGCAGCGCGCTGCCCCGGCGGGGCTGCGCGAGCGGCGCGGCCGAGGGCGGCGCGGACCGTAAGCCGCGCGGGCGTCCATGCCCGCGCCGACATTCACGGGTGCGCTGGCGGGCGCACTGGCGTGCGTGCCGCTCACCGCGCGGCGGTCTTCTCTTCTTCCCGCTGCGGGGTTTTCGGGTGCTGTTGAGGTTTCGGCTTTGGCGCAGCGGGCTTGCCATACGCTGCAGCGCCGCGACCGGCACCGCTGCCGCTGTGGTTGGTGTAGGCGACGGCCGGTGCATGCGGCAGGGGCGCAGCGCCATGCGGCACGGGCGCAGCGCCATGGGCACCGACCACCCCCGGGGCATTGAATGCGCCCGCGTGCGGGGTGGCTGCGATCGCGGGGTGGCCACCGTTGTTCCTCGCCAGCAGAGCCGGGTTGGCCGCAGCCTGCTGCAGGTGCTGGTGCTGCGTCGGGGTGGGCGGCACGTGCGACTCCTGCGCGGCCATGCGCTCCTGCGGAGTGGGAGCGGCAGCGATGCCCCCGGCACCGCCGTTGTAGCTGACGCGGCTCACCGTAGTGACGTTGTTGACCACGGTCTCGTTGTAGGTGTTATGCACGACGGTGACGTTCACGTTGGTCACCGACTGGTTGTAGGCGAACGAGTTTCCCACCCAGCGGCCGCCGGCGAAGCCGACGCCACCATATCCGAAGCCATAGTTCACTCCACCGTAGAAGCCGACGTGCGGCCCCCAGTAACCGCCGTGGAACACATACACGCCACCCACGAATCCCCAATAGCCCGGTGTCCACAGGAGGCCCACGCGTGGCGGGGCGACCCAGGTTCCGGGCACCCAGTAGTAGCCGGCGGGCGCCCACGCCCAGTACCCCGGTGTCCAGATGTAACCCTCGACCGGGCAGGGCGGCTGCTCGTACGTCGGCAGGGGCGGTGGCGGCTCGTTCGCCTGGACGTCGGCCTCGGCGGCCGGGGCCACGTATACCGCCGGGGGTGGCGGCGAGGCCACCTGGGCACGGACGACGCATCCGGTGAGCTGGGTTGCGGCGGCCGACAGCAACAGGCAGCCGGTGAGCGGAGCAACATACGCCGGGAGTCGCTTCGAGGCTTTCGACATAACGCAACCCTGATGTTGGTGGTGAAGCAGCCTACGCATCCGCGCGGGCTCCATGACACGCAGAACGTCACACTGCAAGCGCGGCTGACCCGGGTTAACGGAATGTAATGCGCACGCGCCCCCTGCGCGGCGGGGCATCGAGGTCGAGCGCTTCGAGATGAAGGACGTCGAGCTGCCGGAGGCGATGCAGCAGGTCATGGCCATGCAGGCCGAGGCGATCCGCGAGAAGCGCGCGCGCATCATCAAGGCGGACGCGGAGCTCGAAGCTTCGCGCAAGCTCGGCGAGGCCGCCGAGCAGATGGCCAACAATCCGGTCGCGGTCGAGCTGCGGCGCATGCAGATGGTCACCGAGGTCGGTGCGGAGAACAACAGCACCACCGTGCTGATGATCCCCTCGGACTTCGTGACGCTCGCCAGGAGCTTGAGCGACTACCTGAGCTCGCACACGGTGCGCACGAGCTGAGTCCGGCCGAGCATGTCAGTGCAATCTCCGGTGCCATGCGGCTCCGGGCTGCGGGTGTGGCCGGCGCTCGACGAGCGCGATTGCGGCTGATAGCGTTTCGTGATCCGAACAGCATGCAGCGCCCATCGGGCGCTGCGCCCGGGGAGACGCGCGTGCCAGCCAGCCCTTCGTCGCGATTTTTCTCTGTGCTCCTCGCGCTCATCGGCCTCGCGAGCCATGGAGTCGCCGGGGGACACCCCGGCGCCGGCGACGTCACGGATGAGCGGGTCGCGCGGGATACCTCAGGAGACAACTGGCTCGTCAAGGGCGGGACGTTTGCGCAGACCGAGTTCAGCCCGCTGGCGCAGGTCACCGCTGCGAACGTGGATCGGCTGGGGCTCGCCTGGCTCGCCGAGCTCGACAGTCCGATGGGCCTCACGGCCGAGCCACTCGTCATCGATGGCGTGATCTATCTGAGCGCACCGGGCTCGATCGTGTACGCCATCGACGGTGCCTCCGGCAAGATGATATGGAGATTCGATCCGCACAGCCGTCTCGATCTGAGCATCGAGGGATCCGGGGATTCGCGCACCAATCGCGGCGTCGCAGTCTGGGCCGGCCGGGTGTATGTCGGCACCGGTGATGGGCGCCTGGTGGCCATCGATGCCGCCACCGGAAATCAGTTATGGGCGGCTCGCGTGTGCGATCCGGAGCAAAGCGGCATCACCGGAGCGCCGCGCGTCGCGCGCGGCAAAGTCTTCATGGGCTACAGCGGCGCCGACTCGCACGTACGCGGCTCGATTGCCGCCTTCGACGCGGGGACGGGCAAGGAGCTGTGGCGCTTCTGGACGGTTCCCGGAGACCCGGCCAAAGGATACGAGAGCAAGACCGTCGAGACCGCGGCCAGGAGCTGGTCAGGTCCCCAGTGGTGGAAGCAGGGCGGCGGTACCGTCTGGGACCCCATCACCTTCGATCCCACGACCGGTCTGCTGTTGTTCGGTACCTCGAAGGCGTTCCTGGCGGATACGAGCACCGGACAAACCATGCTGCCGGGGGCGAAGCTGTTCTCGGGCAGCATCGTCGCCGTACACGCCGACACCGGTGAATACGCCTGGCACTACCAGACGAGCACGCCGCAGCGCCAGACGGAGAACTTTCACATACTGCTCGCTGACATCACCGTCGGTGGCCGCATGCGGCATGTTGCCATGAGCGCCGCGCGCAACGGCACCTTCTACGTCCTCGACGCGGCGACGGGTGAGCTGCTCAGCGCCACGCCACTCGTGGAGCAGGGTCTGCCCAGGTCGCTGACCGGGTGGGGCGCGGATCAGTTGGACTACCCTGGTGTCGTGCTCGGCGGCGTCGAGGATTGTGCGGAGGGATGCTTCGGCGTGCGCAACTGGTGGCCCATGAGCTACAACCCGGTGACGCAGCTCGTGTACGTGCCGATCATGGACAAACGGCGCACCGCGCAAATACCGGGGACGCTGCCGATGGTGGGCAGATTGGTCGCCTGGGACCCCAGGGCTCGTACCACGCGCTGGAGCGTCGAGCACCCGATCATCGTCAACGGTGGGGTCCTGTCCACCGCCGGCAATCTCGTATTTCAGGGGCAAGGCAGCGGGGAATTCGCCGCGTACGCGGCGGACTCGGGCAAGAAGCTGTGGTCGCTCGAGACAGGCTCCGCCATCAGCTCGGTACCGGTCACTTACCGGCTCGGCAATGAGCAGTACGTCATCGTGCCGATCGGGTGGGGATCGGTGTTTCGCCTGTTCGCGACGGCGACCATGACGGCAACGGCGCAGTCGAGGTACGGCCCGGCCCGGCTCCTGGCTTTCAAGCTCGGAGCCAGGCTGCCTTATCCATTTCCCCGGATTTCGATCCCGCAAGTGCCGCGCCCGCCGGCGCAGACCTACTCGGCAGAGGCCGTGAAGCGCGGTGAGCTGGCGGCGGGTGAGTTTGGCTGCACGGGTTGCCACTCGCCGCGTCTCGACGGCAGCGGTCGCTGGATCGTCGACGGAGGCGTTCCTGACCTGCGGTATATGCCCGCCGAGGCGCACCGCGACTGGTACGCGATCGTCCTCGGTGGCACGCACAGCCGGCAGGGAATGTTGTCTTTCTCGGCGGCCAGGGCGATTCCGCCCACACCGGCGATGACCCAGGCGCAGGCCGACGACATACACGCGTACGTCATCGCCCGCGCCTGGGCGGCGTATGACGCGCAGCGGAGCGCTGCGGCGCGGTGATCGCAGCTTCCTAGGCCGCGACCGACCGCGCCGAGCGACGCAGCTGCCGTGCGGCCTCGAGCAGCGTCAGATGGAGCAGATGGCGCTGCGCGTGGCTGCCGCCGATGCGATGCGCACACGCCGGCAGCACCCGAAGACCGCGAACCGTCCCCAGGTAATCGCCGCGCCCGAAGGCGATGAGGGCCCGCCCTACGGGCAACCCGACCAAACGGGTCGTCTCGCCATACCGGCCGGGGCGCGATCCATGAGCGTGCAACGCCCGTTCCAGGCGCGCGGCACCGGCCCAGTCCCTCGCACCCACGAGCGCCAGCATCGCATGCATGTCGTTGAAGGTGCAGTAGGCGTCCTCGATGTGCTCCCGCCAGGTTGCGGCGAGCTCGGCCCAGCGTTCGCCGGGGTCGCCGCCGAGCAGCTCGATGCGCCACAGCAGCGCAGACGCATCGATCATATCGGCGATCTCGGCAGAGCGGTCGGCACGCACATGGTCATCGTATGCGGCGAGCGCGGCCGCGATGTCGCCCACAGCGAGGTGAAACAACGCCCAGTGCCACCAGAGGTGTGTGGCGGCCACGGTCTCGGCAGCCCAATAAGGGCGTCGCTCCTCCATCCAGCGCCTTCCCGCGGCGGCATCGCCGGTCATTTCGTGGACGTGGGTCAGGGCGTGATGGGCGCGGGCGTCCCAGCGTTCCAGCTCCAGGGCCCGGTGTCCCGTTTCGGCCGCTCGCGCATATTGCGCAGATTCGGCGAGGCTGAATGCCTGCATGGCGAGCACCGCGTGGAAACCCGGTGTGTCCTTTGACCACGCCGGCAGCACGGCGGTTATGCGCGCACCCATGCCCTCGACGTCGCCAGTGAGGTAATCGAGCGCGTGCCCGATCTGCAGCGCGAGCACGTCGCGCGGGTACGCAGCGAGCAGACTTTGCAGGATGGTCCTGAACGAGGCGAAGTCATCTTCGAGCATCGCGCCGATGGCACTCACGTGCCAGCGCTCGCGGGGCGTCGCCGGCAGCGTCGCAGCCGCCGCATATCCGGTGCGAGCTCGACGTACGCGGCGCGGGTCGCGACTGCACAGATCCAGATACACACGGAGCACGTGGGCCATGGTGAACATTGGCGCAGCCCGTATGGCCTGCTCCAGCAGGAGCTCGGCCCCGCTGCGCCAGCTCAAGTGCGCCTCGAGAGCACGCTCGAAAGCACCGCGCGCGGCGAGAGTCGCCCCCGAAATCTCCAGATCACGATAATCCCTGAGCGTCATGGCGCCACGCCTCAGGCCTTGGTGATGATGACCTCGAGATACTCGCCCGGTACGACCAGCGAGTCCGAGCCGGCAATGTTGCGTCGCCCGAGCAGCTCGCTGATTGCCGCGCTGAGCTGCGACTGCCGCGCAGCGTCGAGCGAGGCGAAAGCCTTGTGCGTCGGCCCGTAGAAGCTGCGGAAGACCTCGATCCAATGGGCGGCCGAACGATAGCGAAAATTGAAATGTCGCCGCACGCAGCGCAGCTGCGATGCCTGTGGACCGAACAGCTCCACCATGTACGGCTCCGAGCCCCACAGCATCGGCGAGCGGGTTCCGGGCGGTGGTGCCACGAAGCGGCCGACGACACCGAAGAGCTCGCCGAGAAAACCTTCCGGTGTCCAGTTTGCAAGACCAACTCGCCCGCCGCTGCGAGTTACGCGCAGCAACTCCTGCGCCGCCCGCTGATGCTCGGGCGTGAACATCGCCCCGAATGTGGACAGCACCACATCGAAGGCGCCATCCGCGAAGGGCAGGTTCTCGGCGTCCGCGACCTCGAAGGAGATCTCCATGCCCTCGGCGCTGGCGCGCGCCGCGGCCTTCTCGAGCAGGTGCGGCACATAGTCGGTGGAGGTCACGCGGGCGAAGCGGCGCGCCGCGGCGAGCGAGGCGTTGCCATTGCCAGCGGCGACGTCCAGTACCCGCTCGCCGGCGCGTACGTCGGCAGCCTCGGCGAGCAGCTCACCCACGAGCTGCAGCGTGGTGCCGATGACCGCAAAGTCGCCGCTGGCCCAGGTGGCCTGCTGGCGACGCTTGACAGCATTCAGATCGACGACATCAGGGGTGGCCGGATGCGCTGGGCTCGATGCGTTCACTGGAGTCATGCGGGCAATTCTCACGATCGCGCGTGATTGACGCTGCACCGCTCGTCTTGCAGACTTGATTGCGCGTCCGCATCGCCGGACGACTTGATCCAACGTCCGCGCCTCTTGATCCTGCGTCCGTCCATCCGGAGGCTCGATGACCCGCGATACCCTGTCAGATCTGTTACGGAGCGTGCGCTTGCGCGGCGCCGCATTCTATTACGTGAGTTTTCGCGGACAGTGGTCGGCTGGCGCGGCGGCTGCCAAAGAGATCGCGCACGTAGTGATGCCCGGATGCGATCACGTCATGGAATACCACATGTTCGCCAAGGGAAACGGTTGGGCTGCCGTCGATGGGCTCGCCCCGGTGCGATTGCAGGCCGGCGACCTGGTGCTGTTCCCGCAGGGCGACCGGCATGTGATCTCGAGCGCCCCGGGCCTGGCCGCGGGCGAGCAGCGCCCGGAGCTGCTTTTGAAGCAGGGCGCGCAGCGCCCGCTCCCGATCTCCTTTCACGAGGGGCTCGTGGAGGTCGGCTCCATGGCGATCGAGAGCGCAGATGCGGTGGTGGTATGCGGATTTCTCGGCTGCGATCTGCAGCCCTTCAATCCCCTCATCGCCGCGCTGCCACGCATCCTGCATCTGACGGCGTCGCGCGCCGGCGGGTGGCTGCCGCATGCAATCGACCAGGCGGTGCTCGAAAGCAACGAGCGCCGCCCGGGGGGTGATGCCGTTCTCGAGCGCTTGTCGGAGATGATGTTCATCGATGCCGCGCGACGCTACCTCGAGAGCCTGCCCGAGGAGTCGGTGGGCTGGCTCGCGGGACTACGCGACCGTCACGTGGGGAAGGCGCTGGCGTTGTTGCATGAGCGGCCACAGCGCCAGTGGAGCGTCGATGAGCTGGCGCGCGAGGTGGGTCTGTCGCGCTCGGCGCTGCACGAGCGCTTCGTGCGCTACCTCGGCCAGGCACCGGTGCAGTACCTCGCCAGCTGGCGCATCCAGCTCGGGGCGAAACTGTTGCGCGAGTCCAGCCGCATCGTCGCCGATATCGCGCTGGAGGTTGGCTACGAATCGGAAGCGGCGTTTGCGCGGGCTTTCAAGCGCCTGGCAGGCATGCCGCCGGCCGCCTGGCGACGGGCCCAGGCCGGCAATTCACGCGCGCAAATCATTCCCACTCGATAGTGGCCGGGGGCTTCCCGGAGATGTCGTACACGACGCGCGAGATGCCGGCGACCTCGTTGACGATGCGTCGGGAGACGTGATCGAGGAACTCGTACGGCAGGCGCGCCCAGTGAGCCGTCATGAAGTCCACCGTCTCGACCGCGCGCAGCGCGACGACGTAGTCATAACGCCGTCCATCGCCCATGACGCCGACCGAGCGCACCGGCAGAAACACCGCGAACGCCTGGCTCACGCGGTCGTAGAGCTCATGACGGCGCAGCTCCTCGATGAAGATCGCATCGGCGCGCCGCAGCAGCTCGGCATAGTCCTTGCGGACCTCACCGAGTATGCGAACTCCGAGTCCCGGGCCGGGGAAGGGGTGGCGATACACCATCTCGTGCGGCAGGCCGAGCTCGACACCGATCCGCCGCACCTCGTCCTTGAACAGCTCGCGCAGCGGCTCGACGAGTGTGAGACGCATCCGTTCCGGAAGGCCGCCCACGTTGTGGTGTGATTTGATGACGTGGGCCTTGCCCGTGCTCGCGCCCGCAGACTCGATCACGTCCGGATAGATCGTGCCCTGGGCGAGGAAGCCGATGCCGCGAAGCCTGTGCGCCTCCTCCTCGAACACATCGATGAAGGTGCGCCCGATGATCTTGCGCTTGGCTTCGGGATCCGTGACGCCAGCGAGCGCGCCGAGGAAGCGTGCCTCGGCGTCGACCCGGATCACGTGCACGCCCAGGTGCCGCGCAAAGGTGCTCATCACCTGCTCGCCTTCCTCGAGGCGCAGCAGGCCATGATCGACGAACACGCAGGTGAGCTGATCGCCGATGGCACGGTGCAGGAGCGCTGCGACCACCGAGGAGTCGACGCCGCCGGAAAGGCCGAGCAGCACCTTGCCGCTTCCCACCTGCGCGCGCACCCGCTCGATGGCATCCGCGAGGATGTTGCCGGTGCTCCAGAGCGCGTCCGTGCCGCAGATCTCGCGCACGAAGCGCTCGAGCAGCCGTACGCCCTGCGGGGTGTGCGTCACCTCCGGATGGAACTGCACGCCGTAGAAACGGCGCCGCTCATCGCTCATCGCTGCGAAGGGTATGCTGCCGGTGCTCGCGCTCGCCACGAACCCGGGCGGCAGCGCCTCGACGCGATCACCGTGGCTCATCCAGACATCGAGCACGCAGTGCCCGGCGGCATTGCGACGATCCTCGAGGTGATCGAGCAGGCGCGAGGTGCCGCTGACGGTCACCTCCGCATAACCAAACTCGCGCTCGCTGGATGCCGCCACCCGGCCACCGAGCTGCTGCGCCATGGTCTGCATGCCGTAGCAGATGCCGAGCACCGGCACGCCGAGCTCGAACACCGCCTGCGGCGCTCGCGGAGATCCGGCACCGGTCACTGATTCCGGTCCGCCGGAGAGAATGACGCCACGCGGGCTGAAGTCGCGCACCGCCGCATCGCGCATGTCCCAGGGATGGATCTCGCAGTAGACGCCGAGCTCGCGCACGCGCCGGGCGATGAGCTGCGTGTATTGCGCGCCGAAGTCCAGGATCAGGATGCGATGCGCATGGATATCCGGTTGCGCCATCGCGATAGCCGTTGCGGCCGCTGCTGGACGGGGAACACTCGCCATGCCGCCTCACGACACCCGGTAGTTGGGTGCCTCCTTGGTGATGCTCACATCGTGCACGTGGCTCTCGCGCACACCCGCGCTCGTGATGCGCACGAAGACCGGTCGCGTGCGCATATCGGAGATGCTGTGACTGCCGGTGTAGCCCATGGCGGCCCGCAGGCCGCCCGATAGCTGGTGCAGGATGGTGACCACGCTTCCCTTGTAGGGTACGCGGCCCTCCACGCCCTCCGGAACGAGCTTCTCGAGCTCCGTCGCCGCGTCCTGAAAGTACCGGTCGGCAGAACCGTGCCGCTCCGCCATGGCGCTGAGCGAGCCCATGCCCCGATAGGACTTGTAGGAGGCGCCCTGATAGAGCTCCACCTCGCCCGGGGATTCCTCGGTGCCGGCGAACAGTCCCCCGATCATCACCGCATGCGCACCGGCTGCGATCGCCTTGGCGATGTCCCCCGAGTAGCGGATGCCGCCATCGGAGATGAGCGGCACGTCGCCGTCGCGCAGCGCGGCGGCCACGTTCGCCACCGCCGAGATCTGCGGCACGCCGACCCCTGCCACGACGCGCGTGGTACAGATGGAGCCGGGTCCGATGCCGACCTTGACCGCATCGGCGCCCGCCTCGATCAGCGCACGCGCCGCCTCGGCCGTCGCGATGTTGCCCGCGATCACCTGGCTGTCGGCCCACTTCGCCTTGATGCGCTTGACGGTCTCGAGGACTCCGCGCGAATGCCCATGAGCCGTATCCACCACCACCACGTCGACACCGGCTTCGCGCAGCGCCGCGACCCGCTCGAGGGTGTCGGGGGTCGTACCGACCGCGGCACCGACACGCAACCGGCCGCCCTCGTCCTTGCAGGCGCGCGGAAACTCATTGGCTTTCTGGAAGTCCTTCACCGTGATCATGCCGAGCAGCTCGTGCGAGCCGTTCACGACCAGCAGCTTCTCGATGCGGTGCCTGTGCAGCAGCGCGAGCACCTGCTCCTTGGAAGCATCCTCGCGCACGGTCACCAGGCGCTCCTGCGGCGTCATCACGGTCGATACCGGCGCATCGAGCTTGTCCTCGAAGCGCAGGTCGCGGTGTGTCACGATGCCGACCGCCTTGCGACCGACCACCACCGGCACCCCGGAGATGCCGCGCGAGCGGGTGAGGTCGAGCACCTCGCGGATGCTCATGTTGGGTGAGACGGTGATCGGGTCGCGGATCACACCGCTCTCGAATTTCTTCACCCGGCCGACCTCGCGCGCCTGCGCCTCGATGGTCATGCTCTTGTGGATGATGCCGATGCCGCCTTCCTGGGCAATGGTGATGGCGAGGCGCGCCTCGGTGACCGTATCCATGGCAGCCGACATGATCGGCACGCTCAGGCGGATGCGCCGCGTCAGCTGGGTGGAGAGATCGACCTCACGGGGCAGGACGTCCGAATAAGCCGGCACCAGCAGGACGTCATCGAAGGTGAGAGCTTCTTCGAGGATGCGCATGCGTAATTGTAAGCGCTTGCCTCACAGCGGTAAACCTCGTGCTAAGGTGCCGCCATGTCAGCCGGCTACGAAAGCGCCGCGCTACCCGCTCCGGCGCGTGAGGTGTACAGCGTCTCGCGGCTCAACCGCGAGGTGCGGGTGCTGCTCGAGCGTGGCCTCGGTGTACTGTGGGTCGAGGGCGAGCTGTCGAACCTCTCCCAGCCGTCTTCGGGACACTGGTATTTCTCACTCAAGGATCGCAACGCGCAGCTGCGCTGCGCCATGTACCGGGTGAAGAACTCGCTGGTGGGGTTCACGCCGCGTGCCGGCATGCAGGTGCTCGTGCGCGGGCGCATCAGCCTGTACGAGCCGCGCGGGGAATTCCAGCTCATCATCGAGCACCTGGAGGAAGCGGGGGTCGGCGCGCTGCGGCGCGAGTTCGAGCGGGTGAAAGCCCGTCTCGCCGCCGATGGTCTGTTCGCTCTGGAGCGCAAGCGTCCGCTGCCCCGTTTCCCGCGGCGCATCGGTCTCATCACCTCGCCTTCGGGCGCGGCGCTGCGCGACATCCTGCAGATCCTCGCGCGGCGATACCCGCCCGCACGCGTGCTCATCTATCCGAGCCCCGTGCAGGGAGCGGCCGCGGTGCCGACGCTGGTCGCGGCGCTCACCACCGCCTCGGCGCGCGCCGAGTGCGACCTTGTGATTCTCGCGCGCGGTGGCGGCTCGCTCGAGGACCTGTGGGCCTTCAATGACGAGCGCGTCGCGCGCGCCATCCATGCCTGCTCGCTCCCCGTAGTATGCGGCGTGGGACACGAGATCGACTTCACCATTGCCGACCTCGTCGCCGATGCGCGCGCGCCGACCCCTTCGGCGGCGGCGGAAATGGTGGTGCCGGACCGGCATGCCTGCCTCGAGGCACTGACGCGCACGGCACGGCGCATGGAGGGGGGCGTGCGCCGTGAGCTGCGCGCGATGCGGGTGCGGCTCGATGCGGTGGCGCGGCGGCTCGGCCGCGAGCACCCGGGCATGCGCCTGCAACAGCAGCTGCAGCGGCTCGATGACCTTTCGCAACGCCTCGCCGGCGGCACGCGCGGCGCACTGCATCGCGAGGGGCAGCGCCTCGCCGAGCTGCGAGCGCGGCTGCAGCAGCATTCGCCGCGCCACGCGCTCGGGGAATGGGGTGCGCGCAATCAATCCCTGCAGCTGCGGCTCGCGCGCGCGATCGGCGCGCATACCACCCGCGCCATCGCCCGCAGCGAGCACGCCGGCGGACGGCTCGAGCGGGCCACGCGCGCGCGCCTCACGGCCGCGGCGCAGCGCCTCGCGCTCGCGCAGCGAGCACTCGATGCGGTGAGTCCGCTCGCCACAGTGCAGCGCGGCTTTGCGATCCTGAAGGACGCCGAGGGCAACATCATCACCGATGCTGCAACGGTAGCCATCGGCGCGGAGATCGAGGCGAGCCTCGCCCGCGGGACTCTGACGGCACGGGTGACCGGACGGAAATGAGGCGCGTGCTCGGCCTGCTGACGGTGATCGCGCACGCCGGGCTCGCGGCCGGCTCGCCCGTGCCGCTCGCGCCACAGCTTCTGCCCGAGGAATCGCGGGTGCCGGGCGGGGTTGCGCTGGTGCCGGTGGAGGCAGGCTCGGCGCGCGCGCCGCAGGTCACCTTCGATGGCCACCGGGTGCTCGTCGTCCGGGTCGAAGACCGCTGGCTCGCCATCGTCGGCATACCACTTGCGCAGCCGGCAGGCCACGCGGCGGTGAGGGTCGGCGAGGGCACGGCGCAGGCGCGCAGCATCGAGTTCGAGGTGACCGACAAGCAGTACAGCGTGCAGCACCTGAGCGTTGCTCCGCGCCAGGTGGACCTGTCAGCCGCGGACCTCGCGCGCGTCAACCACGAGCTGCCACGGCTGCACCAGGACTACGGCGTGTTCTCGCAGCCCAGGCCGAGCACGCTGCGACTGCTCCAGCCCGTCGCGGGGATCCGCTCGAGCTCCTACGGTATGCGGCGCATCTTCAACAACGAGTCGCGCAATCCGCACAGCGGCATGGACATAGCCGCCGCGATCGGCGCACCGGTACGCGCTGCCGCGAGCGGCCGCGTGGTCGACACCGGTAACTTCTTCTTCAACGGCAATACCGTGATCCTCGATCACGGCAGCGGGCTCATCACCATGTACTGCCACCTGAGCGCCATCGGCGTGAAGCGCGGCGCGCAGGTGCAGGCCGGTGAGGTGATCGGCAAGGTGGGCGCGACCGGACGCGTCACGGGGCCGCACCTGCATTTCGGCGTCGCGTTGAACGCGACCTTCGTCGATCCGGCGCTGTTCCTGGCTCCCGCAGCGGCGGAGGCGGAGGAGGCGGGTGGCGGAGCCGGCTGAGTCGGGTACCGATGCAGCGTGCATGCGCGCGGCACTCGCGCAGGCGCGCGCCGCCTGCGCCGCCGGAGAGGTGCCGGTCGGCGCGGTACTCGTGCGCGGCGGGCAGATCATCGCCGCCGCCCACAACTCGCCGATCTCGAGTCACGATCCGACCGCGCACGCCGAGATCGCCGTGTTGCGTGCCGGTGGCCGCGCGCTCGGCAGCTATCGGCTGACCGATACCACCCTTTACGTGACTCTCGAGCCCTGCGTCATGTGCGCCGCGGCCATGGTGCATGCGCGCGTGCAGCGGCTCGTGTTCGGCGCCTGGGATGCACGCGCCGGGGGCGCCGGCAGCACCGTCAACGTGTTTGCGCTGCCGGGACTGAACCACCGCGTGGATGTGTTCGGCGGCGTGCTGATGCAGGAGTGCACGGCGCTCCTGCAGGAGTTCTTCGCCGAGCGGCGTCGCTGAGTCAGCTGCCCGTGGCGTAGGTCACCGGTGCAGGAGTGGCGGGCACGGCGGCGCCCGCCGCGGCTGCGGCCGGAGCCGGGACGGACGCGGGAGCCGGCGCGGTCACCGTGCTCTCGCCGGGCTGCCACTCGAGCAGCCGCAGAAACCGCTGAATGCGGTCGACGAACTGCACCGGCTCCCAGCCGCGCGCATAGCCGTGCCGCGCATGCACGTACCAGCGCTCCTGTGCCAGCAACGGCAGGCGCAGTCGAACCTCGGCCCACGAGTCAGGATCCTTGCCGAGGGACTGCGTGAGGATCCGTGCATCCTCGAGATGACCGAAGCCGACGTTGTAGGCGGCGATGGTGAGCCAGGTTCGGTCGGGCTCGGCGATCCGCTCCGGGATCTTCTCGCGCACCTGGGCGAGGTAACGGGCACCGGCGAAAATGCTCTGCTCCGGATCACTGCGATCCTTGATTCCGAGTGATTGCGCCGTGTCGGCGGTGAGCATCATTACCCCGCGTGCGCCCTCCCCGGATTGCGCGTGCGGATCCCATTTCGACTCCTGGTAGCCGATCGCCGCCAGCAGCCGCCAGTCGAGGCCGGTCTCGGCGGCCGCCTTCTCGAAGAAAGCGCGGTAGCGCGGCAGGCGCTCGAGCACATGCTCCTGGAACCCGCGCGATTCCTCGTACTCGAACGGGCGCAGGTCACCGGAGCTCTCCTGCAGCAGCCGCGCGAGGCGGCCTGTCGACTGCAGATCGCGGAAGTAGCCGTTGACGCTCGCGAGCAGCCCGGGGGCCTTGCGGCGCACCATCCACTGCACCGGCCGCTCCTCGGGCAACTCGAACCCCACCTGTACGTCCGGGTACAGGTGGTGCGCGAAGGAGAATTCGCGCGCATCGACGATGGCATACTGCGCCGCTCCCGCATCGACATCCTCCATGGGATCGGCTGCGCTCGGAGCGGTCTGCTCCCAGTCGAGCGTAGGCGCGACAGTGCTGCGCAGGTGTTGCAGCACCCGCTCCTGTGCGCTGCCTGCACGCACCGCCAGCCGCGCGGACTCGAGCTGCAGCGTGTCGCGCGGACGCACCCCGTTGCGCTGATAGACGACGAGCTGCGGGATGCGCGCGTAGACCTGCGCCGGGTCGGCGACCCGGGTCCACTCGGGCGTGCCGGTGAGCGAGGCGGCCGCGATGTCCGCGCGGCCGGCGGCGAGCTCCGCCTGCAAGGCACGCTCGTTGGCGAGCGGGTACATGTTGAGCTTCACGCCGAGCCGCGCCGCGTAGTCGCTCGCGAGCTCGAACTCCAGACCCTCGGCGCCCTGTGCCCCGAGGTAGTAACAGGTCGGCAGGTTGAGAGTGGCCACGCGCAGCTCGCCGCGGGCGCGGATCGCGTCCAGGGCCGGGGGTGCGGCCGCCCCGCAGCCGCTCAGCGCGAGGAGGGCACCGAGCAGCGCCATGGCGCGCGCGAGCGCGGGGGCGAAGCTCGCCTCGCTATGGAGGCTTTCCGCTAGAATACCCGCCCCGCGAAATCCGCGGGACCGCCGGAGAGGTACCGAAGCGGTCATAACGGCGCCGACTCGAAATCGGATGGTCGGGTAAAACCGGCACGTGGGTTCGAATCCCACCCTCTCCGCCACTCGCTCTCCAGAAATTTTTCGCTCGGCGACCATTGCTGGCCGCTGCAACGAGGCGGGGATAACCTTCTGTAGTTCACGACGCCGAGGCTACCGCTACAGCCTGAATTTGTCCCCTGACGCAAAAAGTCGACAGTTGCCGCCGCGGCGTCGTCGAGCGCTGTTATGTGCTCTCCACGGGCTTGCTTTTCGATGCTTCGCGGTAGGCCGTAGCGAAAGCTTCCACGAACGTGTGCGGCAGATGGTCGGCGGGCATCTCGATGAGGTTGCGGTAGAAGGTCGTGAAGAGCTCCCAGTACTGCTCCTTGTCGGCCGAGCGTGCTTTACCGCGCCGCGCCGCGCGCTCGAAGCGCGCTTCGAGCTCCGCCGGATCGAGCCGGTCGAGGAACTCGATGAACGCCGTGCGCAAGGCCTGCGCCATGGCACTCTCGTGCGTCCTGGCTGCAGCCACCGTGTCGCGCAGCCACTGAACGGAGTCCAGCCGACGTCCCTCGTGTCGCAGAAAGAGCTCCACCGTGAGATCCTCGACCATGGAATCCGCGAGCGAGGGGCGCGGATCGTCCTGCTCGGGGGGCGGGGACTCGATGCGGTAGCGGTTGCGCGTTTCAGCGCGGCTGCGCTCGAGCTCCTTGAACCCGAGCAGTGCCTCGCGCAGGAGTCGCCCGGCAAGGTGCAGGAGCCGCCCCTGTGCTTCCGGGGGCAGCCGCTCGGGCGCGATGCCGGCGCCGCGGCAGAATGCATCGAGCCCGCCGTGCGGGTCATCGATGGCGAGGTAACCACCGCTGCCCTTCGGCTCGCGCGCGACCACTTCGGCGAGCCGTGCGAGGGAGCTGTCGACGGGCGATGCTTCGGGCGCGGATAACACGAGCTCGGGAGCCGGAGGCGGGACGCTCGTGGAACGCGGCGACGCCGCCAGCGCGTGCACGCGACCGGAGTCGACCGCCTGCCCGTAGGCGCCGACCGGGAGCACCGGGTCCATATCGATCACCGGTACCAGCAACTCCTCCACATTGAGCTTCGCGCCGATGTCGCGGTCGGCCGGGCGGCCGAGTGTGCGCAGCGCATGGATGCTGGTCGGCACAGCGGCCGCGGCGTGCTCCGGCTCGCCCGGCGCCTCGAGCGCGGCGAGGATGTGGTAGTCGCCCATGCGCAGGACGTCACCGTTGGCGAGCCGGTAGCCGGCGGAGCCCCGCTTCGCGAGCGGCTCCATGTCGTCATTGACGTAGACACCGTTGGTGCTCACGTCCTGCAGGTAGAAGTGGCCGTCGCGGAACTGCACGCGCGCGTGGTGCGCGGACACGTAGCGCTGAGGATCCGGCAGCACCCAGTCGTTGTCGGCGGAGCGGCCGATCGTGCCGCCTTCCACCGAGAACATCGCACTGCTGCGCTCAGCGAGCGACCGCCGCTGTTCGCTGACGACCCGAAGCCTCAGCATGGTTCCCCGACTCAAATGAGCGATCCTTGTGCCACAGCCGGAAGTCGTTTCCTCGAGGCGCAGCAGCGCCCCGGGCGGTGTCGCCCGGACATATAATGCCAGCGTCAAACCTAGCAGCGCCCCCCCTTCAAGCCATGGCAACCAGTCACATTTTCCGCATCGTGTTCGTGAATCAGGGCAAGGTTTACGAGGTCTATGCCCGGCGCGTGAGCCATGGAGAGCTGTTCGGCTTCATCGAGGTGGAGGAGCTGCTGTTCGGCGAGCGCTCATCGGTGGTGCTGGACCCCTCCGAAGAGCGCATCAAGAGCGAGTTTTCCGGGGTCAAGCGCACCTTCCTGCCGATGCACTCGATCCTGCGCATCGATGAGGTGAAGAAACACGGGACCGCCAAGATCACCGTGTTGGAAAGCGGCACGGCCGCCAACGTCGCGCAGTTCCCCATGCCGATCTACTCGACACCGCCGGGTGAGAAGAAATGAGGCGCGCCTGATCCATGCTGCAGTTGGCAGGGCCCGCCGCGCTTTCGCCATTCCGCATCGCCAAGCTGCTCGAGCGGCTGCGCCGGCTCGAGCCCACGGTCGAGGCGCTCGCCGCACGCTTCGTGCACTTCGTGGACCTGGCCGCCCCGCTCGCTGCGCGCGAGCAGGGCATCCTGGCGCAGCTGCTCACCTACGGTCCGACGCTGCCGCTCGCTGCGGATGAGGCAGGCGAGCCGCTGCTCGTCGTGCCGCGCGCGGGAACCATCTCCCCCTGGTCGAGCAAGGCTACCGATATTGCGCAGGTGTGCGGACTTGCCGCGGTGCGTCGCATCGAGCGGGGTATCGCCTACCGGCTGCGCGCCGCGGCGCCGCTCGGCGCCGCGCGCTTGCCGCAGGTCGCCGCAGTGCTGTTCGATCGCATGACCGAGGAAGTGCTGCTCGACGCCGCCGAGGCGGCGCGGCTGTTCGAGCATGCGCAGCCACGTCCGGCGGCGCGCGTGTCGCTGCGGCGCGGGCGGGCGGCGCTCGAGGAGGCCGACGAGCGACTCGGGCTCGCGCTGTCGCCCGATGAGATGGATTACCTGCTCGAGAGCTTCGCGCGGCTGCGGCGCGAACCGAGCGACGTCGAGCTGATGATGTTCGCCCAGATCAACTCCGAGCACTGCCGCCACAAGATCTTCAACGCCCGCTGGGTGATCGATGGGCAGCCGCGCGAGGAATCGCTGTTCGACATGATCCGTCACACGCACGCCGCGCACCCGGCGGGGGTGCTGTCGGCGTACCGGGACAACGCGGCCGTGATCAGCGGCACGGCAGGCGAGCGCTATTTTCCGGACCCCGCGAGCGGCATCTATCGCGCGAGCGCCGAGCCCATCGACATCCTGATGAAGGTCGAGACGCACAATCATCCGACCGCCATCTCTCCTTTTCCCGGAGCCGCCACGGGCTCCGGAGGTGAGATCCGCGATGAGAGCGCGACCGGACGGGGCGCGAAGCCGAAGGCGGGTCTCACGGGCTTCTCCGTGTCACACCTGCGCATCCCCGGCTACGAGCGGCCCTGGGAGCGCGAGTTCGGCGCACCCGACCGCATCGCCTCGGCGCTCGAGATCATGATCGAGGGTCCGCTCGGCGCCGCCTCGTTCAACAACGAGTTCGGCCGACCCGCGGTGTGCGGCTACTTCCGCACCTTCGAGCAACCCGCGCCCGGCGACCCGCCGCAGCGCAGCCGCGGCTACCACAAGCCCATCATGATCGCCGGCGGGGTCGGCAACGTGCGCCGCATGCACGTGGAGAAGGCCGAGGTGCCGGTGGGCGCGAAGCTCATCGTGCTCGGCGGTCCCGCGATGCTGATCGGCCTCGGCGGCGGCGCGGCCTCCTCGCTCGGCAGCGGCAGCTCGAGCCTCGAGCTCGATTTCGCCTCCGTGCAGCGCGGAAATCCGGAGATGCAGCGCCGCGCGCAGGAAGTCATCGACCGGTGCTGGGCGCTCGCGGAGCGCAACCCCATCGCGCTCATCCACGACGTCGGCGCCGGTGGCCTCTCGAACGCGGTGCCGGAGGCCGTCGCGCACAGTCATCGTGGCGCGCGCATCGACCTGCGGGCCATCCCGAGTGCCGAGGCCGGGCTCTCGCCGCTCGAGCTGTGGTGTAACGAGGCGCAGGAGCGCTACGTGCTGGTGATCGGCGCGCAGGACCTGCCGGAGCTCGCGGCGATCGCAGCGCGCGAGCGCTGCCCTTTTGCAGTGATCGGCGAGATCGACGCCAGCGGTGAGCTGCGCGTGCGCGATCCGCTGTTCGAGGATCGCCCGGTCGACATGCCGATCGAGCTGCTGCTCGGCAAGCCACCGCGTGCGACACGCAGCGCCCGTACGTTGCCCCCGCAACGACGCCGCCTCGACACGAGCCGCATCGAGCTGCGCGAGGCGGCCTACCGGGTGCTGCGCCTGCCGGCAGTCGCCGACAAGACCTTCCTGATCACCATCGGCGACCGCACGGTCGGTGGCCTCATCAGCCGCGATCAGCTGGTGGGCCCCTGGCAGGTACCGGTGAGCGATGTCGCGGTGACGCTTGCGGACTACCGCGGTGTGGCCGGCGAGGCCATGGCGATGGGGGAGCGCACTCCGGTCGCGGTGCTGGATGCGCCCGCATCCGGGCGGCTGGCCGTGAGCGAGGCCATCACCAACCTGCTGGCGGCCGACATCGGCTCGCTGTCGCAGGTGCGCCTGTCGGCGAACTGGATGGCGGCGGCCGGCGAACCGGGCGAGGACGCGGCGCTCTATGCCACGGTGCACGCGGTGGCACGGGAGCTGTGCCCGCGGCTCGGCATCGCCATCCCGGTAGGCAAGGACTCACTGTCGATGCGCACCACCTGGAGCGAGGCGGGCGTGCAGAAAAGCGTGGTCGCACCGGTGTCGCTCATCATCTCGGCATTTGCCCCGGTCCAGGATGCGCGGGCGACTCTCACCCCCGCGCTGCAGCTCGACGAGCGGCCCACCTCGCTGTGGCTCATCGACCTCGCTGCTGGCCGCAGCCGCCTCGGCGGCTCGGCGGTCGCGCAGGTGTATGGCGAGCTCGGCGATGAACCGGCGGATCTCGATGACCCGCAGCGGCTCGTCCAGCTCGCCGCGGCGCTCGCGGAGCTGCGCCGGCATGCTCTGCTGCGGGCCTACCATGACCGCTCCGATGGCGGGCTGTTCACCACACTGTTGGAGATGGCCTTTGCCGGCCATTGCGGCCTCGATATCGCCCTGCCGGCCGGTCGCGGTGCGGCACTCGCACAGCTGTTCGCCGAGGAGCCGGGCGTCGTCGTGCAGATACTCGCAGGCGATGAGCCCGCGTTTCTCGCCATCCTTGCGCGTCATGGTCTGGGGGACGCGGCACTGTACCTCGGCGCCCCGGTGAGCGAGCTGCGCATCGAGATGCGCGTGGGCGAGGCCGTGCTCGATGAGAGCTGGGAAGAGCTGCGCCGCGCCTGGTCGGAGACCTCCTGGCGCATGCGAAGGCTGCGTGATGAGCCGCAGTGTGCGGACGAGGAGTTTGCTGCCCAGACTTCCGCGGGCCAGCCGCCGCTCAGCGTTGCGCTCAGCTTCGATCCGGATGAGGACATTGCCGCTCCATACATCGCACGCGGCGCGCGCCCGGCGGTTGCGATCCTGCGCGAGCAGGGGGTGAACAGCCAGGTCGAGACTGCGGCGGTGTTCGACCTCGCCGGCTTCGCGCCGCACGACGTGCACATGACCGATCTCCTGAGCGGACGGCGCGATCTCGGTGAGTTCCAGGGACTCGTGGCCTGCGGCGGGTTCTCCTACGGTGACGTGCTCGGCGCAGGCGAGGGCTGGGCCAAGTCGATCCTGTTCCACGAGGCGGTGCGCGAGCAGTTCGCACGCTTTTTCGCGCGCGGCGACGCCTTCGCGCTCGGCATCTGCAACGGCTGCCAGATGCTCGCCGCGCTCAAGAGCATCATTCCAGGCACCGCGCACTGGCCGCGCTTCGTGCGCAACCGCAGCGAGCAGTACGAGGCGCGTCTCTCGCTGGTCGAGGTGCTGCCCTCGCCCTCGGTCCTGCTCGAGGGAATGGCCGGCTCGGTGCTGCCGGTCGCGGTGGCGCACGGTGAGGGCCGGGCGGAATTCGTGAGTGACGCCGCCGCCGAGGCGTGCTCGATGAGCGGGCTCGTCGGCGTGCGCTACGTCGAGGGCTCCGGTGAGCCGGCGACGCGCTACCCGTCGAACCCGAGCGGCACGCCCTTCGGCATTGCCGCGCTCTGCAATCTCGATGGGCGCGTCACCATCATCATGCCGCACCCGGAGCGCTCGTTCCGCTACCTGCAGAACTCCTGGCGCCCCGGCGGGGCGGGCGAGTACAGCGGCTGGATGCGCCTGTTCCGCAATGCGCGGCGGTTCGCAGGGTGAGGCGCCGGCGTCAGGGCCGATCGGCCGACCGCGCCCGACTGCGACAGGCGCATCAGCTCGCCGACTTGATCGGCGCGACGCTGCCGGTCTCCTCGAGGAAGAACCGCCGCACCATCATCGCCTGCTGCAGCTTGCCCTTGCGCACGTAAGCCTCGTAGAGCAGATCCTTGACGACTTCGAGCATGATGCCGGCCTCGTAACCATCGAGCAGCGGCAAGGGCGTCCGCACGTCGAGCTCCGCACCGAACAGCACGTTGCGCATCTTCATGAAGGTGTCGGGCGCAATATCCGCCAGATCGCGCACCGCATTGAGCTCATCGAAGAGACGCAGTTTTCCCGCCTCGCCGAGATCGGCGAACATCGCCTGCGCGGTGCGGCGCGACATGGAGGCGAATGCGTTGAACGCTCCATGGGAGAAACAGCCGAGCGCTTCGCGGAACAGCAGCTCCACCCCCTCGGGAATATAGGCAAAGCTGAACTTCTCGCGCGCCCGTTCCACTTCGGTGAACTGCGGTGACAGCTCGATGCGCGCCGCGCCATACACGCGCACGGTGAAGCGCAGAAAGATCGGCATGTGGCAGGCATCGCACAGGTACACGAGGCCCACCTGCTTCGGGCGGTACAGCTGCAGATCCTCGAAGCGCGGCACCGCGCTCGGGGTGATGTGCGCCACCGCCTGACAATGCGGGCAGGTCACGACCAGATTCTTCTCCAGGTCGTGATGCAGCCGGCTGCTCGAATCGATGTACATCGACATGACGGTGGGCGGCTCATGTTGTGTTATGTGCCGCCGCGCACATGTTAACTCAGCGCGCGCCGGGGCCCGCAGCAAATTACACCGCCACGTTATGTCACAGGGCGCTGCCGGGCCGTGCCGGCGGGGCGCCCGGTGCTGCGGCGGCGCAGGCTCAGCGGGCGCCGGTGTGGCTGAAGCTGAGGATCCGGTCCGCAAGGAGCGCGTACTCGCCACCGAAGTGGTGACCGCTGCCGATCTCCTCGCGGGTGGCAGCTCCGGCGGGCAACCCCGGGCATATGGAGTCCGCTTCCCCCGCGCCGTAGATGCAGAGCACCGGCAGATCCCGGATGGCCGTCACCTCGGGGCGTGTCGGCTGATCCCCATCCGAGCCGTCGACCCACTCGGCGAGGTGTACCTCGAAGGAGGCGTGCGCATCGATCCCGAGCAGGCTCACGCTCGCGATGCGGGCGCGCAGATCGGCCGGCAGTCGATTCACCACGAAGGGCAGCACGTCGGCGCCGAAGGAATAGCCGATCAGCAGCGCCCGCTGCGCGTGCCAGGCCGCCAGATAATGCCGCAGCACGCGGGCCACATCCTCGGCCGTCTGCCCGGGGGTGCGCGCGGTCCAGAAGTACTTGAGCGAGTTGAGCGCCACGGTCGGTACGCCCCTGGCGGCGAGCCGCGCCGCGATCTCCTGGTCGAGGCCCGCCCACCCGCCATCACCGGTGAGGAGCAGCGCGAGCTGCGCGCTCGCAGTGGAGACCGGCACCTCCTGCAGCGGCAGATCACTGATCCCAGGGGTCGCCGCAGCGGCCGCAGCGGCCGGGTGCGCCGCGAGCCGCGCGTAGGCGGCGCGAAACTGTGGCATCCAGTTGTGCTCGACCGAGAAGCCATGCCCCACGAGCGGCAGCCGCACGAGCGCACCGCCCTCGACCTGCGCAGCAAACTCCTGCGCCGTCTGCGGATCGCAAACCTGATCCTGCGCTCCCTGCAGGGCAATCCACGGTTGACGCAGGCTCCTCGCCGGCGCGAACACCAGCTCCTGCTGCGCGTTCTGCCGGTAGTGCAGACCGTTACCGGGGCAGAGCGCCGCGCCCGCGAAGTCCTGATCGGGGCAGAAGCCGAGGCTCAGCGCGCCGGCGAAGGTGCCGGCAGGCGCCTGCACCAGCACCGCATACACGACGGTGGCCCCGGAGGAGTATCCGACGAGCACCGGAACGTGGTATTCGCTCAGGCCGATCTGCTTTTGCACCTGGTGGCTGAGCGACTCGAAATCCTCCGCGATCATCTGGCAATGCGCGCCGGCGCGCTGCGCGGCGCGATGCAGGGTCGCAAAATATCCTTGCACGTCGACACCGATCACCACGGCACCCACGTCCCGCAGTGCCCGCGCCATGTTGACGACGCCGAGCTGCCATCCGCCATCGCCCGAGACGAATATCGCCACGCTCTGCGGCGCGCCGGTTGGCACGTAGACGTGCACGGTGCCGAAGCGGCCCGCATGCAGCTCGCGTGCCTCATCGACCGCGGCAGGCCTTGCTGCTGCGGCGAGCGCGAGCGCCAGGGCGAGCAGCGCGGCACGCGCGGCGGAGGGCGCAGTGCTCATCGCGCAACCAGCTCCTTCATTCCACCCGCGATCAGCACCGATATGTCGACCAGCACGCGCGGCAAGGCCAGGCCCCCTCGTGCTACGAGGTAACGCGCCTCCCAGACGGGATCGAATTTCGCCTTGTAGCGGCGCAGTCCCTCGAAGTTATAGAAATGCTCGCCGTAGCGGAAGATGAAGTTCCCCACCCGGTGCCACGCGGGCGCGAGCGGGTGTGCCTCGAGTCCCGCAAGTGGTGCCATACCGAGGTTGAACCACCGGTAGCCCTCGCGTCGGCCCCACAGCATCAGCTCGATGAACAGGTAGTCCATCGCCCCGCGTGGCGCGCCCGGGTCGAAGCGCATCAGATCGACCGACAGCTCCTCGTGCGTGGCGGTGGTCCAGAGGTTGGCGAACGCAGCCGGCTTGCCACCGGCACGCACCAGCGCCAGCGGGAACTGCTGCAGATAGGGAGCCGAGAATGCGCCCATCGAGAAGCGCTTCTCCCCGGTCGACTTGGCGGCGAGCCACGCGTCCGATATCGGCTGCACGACCGGCAGCAGCTCGGCAACGGCCTGCGGTGGCACGACCTCGAAGCTCGCACCCTCGCGTTGCGCGCGCCGGTGTGCCTGACGCAGGTCCGCTCGCGTCGCGCCCTCGAGCGAGAAATCGGCGAGCGGTACCCGCGCCTCCTCACCGATCTTCAGCGCGGCGAGCCCGAGATCCACGTAGAGCGACAGGCGCTCGCCCGCGACCTGATAGAACACCGTCGCGGCGCCGTGGCGATCGGACATCTCGCGCAAGCGCCACACGAGCTCCTCGGCGCTCTGCGGTGAGCCGACCGGGTCACCGAGCGCCACCCAGCTGCGCCGCGTGGTCTGGTACATGAGAAACGCATCGCCCGCATCGCTGAAGAGCAGCCGCTTGTCTCCGGTGAGCGCAGCGTTGGCGAGGGTCTGGTCGCTCGTGACGATGACGCTGCGGGCGCGCGCGAGGTCCTCGGCACCGGCCACGGCGGGCTCGGGCCGCGCCGGACGCAACAGATTGAGCAGCACGTAAGCGGTGCCGAGCACCACGACGAGCAGCGAGGCGCGCAGCATGCGCGGCGCATTGGCATCGAGCGCAAAGGTCCACCACAACTCGCGGGAGTAGGCCACGTGACGGTACGAAAGCATGCCGATCCATACCGCGAGCACGATCACGCCGATGGTGCTGACGGTCCACACCGGAGTGAAACGCTCCTCGAGGATGGCGGTCGGTCGGTAGAACGAGCGCCGGCCGAGCACCAGCACGCCCAGCACGAGCACCAGCAGCGCCGCCTCCTCGAAATCGAGGCCCTTGAGGAGTGAGGCGAAGATGCCGGCCACCAGCAGCCAGACGGTAATGTGATAGGCCGCCTGCACCCGACGGAACAGCGCCCGCGACAGCACGAGCAGCGCCAGCCCGACCACACTGCCGACCAGGTGCGACACCTCCAGCACCGGTAGCGGCAGAAAGCGATCGAGCAGCGCGAGGCGCTCATCGAGGGCCGGTGTCGCCCCGGAGATGAGCAGCAAGGCACCCGAGAGGAAGCTGAGTGCGCCGGCGATCTGCGGCACGACCGGGGCGATGTACTGCGCGGTAAGCTCGCGGGCACGCGCGAGATGGGCGCGCTGCGCCGAGACTTCCTTGGAGCCGAACAGCAGGGTGCCGAATACCAGCGGCACCAGGTAGTAGACCGCGCGGTACGCGAGCAGCGACCCGAGCAGCGCATCGGCCGGTGCGCCGGGGAGCGTGAGCAGGATGACCGCCTCGAACACACCGACTCCGCCCGGCACGTGGCTGATGATGCCGGCGATCACGGCCGCGGCGTACACCCCGAGAAAGGTGATGTAGTGGACATGTGCGCCGGCGGGCAGCAGCGACCACAGCACTGCACAGCCGAGCGAGATGTCGAGGATCCCGAGTGTCATCTGTGCGAGCCCGATCAACGGACCCGGTGCCCGCAGCGCCCAGCCGCGGATCTCGAGCGTGCCGCGGGCAAAGCAGGCCCACAGCGCATAGGCGCACACTGCTGCGAGCAGCAGCGTGCCGACCAGCACCGACCAGTTCTCGTGCAGGTGCAGGAGGCGCGCCGCGTGCGCCGGCGAGAGCACCAGCGAGAGTCCCGAGACGGTGGCGAGTCCGATGCCGAACGACACGCTGCAGAATGCCGAGACGGTGGCCACATCGATGGCCGAGATGCGCGCGCTCGCATACAGACGCAGGCGGATCGCGGTCTGCGTGAACGCGGCGAAGCCGAGCGTGTGGCTGAAGGAGTAGGCGATGAAGGAGTTGAAGACGATCCGCCGGTAGGGGATGAGGCGTCGCAGATAGGTGAGCGCCAGCAGCTCGTAGGTGGTCAGCAGCCAGTAGCTGAGGGCTGTGAAGCCGAGCGCCGCCAGCAGCTGGCGGCGGGGGATCGCGTGCAGATGCGCGAGCACCCGCTTGACGTGCAGGTGCGCCAGCTGGTGATGCAGCACCCAGACGACCAGCGTGAACACCAGCAACGCCGCGAGCGGCCCGACCCAGCGCCACAGGGTGCCGGTGGCAGGCGCGGCGGGGGATTGCGGCTGTGTCGTCGGACGCAATAAGGTCAGCTTCGCATCCCCTCAGCGCGTCAGCGGCTTGTAGTGGATGCGATGCGGTTGCGCGGCGTCCTCGCCCTTGCGGCGGCGGAAATCCTCGACGTATTCCTGGTAATTCCCTTCGAACCACACGACCTGGGAGTCGCCCTCGAAGGCGAGGATGTGTGTGGCGATGCGATCGAGAAACCAGCGGTCGTGCGAGATCACCACGGCGCAGCCCGGGAAGGCCAGCAGCGCCTCCTCGAGCGCCCGCAGTGTCTCGACGTCGAGGTCGTTGGTCGGCTCATCGAGCAGCAGCACGTTGCCGCCGGCGCGCAGCACCTTGGCGAGATGTACGCGATTGCGCTCACCTCCGGAGAGCGCGCCGACGAGCTGCTGTTGCTGAGTGCCCTTGAAGTTGAAGCGCCCGACGTAGCCACGCGAGGAGGTCTCGTACGGGCCGACCTTGATCATGTCGAGGCCGCCGGAGATCTCCTGCCAGACGGTCTTGCTGTCATCGAGGGTCTGGCGCGACTGGTCGACGTAGGCGAGACGGACGGTCGGGCCGATGCGGATCTCGCCCGCATCCGGTTGCTCCGCGCCGGTGAGCATGCGGAACAGGGTAGTCTTGCCGGCACCGTTCGGACCGATGATGCCGACGATGCCGCCGCGCGGCAGGTTGAAATCGAGCCTGTCGATCAACAGCCGCTCGCCGTAGCCCTTGCGCAGTCCGGCCACCGCGATCACCAGGTCCCCGAGCCGCTCGCCCGGGGGAATGTAGATCTCGTTGGTCTCGTTGCGCTGCTGGAACTCGCGCGAGGCGAGCTCCTCGTAGCGCGCGAGCCGCGCCTTGCTCTTTGCCTGGCGCGCCTTGGGGTTCTGTCGCACCCACTCGAGCTCGTGCGCCAGCGCCTTGCGCAGCGCCTCCTGCTCACGCTCCTCGAGCGCGAGCCGCTGCTCCTTCTGCTCGAGCCACGATGAATAGTTGCCGTGCCACGGAATGCCGTGGCCGCGATCGAGCTCGAGGATCCACTCGGCGACGTTGTCGAGGAAATAGCGGTCGTGGGTCACCGCGACGACCGTGCTCGGATATTCCTCCAGATAGCGCTCCAGCCAGGCGATCGACTGGGCGTCCAGGTGATTGGTGGGCTCATCCAGCAGCAGCATGTCCGGTGCCGACAGCAGCAGCCGGCACAGTGCCACGCGGCGCTTCTCCCCGCCCGACAGGGTGCCGATGCGCGCTTCCCACGGGGGCAGTCGCAGGGCGTCCGCCGCGATGTCGAGCTTGCGTTCGAGCTCCCACCCGCCCGCCGCATCGATGGCGTCCTGCAGCTTCGCCTGGCGCTCCAGCAGGGCGGTCATCTCCTCATCGGACAGCGGCTCGCTGAATCGGTCGCTGATCCGGTTGAATTCCTCCAACAGCCTGAAGGTCTCCCCGACCCCTTCCATGACCGTGCTGCGCACGTCCTTGGCGTCGTCGAGCTGCGGCTCCTGGGGCAGGAAGCCCACACGGATGCCGCTCTGGGGACGCGCCTCCCCATCGAATGCAGGGTCCGTTCCGGCCATGATCCGCAGCAGCGACGACTTGCCCGAGCCATTCAGGCCGAGCACGCCGATCTTGGCGCCGGGGAAGAAGGAGAGGCTGATGTCGCGCAGGATGGTGCGTTTGGGGGGCACCACCTTGGACACCCGGTTCATGGTGTAGATGTATTGAGCCATGTGCGATCGATTCGGGCGCGCGCGCGGCACGCAGTCGGGTTGCAGTTCAGGCATTATCATCGACTCGCCGCCGCTTGGCGATTCCCTTGGGCGGCGGGACCATTCACGAGGCGGTACCGTCACATGAGATCCAACGTGGCAGTGGTTGTGGGCGACCGCCTGGCTCGCTACGGCTTCGGGGACGGCCATCCTTTCGGCACGGACCGCCATGCCGCCTTCGTGCGCGAGCTCGAATCGCGTGGCCTGGACAGGCGGGTGCAGCTCCTGGAGCCGCGAGTTGCAACCGAGGACGAGCTGCGCTTCTTCCACACCCCCGGCTACGTTGATTTCGTGCGTGAGAGGTCGGCGAGCGGGCTCGGACTGCTGGACGGTGGCGACACCCCCGCGTTTCGCGGCGTATACGAAGCCGCGGCGTGCGTCGTGGGCGCGACTCTGAACGCCACCGAGGCGATCATGCGAGGCGAGTGCCGGCGCGCTTTCGTACCCATCGCCGGCTTGCATCATGCCGCGCGGGATCGGGCCGCCGGTTTCTGTGTATTCAACGACTGCGGCGTCGCCATCGAGTTGCTGCGGCGGAAGGCCGGCCTCGGCCGGGTCGCATACGTGGACATCGACGCGCATCACGGCGATGGCGTGTTCTACGCATTCGAGGACGATGCGGCCGTGATCTTCGCCGACGTCCACGAGGACGGGCGCTATCTGTATCCGGGGACCGGCGCCGCCGAGGAGACCGGCCGCGGCGCCGCCCAGGGAACCAAGCTCAATCTACCCATGGCGCCGGGCGCCGACGATGCGGCGTTCGCGCAGGTGTGGCCGCGGGTGATCGCCCACCTGGAGCGCTTCGAGCCGCAGTTCATCATCCTACAGTGCGGTGCCGACAGCGTTGCCGGGGACCCGATCACGCACCTGCGCTTCACGGCCAGGACCCATGGCTTCGCGGCGCGCGAGCTGGCCGCTCTGGCTGAGCGCCTGGGACACGGTCGCCTCGTGGCCCTGGGGGGTGGCGGCTACAACCGCGCCAATATCGCGCAGGCCTGGAACAGCGTGGTCGAGAACCTCTTCTAGGCCGAGCGCCGCCGCGGCGGGACGTGCGACTGACGCTTGCGGACAGGTTCGTGTCGCCCGGCTTGCAAACGGCGCACGCGGGCTTGCGGTAGAATAGGGTATTCCCTTTTCGTATAACCACCACCAGGGCCTGCGCATGTTCCGGACGACCATGACCATCGAGGGGTTCGACCCCGAGCTCGCCAGGGCGATCCAGGGCGAGCGCAGCCGCCAGGAGGACCACATCGAGCTGATCGCCTCCGAGAACTACACCAGCCCCCGGGTGCTCGAGGCGCAGGGTTCCGTGCTGACCAACAAGTACGCGGAAGGCTACCCCGGAAAGCGCTACTACGGCGGCTGCGAATACGTCGATGTGGTGGAGCAGCTCGCCATCGATCGCGCCAAGGAGCTGTTCGGCGCCGACTACGCCAACGTGCAGCCGCATTCGGGCTCACAGGCGAACGCCGCCGCCTACTTCGCGCTGGTGCCGCCCGGGGAGACCATCCTCGGCATGAGCCTCGACCACGGCGGCCACCTGACTCACGGCGCCAAGGTGAACTTCTCCGGCAAGTTCTTCCGCGCCTTCCAGTACGGCCTCGATCCCAAGACTGGCGAAATCGACTACGCCCAGGTGCAGCGCCTCGCCGAGGAGCACCGGCCGAAGATGATCATCGCC
>DATKMV010000023.1:0-68976 GCA_035541695.1 Steroidobacteraceae bacterium
CCGGACGAAGTCGATGACTGGCTCGTGACTGCCTTCAGGCGTAAAACGCGAAGGCCCGCAATCAGTGGGCGAGGAATCCATCTTCACGTCCCACAGATCCGGCACGTCGGCCAGAAGCGAGACCACCTCATGGGCCTCGGAGGGCGCGGCCTCGCTCGGTCGTCCTCGTAGCTCCTCGAGACTGATGCGCAGTGCCACCGCGCATTGACCCGCGACCGCCTCGTGCGTGACCTCGAGCAGCTCGCGCACGATGCGCACCCGATTGGCCACCGAGCCGCCGTAGGCATCGGTCCGCCGATTCCATTCCGGCAACAAGAACTCGTACGGCAAATATCCCATGCCGGCGTAGACGTAGACGATGTCGAAGCCGGCTTGTCGGGCGCGCCGCGCCGCCGCCGCCTGGGCCTGCAGCAGCGCTCGGATGTCGCCCGCGTCCATGATGCGCGGCCGCTGGTGGCCCATGAAGTTCACGTGGGTCGCCATCCAGGAGGTGCCCGACGGCGACATGGTCGGCAGGCGGCTGGTGCGGTTCATGACCGAGCCACCACCGTGCCACAGCTCGATGCCGGCGAGTGCGCCGTGGCGGTGGACGGCTTCGGTCATGAGGGCGTGCGAGCGTACATCCTCGTCGTCCCAGAGCGTCGCGTACGGGAGCGGGGAGTCGTCGGAGCCCGGGTCGATGGAGACGTACCCCGTGCAAACCACTCCCCAGCCGCCCTCGGCCTTCGTGCCGCGGAACGCGGCGCGCATGTGCGGCATGGCGTTGGTCATGCCGGCGGCGTGGGGCACCGCGTAGAAGCGATTGCGGGCGGTGACCGGGCCGATGCGCACGGGCTCGAAGAGCACATCGTATCGAGGGTTGCGCGGCATGGCCCGAGTCTGCCGGTAGTTGAGCGGATGCTCAATAGCGTGTCGCTGACATCGGCGACCGGCGCGATCCTTATCGCCGCAAGGAGCTTGTGATAGCCTCGAGCGGCAAGAAGCTACGCCCCGCGGCCTCCGCGGCCCACGCGGCGCCGCCCGCGGCCCCTGGGCTACGCTCGCTCGCATGCCACCCGGAAGATCACCATGAACGCAGTTCCGAGCACCCGCAGCCGACGCGACTGGGAAAACCTCGCTGCGCCGTTGCGCCCCGAAGGACGCGCGCTCATCGACGGGCAGCTGGTCGGCGCGCGCAGCGGCCGCACCTTCGAGAAGCGAACGCCGATCGATGGCCGGGTGATCGCGCAGGTGGCCCGCTGCGAGCAGGCGGACGTCGATGCGGCCGTGGTTGCGGCGCGTGCGGCGTTCGAGGACGGCCGCTGGCGGCGGATGGACCCGAAAGAGCGCAAGCGCATCCTGCTGCGCTTTGCCGAGCTCATGCGCGAGGACCTCGAGCACCTCGCCATGCTCGAGACGCTCGATGTCGGCAAGCCCATCCGGAACTCCCTCGATGTCGATGTGCCGAAGGCCATCGACTGCATCGGCTATTACGGCGAGTTCGCCGACAAGCTCTACGACGAGATCGCCCCGACCGGCCCGAACGATCTCGCCCTCATCCGCCGGCAGCCGCTCGGTGTCGTGGCGGCCATCGTGCCCTGGAATTACCCGCTGATCGTCACCAGCTGGAAGCTCGGACCTGCGCTCCTCGTGGGGAACTCGGTGGTGCTCAAGCCCGCCGAGCAGTCGCCGCTCACGGCGATACGGCTCGGGGAGCTCGCGCTGCGCGCCGGCCTGCCCCCCGGCGTGCTGAATGTGCTGCCCGGATTCGGCGAGGAGGCGGGGCGGCCGCTAGCGCTCCATGCGGATGTCGACATGGTCACCTTCACCGGCTCGACCGAAGTCGGCAAGCTCATGCTCCGCTACGCCGGAGAATCGAACCTCAAGCGCGTATCACTCGAATGTGGCGGCAAGAGCCCGCACGTGGTGCTCGCCGACGCCGACATCGATGCGGCCGCCGAGGCGATCGCGTGGGGGATCTACTACAACGCGGGTGAGACCTGTAATGCCGGGTCACGGCTCATCGTGCACGAGAGCGTGCGCGAGCGGCTGCTCGATGCCATCGGGCGGGTGACGGCGGGCATCACCCTCGGCAACCCATTCGATCCGGCGACGCAGATGGGGGCGCTGATCGATGAGGGACACATGCGCCGGGTGCTCGGCTACATCGATAGCGGCGTCGCCGAGGGCGCCCGGCTCACCCTCGGCGGCAAGCGCGCCTTCGCCGAGACCGGTGGCTACTACGTCGAGGCTACGATACTCGATGAGGTACGCCCCGATGCGCGCGTCTCGCGTGAGGAGATTTTCGGACCGGTGCTCGCCGTCACCCGCTTCGCCAGGGAGTCGGACGCGCTCGTGATGGCGAACGACAGCATCTATGGGCTCGCGGCGGCGGTCTGGACCAGCGATATCAACGCGGCGCACCGCATCTCGGAGTCGCTGCATGCCGGCACCGTCTGGGTGAACAGCTTCGATCGCTCCACCATCGCCACCCCGTTCGGGGGGTTCAAGCAGTCAGGCTTCGGCCGCGACCGCTCGGCGCACGCGATCGACAAGTACACGGATCTGAAGACCATCTGGACGGCCTACAAGTAACGCCGCTCAGCCGTCCTCCTCCCTGATGAGAGCGGAGGCCTTCTCCGCCACCATGGTGGTCGGCGTGTTGGTGTTGCCCGAGGTCACGGTCGGGAAGATCGATGCGTCGACCACGCGCAGCCCCGCGATTCCGTGCACGCGCAGCCGGGGATCGACCACGGAAGTTGCGGGATCGGGACCCATGGCGCAGGTGCCGACCGGGTGATAGACGCTGCCGGCGCGCGCGCGGAAGTCCTGTACGAGCTGCGCGTCGGTGCTGATGCCGGCCCCGGGCTCGAGCTCCCGGTCGATGATGTCGGCGAGCGGTGAGGTCGCGGCAATCTGCCGCAACAGCCGCGCTCCGCCGGGGATCTCCGCGAGGTCCCGCTCGGTGCTCAGGTAATTCGGGAAGATCAGCGGCGCGTCGTAGGGGTTGGCGGAGCGTATCTCGATGTGCCCGCGGCTCGTCGGACGACACGACTGGAACGACACCACGAACCCTGAGAATGGATGCGGCTCCAGCAGCCGTCGCCGCGGCCAGGTGAGCGGATCGTAACTCACGGGACTGCAGACGATCTGCAGGTTCGGATGAGGCTGTGCGGGATCGCTCCTCAGAAAGCCGCCGCTCTGATTGATGCTCATGGAGAGGGGTCCTTTGCGCGTGAGCAGGTAGCGCATTCCCGCCCCGAGCTTGCCGGCGAGCGGGTAGAACTGGTCGTTGAGCGTCGGGACACGCGAGCGGTACACGTAGGAGACATCGAGGTGATCCTGGAGATTGCGCCCGACCTGGGGCTGGTGCGCGATCACCTCGATGCCGTGGCGGCGCAGGAGATCGCTGTCGCCGATCCCTGAGAGCTGCAGCAGCTGCGGGGAATTGACCGAGCCGAGGCAGACGATGACCGCGCGGCTCGCGCGCGCTTCCTGCAGCGAGCCGCGGTGGTGATAGGCGACCCCGACGGCACGGCGACCCTCGAAGAGCACCGACAGCGCATGCGCGCGCAACCGCAACCGCAGGTTGGCGCGGCGCAACGCCGGACGCAGGTACCCCCGGGCGGTCGACATGCGCAGGCCACCGCGGGTGGTGATCTGGTAGACACCGACGCCTTCGACCGGCGCTGCATTGAAGTCCTCGAGCACCGGATAGCCGAGCCGCCGGCAGGTCTCGATGAAGGTGAAGCACACGGGATGTGCGCCTTCGGCCATGTCGGTCACGTGGATGGGGCCGCCACGTGCGCGATATTGTTCATCCCCGCCCGGGTAATCCTCGAGCTTGCGGAAGTAGGGCAGGACATCCTGCCAACCCCAACCCGGGTTGCCGAGCGATTGCCAGCCATCGAAGTCCCAGGGAAATCCGCGGATGTAGATCATGTCGTTGATCGAGCCCGAGCCCCCGAGCACCTTGCCGCGCGGCCAGAAGCCGCGCCGTCCGCAGAGCGCCGGCTCGGGCTCGGACTCGTACATCCAGTTGACGCGCGGGTCATTGAAGGTCCGGCCGTAACCGATGGGCACGCGCACCCAGAATCTCAGATCCGAGCCGCCTGCCTCGAGCAGCAGCACCCGCCGCGCGCTGTTCTCGGATAAGCGGCTCGCGACCACGCAGCCCGCGGTTCCCGCTCCAAGCACGATGTAGTCGAAACGATCCATGGAGAGTCGCGGTGCTGACACACCTGGAATTGTGATCGCGGCGCGCATGCTAGCATGCGCGCACCGTGACCCAGCCATTGCCGCAGCTGCGCCGCAGTCTCGGTGCGCTCGATCTCGTGCTGATGAGCGTCGCCGCCATCATCTCCTTCCGCTGGTTGTCGATCGCGGCGCAGATCGGGCCCTCGAGTCTCACGCTCTGGGTGCTCGGCCTGCTCAGCTTCTTCCTGCCCTCCGCGCTCACGGTGCTCGAGCTGAGCTCTCGCCTGCCAGGGGAGGGTGGGATCTACCTCTGGTCCAAGGCGGCCTTCGGCGAGCTGCACGCATTCGTGGTGGGATGGTGCTACTGGGTCAGCAATCTCGTTTTCTTCCCCTCGCTGCTGCTCTTCATCGCCGCAGTGTTCCTCTACGTGAAAGGGGGCAGCTGGCTCGACCTCGCCGGCAGTCCGCGCTTCAACGCTGCGGTGTGCCTCGGTGTGCTGTGGTTCGCCACGCTGCTGAACGTCATGGGTCTGAATCGTGCCAAGTGGCTGCAGAACGTGGGCGGGATTGCCACCTGGCTGGCCGGAGCGACGATTTTTGCCGGCGGTGCGCTCGCATGGCACCGGCTCGGCAGCGCCACCCACTTCACCCGTGGCGCGTGGCTTCCGGATTTCACCTCGCTGCGCACGCTCGCGAGCTTCGCGACCATGGCCCTCGCGTACGTGGGGCTGGAGCTCGGGCCGATCGTCGGCGGTGAGATCCAGAATCCGCGCCGTACCATTGCGCGTGCGGTCCTCGTCTCCTGCCTCATCGTGCCGGTCCTCTACATCGCGGGAACGGCCGCGCTGCTCGTTGCGTTACCCGCCGGGGAGATCAACCTCATCAGCGGAATCCCACAAGCGCTCGCGGCGGTGGGAGGCCGGCTCGGCCTGCCGGCCTTCGGGGCGGTCACGGCCGCACTGGTCGCGCTGTCGCAGGTCGGGACGCTCGGCGCGTGGGTCGCGGGAACCGCGCGCCTGCCGTTCCTTTTCGGTCTCGATCGTTACATGCCGCGCGCACTCGGCGCCGTGCATCCGCGCTTCGGGTCACCGTATGTCGCGCTTGTCACGCAGGGAACGATCACCACGCTGATCCTGCTCGCCGCGCTTTCGGGCTCGGCCATCCACGAGGCGTTCCTGGTGCTCATCGACATGTCCATCATTCTCGGCTTCATCCCGCTCATCTACATGTTCGCTGCGCTGCCGGTTCTGCGCGCACGCGCGCAGGGTGTTCCGGCCGAGGGCTCGCCGCTGCCGCGCGGGTTGGCGGTCTGCAGGCTGGTTGCAGCCTCCGGCATTGCCGTGACGGTCCTCGGCGCCATCGTGGCGATGATTCCTCCGACGCACAGTGCCAACCCCGCGCTGATCGCCTTGAAGGTGGTCGGCGGCTCGATCCTGCTGATCGGTATCGGTCTCGCGTTCTTTTTCCGCGATCGGTTGCTACCGGACAATTCATTCCTGCGTCCACGTAACGTCGAACCCGAGGACTGACATGCGCATCACCTCCCTCCTGCTGCGGCTCGCCATCGGCCTTTATCCGCTCGTCCTCTCCGCACAGACGATCGCTCCGGACACCCCGGAGCCGGGCTCCATCGAGGAGATCGCCAAGGCGACCACCGAGACGCGCTTCCTCTCGCCGTGGGTGTCGTATCTGCCGGCCTCGTCGTCCGCCGTGTCGCCGCGCGCCTTCCTGCATCGGATTCCCGGCGCCCCCGGCGAGCTCGTGAATTCCGCAACTGCGTATGCCTATTGCCGGGCACTCGCGGGTTCCTCGCCCCGCGTGCGGGTCTTCACCATCGGGCGCTCCGAGGAGGGCCGCGAGATCGTGCTGCTCGCGATTACCGACGAGGCGGGCATCCGCGAGCTCGACCGGCTCAGGGCCGCAACCGCGGCACTCGCCGACCCGCGGCGCACCGACGCCGCGGCCGCCGAGCAGCTCATCACGAGTGCGCGGCCGATCTATTACTTCAATGCCGCACTCCATTCGGACGAGAGCGGCTCGACCGAGTCGGTGCTCGAGCTCGCCTACCGCCTCGCCGCGTCCGAGCAGCCGATGATCCGCCGTATCCGCGAAAACGTCGTGGTGCTCATCAACCCCGTCTCCAACCCCGACGGGCGCGACAAGCAGGTCGAGTGGTTCTACCGCTATCTCAAGGGCAAGACCGATCAGGCGACCCTGCCGCGCCAGGCGCCGCCCTACTGGTCTCATTATGCGTACGTCGACATCAACCGCGACGCGCACCAGATGGTGCACGAGACCACCAAGGCGGTGTACCGCATGATGTTCGACTGGCACCCGCAGGTGATCCACGACCTGCACGAGAGCATCGCGATGCTCCTCACCTGGAACGGCACCAACCCGATCAACGAGCACGTCGATCCGCTCAGCTACGCCGAGCGGCTCGAGCTGTCCTTCCACGAGGTGCAGACGCTGACCGGCTTCGGCATGCCGGGAGTGTGGACCTGGAATTTCGGCGATGACTGGGCGCACCTGTACCTCGATGCCATCGGCCTCAACCACAACGCCGATGGCCGCGGCTACGAGACCTTCGGCAACGGCAGCGCCGAGACCATGCGCTCCGAGCAGCCGGACGCCAACACGAGTGTCGAATGGTACCGGCCGCTGCCGGCACCGCCGGTCGCCTCGTTTCTCTGGTCGGCGCGCGACAACGTCAACTACAACGAGACCGCCATGCTCGCAGCGCTCGATGACGTGGCGCAGCAGTCGAAGACGCTGCTGCGCAATTACTACCTCAAGGGGTTGCACTCCTATCAGCACGGTCTCGAGCAGGCGCCGTACGGTTTCGTCATTCCCGCTGGCCAGGGCGATCCGACACGTGTCGCGCAGCTCGTCGCGCGGCTTCTCGGGCTCGGCATCGAGGTGCACCGTGCGACCGCCGCGGTCACGCTGAAAGAAGGGACCTGGCCGGCCGGCACGTACGTGGTGCGGCTCGATCAACCCTACCGCGACTACGCGGTCGACCTGCTCACGCCGCAGGAATTTCCGAAGGACGGCCCGGAAACCTACGACGACATCTCCTGGTCGTTTCCCGCTCACTATCACCTCGCCGTCATCGCCACGGCGGACCCTCAGGTGCGCGCGCTGCCGCTCGCGAAGCTCACGGAAGCGCCGCACGTCACCGGCACCGTGGAGGGTGCAGGTCCTGTGTACCTGCTGAAGGACACCGGGCAGGAAGGGCTCCTCGAGGCGCGCTACGCGCTGCGCGGCTTTCGCGTCGCGATCGCCGAGCAGCCATTCAGCGTCGGCGCCACGCAGTACCCGGCCGGCTCCTGGATCCTCGCGGCGCAGTCGGGCCTCGCGGCGGCGGTACGCGACACGGGCTCGAAGCTCGGCCTCGACTTCGCGAGCACCGCGAGCGTGCCGCAGGTGGCACGGCACGAGGCCCCGGTGCCGCGGCTTGGCGTGTGGATACCGTGGGCGGACACCGACACGGCCGGCTGGACCCGCTATACGCTCGATCAGCGCCACATTCCGTATGTGTACGTGCGCGATGAGGACGTCCGCGCCGGCAAGCTGCGGGACAAGTTCGACGTGCTGCTCTACCCGCACGTCGATCTCGAGCTCGCCGAGCAGATCGAAGGACTCTACAAGTCGTGGGGGCCGATGCCCTTCCGGAAGACGGCGAGCACGCCGAGCTTCGGCAACCCCGCCGCCTCCGATGACATCACCGGCGGCATCGGCTATGCGGGACTCGCGGAGCTGCAGAGATTCATCGGCGCCGGCGCGCTGCTGATTACCCTCGGCAGCGGCTCGATGCTGCCGCTCGAAGGCGGGCTGGTGCGCGGGGTGCGACGGGAAGCCGGCGGTGTACCACGCAGCACACAGGGGGGCGGCGCCGCCTCGGCGGCCGCCTCACAGAGCGCCGCGACGCGCACGCCCGGCTCGCACCTGCGCGTCACCTTCGCGCGGCCCACGCATCCGATCGCCTACGGCTATTCGGCACGCACCTGGGTATTCCGGCAGAACTTTCCGCTCTACTCCACGCCACGGCGCTGGCTGCGCATGGCCTATTGCACCGTGTGTCTCGATGGGCCGATCGACCGCAGCGGCATCGTGCTCGAGTGGGGCGACCGAGAAGGGGCACCGATCGTCGTGAGCGGCCAGGTGTGGGGCGAGGAGAATCTCATCGGCCGCGCCGCGATCCTCGACATGCCGGCCGGTAAGGGGCACGTCATCACCTTCAACTTCAACCCGCTGCACCGCGACCTCAATCGCGGCGATCAGCGCATGCTGTGGAATGCGATCATCAACTGGCGGGCGATCGTCGGCACACCTTAGGCGGCTCGCTCCGAGGTGAGGCGAATCGGCCGCGTCAACGAGTGAGGCGGTTGTACTTCGCCAGCACCGCCCGCAGCTCATCGTGCGGGAGCGCGCGCACGTGGTGGCCGTTGATGCCGGTCATATCTTTCGCGGCCACCATGGCGTTCACGATCGCTTCTTCGGTGGCTTCGACGGTCGCGGCGAACAGCGGGTCGAGCTTGTCGTTCGGGACCATTTTCAGATCGACCACCTGGCTCACATCGCTCGCGCCCGGGTTGGCGGTGGAGAAGGCGATGAAGATATCCCCCGAGCCGTTGCTCGCGATGCTGCCCGTGCGGCCGATGCCGAGCGATACGCGCCGCGCAATGCGCTTGAGCTGGTGGGGGAGGAGCGGGGCGTTGGTCGCCACCACGACGATGATCGAGCCGTACTCGGCGATGTCCGAGGGAAGCCAGGCGTAGGGATCCTCGCTCTCGATCTCACGGCCCACCGGGATCCCTGCGATGCGCAGGTTCTGCCGGCGCCCGAAGTTGCACTGCACGAGCACCCCGACGAGGTAGCCGCCGTCCTTCGCGGCGAGCTTGCGCGAGGAAGTGCCGATGCCGCCCTTGAAGCCGTTGCACACCATGCCGGTGCCACCGCCCACGGCCCCTTCCTCGACCGGGCCGTCGTGTGCGCTGTCGAGAGCATGAAAAACGTGCTCGGGCTTCACGTGAAAGCCATTGATGTCGTTCAGCCAGCCGTCCCAGGTCTCGGCCACCACCGGCAGTGACCACCAGGACTCGGTGGCATCGGCCGGGCCGTGCGCCACGCGCCAGGCAATGACCGCATCGCGCACCACGCCGACACTGTGAGTGTTGGTGATGAGCACCGGACCTTCGAGGAAGCCCGACTCCTCGACCCAGGTGGTGCCGGTCATCTCGCCGTTACCGTTCTGCGAGTACCAGCCGGCGAAGGAGAACTTCTCCATGGAGTGGCTGCCGCGCGGCAGCACCGCGGTGGCGCCGGTGCGCACCGGCCCCTTGCCGACGACCAGCCTGCCGCTGCCGGAGATGAGCGTCGTGTGTCCGACCAGCACCCCCTCGACATCCGTGATGGCGTTCAACGGTCCCGGCGTGCCGTCGAAGGGCACTCCGAGATCGCGCGCGCGCGGAGCAGGGGCGGTTGCGGCGGCGCAGGCGAAAGAGCAGCCAAGCGAGGCGAGGAGCAGCGCAAGCAACGCAACAGCCGGTCGTGACATCGATCGATTCTCCAGCAATATCGAGGATCAGGCGCGCGCCGCCACCGTCACGCGGCGCACCGTGTACCACCAGTACACGGCGTACACGAGCACTCCGGCGGCACAGGGCACGCCTGCCCACAGCAGCGGCTTGGCGCCGATGCCGATCGAGGCCCAGACGCAGTAGAGGGCTGCGAGGGCTGCGGCGACGATCCAGCGCCACTCGCGCGCGGTCGGTGTCGGGATCTGCCGGCGGCGCCACAGGATCAGCACGGTCAGTGCCGAGCCGATGTAGATGGGCAGATTGGCCGCGGTGACGACGACGTTCATCCAGTTGAAGGCTTCCGCCATCGAGTCGTTGTAGTTGGTGAGCATCATCAGGCTCGCGAGCACCGCCGTCAGCACGAACGCGCGCGTCGGTGCGCCATGCGCGTTCACCTTGCCGAGCCACTTCGGGAAGCCGCCGTGCCGCGCGAAGCTGACGGTGAGCTCACCGAGCACGAGCGTCCAGCCATTGAGGCACCCCAGTCCGCTCACGATGACCGAGGCTGCGACCAGCTTGCCGGAGCCCGAGCCGAGGAAGCGCGCGAACACGTCCGCAAAGGGCTTGCTCGAGTGCGCGAGGTCCCCCTGCGAGAGCACGAGCATCGGCACGAGTGACACGCTGATCGAGATGAACGCGAGGAGCCCGGTGCCGATGAAGGTGGCGCGGGGAATCGTACGGCCCGGGTCCTGCACGCGTCCCGCCGGCATCGCGGCACTTTCCACGCCGAGCATGGCGTAGAGGGCGAGCGTCGAGGCGGCGATCACTCCACCGAGCGAAGGCGGCGTGCTCGGTACGTGCACCACCGGCTGCGGATGCGGCGCGAGGAACGCCCAGACGCCCAGAGCGATCATCGCGACCTGCGGCAGGAGCTTGAGGACCGTCGTCACGACCTGCACCCATCCGGCGGTGCGGGCGCCGAGCACGTTGACGAGCACGAACAGCCACACGAGCGAGACGGCGACGAGCGCGGCGAGCCCGCGGCTCACTTCGAGCACCGGGAAGAAGGTGGAGAGGTAGCCGACGATGCCGACGGCGAGCACCGCATTGGTCACCCAGGTCGACACCCAGTAGCACCACAGCAGCACGAAGGCCACCCCGCCGCCGAATGCACGCGCGTTGTAGGCATACGGGCCATCATCCTGCGGGAAGGCGCGCGCCAGGCCGGCGAACACCCAGGCGATGCAGATGGAGCCGGCAGCGGTGATGAGCCACGCCGGCAGCGCGTTCATCCCATAGGGCGCGAGCGACGCCGGCAGCATGAAGATGCCGACGCCGATGGTATTGCCGACGACGAGCGCCGTGCACATCGTCAGCCCGAGGGCGCGGTTCGAGTCGCCGGCGGCTCGCACGCTGGTCGGCTCCCGGGGCGAGGGCGGGCTCAGGCGAGCGCCAGCGCTTCTTTGAGCGCGGCTTCGAGCATCACCAGCGCCTCATCGACGTGGCCGCGGTCGATCATGAGCGGCGGGATGAACCGCACCGTGCTCTGCCCGCAGGCGAGCAGCAGCAGTCCCTGGTGGTAGGCGCGCGTCAGCACTGCCTCGCACAGCGCACGCGCCGGGGCGCGTGTCGCCGCATCGGTGATGAGCTCCATGCCGATCATGAGCCCCTTGCCACGCACATCGCCGATGCAGGGATGACGCGCCTTGAGCTCGCGCAGCCGCGCGATGAAATACTCGCCGACGCTCGCGGCGTTGGCCGCGAGCTCGCGCTCGACGAGCTCGAGCGTCGCGAGCGCTGCCGCACAGCACAGCGGATTGCCACCGAAGGTGTTGCCGTGCGCGCCGCGCTTCCACTGCTCCATGTAGCGGCGGCGTGCTACCACGGTGCCGATCGGCAGTCCCGAGCCGAGCCCTTTGGCGAGAGCCATGATGTCGGGGGTGACGCCCCAGTGCTGGCTCGCGAACATGCGGCCGGTGCGGCCGATGCCCGATTGCACCTCATCGAAGATGAGCAGCATGCCGTGCCGGTCGCACAGCGCGCGCAGCCCGGCGAGGAAGCCATCGGGCGGCACGATGTAGCCGCCTTCGCCCTGGATGGGCTCGACCACGACCGCCGCGACCTCGTGCGCGGGAACGTTGCTCTGGAACAGCACGTTCTCGATGTAATCGATCACCGCCTTGCCCTGGTCGGCGCCGGCGAGCAGCGGACGGTACACGTTGGGGTAGGGAGCGTGCGTGACCCCGGGCATGGTCGGGAAGAATCCCGCCTGCTGCGTGTACTTGCTCGAGGTGAAAGCGAGGGAGCCCATCGTGCGGCCATGAAAGCCACCGAGAAATCCGATGAAGCGCGGGCGGTTGGTCACGTAGCGCGCGAGCTTGAGTGCGCCCTCGACGGCCTCCGTGCCGCTCTGGCAGATCAGCACCTGCGCCGCCTCGCCGACGGGATTGAGTGTGTTCAGCCGCTCGGCAAGCCGCGTCATGCGCTCGTGCCAGTAGTCGGAAGAGATGTGCAGGAAGTCCTCGGTCGCCTCGCGGATCGCCTGCACGACCTGCGGGTGCGCGTGCCCGGTGCTGCACACACCGATGCCGCTCATGAAGTCGAGAAAGCGGTTGCCATCGACGTCCCAGACCTCGGCGCCGCGGCCCCTGGCGATGGCGAAGGGATAGTCGCGCGGGTAGGAGGGCGTGGTCACCAGGCGGTCGCGGGCGATGAGCGCCTGCGCCTTCGGGCCCGGAAGTGGCGTGGAGATGCGCGCCGGGCGCGGGTCGGTTTTCATTGCTGTGCTCATGGGGATTTCCTCGCCATCGCTCGGGATCTACGACGGCAGCTTGATATGAACGGGACGGGTGTGCGCGGCTGCGGTGCGCGCATGCAGGTCGCGCAGCACCTCGAGCTCGCGCCGCTCGGGCGGCGGCACCACCTCGAGCGCGCGCGCCACCTTCAGCGGCCAGCCGGTCGCCGCGCGCGCGGCCTCGGCGTCGACACCCGGATAGAGCGCTGCGAGCTCGAGCTCCAGGGTTTGCGGATCCGGTCGCAGCACGCCGAAATCGGTGATCACGGCTTTCGGCCGCGCGCACGAGGTGCGGAAGTCGAGCCGCGCGACGAAGCTGCGCGCAGTCTGCTTCATCACCACCAGGACCTCACGCGCGAAACTCGCGATGTCCGGCGCGCCGCCGGCTCCGGGCAGGCGCACCTGCGGATGCGCGTAGTCGCCGATGACGGTGCTGTTGAGAGTGCCGGAGCTATCGATCTGTGCGGCCCCGAGAAAGCCCACATCGATGCGGCCGCGCTGCAGATAGTGGGCGAAAATCTCCGGCAGCGGCACGATGCAGGTCGCGGTCTCGGCGAGCTCGCTGTCGCCGATCGACAGCGGCAGCACCACCGGGCGCGTGCCCACCGTGCCCGACTCGTAGATGAGCACCAGCTCCGGCGCATGCGTCAGGCGTGCGAGATTGCAGGCTGCGCTCGGCAGCCCGATGCCGACGAAACACACCGCGCCATCGCGCAGCTGACGTGCCGCGGTGACGGTCATGATCTCATCGCGGCTGTAGCCGGGCTCTTTCATGGAATCACGCCGCGACACCGAGCGTGCGCAGCAGCCCCGCGTGGTCCGCGACGGCGAGCACGCGCCGCTCCATCCACTCCTTGAAGCGGTTGCGATCGCGCGCGATCTCGTCCCACGCGAGGTAGAAGGCGTTATCGCGCGGATAATAGCCCTGCGCATAGGAGGGGTAAGCGCCGCCCGGCACGACGCTCGCGGCGGTGACCACCCAGGCGGGCAGAATGAGCGCGTTCAGGTCGCAGCGCAGCTGGTCGACCTGCTCCTCCACGGTGACGAGCAGCTGCCGCCCCGCCATCGCGGCCTCCTTCGCCGCTCCGACGATACCGCGGATGAGCACGTTGCCGCGTGCATCGATCTGCTGCGCATGGAGGATGGTGACATCCGGGTTGATCGCCGGCACGAGCGCGAGCGGCTCGCCGGTATACGGGCAGCGCATGTCGCGCGTGCTGGCTCCGGGAAGGCTGCCGAGATCCGTCGCCGACTCGCGGCGCATCACTCCGCAGGGAAGCCCGCTCGCGCCCGCCTGGTAGGCGACCGCCATCTCGGCGTGGGTGAACTCTGCGAACGCCAGCGGCTGTGGCCAGCCCCGCTCGATCGCATCGCGCAGCCGGTGGAGTGAGCCCACTCCGGGATTGCCCCCCCAGGAGAAGGTGAGCCGCGCCGCGCATCCCATGCCGATCATCTGGTCGTACACCAGGTCCGGTGTCATGCGGATCAGGTGCAGGTTGCGACGCTGCTGCCGGATGATCTCCTGCCCGGCGGCAAAGGGAATGAGGTGCGTGAAGCCCTCGAGCGCCACGCTGGCGCCGTCCTTCACGTAGGTGGCGATCGCCTCGCGCAGTGGCAGCAGCTGCATGCGCTCACTCGACGATGGTCTGGGACTGCTCGCGCAGGTACTGCGGCAGGTAGTAGAACGAGCCGATCGCCTTGCCGGTCGACCCGGAGCCTTTCCAGCCGCCGAACGCCTGGTATCCCGGCCAGGCACCGGTGGTCGCGCCCTGCGGACGGTTGGCGTAGGTGACGCCCACCTCGATGTGGTCCTGGAACCAGGGGATCTCGTCGGTCGCACCGTAGAACCCGGCGGTGAGCCCGAGCGGTGAGGCGTTGGCGAGCGCCATGGCCTCATCGTTCGAAGATACCCGCTGCAGCATCACGATCGGCAGAAACATCTCCTGCTGCCAGAGCGGATGGGCTGGCGGAGCTTCGGCCAGGGTCGGCCGCACGAAGAGGCCCTGCGCGAAGGCACCCTCGCGCAACTGCTCGCCGCCGCAGAGGAGCGTCGCACCGCCAGCGCGCAGCTGCCCGATGTAGCGCGCGTAGTCCTCGTAGCCCGAGCGGGTGGCCACCGGGCCGAGCCAGTTCTCGCGCCGCGCAGGATCGCCGATGCGCAGCGCCGACATCTGATCGAGGAGCTTGCCGATGAGGTCATCCGCGACCCTGCGGTCGACGTACAGTCGCGACAGCGCCGAGCACTTCTGCCCGCCCATGCCGAAGCCCGAGCGCAGGATGCCCGAGGCCGCGCGTGTGAGGTCCGCGCGCGCGGTCACGATGCAGGGATTCTTGCCGCCCATCTCGGCAATGCAGGGACGCGAGTAGGGACCGGACTGGAGCTTCAGCGAGATCTGGCGGCCGACCTCGTAGGAGCCCGTGAAAGTCACTCCCGCAGTGATCGGGTGATCGACGAGCACCGGGCCGATCTCGCGGCTCGAGCCGCTCAGGTAGTTGAAGACTCCGGGTGGCAGTCCCGCATCGCGCAGGCAGTCGGCGAGGAGCCGGCCCGCCCAGGGGGTCGCGGTCGCACCCTTCAGCACCACGGTATTCCCGGTGATGAGCGCCGCCGCGGTGGGTCCCGCGGCGAGCGCGATGGGAAAATTGAAGGGCGTGATCACCGCCCACACCCCGTAGGGCTTCAGCACGCTGCGGTTGCGCGAGGTGTAGCCCTGCAGCGGATCATTCGGCAGCCGCCGATCGAAGCCCTGCTCGTGCTCGAACTGATCGCAGTAGACCTGGAAGAAATCGGCCGCCTCCTGGGCCTCCCCGAGCGCCTCCATGCGGTTCTTGCCGACTTCGAGCGTGAGGGCGGCGGCGATGTCGTAGACACGCTCCTCGATCAGCTCGCCCGCGCGCCGCAGCAGCCGCGCCCGCCCGGCGGCCGGCGTATCACGCCAGGCCGGCCAGGCCGCCTGCGCCGCGCGCAGCGCTGCCTCGGCATCGGCCCGTGTGGCCGCGGCAAACTCCCCGAGCAGCACCTGCTCATGGGCGGGGTTGCGCTTGGCGAGCACCGCTCCGGTCGTGCGGTCCTCCCCGCCGATATGGAGCGCGTGGCGACGGCCGAGCTGGCCGGTGACGCGCGTCATCGCGGCCTCGAAGCGCTGATGCAGCTCCTCGGGCGGATCGAACATCGTGGCGTAGGTCAGCTTGAACGTCATGACTGCAGTCCTTTCAGCTCGAGCGCCAGGTCCCCGAGCAATCCATCGAGCAGATCCAGCGCGTCCGCGAGCTCGCGCTCGCGGATCACGAGCGGCGGAGCGAGCAATAGTAGATTACCGCGAGCCGCAAAGGACACGCCGCGCCGCAGCGCCTCGCGCAGCAGGCTCCGCAGGGCCGCAGGCAGCTGCGGCCAGGGAGCGAGCGGCTCACGGGTGCCGCGGTCCCGCACGAGCTCGAGGACTGCGAAGAGCCCGTGGCCACCGCGCACATCGCCGATCACCGCATGCCGGCTCTGCAGCGTGCGCAGCTGCGCGAGCATCCGTGCGCCGAGCTCGCGCGAGCGGCTGATCAGATCCTCGTCCCGGTAACTCTCGAGCGCCGCCACACCGGCGGCGCAGGCGAGCGGATGCCCGCAGTAGGTGAGCCCGGTGTAGAGCATCTGCGGCTCGAGCACGCGGCTCATCGCGGCGGAGATTACCACGGCGCCGAGCGGCACATGCGCGCCGGTCAGGCCCTTGGCGAGGGTCATCAGATCCGGACGAGCGCTCTCGCCGTAGCGCTGCCAGGCGAACCACTCGCCGCAGCGGCCGAAGCCGCTCATGACCTCATCGGCGATCAGGTAGACACCGGCAGCGCGCGTCGCTTCCCGCAGTCCCGGCCAGAAGCTGTCGGGCGCGACGATGCCGTTGGTGCCGGCGTTGGGCTCCATCAGCACCGCCGCAATGTGCTCCGATCCCCGCGCGCGGATGAGCGCTGCGATATGCGCGGCCGCCGCCTCCCCGCAGGCCGTGTCGGTGCGCGTGCCGAAGGGACAGCGATAGGCGTAGGGCGGCGGCACGTGCAGCACGCGGAACGCCTCGGGATCGGCAGCGGCGGCGGTGCGGGCATCGCCCGAGAGCGCCATCGCGGCGTAGCTCGCGCCGTGATAGGAGCGGTCGCGCGTCACGATCCAGCCACGCGCCTTGCCCGAAGCCTGCCGCGCGAACTTCACCGCGTGCTCATTCGCATCCGCACCGCCCAGGGTGAAGAACACGCGGCCGCCGTCGAAGCCGGCGCGCTCGAGGAGCAGCGCCGCCAGGCGCGCGCGCGGCTCGGCACCCCAGGCGCTCGTCACGAAGCAGAGCTTTTCGGCCTGGGCGCGGATCGCCGCGACCACGCGCGGATGTTGGTGACCGAGGTTGCAGCACTCCGCGAGGCTGCTCATGTCGAGCAGCCTGCGGCCGTCGGCGGCATGCAGCCAGGCGCCCGCACCGCCGATGATGGTCGGCGCGTCCCACTCGTTCTGCACGCACCAGCTGTGCAGAACCGTCTGTCGCTCGGGCGGCACGCCCCCGGCCGGCATTGCATGCGCCGACATTGTGCTATTATCGAACATCAATTCGTATAGCGAATCACCTTAGACGCCCGTGCACCTCTCGTCAACGACGGCGGACTTCGCCGCCAGTCCCGATTACGTCCAGTCACTCGACCGCGGACTCGCGGTGATCCGCGCGTTCGATGCCGAGCATGCCGCGATGACGCTGTCGGAGGTGGCGGTGCGCGCGCAGCTGTCACGCGCAGTCGCGCGGCGGCTGCTGCTGACGCTTGCGCATCTCGGTTACGTGCGGCAGCAGGGTCGGCAGTTCTCGCTCACTCCACGCGTGCTCGAGCTCGGCTTCAGCTATCTCTCCGCGTTGAGTGTGGCGATGCTCGCGCAGCCGGTGATGGAGCAGGTCGCGCACTCGATCGATGAGTCGTGCTCGCTCGCCGTGCTCGATGCCTACGACATCGTCTACGTGCAGCGCGTGCCGGTACGCAAGGTGATGACCATCACGCTCGGCATCGGCGCGCGGCTGCCCGCCTTCTGTACCTCCATGGGCCGCATGCTGCTCGCCGGACTCGAGCAGGAAGCGTTCGATCGCTGGCTGCGGGGTCTGCGCCCGCAGGCGTGGACGCGCCAGACGCTCACCGACAAGGCCGCGGTGCGCGCCGCGGTCGACCGCGCCCGCACCCAGGGTTACGCCTACGTCGAGCAGGAGCTGCAGGAGGGGCTGTGCTCGCTCGCCGTGCCGGTACGCGATGGCCGGGGCCAGACCATCGCGGCGTTGAATGCCGGCATGCCCTTCCGTGTCGAGGCCCGTAGCCACGCGCTGAAGAAGGTGTTGCCGGCATTGCGCAGCGGTGCCCGCAGCATCGAGCGCACCCTGCACGCCGGCGCGGGCAGCATCGCCGGGGCGCCGCGCTCCTGAGCCATCAGGCTCGCGAGGGCGAGGGCGAGCGCTGCCAGGAGCGCACCGCGAAATAGTACAGCGGACTCACCACCGCAATGCCGACGAGCCACGAGACATCCACGTCGCCGAGCGCGCGCGCGAGCGGGCCGGTGTAGAAATCGGTGGCGATGAAGGGGATCTGCACGATCACCCCGACGAGATAACAGGCGAGCGCGATGAAGTTGTAGTGGCCGTAGACGCCACCGTCGGGCGCGAAGAAGGAAGGCACGTGGTAGTCGCCGAAGCGGATGAGGTAATAATCGATGAGGTTCACGGCCGTCCAGGGCACCATCAGATAGAGCAGCAGCTCGTTGAAGTGACTGTAGAGCGGCAGGAAGTTGGCCGCGCCCACGATGCTGATGAGGAGCGCGATGCCGAAGATCACCGCGGCGATCACGATGCGGGCCCGATGGGTCATGCGCCAGCCCGGGGCGAGCGTGTGGCCGAGGGTGATCAGGGCGAGCGAGCCGCCATAGAGGCAGATCGAGCCCGCCACCGCCACCCCGGGCGCGAGCAGCAGCATGATGATGAAGGTCACGCGCTGGCCGGTGAGCTGGGCGATGGCGGTGACCACGTTGCCGTCGACGACCGCCGGGCCGATCATGGCGCCGAGGATCATCGGCACGACGGCACCGAGCGTCGTGCCCCAGTAGCAGGCCCAGAACGCCTCGCGCGGGCCGGAATCGGGCGGCAGATAGCGGGAATAATCCGATACGTAGGGCGCGTAGCCGAGCTGCCACAGAGCTCCCATGGAAACCATCTTGAAGAAGCCGACGGCGGAGAAGGAGCCCTGTGTCAGGAAGCTCGCGGGAATGGGCGCGATGAGGAGCAGCCACAGGTAACAGAGCAGCAGCGCGCTGCCGGAGACGTAGCTCATCATGCGGGTCGAGAAGTGGATCAGATCGTGCCCATAGATGGCGCCCGCGAGGCTGATGGCGCCGATCGCGAGAATGGCGGCGTCCTGGCTGAGCGCTGGCACGATGAAATGCAGCGACTGGCCGCCGGTCACGAAGGCGGTGCCGGCGTAGCCGATGTACATGAAGGCGACCAGTGCGACCACGAATCCCGCGCCGCGGGCGCCGAACTGGCCGCGGCTCTGCACCATCTGCGGCACGCCGAGACGCGGGCCCTGGGCCGCGTGCAGCGCCATGAAGATCGTGCCGATCAGGTTGCCGAGGAGTATGGCGAGTACCGCGGAGAGAAACGACTGGTGGAAGAGGGTGGTCGCGAGCGCTCCGGTGACGACCGTGAGCACGTTGAGGTTCGCGCCGAACCACAGCGTAAACAGTTGCCGCGCCTTGCCGTGCCGCTGGTCGAGCGGGATCTGGTAGATCGTATGCTGCTCGATGCGCGAGGATTTGTAGGTGGACTGCAACGGGCGCTCATCCGCGGCTGGTTCTGACCGCATGCGCGGCGAGCGACTCTAACACACGCCGGAGTGACTCCATGACAGGCTTTCCGGACTTCGGTCTGACTCCGGCGCAGCGGCGCGAGGCGGTCTTCGGCCATCGCTACGAGCGCGCCGGCATGCGGGGCGCGCGCGGGGAGATCTGGTGTTATACCGACGCGCTGGCGTATCCGCCCGGAGCGAGCGTGCGGCTGTGCGTGAGCTCGAGCGCGCGCCATTATCGGCTCGTCATCGTGCGCGACGGGGCGGCCGCGGTGACCGTGCTCGAGCGCAGCGTGTCCGACGGCCGCTGGCAGGAGACTCCCGAGGACTGCTCGGTGGTCGGCTGTGGCTGGCAGCCCTCGCTCGAGTTCCGCATCGGCGAGGATTGGCCGTCCGGCGCCTATCGCATCACGCTCACCGCGGCAGGCCCATCCGGGGACGAGCTCACCGCGCACCACCTGTTCATCGTGCGGCCGCACGCCGGCGCGCAGCCGCGACGGATACTGCAGGTCGCGGCATCGGGAACCTGGACCGCTTACAACACCTGGGGAGGCTCGAACCACTACCAGGGCATCACCGGGCCGAATCGCAACCAGTACGCCACCACGGTCAGTCTCGAGCGCCCGTGGTGCCGCGGGTTCGTGGTGCTGCCACAGGATGCGCCGCGCGTGCCGCTCGAGCGCGAGCCGCCGCCCGGCGCGCCGCCGCGTTATCCGCACATGGAATGGGCGTACGCCAACGGTTACTCCAACAAGTACGCCTCCTCGGGCTGGGCCAGCTACGACCGGCATTTCCTGCAGTGGGCGGAGCGCGCCGGCTTCGCCGTCGATCTTGCGAGCCAGCACGAGCTGCATTTCACTCCGGAGCTTCTCGAGGGTTACGGCTGCGTCGTCTTCGTCGGGCACGATGAGTACTGGACCTGGCAGATGCGTGATGCGGTCGATGACTACGTCGAGCGCGGCGGACGCATCGCGCGCTTCGCGGGCAACTTCATGTGGCAGACGCGCCTCGAGCGCGGCGGCAAGGCGCAGGTCTGCTACAAGTACCGGGCACGCGCCGAGGATCCGGTGTACCGCAGCGCCGATCGTTCGCGCACCACCGGCTCCTGGGAAGCGAGCGAGACGGGCCGTCCCGGTGCGCTGACTTTCGGGCTCAACGCCACCGATGGCCTGTACGCGGGCTGGGGCGCCTGTGCGCCGCGTGGCGTGCGGGGCTTCCCCGTGTATCGGCCCGAGCACTGGGCATTCGCCGACACCGGGCTTTGCTACGGCGACCTGCTCGGGGCGCAGGGACACGCGTTCGGCTACGAGGTCGATGGGCTCGATTACGTGATTCGCGGCGGGCTGCCCGAGCCCACGGCGACGAGCGGGGCCCCGCCGGGGCTGCAGATCCTCGCGCTCGGCCTGTCCGCGCTGAAGGAGGAAAGCGGCGCTGTGCCGCTCGATGACCGGTTTCTCTCCGACGACGACGCCAGGTACGTCGCCGAGATCCGGATCGGGGACAGCAGCGCCGCGGCGGTGGAGCGCGTCAAGCGCGGTGCCGGGATGATCGTGAATTTCTCCCGGGGGCGCGGTGAGGTCTTCCACGCCGGAAGCTGCGAGTGGGTGGCCGCACTCCTGCGCCGCGATCCCATGGTCGAGCGCGTCACCGCGAACGTGCTGAATCGGTACCTGGCGGGGGCCCGAACCGACTGACGCCAATGGGGTCCGGCCAGGTCACGGCGCCATGCCGCCGCCGAGGTACTCCTGCATCCACTCCAGATAGCGCCGCGACCGATCCACCAGGAAGCTCGGCCGCGTCAACACGTGATACTCGCCCGGGTAGACGATGAGCTGCGTCGGCACCCCGAGTGTGCGCAGTGCCTGGTACATCTGCTCGCCGCCCGCGATCGGCACGTTGAAGTCCTGGTCCCCGCCGAGGAACAGGGTCGGTGTGCGGATGTGGTCCGCATGGAAGAACGGGTAGGAGACCTGGAGCCATAGAGCAGGGTTGCGCCAGGGCGCGGTGAGCTCCGCGTTGTACTCCACGATGTACTCATCGGTCCCGTAGGTCGTCAGCTGGTTGCCGCTCCCCGCGCCGCTGATGGCGGCGCGGAATCGCGGGTCGCTCGCAATCGTGTAGTCGGTGAGAATTCCGCCGTAGCTCCAGCCGCCGATGCCGAGACGTGCGGGGTCGGCAATGCCCCTGGCAATCGCATGATCGACGCCGGCAAGCAGATCCTCCACCTCCTTGTGCCCCCAGTCCGCCACGATGCTGCGGGCGAAGGCCGCACCGCGCCCGGTGCTGCCGCGGTAGTTGACCGCGAGCACCACGCAGCCATGGGTCGCGAACAGCTGCCGCTCGAGCGGTGGTCCGTAACCTTCGAGCACGAGCTCGTGCTGGTCCTGGCCGTTGGGCCCGCCGTGGATCCAGAGGATGGTCGGATAGCGATGGCCGACGACGAACTCGGGCGGCTTGACGATCTGGCCATGGATCTCGGTGTTATCGCGGCTCGTGAAGGCGATGTCCTCGACGGTACCGAGCGCGAGCTCATCGAGCAGCGCGCGGTTGTGGGAGCTGAGCGCTCGCAGCTTGCCGCCTTCGAGCCCATAGACCTCCACCGCCGACACATCGCTCGTGGCGAGCACCGCGGTATGCCCGCCGGCAGTCGCGAGCTCGGATACGACCATCGAGTCGCCGAGATGCGTGATCGCGCCGCTGGCGAGCACCACCTGCGCGGGGTACTGGAAGCCGTCGTCCTCGACCGCGAACTGGATGGCGCGGCCGTCACTCGTGAAGGCCGGCGAGAGTACGGCGCGGTCGAGCTTGCCGGTGAGATCACGCACCTTTCCGGAGGCCACTTCCACGACCGCGAGATCATCGAGGATATAGGCGTTGTATCTGGGCTCATCGCCGATCAGGAACGCGATCAGCTTGCCGTCCGGACTCCACTCGAGATGCTGGTGATTCGGCGTCCAGGTTTTGAGCAGGCGGCGCGGCCGGGCACCCGGGGCAGCCGCGATGAGGTCGATCTCATCGATGCCGGAATCCTCCGCCACGCCGCCGCTCCTGTGGCTCACATAAGCGATCTGACGTCCATCGCGGGAGAAAGCCGGATCCAGGTCGGAACGATCCGCCTCGCTCGTCAGGGTCTCGATGGCCCCGCTGCGCACATCGAGAAGGTACAGATGCGACCGGGACGCGGCCGTGAGATAGCCCTCCTTGTCCTCCTTGAAGTGGTACGCATCGATGACGATCGGCTTCACTTTTTCAGCGCGCTTGGAGGTCGTGCCGGTCTCGCGCGCCTTGACCGGCGGTCCCTCGTCGGCGCTCTCTCCAGACCCCTGCATGACGAGGACGACGTGCGCACTGTCGGGCGACCACGCGTAGCCGCTGATCGTGCGGGTCACCCGCGTGACCTGCCGGGGCTCATCCCCATGCCGGTCGAGAAGCCACAGCTGCTTGCCGGCGCCGGCGGTCGGTGCCGCGAGGTAACTGAGGTAACGCCCATCGGGACTGAAGCGCGGCTCGCTGACGCTCTCGCCCTTGGTGAGTGGCTGGCTGTGCTGCCCGGTCCAGTCGACCGTCCAGAGCGCGGCGCGGCTCTCATCGGAGGCCTTGTCGTAACGGGTCACCAGATAGGCGACGGCGCTCCCATCGGCCGCCATCTGCAGCTCGGAGACCGCCTGGAACCGATACCAGTCCTCAGGCGTCAGCGCGCGCCCTGCCTCGGCGTCGAGAGATGCAGAAGCAAGGAGCAGCGCAGCGGCGGCCGACGGCAACGTTCTCATGGGTGGTGGCTTTGCGTTGTGAAACCCGGGTGGCATCGTAAACTCACCCGGTCATCGTTGAGAACCATGAGCACACCGGCCCCACCGATCGCATTCGATGAGCGCCTGCGCCGCGCGCACCTGATGTTGCGCGCCGGCCAGGCGGGCGGGGCTGAGCGCGCGCTGCGCGCACTCGCTGAGGAGCGCCCGGGTGATCTCGACTGCCGGTGGCTCCTCGGCGTCGCGCTGCTCGTGCAGCGTCAGCCGGACGCGGCGCGCGAGATGCTCGAGCGGGTGCTCGCCGCGGCGCCGGAGCTCATCGAGGCGCGCGTCGATCTCGCCCGTGCGCATCGCGCCGCGGGCGACGCCAGGCGCTCGCGCGAGGAAGTGCGGCGCGTGCTCGAGCGCGAGCCGCACCATCACCGCGCCTGGCTCGCCTACGGCGATGCGCTGGTCGAGCTCGGCCAGCTGACCGACGCCGCCACGGCGTTCGAGCGCGCACGGCTCACCGATCCGCATCGGCAGCGTATCGAAGCAGCCACCGCCGCGCTCACAGCCGGGGAGCGCCGCAACGCCGAGGGCAGCTTCCGCGAGATCCTGGTCTCGGACCCGAGCCACATCGCCGCGCTCTGCGGACTTGCGGCGCTGTCACTCGCCGCGGACGTGCCCGAGGACGCCGAGCGCCTGCTGCGCCATGCGCTCGTGCAATCGGCGCACACGCCGCTCGCCTGGCGCGGTCTCGGCGAGGCGCTCATCGCACTCGGGCGCCTCGCCGAAGCCGAGGCGGCTGCGCGGCACGCGGCAGAGCTCGAGCCCGACAACCCGTACACCTGGATCACCGTGGCCACAGTGGCGACGAGGCTCATGCGGCAGGAGGAGGCGCTCGAGGCTTACGAGCGCGCCGCCCGCCTGCGGCCCGATGAGGTTCGGCTGCGCACGACGCTCGGCCACGTGCACAAGACACTCGGCAACCGCGCGAAAAGCGAGGCGGCCTACAAGGACGCGTTGGCGCGCGATCCGGGCCTCGGCGAGGCGTGGTGGAGCCTCGCGGACCTCAAGACCTACGTCTTCGATGAAGCGGAGGTCGAGACCTTGCGCCGGGTGCTCGCCGAGGGCAAACGTACCCCACAGGAGGTTGCACAGCTGCATTTTGCACTGGGCCGGGCGCTCGAGCAGCGCGGCGAGTACCGCGAAGCCTTCGCACAGTACGCGCGCGGCAACGCGCTGCGCCGCCTCGATGCGCCCTTTGACATCGCCCGCTTCGAGGAACGCTGTGCACGCATCCGCTCCTTCTTCGACCACCGGTTCTTCGCGGAGCGGCCCGGGAGCGGAGATCCGAGCGCAGCGCCCATCTTCATCGTGGGACTGCCGCGCTCGGGCTCGACCCTGATCGAGCAGATCCTGGCGAGCCATTCGCAGGTCGAGGGCACGATGGAGCTGCCGAACATCCTCATGATCACCCGCGAGCTCGACGCGCTCGCACCCGAGCGCAACGGGTACCCGGAGACGCTGCGCCGGGTGCCGCCAGCGCAGCTCACGGCCTTCGGCAGCCGTTATCTCACGCAGACGGCGCCGTTACGCCATGGGCGGGCGCGTTTCACGGACAAGCTGCCGAACAACTTCAGCCACGTCGGCCTGATCCATGCCATTCTGCCGCACGCGACGGTCATCGACGCGCGCCGCCATCCCATGGATGCCTGCTTTGGCACCTTCAAGCAGCACTTCGCCATCGGCCAGGCCTTCAGCTACGACCTCGAGGATCTCGGCCGTTACTACCGCTGTTACCTGGAGCTCATGGACCACTGGGATAGCGTGCTGCCGGGTAAAGTGCTGCATTTCCAGTACGAGAAGCTCATCGCGAGCCCCGAAGCGAGCATCCGGCGGCTGCTCGAGCATTGCGGGCTGCCCTTCGAGCCCGCGTGTTTGAGCTTTCACGAGACGCGCCGCGCCGTGCGTACCGCGAGCGCCGAGCAGGTGCGTCAGCCGCTGTACCGGAGCGGCGTTGGGCACTGGAGGAACTTCGAGCGGGAGCTCGAGCCGCTGCGGCGGGCGCTCGGAGACTGCCTCGAGCGCTTCCAATGAGCGTTCCGGCAGCGGTCGGCGGGGCCCGTTATTGAACGCTCGTTGACTAAGGATATACGTCCCGGGATCATTGGGGTGCTCGGCCTGAGGTCGCGGGGATGACCAAGGTGGAGCTGATTGGGGGGAGTGCGGTGGTGAGATCACATAGCCCGATTCCAATGAGCGGATCAATCCCGCGGGCGACGCCGCGGCGCCCCGCATGCTCGGGGACGAAGATCGGCGTGGCCGTGGCCGCAGCATTGGCGGCGGCGGCTGCCTCACGCACGTACGCGGACACCGCCGCGCCTGCGGCGTCCTCCTCCGGAGCCGGTGCGCTGCAGGAGGTCGTGGTCACCGCGCGCAAGGTCGAGGAGAACCTCCAGGACGTCCCGATCAGCATCAACGTGCTGACGCAGCAGGACCTGTCCAACCTCGGCATCGTGCGCTTCGACGATTTCGCCTACAAGGTGCCGTCGATGACCTTCAACAGCATCGGCCCGGGCACGCAGGTGTTCTTCTGCCGCGGGGTGTCCGATGGCAGCAATGGCAACTACTCGAACACCTCGGCGACGGCCGTGCTGCTCGATGACAGCTCGCTCAGCTGGTTCGGCACGGTGCCGGACCTGCATCTCTATGACGTCGAGCGGGTCGAGGTGCTGAACGGTCCGCAGGGCACGACCTTCGGCGCGAGCGCCATGGCCTGCGCAATCCGCTACATCACCAACAAGCCCGATCCCAACGCGTTCAGCGCCGGCGCCGATCTCGATGTGGGCAAGATCCACGGTGGGCACAACAACCAGACCTACGAGGGCTACGCCAACTTTCCGCTCATCGATGGGCGGCTGGCGGTGCGCCTCTCCGCCTACAGCTCCTACCACGGTGGCTTCATCGACAATCTGGAGACCACGCGTACCTGGTACAACGGGGTGGTCTCCAACAACGCGCAGTGGGCCGGCACGGACTTCAACACCGAGCACCAGGAAGGCGGGCGCATCGCCCTGCGCGCCGTGCTCAACGAGGGCTGGAGCGCCACGCTCTCCTACGATTATCAGCGTCTGAGCGCGCTCGGCGCGTGGGACGAGGACCCGAACTACGGTCCGCGCAAGGTCTCGCGCTTCGGGCCGGAGGCGCTCGGCACCGAGGCCAAGATCGGCGAGCTGCACGTGGACGGCGATGTCGGCATCGCGGATCTCGTCTTCGCCAGCACCTACTGGTCTCTGCCGACGCGCCGCTGGGACGAGTATTCGCAGTACATGGAGAATTTCGCACCGTCCTACACCCCGTACTTCCCCACCGGCGCGCCGGCGGGATCCCAGCAGGGGTTCACGTGCCTCCACGATCCGGCCTATGGCGGGGTGCCCTTCAGCGGCTGCGGGGTGCCGCTCCAGTACTACGAGTACCACACCAATCCCGAGCGCTGGTCGAACGAGTTGCGCTTCAACTCCAAGCCCGGTGGCCGCTGGCACTGGGTGGCCGGCGCGTACTGGGAGAAAACCCGCGACAAGAACTCCGGCAGCACCTATTACATGCCGAACGAGAAATACAACGGCGACGCCTGGCTATGGTCGAACTACTACAACGGCACGCCGCCCGGGTCCACCTCGCTGCCCGCGGGAGAGTGGTATGCCTATACCTCGCGATCCGATTATCTGCAGACGACGGAATTCGCCAACATCAACTTCGATGTCACTGCGAAGCTCAACATCGAAGCCGGCGTGAGCCATTTCCATTCGGACTTCAAGTACTACGATCCGTACGGCCAGTACGCCTACGCGGCTACCACGCCCTCGCTGAACGAGGGCAGCAGCCACAAGGTGGATGTGCGGGCCGGCGTCAACTACAAGATCACCGATGAGGCGATGATCTACGGCGTCTTCAGCCAGGGCTTCCGCGACGGCGGCGCGAACGGCGGGCTGCCGAGCTCGTGCTACAACAAGGGCGTGCCGAACCAGTACATCCCCGATACGCTCGACAACTACGAGCTCGGCTGGAAGACCACCTGGCTGGAGAAGCACCTGGTGTGGAACGGCGCGGCCTATTACATGAACTGGAACGACCTGCAGACCATCATCTACGACATCGACATCTGCGCTCCCGCCAGCTTCTATGCCAACGTGGGCAAGGCGCGCGTGTACGGCGGCGAGACGAATGTCGACTACCGCATCAACGACAACTGGTCGCTGCAGGCGGCCGCCAGCTACACGGACTCGCATCTCATATCGACCAGCTACGCCACCTTCGAAGGCAACGTCGGGGAGCGTCTGCCATACATCGCCTACTTCAACTGGAGCAGCAACATCCGTTACGACCACCCGCTCGGCGCCGCCCTCAAGTGGTACGGTCAGTTCGACATAGCGCACAAGGGTGACATGTGGGATGACCTGCACGTCGAGGGCTCGAACGGCTTCCCGCGCATGCTCCAGCCAGGCTACTCGCTCATGAACCTGCGGTTCGGCCTGTTCCCGGCCCGGGGAAACTGGCGCGCGGAGATCTACTGCACCAACCTCGCCGACAAGAACGCGATCGTCTATACCAACACCGGCAACTTCGACCTGCGCTACACGACCAACGAGCCCCGTGTCATCGGCCTGCGCCTCAGTTACCGCTTCGGCAAGGATACGGTGGGAGAGGAGTGAGCCTCCCGAGCCACGCGCGCGCGGTCGTCATCGGCGGCGGCGTGATCGGCACCTCCGTGGCCTACCACCTCGCCCTCATGGGATGGGAAGAGGTGGTGCTGCTCGAGCGCGACCGGCTGACCTCCGGCACCACCTGGCACGCGGCCGGGCTCATGGTCACCTTCGGCTCGACCTCCGAGACCTCTACCCAGATGCGCAAGTACTCGCGGGACCTGTACGCGCGGCTCGAGGCGGAGACCGGGCAGTCCACCGGACTCGCGCAGATCGGCTTCATCGAGGTGGCCTCCGACAAGGACCGCCTGGAAGAGTACCGCCGCGTTGCCGCCTTCAACCGTTACTGCGGCGTCGACGTGCAGGAGATCTCACCCCGCGAGGTGCAGGAGCTCTTTCCGCTCGCGCGCGTCGATGACATCGAGGCCGGCTTCTACGTGCGCGAGGACGGTCGCGTGAATCCGGTGGACGTCACCATGGCGCTCGCCAAGGGCGCGCGGCAGCGGGGTGTGAAGATCATCGAAGGCGTCGCCGTCACCGACGTGCTGCAGAGCCGGGGGCGCGTGAGCGGCGTACGGACGGCGCGCGGTGATATCCGCACCGACATCGTGGTGAACTGCGCCGGCATGTGGGCGCGACAGCTCGGCGCGCGCTCGGGCGTCACGATCGCCAACCAGGCCGCCGAGCACTATTACCTCATCACCGAGCCGATCCCCGACCTCCCGCCCAACATGCCCGTGCTCGAGGACCCTGGCTGCTACGGCTACTATCGTGAGGAGGGCGGCGGGCTCATGGTGGGCCTGTTCGAGCCGGTGTGCGCGCCCTGGCGCGTCGAGGGGATTCCGGCGGACTTCTCCTTCGGCGAGCTGCCGCCCGACTGGGAGCGGATGACGCCGTTCCTCGAGCGGGCCATGTCGCGCGTGCCGATCACCGCGGAAGTCGGCATGAAAAAGCTCTTCTGCGGACCGGAGAGCTTCACCCCGGACCTGCGCCCGATCCTCGGCGAGGCTCCCGAGCTCGCCGGTTACTTCGTCGCCGCGGGTCTGAACTCGATCGGGGTGCTGACCGGCGGTGGGGTCGGCCGTGTGCTCGCGCACTGGATCGTGACCGGACAGCCCGATGTCGATGTCACCGCCTTCAACATCGACCGCCTGCACCCGACCCAGGCCAATCCGCAATATCGCCGTGAGCGCACCGTCGAATCGCTCGGCATGGTCTACAAGTGCCACTATCCGTTCATGGCGCTCACCACGGCGCGCGGCGTGCGTCGCTCACCCTTCCACGACCGTCTCGCGGCCGCCGGCGCGTATTTTCGCGAGGTGAGCGGCTGGGAGAGTCCCGACTGGTATGGCGCGCCGGGCGAGGTGCCGGATCCCGGGCCGCTCACCTGGGAGCGTCCGAGCTGGTTCGGCCGCTGGGAGCAGGAGCACCGCGCGGCCCGCGAGCGCGCGGTCGTGATGGACATGTCCTTCATGGGCAAATTCCTGGTGCAGGGACCGGATGCCGGAGCGCTCCTCAATCGCATCTCCGGCAACCAGGTCGATGGCGCCGCGGGCTTCATCACCTACACGCAGTGGCTGAACGAAGCGGGAAAGCTCGAAGCGGATCTCACCGTCACGAAGCTCGGCGAGGAGCGTTATCTGGTCGTGGTCACGGACACCATGGTGCGCCACGCCGAGACCTGGTTGCGGCGGCACATCCCCGAGGATGCGCGCGCCAGCGTCACAGACGTAACCTCCGCTTACGGACAGCTGAACGTGCAGGGGCCGAGCTCGCGCGCGCTGCTGCAGAAGCTCACCAGCACCGACCTTTCCAACAGTGCGTTTCCCTTCCGCACCGCACGCGAGATCGATATCGGGTTTGCGCGGGTGCTGTGCATCCGCATCACCTACGTCGGCGAGCTCGGCTATGAGCTGTACATCCCGGCGGAGCAGGCGACGCACGTCTACGACCGCATCGTCGCGGCGGGTGCGGAGCTCGGCCTCGCGCACGCGGGCCTCAAGGCCCTCGGCAGCCTGCGCATGGAGAAGGGCTATCGGGACTACGGGCACGACATCGACAACACCGATGTGCCCTACGAGGTGGGTCTCGGCTTCGCGCTCGATCTGAAAAAGCCCGGTGGCTTCATCGGCAAGGAGGCGGTGCTCGAGCAGAAGGCGCGCGGACCCCTTACCCGGCGTCTGGTGCAGGTGCTCGTCAAGGATCCGCAGCCGCTCATGTTCCATGCGGAGGTGCTGCGCCGTGACGGGGTGCCGGTGGGCTATGTGCGCGCCGCCTCCTACGGCCACACCCTGGGTGGCGCGGTGGGTCTCGCCATGGTCGAGCCCAAAGTCGTGGTGGATGAGGACTACCTCGGCAGTGGCCGCTGGGAGGTCGATATCGCCGGCCGCTCGTACCCGGCGCTCGTCTCGGCCCGGCCGCTCTACGATCCGCAGATGAAGCGCATCCACGCCTGAGGCGCCGTCGTCGACCCGCGCCAGTCGCTGTCGACAGGTAAAGTCACTTCGGATAGGTCATCCGGTCCTGTATGGCAAGCAGCAGGTCGGCGCGCGAGACCTCTCCCAGCAGCCCGTTGCGCCACTGATCGCTCACCACCGGGAGCGTGGCCGCCTGCTCCCGCAGAAAGCCCTCGAGAGCCGCGGCGAGTGTCAGCTCGGGTGTGAGCGCGAACGCGACCGGATGAGCGAGGGAGCCGACGGTCGCGCCCGGAGTCAGCTGCTGCTTCTCGAGCGCGGCCAGCACCTCGCGCGGGTCGAGCCAGGCGAGGAGCTTGTTACCCTCGGTGATGTATACGCGGCTCACCGGCCGGTTCGGCAGCTGCGCCAGCAACTCCTGCAGCGGAGTATCGGCGGATGTGACCGCGGCCGCCGGCTTCACCAGCGCGGCGATGGTGCGCAGCCGCCAGTCATCGACACCCGGCGCGCTGCAGGCGCGCGCCAGTGAGGTGTGATAGATGGATTCGCCACGCCGGTAGACCTTGGCGGTGAAGTGCGCCACGACGCACGCCAGCATCAGTGGCAGCACGATCTGGTAGTCGGCCGTCATCTCGAACAGCATGAGGATGGAGGTGAGTGGCGCGTGCGTGGTGGCGGCGAGGAAGCCGCCCATGCCGATGAGCGCGTAAGCGGCGGGCGCGGAGGTGAAGGACGGCAGCGCCTGATGGAGCAGCTCACCGTAGAGCGCTCCGAGCGCACAGCCGATGAAGAGCGTCGGCGTGAATACACCGCCCACCGCGCGCGAGCCCACGGTCGCGGAGGTCGCCAACACCTTCGCGGCGAGCACCGCGAGCAGCCACAGCCCGGCGAGCTGTCCGCGCAGGATGGTGCCGACCACGCTGTAACCGTTGCCCCACACCTGCGGCACGAAGATCGAGATCACACCGACCAGCGCCCCACCCGCTGCCAGCTGCCAGTAGAGCGGCAGACGCAGCCGTGCGAAGGCGGCCCGCGCGAAATCGAGTGCCGCGAGGAACGGCGGCGCCAGGTGGCCGAGAATCACTCCGAGCACCACGTAGAAGATGAGCTCGTAGTTCGAGACGAAGTGGACCGGCGGCACGTCATAGACGGGCCCGTAACCGAGGAGCTGGTGGATGGTGGCGCTCGAGGTTACCGAGGCGACCACCAGCGGCCCGAAGCTCTCCATCGCGATCGAGCCGAGGATGATCTCCGCGACGAACAACGCACCCGAGATCGGCGCGTTGTAGGCGGCGGCGATGCCGGCGGCGCCGCCACACGCGACCATCAGTCTCAGCCGCGGAATCGGCGCGTGTGCGAGCAGGCCGAGCCGCGAGCCCATCATAGCGGAGAGCTGCACCATCGCGCCCTCGCGGCCGATCGAGCCGCCCGAGGCGATCGTGAGGAGCGAGGAGAGCGCATTGACCAGCGTGGCACGAAAGCCGATGCGTCCATCGCCCACCAGCACCGCCTCCATGTAATCGACCGCACGAGCGGAGGTGAGCGCGCGGCCGAATACGTGCAGCACCAGGCCGGCCAGGAGCCCACCCACGGCCGGCACGATGGCGCGATGCCACCAGGCGAGCTCGGCGGCGGCCTGCACCAGCCCGCCTGACTGGCCTGTGAACAGCCGCTCGAGCAGATGGATGCCTTCACGAAACGCCACGCTGCAGAGCGCGCCGATCAGCCCGATGAGCGCTGCCCAGAAGACGACGCCGGCGAGGTCCTCATGACCGAAGAGGATCAGGCGCAGCCGCGTGAGCAGCGAGAGAGGCACGCGGACGATGTCGCGGACTTGCCCGTGCATGCGACCATGGTAACGCCCCGCTGCGGGCAAGCTCTGGCTTGTGCGCCTTCCGTTATGATGTTTGCGGGGCAGGGGGAGCAGGGGTTCGACCATGATCAGCGGCTACAGTGACCATGCTGCGAATGAGCGTACTTTCCTCGCGTGGATTCGCACGGGCATCGCCGTCATCGCGTTCGGTTTCGTCATCGAGAAGTTCAACCTCTTCCTGCTGACAATCGCTGCGGCGGGCATCGGCAGCGACATGCGCCGGTCGCCGCTCGCGAGCCTCTCGGGTCGTCTCGGTCGCTACGATGGCCTCGTGCTGATAGTCGGCGGAGTGGGCCTGGTCGTACTCGCGACGGCGCGCTTCGTGCGCACCACGCGTCTGCTCGATGACCCGCAGCCGCACGCCGCGAGCGATGTGCGGACGGAGCTCCTCCTGAGCGCAGCGCTCGTGCTCGTGGTGGCGAGCTACAGCCTCTACCTCGCTTTCAGTTAGCCTCGATCTGCGGCACGGCGGCACGGCGGCGCGCGGCCCAGCATGTCGAAGAGCGACATGAAGAAGGCGTGCAAGAGCCAGATGCAGTCGAGCGGCAGCAACCCGCACTGATAGTGAGCCTGGCACGGGGTCCGGATGGCACCCCTTTTCATTGTTTGCGGCGAGGAGAACCTCGAGCGGTGCGGTAAGATCGCCGCCTCATGAAAACCGCCTCGCGTGCCGTACCGGCCGCTCTCGTCGCGGGACTTGCGGTCGCGGCGCACGCCGCGCCGCAGCCGGGGTCCGCGCCGCCGCCGGGCTCCGCTTCCTGGACCTTTGCGGTCTCAGGCGACTCCCGCAATTGCGGCGATGTCGTCATGCCGGCTATCGCCGCCGGGGTCCGCGCCAGCGGTGCGCGTTTTTACTGGCATCTGGGAGATCTGCGCTTCATCCGTGACTTCGACCAGGACTACCGCCAGCTGCATCCACACGCGACGATTCTCGAGTACCTGAGCGATGCCTGGCTCGATGTGCAGCGCAATCAGATCGAGCCCTTCGCTGATCTGCCATTCTTCCTGGGCATCGGCAATCACGAGCTCCTCCCGCCCAAGACGCGCGCGGAGTTCATCATCACCTTCGCCGACTGGCTCGATGCGCCGCTCGTGCGTGCGCAGCGCTTGCGCGATGACCCCCACGATCACCGGGTGCGCACCTACTATCACTGGTCGATCGACGGCGTCGACTTCCTGAGTCTCGATAACGCCTCCGCCGAGCAGTTCGATGCCGAGCAGCTGCAGTGGTTGAGCCGTGTGCTCGCGCGGGATCGTGGCGATGCATCGATCCGCGCGGTCGTGGTCGGCATGCATGAGAGCTTGCCCGACAGCCTGGCGCACGGCCATGGCATGGACGATGAGCTCATCCAGCAGGCGACCGGCCGGCAGGTCTACGCACAGCTCCTCGAGCTGCGCGCCGCCAAAGCGGTGTACGTTCTCGCCTCGCATTCGCACTACGTCCTGGAAGGTGTATTCGACACCGCCTACTGGCGCGAGCACGGCGGCGTGCTGCCGGGCTGGATCATCGGCAGTGCCGGCGCGGTCCGCTACCCGCTGCCGCAGCAGGTGCCGCCGGGAAGGCTCGCCCGGACTCGCGTGTACGGCTATCTCCTCGGCACCGTGCAGCCTGCCCGTGCCAACGAGCGCGACCCGGTCTCTTTCGAGTTCCGCGAGGTGAGCGCGGCGGCGGTGCCGCGCGAGGTGAGCGAGCGCTTCGGTGCAGCACTGGTACGGGCTTGCTACGAGGAGAACGTGCAGGACTGAGCCCGCGGCGAGCTAGAGCGTCCGTGCCGGGTGCTCGAACCGTATTGCGACGCGCCGGTAGAGGAGCGCTGCGAGCAGCGCGACCGCGGCGATCACCAGCGCCAGCAGCACGAGCAGCACGAACACGCGGTCGAGGAGTGCGCGCACTTGCCCGGCCGCATCCTGCGTGGCCGAGCGCAGCGCCGGAACCAGCACGCCGCTTCGCTGGGCCAGCGCGTCGAGCTCGCGCGCGGTGGCGGCGGCCTGCTCGAGCATCGCGGTGTAGTCACGGATATCGAACGGCGGACCCGACGGCGCAGATGGCGCCGAACCTGCTTGCGGCTTGGACGCGAACTGGCTGCGGATACGCTCGAAGGTCTGCAACGCACCGTTGACCGCGGTCGCAGTGTCGGTGCCGGCCTGCAGTGCGGAGCGCAATTGCCCCGCGAGCGTTCCCAGCGTTGCGCTCTGGCTGTTGAGCGTGTCGGTCAATTGCGCGACCAGAGCGGTCCGCTCCCGCTGGAGCAGATCCGGCAGGTCCTGCACGAGCCGGTCCGAGGAGCTGCCGATGAGCGACACCCGATCGACGCTGGCGAGCAGCGAGCGGCTTTCGGGCATCGCGGCAAACTGAAAGCTCAGGCGTCCGACCTGCATGTCGAGCAGGTCCGGCATGCGCTGCATGTAGTAGATCGCTCGCTCCGCGAGCTGTCGGGTCTGCGCGATCTCCTTGACCGCGGGATCGAGGTTCGAGAGCGGATCGATGCCCACGATCGAAAGAAGGCTCGAGGGCCCCTCGCTGCCCGTTTGCGCGGGCTTGAACGCCTCGGCAAAGTCGCGAAAGTGGATGTAGGCCACGGCCCGGACCTGCGGGTGCTGCGCGCGCCATTGCGCAATGAGCTTATGCAGCTCCGTGTCCTGCGCCGGTGTCAGAACGCCATCGAGGAGCTGCCACGCTTGCTGCTCGAGTGACTGCTGCGTCTGCAGCACGGCCCGGGCGCGCTCGCCGTAATCGGTGCGGCGCACCCAGTCATCCTCGATCACCATCCGGCTGAGTGAGGCAAGCACCACCATGTCGAGCGCGTTGCTCACCGGGTTCGGGCCGCTCGCGACCGTATAGGCGGAGCTCGCCTGCTGCACGATCCAGTTCTGCGCGGTGAGCCGCTCCTCCGGGCTCGTGAGTCCGTTCTGAAACTGCGTCACGACCTCGCGCGAGCGCCCGACGTACTCATCGGCGTAGCGCATGACCTCGAGCTGTAATCGCTGCAGCTGCTGGGCCCGCTCCTCGGCAGCGCGCTTGCGCGGATCCACCCGCTCGATGGTCCTGCAGCCGGACAGCGTGAGCGTGACGAGCACTGCGCAGGCCGCAACCAGCCCGCCGGCGAGGAAACGACGAGAAAGGCGCATGCAATCCCCCGTGCGGCGTACGCCGCGTGCCCCGTCGGGATCGCCGCTACCCTTGGCGTTGTTGTGCGATCCGCCCGGCCCAATGGTGAGTGAGTCTCGGGGCTAACTCAATGGGCGCGTGACGCGCCGCCCGCTCAGGCCGCGTGGGATCGGCGATGGGCGGGCCCCGGGGAGGGCTGCGTACGGTTGCGCGACGCCCGCAGGCGCTCTCTGACGCGGCGCGCGGCGATGAGCGGGATGAAATTCTTGACGGTGGACTGCGCCTCGAGCACTGCGAACTCCTCATCATAAAGACAACGCACCACCGACTGCTCGGTCTGTGTCTTCTCTGCCAGGGCGGCGATGTTCGTTCCATCGCTGCGCCTCGCTCCATCGCTCACAGGGTCATTCGACAAGATAGATCTCTCCTCGGCGGCAACACAGCGCAATTATACGACTCCGGCAACCTCGGTCGGTACGTAATCCACGCACGCCCTCCCGCGGGGCCTGTTCCGGAAAGTTCCCGAATTGCCATAGGAATTGCTTATCGTCAGCTTACGCACCGGTCGAAGACGCTACGTAGATTCCCGGATCAGCGTGTCGTAGGTGCGGATGCAGCGATGCGGCCGACTCGTGCAGCATGCTTGCCGTCAGCTGTGCATGGGGGGTCTCCGCGATGCGTGCACTCACTCGGGTGGCACTGGTCACAGGCGGGATGGGCGGGCTCGGCGAAGCGATCTGCGTGAAGCTCGCGGCGCTCGGGTATACGGTCGTCACCACCTGCTCACCGCAGAATAAGCGTGCCGAGCAATGGCTGCGCGAGATGCGCGAGCGTGGCCACGACTTCCACGCCTACCCGTGCGACGTCGGTGACTGGGACAGCTGCGTTGCCTGCGTCAAGAGGATCAACGCAGAGGTGGGAGCGGTCGACGTTCTCATCAACAACGCCGGCATCACCCGCGATATGACTTTCCGCAAGATGGATCGCGCCAGCTGGGATGCGGTCATGCACACCGACCTCGATTCCTGCTTCAACATGACCAAGCAGGTTTGTGACGGGATGGTCGATCGCGGCTGGGGACGCATCATCAACATCTCCTCCGTCAACGGGCAGAAGGGCGCCTTCGGACAGACCAACTACGCCGCCGCCAAAGCCGGCATGCACGGCTTCACCAAGTCGCTGGCGCTCGAGGTCGCCCGCAAAGGCGTCACCGTCAACACCATCTCGCCGGGCTACATCGGCACCCAGATGGTGATGGCGATCCCGCGCGAGGTGCTCGACAGCAAGATCATTCCGCAGATCCCGATGGGGCGCCTCGGTCAGCCCGAAGAGGTCGCGGGCCTCGTGGCCTACCTGGCGAGCGAGGAAGCCGCGTTCGTCACCGGGGCCAATATCGCGATCAACGGCGGCCAGCACATGCAGTAGGCACGCTGCGCCCATCGGAGCGCGCCGTTCCGCGGCGCAGATCGAGGCGAAGTCACCCGCGGACGCGCGATCCGCTCTACAATCCCCCGCCTGGCCCGCGGGCGCGGCTGTGGAGGAGCGTGATGAGCGAGTTCGACCTGCGTCCGCCGAGCGATGCGCAGCGCGCGCAGATCACCGCGGGGCTCACTCCGGACGAGCGTCGCGTGCTGCTCGAGCACGGGACGGAGGCCGCCTTCTGCGGAGTGTTTCTCGACAACCACCGTGAGGGCATCTACACCTGCCGTTTCTGCGGCCTGCCGCTGTTCCGCTCGAGCGCCAAGTTCGACTCCGGCACCGGTTGGCCGAGCTTCTTCAGACCTTACGATGAAGCGCACATCCGACGCCTGCGGGATACCAGCTATGGGATGATCCGTGTCGAGGAGGTGTGCGCGCGCTGTGGCAGCCATCTCGGACACGTGTTTCCCGATGGGCCGCCGCCGACCGGCGAGCGGCATTGCCTGAACTCGGTATCGCTCGCCTTCACCGATCAGGGCCAGGCGTTGCCGGACCTTCTCCAGCGTGGTGCGCCCGAGGGTCAGCCGGACCGTGCCTCGCGGTAGAGCCGGGTCGCTCACAGCATGCTGTTGATCGATCAGCGGCGGCGCAGCCTCGGACGTTTCGAGGTCGGCCGCGTGCTGCCGAGCGAACGGCGCCACATGGTGGGGCCCTTCATATTCTTCGACCACCTGGGACCGGTGCACTTGCCCCAAGGGCTGTCGCGCGAGGCGGACGTACGCCCGCACCCGCACATCGGCCTCGCGACCGTCACGTACCTGTTTGACGGCGAGATCATGCATCGCGACTCGACCGGGGTTCAGCAGGCCATCCGCCCGGGCGAAGTCAACTGGATGACTGCGGGCCGTGGCATCACGCACTCCGAGCGCTTCGAGCGGGCGCGGCGTGAGGGTGGACCGGTGCACGCCATCCAGTCGTGGGTGGCACTGCCTGATGACAAGGAGGAGACCGACCCGGTCTTCAGGCATCACTCCGCCCACGACCTGCCGGTGCAGCAGGAGCGGGGAGTGTGGCTGCGGCTGCTGGCAGGCGAGGCGTTCGGTCTGCGCTCGCCGGTCTGCACCCTGTCACCACTTTTTTACGTGCACCTCGCGCTCGAGCCGGGTGCGCGCATCGCGCTGCCCGGTGAGTATCCCGAGCGTGCGGCGTATCTGGTGTCCGGGCAGGTGAGCGCGGATGGGCAGGTGGTGGAAGCGGGCCGCATGATGGCTCTCGAGCGCAGCGCGCCGGCCGTGGTGGAGGCTCGCGCTGCGAGTGTGCTGATGGTGCTCGGCGGTGAGCCGGTGGGGCGGCGCTTCATCGAGTGGAATTTCGTGTCGTCCTCGCAGGAGCGCATCGCACAGGCGAAGGCGGACTGGCGCGCCGGGCGCATGAAGCTTCCGGATGCCGACAATGGCGAGTTCATCCCCCTGCCCGAAGGAACGCATCCGAGCGCAGGCCCGATGTCGTGAGCCGCGCTGGTTGCATGACTCACACATTGCGACTCGTTGCATTGACGCTCGCCGCTGCGCTTCTCGGCGGCTGTGCGCTCACGCGCCTGCAGGCGCCTGACATCACTCCGACCTCCGTGGAGCTCGTCGACGCCGGTATCACCGAGCAGCATTTCAAAGTGGGACTCCACGTACAGAATCCAAACGACCGGGCCCTGCCGATCAAGTCCGTCCACTGCGCGCTGCAGATCGAGGGGGTGGAGGTCGGTAGCGGTGAGAGCGTGGCGCCTTTCAACGTGCCGGCGCACGGGGAGAGCGATTTCGACATGCTCATCAGCACGAACCTCGCGACGAGCGTGCCCAATCTCGCCATGCGGCTCTTCCGGGGCGGGCAGATGCCGAGCTACCGCCTCTCCGGGAGCGTAAATCCCGATATCACGCTGCTGCCGCCCATCCCCTTCTCGAAGTCCGGACAGCTCACCCTTCCGAACTAGCTTGAGCTTAGCCTTGAGCCTGGCCAGGCAGGTGCTCTGGCGTCGCCGCGCGGCTCTTGAACCTGGCAAGAGCGCTCCTACTTTCGGAGCATCAGCCCACCACCGAGGAGATGACCATGTTCGAGGGACTTTGGGGTTACGAGCACCCCCTCTCCACGCAGTTCCGGCGGTTGGAGGAAGAGCTCGATTCGCTGTTCGGCACCGGTGCGAGTCTCACCGGCACCCGCAATATCCGCTCATTGCCCGGTGGCACCTTCCCCGCGGTCAACGTCGCTTCGACCCCGGAGGCCGTCCTCGTGTACCTGTTCGCTCCGGGAATGGATGCGAAGAGCTTCGACATCTCCATACAGCAGAACCTGCTATCGATCAGCGGCAGCCGGGAGATCCCGCTCGATGAGCAGGCGACCTACTATCGCCAGGAGCGCTTCAGCGGGCAGTTCCGCCGCACCATCAATCTGCCCGACGACGCCGATCCGGAGCGCGTCGAGGCGAAGTACCTTAACGGCATCCTGACGGTCCGCGTCGGCCGGCGTGAGTCCGCCAAGCCGCGCCAGATCGAAGTGCGCTAGGAGGATCCCATGGCAACCGAGAAGAATGTGACGCAGCCGGAGAGCACCCGGCAGGTGACCCAACGGAACGAGTCGGCCGTGCGTCCGCCGGTCGACATCTTCGAGAGTGCCGACGGCATGAAGCTGGTGGCCGACATGCCCGGTGTGTCGAAGGAGAATCTGCGCCTGCAGACCGAAGGCAACACGCTCACCATCGAAGGCGAGCTGGAGTTCCCGATGGCCGATAAGATGGAGGCGTTGCACGCGGATGTGCGCTCGCGGCTGTATCGCTGCAGCTTCGTGCTGAGCTCCGAGCTCGACACCAGCCACATCGAGGCAATCCTCAAGGATGGTGTGCTGGCGGTGCGCATTCCGAAGCGCGCCGAGCTGCGGCCGCGGCGGATCGAGGTGCAGAACGGCTGACCGGGCTGCGGGCGCCCGGTCGCGAGACCGGGCGCCGACGGCGGCGTCCCTGAACCGGCAACATGAGCGACGCGCTGCACCTCGTCTGCCCCCACTGCGAGAAAATAAACCGCGTCGCCTCGGCGCGCCTCGGCGAGAGCCCAAAGTGCGGCCACTGCCATCAGCCTCTGTTCACGGGCCATCCGCTCGAGCTCACGACAGCGGGCTTTCGCCGGCAGCTCGAGCACAGCGATGTTCCGATCGTCGTCGACTTCTGGGCTCCGTGGTGCGGCCCCTGCCGGATGATGGCTCCGCAGTATGCGGCCGCCGCCGCAGAGCTCGAGCCAGCCCTGCGCCTCGCCAGGATCAACACGGACGCGGAGACGGACCTCGCGTCCGAATTCCAGATCCGCAGCATTCCAACGCTGGCGTTGTTCCGCAAGGGTCGCGAGGTTGCCCGTCAGTCGGGCGCGCTCGCCAAGGGAGACATCGTGCGCTGGGCACGGCAACACGCCGCCTGACATCGCGAGCCGCGCGCGCTTCCCATCACAGCCACTGCGGTCCAGAATAACCACATTCCGCCGCGCTTCGGGTCACATCATGCAGTCGACAGTCTCGTCGGCCGAGGGGTCGGTCGCCGTCCTCGGTAACGGTGTGGTGGGTACCGCGCTTGCCACCGGGTTTGCGGGCATCGGCTACTCTGTCACCTTCGGCACACGTGACGTGGACGGCGCGAAGACGCGAGCCGCCCTTGCGGCGGTACCCGGCTCGCGCGCCGCGACCTATGCCGAGGCTGCCCGGGGCGCGGGCATGGCGGTGACCGCTTTGCCCTGGTACGGCCTGAAGGCCGCACTGCTTGCGGCCGGTGCCGAGAATCTCGCGGGCAAGCTCGTGATCGACCCGAGCAATCCCCTCGATTTCTCGGGCGGAGCGCCGACCCTCGCCGTCGGCTTCAACGATTCGGCCGGCGAGCTCGTGCAGCGGCTCCTGCCGCAAGCGCATGTCGTGAAGGCATTCAACATCATCACCGCGGGGCACATGGTGCGGCCGCATCTGCCCGATGGCGTGCCCGACATGTTCATCGCGGGCAACGATGCCGACGCCAAGCAACGGGCCGGCGAGATCATCCGGGCGTTCGGCTGGCGGACACCCATCGACATGGGCCCGATCACTGCCAGCAGGCTGCTCGAGCCGCTGGCGATGTTGTGGATCAGTTACGGTGTTCGTAACAACCACTGGTCACATGCGTTCAGCCTGCTGGGTCAGAAGAGCTCCTCATAGAAACGCTCCAGCACCGGTCGCTGGCCTTTGGCGATCTTCACGAGCGCAGCGGGCCGATCGAACCACTCGCCGCGATCGACTTCGGGAAACCGCGCCCTGCGACCCGAGTGGGGTGGCCACTCCATCTCGAACGAGTTGCTGCTGAGCTTCGTCGCGTCACAGTCGCCTTCGATTGCCCACACGTGCAGCCGCTTGCCGCTCGGCTGGCGGTGAGTGCCGAGATCGAGCTCGGCGCGGCCCGAGGGTGCTTCGACGCCGGTCTCTTCCCTGAACTCGCGCCGCGCGCAGGCGAGCTCCTCCTCACCGGCCTCCACCAGACCCTTCGGTACAGTCCAGGCACCTTCGTCCTTCCGCTGCCAGAAAGGCCCGCCCGGGTGAACCAGGAACACCTGCACGCCGGAGCCGCGGCGACGGTAGAGGAGCAATCCCGCGCTTACGAGCGGCATCTGTCAGTCAGCGCTCGACCCACTCGGAACCCTGCTTCACGTAGCGGCGCTTGACCGCCGCCCAGGCGATGCGGTGCGCGGCTTCCTCCTGACGCGGATCGCCGGCGTGGGCGGTGAAGGCATGGTTGAACGCCTCGCGGTAGATGTCCTGCGCGTGCTCGGGGAGGTGACTGCGCACCGACGCTGGCAGCTCGACGTTGTGGCTGTACGGCATGAGGTTTGACCAATGAGGCGGACCAATGATAATGCAGCGATGGCCAGCTCGCCGACACCCGTGCACGGTCTGGGCGACGGCTCCGCCGTCGAGACCCGTTACTGGCACACGCTCGAAGATGGCCGGGTGCAGTGCGACGTATGCCCGCGGAGCTGCAAGCTGCGCGAGGGGCAGCGGGGTCTTTGCTTCGTGCGCGGCGCCGACGGCGGCCAGATCAAGCTGCTGTCCTACGGCCGCTCGAGCGGTTTCTGTGTCGATCCGATCGAGAAGAAGCCACTCAACCACTTTGTCCCGGGAACGAGCGTGCTGTCCTTCGGGACGGCCGGATGCAATCTATCCTGTAAATTCTGCCAGAACCATGACATGTCCAAGTCGCGCGAGATGGATACGCTCGCCGACCACGCGAGTCCGCCGGAGCTCGCCGCGGCCGCTCGCCGGCTGGGCTGCGCGAGCGTCGCCTTCACCTACAACGATCCGGTCGTTTTCATGGAGTACGCCATTGACACGGCGCAAGCCTGCCGCGCGGTCGGTGTGAAGAGCGTGGCCGTGACCGCCGGCTACATGTGCAGTGAGCCGCGCGCCGAGTTCTATCGCCACATGGATGCGGCGAACGTCGATCTCAAGGCCTTCACCGAGCGCTTCTACTACAAGGTCTGTGGCGGCGAGCTGGGGGCGGTGCTCGAGACGCTCGAGTATCTCAAGCGCGAGACGCAGGTATGGCTCGAGATCACCACGCTCCTCATTCCGGGCGAGAACGACAGCGATAGCGAGATCGACGCCATGACGCAATGGATTGCCGGCAAGCTCGGCCCCGATGTGCCATTGCATTTCACCGCCTTCCACCCGGACTGGAAGATGCTGGACAAGCCGCGCACGCCGCCCGCGACGCTCACGCGCGCGCGGCGCATCGCGCGCACCAACGGGCTCAATTTCGTCTACACCGGCAACGTTCACGATCGGGACGGCGGCAGCACCTCGTGTCCGCGCTGCGGTACCGCGGTCATCGAGCGCGACTGGTATCGGATTCTCTCCTGGAATCTCGATGCGGCCGGCGCGTGCAGGAGCTGCGGGAGCCGGATCCCTGGGGTGTTTGCCGGCCCACCCGGAGAGTTCGGCGCACGTCGTGTCGCGGTGCGGCTCGCCGGCCGCTAGAGGCTGCCTGCGGCGGCCTCCGCAGCCGCGGGGTCGTGCTCCTTCCAGGTCACGACCGAGTAGCGGCTGACGCTGAGCTCGCAGCTCCAGAAGCCCTCCGGCAGTCCGGCTTTCGCCTTCAACGCGGCGAGGAATTCGCGCGCGTCGGGCAGCTGCTCCCAGACCTGCGGCAGGAGCGTAGCGCGATGCCGGCGATACTCCAGCGTGACCCCATCGAGCCGTGGGCGCAGGCGAGCGGTGAGCTCCTGCTCCGATCTCACCTCGATGCGTTCCTCGACCGAGAGCAGTGATACCTCGAGGGAGGTGTGCGCCAGCTCCGTCGCCTCGAGCGGCTCGAAACGCGGATCGCGGAATGCCGCCGCCACCGCATTCGCGCGCACGTCAGCCCGCAGCGTCCGCAGGCGCAGGAGCGACCCGACACAGCCGCGCAGCTCACCCCTCTGCCGCAGCGTCACGAAGGTAGAGGAGGGCTGCTCGAGACGCGTGTGCGTCACCACCGGGAGCGTGCCGAGCCCGAGGTGCTCAGCGATGGCGGAACGCGCCAGCGCCAGCACCGCACAACCGAGATCGAGATCGATCACCCGCGCGCTTCTGTGAACGCAAACGCGCCGTAACCGACGACGCGTGCCCGGTCGCCGGCCGTGTCGCCGGAGTTGCGCAGATCGAGCATCTCGGCCTCCATTGCGCGATGCGCCGCGACCGTGAGGAGTCCATTGATCGGCATGGCTCCGCAGGCCTGCCGGTAGGTGAGAGTCGGCGACAGCGACAGCACGGTCCGCGCGCTCGAGCTGTCGATGGCGCGTGCTTCCTCGTAGCGGTGGTAGTGCGAGAGGTCCGAACTTACGACGATCAGTGTTTCGGGTCCACCCCAGAGGAGCTCCAGCACCTGCGCAACCTCCGCGGGACTGGCATCGCCTACCGCGAACGGGACGAGGCGAAAGCGCGGCAGCAGTGACTGCAGGAACGGCAGCTGCACCTCGAGCGAATGCTCGAGTGCATGCGCGTCGTCGTTCTCGGTCACCGGGCCGAGGGTCAGCGCCGCGGCGAGAGCGGGCCGGTCCAGCTCGACCGCTCCGAGGGGAGTCTCGAATGCATCGACGCTCGGCAGCGCGAGCCCGGCGACGGCCACGCGGTGCGCGGGGGCGAGCAGCACCACGCGCTCGATGTCGGCATGCGCCTCGCCGAGGCGGCGGTAGGCCGTCGCGGCGATCGCGCCCGAGTAGACGTACCCCGCATGCGGAACGATGACGGCCTTGGTGCGTCCGGCGGTGGCCCGATCAGGCGTTGCGGATGTGAGCCAGGAGCGCAGCTGCGCAGCCAGCGCGGCGGGCGATTGCGGGTAGAACAGTCCGGCCACTGCTGCAGGGCGTACCGCGGCCATCTTCTCTCCGGTGCCTAAGCCGGCCGCCTCCCGGGGTACCAGTTCCAGCGGCCGGCGAGCGCCATCACCGCCGGCACGATCAGGCCCCGTACCAACGTCGCATCGACCAGTACGGCCACACACAGTCCGACGCCGATCATTTTCAACACCGGTAGTGCGGCGCCCACGAAGGCCCCGAACACCACCACCATGATGAGGCCCGCACCGGTGATCACCGGAGCGACGCTGGCCAGGCCCTCGACCGTGGCGCGATCGTTGTCCTTATCGCGGTAATACTCCTGCTGGATGCGAAACAGCAGGAACAGCTCATAGTCCATCGAGAGCCCGAAGCTCATGCAGAACACCATCAACGGTATCTCGAGGGGTATGGAGGCGACCGGGTGCTCGAGTCCGATCAGTCCGTTGAGCCATCCGAGCTGAAAGATCGCCACTACCGCGCCCATGCCGGCGGTGACGGCGAGGAGGTTCATCAGTACCGCCTTGACCGGCAGCAGAAAGGAGCGGAACGCGGCAAACAGCATCAGCAGCGTCGCTCCGACGACGAAGCCGAAGATGCGCGGCAGGCTCCGCAGCATGGCCTGATTGAAGTCCTCGTACCCTGCCGCGGTGCCGGTCACCAGGACGCTGAACGCTGCGCCGGGGCTCCCCGCCTGCAACTCGCGCGAAAGATGGGCGATGTCCGTAGCGCTCGCGCGTTCCGTCGGAGTCAGCTCGAAGAGTGCCGCGCGCTCATCGCGGCTCACGAACAGCTCCCCGATCTCGGGATAATCCTGCAGCGCCTGGTGTGGATCGGCGTAGAGCGAGCGGTAATCCTCCACCTCGAGCCCCGCCTGCAGATTGACCGGCGAGCTCACCGCCGCGACCCGCGGATCGTGCTCGAGCGATGCGGAGTAGTCGATGAGCGACTGCAGATGCGTTGGGTCGAGAACGGGTCGCCCGTCCTGGCTGCGGACGATGACGTAAATGGCATTGACGGCGTTCTCCCCGCGCACCGTGGCGAGCAGATCAATGCCGAGACGCGATTCCATGCCGGGCGGCAGGAACCAGCGCTGATTGGAGAAACCGGTCCTGATGCGCAGCAACGGCGCGGCGAGGGCGAGCGCAAGGCCGCCGGCGAGCAGCAGCGTGATGTGTGGGTGCCGCACCACCCAGCCACCCAGGCCCCGCCAGAACGCGAGCAGTCGCGGGCGGGCCCAGTCGCGCGGCAGCACTGGCAGCCACTCGAGGCGGCTGCCGAGCAGCGTGAGTGCCGCGGGCAGCAGGGTGAGCGCCGCCAGCACCGACACGCACACCACCAGCGCACCGCCGATGCCGACGGTGCGGGTCTCGAGCAGCGGACTCAACTGCAGGCCGAGCAGTCCGATGATCACCGTCACACCGGACCATGCGATGGTGCGGCCACCGCGCGCGACCGCTGCCCTGACGCTGTCGGCAACCGACGCCGATGCGGCGTACTCGCGGTAGTAGGTCACCATGAGCAGCGAGTAATCGATGCCGATCGCCAGCCCGATCATGGTGACGACGTTGCCGAGGAGGTTGGATACCGGCAACGCCTGCGCCAGCAGGAATGCGATGCCGAGAGAGACGGTCGTGGTGGCAAGCCCGGTCAGGAACGGCAGCCCCGCGGCAACCAGCGTGCCGAAGGCGAGCAGCAATATCGCGAGTGTGAGCGGCAGCGCCTGCTTCTCCGCACGATCGCCACCCTTGGCGCTCCAGGTGTTGATGTCGAAATCCGCCGCCGCATTGCCCGTGACCGCGACGCGCGCAGCGGGGTCGAGGCGCAGCAGTGCCGCGATGCGCGGAGCGAGACTCGAGCGGACCGTCACCACAGCTTGCTGCCGGTCGCCGTGGCTGGTGGCGCCGAGCCCGAGCAATAGCGTCGTGATGTGGCCGTCGCGCGAGCGCAGCCGGACATCCTTGTCATCCGCATAGCTTGCGACCTTCCGCACTCCGGGCAGCGCGGCCAGCATGTCGCGAGTGCCCTTGACCCAGTCGAGGTACGGCGCCTCATCGACCTTCAGGTCCGGCGCGCTCACCGCCACCACGAGCGGCTCGATGAAAGGGCTGCTGAACTCGCTGCGCAGCATTTCCGCGGCGCGCTTCGAGGGGCTGCCCGGTACGCCGCTCTCGACGGCCAGCGTGACCTGTGGCAGCCGGTGCTCCCCCCAGGCCCCGAGGACGATCGCGACCAACCACGCGGCGACGATGCGCCACGGATGGGCGGTCACGGCGCGGCCGAGCACGCGCAACGGTTCCTTCAGGCCGGCGGCGGCATCGGGCGGCACGCGCAAGGCTACCGCGGGCGCTTCGGCTGGCGATGCAGAGCTCGGTTCCTCCATCCTATGAGCGCGGCAGGGTGATGATCGCCAGCTTTCGTGGTTATGCGACGCGCTGCGTCGCGGCAAGCAACACCGCCCGATCTTAACCGGCGCTGCGGGCCTTGGGTATCTCGGCCAGCACTTATGAGTGCAGGGTAACCGAGCGGTGCCACGGCGTTCGTATCGACTGACAGCCGCGTCGGCCGCGAGGCCGAGCTTACGGCGCCGCCCTCAGGGCCTCCAGCGATAGACGACGCCGGGGTAGGGCGGCTTCCACTGGTCGAAGGCGCCCGTCACGAAGATGGTGCCGGACGGTCCGAAGGCCACATTAGTGACGTAAGGTGTCGGGACATCGATGGCGTGCACGAGCTTTCGCTCGGCGCTCACCACGAGGACGCGCCCCGAGCCGTTCTGCGCAATGTAGTAATAGCCATCGGGGCCGAGCTTCAGGCCGTCCGGGCCGTTGTAGGCGTCCGCGTTCGGGGTCGGTGGGGCGAGATCCTGCAGGCGCGCCCAGACCGTGCGCGCTCCGAGCGTACCGTCTGCGCCGATCGGAAAGCTCAGAATTCTTCCGGCGAGCATCTCGGCGACCAGCAGATGCTGGCCGTCCTTCGTGAGCGTGAGCCCGTTCGAGTAATGGATGGTGTTCGCTACTTCGACGACTGTCCTGCCATCAGCGCTCAGGTGCAGCACGGCCCCGGTGATCGGCGCCTTGATGTCGTACACGCCGGATGCGCTGAAGTAGATCCCGCCATGGCCATCGGCGGCGAAATCGTTCGGGCCGATGAAGGGTTTGCCGCTGCTGTCCGCCCGGAGGGTTCGGCTTTGCTTGCCGCTCGCATCGAGCTCGACCAGCGAGTTCGCGTCATAGCAGGCGATCAGCAGGCGCCCCTCGAAAGGGATCAGCGCGCTCGGCCCACAGCCGTCCTGGTGCCAGTAGACGCTCGTGCCCTTACCGTCCCACTGCTTGATGTTGCCCGCTGCGTACTCGACGTAGAGAAGCCGACCGTCACGCCACAGGGGGCCCTCCGGGTAGCCGGCCTGGGGGTCCACGGCGGTGAGCTCCGCGGCGCTCGCTGCGACCGCGCCCAGAGACAGTACCAATCCTGTGATGTAGCGCGGTGCGCGAGGTGTCGGGTCGAGCAAGTCTTTCCCCGCAGAGGCTGCCAGAGCGGTTGCATATAGCCATGCCTCGGCCGCTGCCGCTATGCATTTTTGTCATGGGGCGATCGAGCCTCCTGGCCGCACGGGGCGGTCAGGGCTTCGATCTGAGAGTGGCTTTGGCGAGCGAGTCGAGCAGCGCTACGGCTGCCCGTGTAACACCGAAGATCTGATGACGGCGGCGTCCGAGGGCGACCCAGGCTTCGAGGGTTGCAATACCCTCCGCCCGCAGCCGGTCGATCAGCGTCTGCGGCAGCTCATTGGGCAACGCATGCGACATGCCCGCCAGTCTTCGCCATTCGCTCCGTTTTCCAAGCAGTATTTAACATTAATCCGATGACAGCTTCTCATTCGGAGAAGGGCTTCGCATTTTCCGCGGGCACGTAGGGTTGCGATCGAAGGGGCTGAGCGTCAGTGCTCCCGGGCAAGCGTCGTACGTATCGAGCGCAGCTCCTTCATCGTCTGCTCGTTCACCCGCGGGTAGGACAGGTGCAGCCCATCGAGCGCGTGCACGACTGCAGCCGCGACGACCAGGCGCGTGAACCATTTGTTGTCCGCCGGCACCACGAACCAGGGTGCCCGCGGAGCGGCGGTCGCGCGGATCGCGTCCTCGTACGCGCGCATGTACCTGGACCAGAAGGCACGCTCGCGCATATCCGACAGCGAGAACTTCCAGTGCTTCTCGGGCTTGTCGAGGCGGTCGAGAAAGCGCTTCTTCTGCTCGGCACGGGAGATGTGCAGAAAGAACTTGAGCACGATCGTGCCCTGCCGCGCGAGGTATTGCTCGAAGTGCGCGATGTCCGCGAGCCGCTCGGTCCAGATCCGCGAGCTTACGCAGGAGGAGGGCAGCTTCTGCGGCTCGAGGAGCCTCGGGTGCACGCGCACGATGAGCACCTCCTCGTAATAGGAGCGATTGAAGATGCCGATGCGACCGCGCTCGGGCATGCAGCTCACGTACCGCCACAGGAAATCATGGTCCAGGTCGGTCGCGGTGGGTTGCTTGAAGGAGAACACCTGACAGCCCTGAGGATTGACGCCCGACATGACGTGCTTGATGGTGCTGTCCTTGCCGGCGGCGTCCATCGCCTGGAACACGAGCAGCAACGACCACCGGTCGTGTGCGTACAGCAGCTCCTGTCCCCGCGCCAGCCATTGCGTGCCGCGCTCGAGAAGCTCGGCGGCCTCGCCCTTGTCGAGCCGCAGGCCCCGCGTATCGCCCGGGTCGAAATCCTGCAGGCGGAAGCGCCGGCCATTGGTGATGCGGAACGGCTTTACGTACCGCTCGAGGCGCTCGAGGGTCTCATCGTGTCGCATGCAGGGAGGCTAGGAGAGTCCCGTGCCCCCCGCAACCGCCGCGCACTCAATGCGCATCAAAGAATGATTTGACCGCGCTCAGGCAGAACGGCGGCACGAGTGTCGCATGATAATCGGCGAGCACGGCGGCTTCGCCCCCCTCGGCCTCGACCAGACCCTTGGCGACGGTGAATTCCGTCTTGAGGGTGGCGTATGGATCGTTGGGGGAGGGTGCAGAATCGACGTCGAGGATGATCGGAGCGACCGGCGGCGGGTGCCCGCTCCAGTAGCTCTGCATCAGTGTCGTGTTGAAGAAGAACACCGTGGGATCGGAGCCGCCGCCGCACAGCAGGGTCGGTGCGGTCGGGATCCAGTTGCGCAGATCGTTGATCTTCAGGTCCGCGCGCAAGCCGTTGGAAGGATCGGCCGGCGGCAGGCCATCGGTGAGCACCGGAAAGCCGCCGTCGGGGTGCATGAGCGCATCGCTGAGGTAGGCGGCACGATAGTTGTTGTTGATGAGGTAGTTGCTGCCGAAGCCTGCCGCAAACACGCTGGCCAGATCCGCAGGCGCTGTGGCGGGCGTATACGCCGCATAGTTCGGCGCCGGCGGGGTGCTGCTGAACAGCGCAGGCGGAAGCTTGCCTTGCGACTCGAGCGTGCTGACCGGGGTGGTGCTCGGCAGCAGGGTGGGAACCGTCGTGTCGTACGGGCTCGCGAACACATCGCCCGGGCTCGACCAGACGTTGCCATACACCTTCTGATAAGCGGGCACGAGCAGTGCCACGTTTACCGTTGCGCTCGCATTCACCTGACCCTCGAAGATCGCATCGCCGAAAGCGCTGAGCGCGTAGGGGCCGGACATCGGTGCCGATGCCGTCACCGCCATGCCGCTCGTCTGCATGGCGCTCTGGGTCGCCATGGCGACGTAGCCGCCCTCGGAGTACCCGGTGATGAAAAGCTTGCCGCCATCGGTCGAGTCCGGGACATCCGCGGTGGGCAATGCCGCTCGAGCGGCGCTGACCGCATCGATCATTTCCTTCGACTGCTGGGCGGCGACGAGATACGGGTGGTAGCCGAGGGTCGAAGTGTCGTATCCGAGGTAGTTCGGCGCCACCACGATGTAGCCTTCGGCGGCGAACACGGCGGCGAGCAGTACGCCCTCCGCGCTATCTGCGGCGTCGAGCTGCGCGAGATCGAAGTTCCGGTCGGTGGTGGTGCCGTGTGCATAGAGCACGATCGGCCGTGGACCCGTACAGCCACTGTCCGTGCCGCCCGGGACCATCAGGGCAGCGGAGGCGGGGGTGATGTTCCCCTGCGGGTCGGCGGTGTCGTAGGTGAGGTGATAGACGGTGAGGGTGCACTTGGGTGTGTAGGAGAGCTGCAGGAAGGTCTTGCCGAGATCGCTGCCGGTGAGCAGCTGCAGCAGGTCGCTCGTTCCGTACGTCGCCACCTTTTGCGGCGGATTGTCGATGAGCGCCCCGCGCTGCGGTGTGCTGGAGGGCGAGCTCGGGGTGCTGCTGTGCCCATTACCGTGGCAACCCACGACTGCCACAGCCACGGGCAGCAGACCTGCGATGCGAAATCCTGAGCTCATGGACTCCATGATCGAGCATCCGTGCTCGGACGCAGTCGGACAAAGCCTCATTCAATGGGCGGCGGGTGCTGCCTTGACCACGACCGGTGCCGAATATGTTCAATGGCATCCGCTGCGCAGGCGGGGGAGGTGTGCGCGTCGCGGTTGGTCTATTCTGTGCGGGTCGAAGACGATGCGTATCGAACAAGAACAGTGTCGAGTCGATCGATCGCAGGGATGTTTTTTTCGGGGAAGCGAGTCATGGACTACAGTGTTGAAGAGATTCAACCGAACGTATGGCGCGTGAGCATCGGGGGCATCATCCGGGTCATTCGCTATCGGCACGGCAATATGACGTTCGCGCCCTGGGACGTGACCACCGCTGAAGGCCGCACGCTCTGGAGCGCAGCATCGCTCGAGTCCGCCTTCCGCTGGATCCAGGCACGTACCGGGCAGCCCGTGGAGGCGCTGTTCGCACAGGCGCTGCTCGAGCACAGCACGCGCACGCGGGCGACCGAGGCACCAAAGGCCGAGGAGGCGAGCGGGGTGCGCAAGGAAGCACCGCGCGGCTGAGGTGACGCAGCTGCGCGCAGCCCTGGCGGTAATGCTCGCAGTTGCTGCGATAACGCCGCCGGCCTCGGCCGCGCCGCCGACTTCGGGCTCCTGGCTCGATTCGTCCTCTCTCGAGCCCTGGAACGCGCCGGGCAGCGCCCTGCCGTTCGCTCCGCAGGGACCCGGGAATCCGGATCCCCGTTGCCATCAAAGCGCGCGCCCACCGGACTCGGATGAGGACCGGCAGGTGCACGCGCGGGGCTGGGACCTCATCGGTCAGGCGACCGTGGCCTGGCAGATCCGGGTGATTGGCGCAACGGCGGACTACGATGGAATGTGCCGTCCACGGCGCTATCAGTATTTCGTGTTTCGCCAGGGGACATTCGTCGGGACCCTTTCACCGGATCTCATGGAGAGCCGGACCGACGGTGCGCTCACGCGCGTCACGATCGAGAGCGCCACGCGGCTGAAGGCCGACTACGCCCGCTATGCTCCAGAGGATCCGTTGTGCTGCCCCTCCGGCAGGACCACGGTCCTGTTCAGCCTGGAGGAGACTCCACCGCGGCTCACGCCCCTCTCGGCCGGGAGCGCCGCTGCTCCCCGGCCGCGTCAGGAGTTGCCCGGGTCCGCGCCGGCACCCGCGCGATAGCGGAGCGTGCCATCGGCGAGCCGTTCCGCGTTGGGGGTGAGGACCGCCGGATCCCTCTTGTGCGGCCCCAGGATGTGCAGCACCTGAAAGCCGTCCGCGATCAGGTAGTCGCTGATGATGCGACGATGGCAACGCCACCAGAGTGTCTCCGAGCACATGATGGCGCAGCGCTCGCGCTGCGCGCGCGCCTCGAGCTCGCCGAGACCCGCCTTGAACAGATCGGTGGCCGCGTAATCGGCATAGTTGCGAAAGGATTCGTTACGCCAGAACGTGTTGGGGGAGGGCCCTGCGCCCGCCGGCCGCCGCCGCCGGCCGCCGAGCGCTGCAAGATGCTCGTAGCCGATGCCGCGCACCCGGAGCGCTGCCGGCAGAGCCTCGCGGTTGAACTGCGGGTTGGTGCGCGATCGGGGTATCGCCCGCACATCGACGAGCAGCTCGATTGCGGCCTCGGCGAGCAGCTCGCCGAATTCGGCGATCGGGCGTGTCGAATGCCCGAGGGTGTAGACGGTCAGGCTGCCGCGCTCGGCCATGGCTGCATCTATTCCGCGCCGGCCGGGCCCTCGAGCTCCGCGGCGGCCGGAATCCACCAGTCGGGGCCGCGAGCGGTCGTCACGTACTCCGGCCAGCGGTAGTCGATCGGTGGGACAAAGTCGCGCGGCAGGAGCGGTGCGATGAAGCGCTCGCCGGTGGTGCGGCGTGTGAACTCGGCGCGTGCCGCCGCGAGGGTGTCAGGACGAGTGAGCAGATCGAGCAGCGTGCCCGCGATCGTCTTGCCGGCGACCTGCAGGGTTGGATCGATGCAGGGACTCAGGCCGCCGAGCGCATTCGAGACCCAGGCGGGATAGCCGGCGTAGCCCGGCGGCACCGCAAGCATCGGGCGGGCCACGTACAGGCGCACGGTCGGTGCATACCAGCTCATCTCGACGTAGTCGTCCGAGGTCCAGTGCGTCTGCCACGCCGGCATCTGCTCCCGCAGTACCGCTTCCGCCGCCTCGGGGTCGATCAGCTCTTCACACGCGGCGAGGAACGGCCGCGCCATCGGTGTCAGGCCGAGGTTGCGCTGGATCGCGTGCGCGAGCGCAATCGCGCTCGCATCGTAGTGCGGCGGTCCCACCGCCGCGAGATTGTCATAGGCGAGCCGCGCCAGCACGTGGTTGGCGACCCCCGGGCGGGTGCGCGATACCCAACGCTTCACCACGCGGCAGTGTGCCACCGCCGCGGCATGCTCGGCATTGCGATCGAGCACCTCCAGGATCGCATCGGCCATGCGGATCTCCGGCGCGCGCCACGCATAAGTGATCTGCGCGAGCTGCGCCGGCAGGTTGTCGGCGGTGGCCTGGCCGGCAGTGAGAACCGCTTCGTTGAGGGACCAGCCGCCGCTATGAGCCAGCATCGACTCGAGCGTCGCCTTGGTGAGCGAATACATGGTGAAGAGCGCGACATTCGCGCCCGGGGCGCGCGCAGCCGAGTGCGCGGCCGCGATCGGGCTGTCGTGTGCGGCTGCGCTCCAGGTCTCGGGTTGCTCGCAGATGAAGGAGTAGATGCGGCTGCAGTAGGCACCGCAGTGCGTGTCCCAACGCGTCGTGTTGCACAACGGCAGCATGTAGAAAGGATGAAAGCTCACCATCGCATCGATGCCGTCGTAATAACCCCTGAGGCCGTGGACGAGCTTTGAGCCCTGCACCTTCTCCGCGGGCTCGCCGAAGAAGCGCAGCGAGCCCGTGACGCCGCTTCTCTGCATCGCGTGCTGCGTGGCAAGCATGCCGGCGAGCGCGCCGATGCCGAGCGCGGAGTGAGGATCGGTGTGCCCGGGGGCGAACGTGGACAGTCCGGGGCGCGGAGCGCGCGAGGTGGCGGCCGCCTGACAGTTGCCGGGCACGGCATCGTACTCGGCGTAGCCGGCCACCGTGGCACCGGGGCCGTTCGACCAGCGCGCGGCGAAGGCGGTGGGCATCCCGCCGCTGCCGGCCTCGACCGCGAAGCCGGCGCGCTCCAGGCGCTCGACGAACCAGGCGGCCGAGCGGTACTCGCGCCATGCCGGCTCGGCGAAATCCCAGATCGTCCGATGCCAACTCGAGAGCGTCTGCCGGTGCTCCTCGATCCACTGGTGTGCCAGCTGTTTGGGTGTGCTCATGGCAGGCAACGTTACGCCAGCGCCGCCGCCAACGCGACCGCATCGGGCCGGCGTGGTAGTGTCCGGTGCACAGCCTGCCTGGCAACACGCGCCCGGCGGCGTGCGGAGATCGAATCCTGGAGAAGGCTGCAGGCGACTGCTGCGCGCGGCCGCCGTCACGGGCCGGCGCGGTGTTTCTTTACTTCACACCGCTCACGCTGCTCGTTTTTCTCGTGCTGCCGAACGGGTTCCTGCTCGACATCGCGACCTCGTTCATGCTGAAGAACCAGGTGCGCGCGAGCCCGGCGCAGGTGGCGAGCTTCCGCCTGCTGACTGCGGTGCCGGTGTATCTGTCGTTCTTCTTCGGACTGGCACGCGACCTGTGGAATCCTTGCGGTCTGCGGGATCGGGGCCTCTTCATGATCTTCGGCACCCTCACCGCGCTGGTGTTCCTGTCGATGACGCTGCTGCCCCTCAGTTACCGGGGGCTGTTCTGCAGCATGTTCCTGGTGATGATCTCCTTCGGATTCGTGGCGGCGGCGGCGCGGGGCCTGCTCGCCCTCATCAGCCAGGAGCAGCTGATATCGGGACGGCTGAGCGCGCTGTGGAACGCGGTGTCGGCGACCCCCTACGTGTTCGGAGCCTTCTGCGCGGGACTCCTCACCGCGTCACCGCCGGTGTACACCTTCGGCCTGGTCGCAGTGCTGAGTGCCGCGATCGCAGTGTATGGACTGTGGAAGCCGCGCGAGCTCTTCGGCCATGCGTACGATCTGCCGCTCGCGCAGGGGACGACGCTGCTCGGTGATCTCAAGCGGCTCGTGACGCATCGCGCGGTCTACCCGGCGGTGCTGCTCGTGTGCCTGTGCCAGTTCATGCCGGGCTTCAACACGCCGCTGCAGTTCTATCTCGCGAACGAGCTGCACGCCCCCGACTGGGTGTATGGCGACTTTCAGGCCATCCTGCTCGCCGGCTACATTCCCGCAGCGGCCGTATACGCTCGTCTCTGCACGCGCTTCCCGCTGCGCACACTGCTGTGGTGGGCGGGCCTTCTGTGGCTGCCGGCAGCGATTCCGTTGCTGCTCATCCACTCGAGCGCGAGCGCGCTGTCATTCGCGGTACCGATCGGTATCATCCGCGCTGATGCTGGCGGTGCTCCTGCTGATACCCGGGCAGATCATTGCAACCGCGGACGGCGAGCGCAGCGCGGCGCTCGACCGCGAGGTGCTCCTCGAGATCGGTGTCCCGCCCGAACCCCGCTGATCGCGTCGAGCGCGATCTGACTCGATTACCGCAGATCCTTGCGGTAGACGATGAAGCCCGAGCGCTCCGCCACCTGCTCGTACAACCGCTGGGCCGTGAGGTTGCTCTCGTGGGTCTGCCAGTACACCCGCGCCGACCCGGCCGCCTGCGCGCGCCCGTAAACAACCTCGATGAGGGCGCGTCCCACGCCGCTGCGGCGCCGCTCGGGGAGCGTATAGAGATCCTGCAGGTAGCAGATCGGCCCGAGCAGCGTCGTGCTGCGGTGAAAGAGGTAGTGGGTGAGGCCGATCAGGGACCCCTCGAGCTCCGCGACCAGCGCATGCACCGGCTCGCCCGCATCGAAAAAGCGTGTCCAGGTGGTGCGCGTCACCTCCTCGGGCAAGGCCGTCGGGCCACTGCGTCCATAGAAGGCGTTGTAGCCATTCCACAGCGGTAGCCACTGGTCATAGTCCGCGCGTGCAACGTCTCGTATCTTCATGGTCCGCTCCGATCAGATGTTCGCGGGCAGGCGCCGCTTCGGCGGTCAGCTTCGCATGAGTCGCAGCGGCGCTAGCGCGGCGCGGCCGGCTTGCACGCCTTCAGGTGTCCGGGCCGCAGCTCGCCGCGCTCGAGCACCCGCACCATCTGCTGCCAGTTGGCGATGAAATGCGCGGCTCTTGCGGCGCCGATGCGTTCGGTGACGAGCGGCCGCATGGCCCCGGCAAGCGCGGCGAGCTCGCGCCGTGCCTGCTCGCGGTACCAGTCGTTGCGGTCGCGTACCTCGATCTCCACGAAGCCGGCACGTGCCAGCGTGTCGCGGGTCTCGGTCATGTTGGCCATGTTGTAGGTGATGCCCTCGAGCCGGAAGAACTCCAGCATCTCCGGCGAGTAGGGACCGCTCCCCCCGCGCAGCCAGTCGCTGACGATCAGGCAGCCGCCAGGCCGCAGCACCCGGAAGGCGTCGGCGAACACCGCTCCCTTGTCGGGGATCTGCACGATCGCGTCCTTGGAGAACACCACATCGAAGCTGCCCGCATCGAGCGGCAGCGGGCCCGGCTCTACACACAGCGTGCTGATCTGCGCGGCGAGACCGGCGCGCTCGATCCGCCGCGCCATGGTGTCGAGCAGGCCTGGATCGACATCGACGCCGAGCACCGAGCGCGCCCCATGGCGCACCACCAGCAGCTCATCGACCGCACCGAGCCCGCAGCCGATGTCGAGCACACTGCAGCCGGCGATGTTGCTGCCTTCGAGGAGATACGCGACTTCGGCGGCGCCGCCCGGCGACAGGAATCCATCTCCCCACAGGAGCTGCAACAGCGTCTGCATGGCGGGGTCGTACTCGCCCGCCGCGCTCGGCTGATCGACCTTCATGGCATCCGGCGGCCGGCTGTCAGCGGTGCGGCGGCTCGCCTCGTGGTGCTGGCGGCGGGCCATGCGCAGGGGCGGGCGGAGCCGCGTGCGGTGGCGGTGCGGCTGCGGCATGCGGTGGCGATCCACGCAGGCCCTGCATCTCCGCCGCATGTCGCTGTTGCAGGAACTCGGTCTGCTGGCGGTGCTGGTGCTCCATCGCAGCCTGCAGCCGCGCATTGGCGTTCTGCTGTGACATGTAAGCGTGGTCGCGCTCCTGCATCTGTGCCAGCGACTCGCGCTCCTGCTGCTGCCGCGCCTGCAACTCCTGCTGCCGCGCCTGCAACTCCTGTTGCTGCCGCTCGTGTTGCGCTTGCTGACTGCCGGGATTGGCTGCGGGTTTCGCCGCCGGCGCCGCCGCCGCCACTGGCGAGGTCTCGGGCTTGGGCAGGTCGCGGGCGTGCACCATCACCGGTCCGCCGGCGCGACTCGCTGCGACGACTTGCGACTGGAAATTCGCAGGCTTCGCGGTCGCGGCGATCTCGGGCTTGCCGTGGTTCATCGAGGAGACCAGCTCCGGATGGGCCGCGGCGGCTTCGCGATGCTGTACCTGCACGCGCGTGGGCGCGACGTGGTGCTCGTGCGCCACGCGCTCCTCCTCTGCGGTCGGCCGGGCCGTCAGTCCACCCGGCCCTCCTACATAGCTGACATGGTTGACCGTCACGTTGTTGATCGTCCTCGAATAGACGTTCTCGACGTGCACGTTGGTGATGTTGTTCACCTCGCGGTTGTACCAGAAGTGACGATCGCGCCAGTACCCGCCCTCATAACCGTGACCGAAATACCCGAAGCCGTAGACCACGCCTCCGTAGAAGCCGACCTGCGGAGCCCAGTACCCCGGATTCCACACGTAGAACCCATCCGACCAGCCCCAGTAGCCGGGGGTCCAGAGAAGGCCCGCCGCGGGCGGCTCGACCCAGGTGCCGGGGACCCAGTAGTAGCCGTACGGACCGTAGTACCAGTAGCCCGGTATGAAGATGTAGCCCGGCGCCGGGAGCGGCGGCTGCTCGTACACCGGCAGGGGCGGCGGACCGAAGGTAACCGAGAAGCTGACCTGCGCCGCGGCAGGCGCCGGCCAGCACAATGCACCGAGAGCCAGGCCCATCGCCATCAGCAAACTGGCAGCAGCTGTCTTGATCATCGCGCTTCGCCTCCTGAGGAACGAGCCTCGAACTCTGCCCGGCAGGTGTCGGCGATGCAATATCGCAGGCAGAATCGCCCTCCGGGCCGGCCGGGTGCGGCGTCGATGTGAGGGCAGGTATGCGAGCACTGATCGTTGGAGCAGGGAGCGTCGGCGGCTACTTCGGCGGCCGCCTGGCCGCCGCCGGACGCGATGTGACTTTTCTGGTGCGCCCGCACCGTGCCACGCAGCTCGCACGCGGCCTCACCCTCCTGAGCGCGGGCCGGGAAACCACCATTCCGATCAGGCTGCTGCTCACCGGGCAGCAGGGCGGCGGCTTCGACGTCATCCTGCTCGCCGTCAAGGCGTATCAGCTCGAGGCGGCGCTCGCGGACTTCGCCGCCTGCGTGGAGGAGCGCACCATGATTCTGCCGGTGCTGAACGGCATGCAGCACATGGAGACGCTGCGCGCCCGCTTTGGCGCCGCGCGGGTGCTCGGCGGAGTCGCGCGCATCGCCACGAGCCTCGATGAGCAGGGACGCATCGTGGACCAGGCGAGCTTTCACGATCTCTCCTACGGGGAGTGGAACGGCGAGCGCTCCGAGCGAATCGTGGCGCTCGATGCTCTCATGCGCGGCGCGGGCTTCGATGCACGCCTGTCGACGGACATCGAGCGGGAGATGTGGGAGAAATGGGCAATGCTCGCCAGCCTCGGTGCCATCACCTGTCTCATGGACGCCGATGTCGGCCGTATCGCGCGCGCGCCGGGCGGTACGGACTTCGTCCGGCGCCTGTTCGCTGAAGTCGTGGCGACGGTGGGCGCCGAGTGGCGTCCGCTCGCCGATGCTTTCAAGTCCCAGGTTCTGGCTCTGCTCACGGATCGCGCCTCGAGTCTCACCGCTTCCATGTACCGGGACATGAAGTCGGGTCATCGCATCGAGGCCGATCAGATCGTCGGCGACCTCGTGAGGCGCGCCGCTGCGCAAGGGGTCGCTACGCCGCTCCTGTCGGCGGTGCTGGCTCGATTGAAAGTCTATGAAGAGACGCTGCGCGGACAGAAGGGCGCCTGATGAGCGCTGACGAGCGCGATTCCCGGGCACCGCGCAGCGCTATTGCAGGGCACCCCGGACCGAGGTGATGCGCTCGGTGTTGAAGCCGAGCCAGTGCATGCGGCCGGCATAGCGCGCGTGCTCGACCTTCAGGCAGCGATCCATGATGACGGTCAACCCACCTTGCTCGGCAATGCGTGCGCCTTCCTCGTTGATCACCGTGAACTGGCACCACAGGCACTTCGCCCCTATCGCCACCGCATCGCGGGCGATCTGCGGCAGCGCCGCCGGCGCGCGGAACACATCGACGATGTCCACCGGAACGGGCACTTCACGCAGGCTCGCAAAGCTCTTCTGGCCGAGGATCTCGGGCTCGCGCGGGTTCACCGGAATCACCTGGTAGCCGTGGCGCTGCAGGTAGAACCCGACGAAGTGGCTGGCCCGCAGCGGGTTGCCGGACAAACCGACGATCGCAATGGTACGGGCAGCGAGCAGCACGCGCTGGATGGCGAGCGGATCCTGGTAGCGCGCAAGGTCGAAGCTCATGATGCGGCCTCCGTGCCCGCGGCGGCGCGGGCGCGCGCGAAGCCCTGCTCGAGGTCCCAGATCAGGTCGGCGACGTCCTCGACGCCGACGGAGAGCCGTATGGTGCCGGCGCCGACGCCCGCGGCCCGCAGCTCCTGCTCATCGAGCTGCCGATGCGTGGTGCTCGCCGGATGGATGACCAGGCTCTTGGCATCGCCGACGTTCGCGAGGTGTGACCACAGTGTCACGCCGCGGATGAACTCCTGGCCCGCCTCGCGTCCGCCACGGATGTCGAAGGAGAACACGGCGCCGCAACCGAGCGGCAGATACTTCTCCGCGAGCCGGCGGTACGGGCTATCCGGCAGACCCGCGTAGCGCACGTTCGAGGCCATCTCGTGCGAGTGCAGATAGCGCGCGAGCTCGAGCGCGTTCGCCACGTGACGCTGCATGCGCAACGACAGCGTCTCGAGTCCCTGCAGGAACAGGAACGCATTGAAGGGACTCATGCAGCCGCCGAGGTCGCGCAGCGTCTCCGAGCGCAGCTTCATGAGGTAGCCGTACGTGCCGAAGGTCTCGTGGAACTGCAGTCCATGGTAGGCGGGCGAGGGCTCCGCGATCACCGGGAAGCGGCCGTTCGACCAGTTGAAGCCGCCCGAATCGACCACCACCCCGCCGATGCTCGTGCCGTGACCGCCGATGTACTTGGTGGCCGAGTGCAGCACGATGTCGGCGCCCCATTCGATCGGGCGGCACAGGTAGGGAGTCGCGAAGGTGTTATCGACGAGCAGCGGCACCTGATGCGCATGCGCAATGGCCGCGACCGCCTCGATGTCGAGCACGTTGCCGCCGGGGTTGCCGATGGTCTCGCCGAAGAACGCCTTGGTGTTCGGACGAACCGCAGACTTCCACGCATCGAGGTCATCGGGGTCGACCCAGGTGAGCTCGACGCTCAGCTTGCGCAGCACGTGCTTGAACTGGTTCACGCTGCCGCCGTACAGCGCGGCCGAAGACACGACATGGTCGCCCGGTGTCAGGAGTGTGAACAGCGCCGCTGCCTGGGCCGCGAGCCCGCTGGCGAATGCGACCGCCCCGCAGCCGCCCTCGAGGCTCGCCACGCGCTCCTCGAACACCGCGAGCGTCGGGTTCATGATGCGGCTGTAGGTATTGCCGTACTCCTGCAGGTTGAAGTACGCGGCGGCCGTCGCCGGATCCTCGAACACGTAGCTCGTGGTCTGGAAGATCGGCACCGCACGGGCACCGGTATTGGGGTCGGGTCGCTGACCGGCGTGCACCTGCCGGGTCGCGAAGCCGAAACGGCGTGACTCTTCCACGGCGGGACCTTCGGGTCGCTGGCTGGAGGGCGGAATCATAGGCTTTCCCGGAACTCTATGACCTTATGACCACAAGTTACCTCAGGAACGCACGGTGCGCTTGTCCCGGACTGGCGCGAGCGGTAGTCTCGCTGACTTCGCACCGGTTACGAAGGCGGTAAGACCTTCCACCCACCCAGGAGACAGCCGATGGCTCAGAGTGTAAACAACGGCGTGAACATCGATGCACTGTTGGCCGCGCGGGAAGCGCTCAAGAACGCCCCGGCCGCCGCCGAGTTCACCTGGCGCGCATCCTGCAAGTGGCAGAGCGGCACCCATGCGACCTCCACGGTGCAGGGGTTCCACGGCCTCGGCGATGAGCAACGCCACAAGACGCAGTTCTCCTTCGAGACCGACCATCCGGAGATTTTCGCCTCCGAGGACCACGGGGCCACCCCGGTCGAGCTGGTGCTCGTCGGGCTCGCGAGCTGCCTCACCGCCGGTGTCGCCACCGTCGCACAGAACCGCGGCATCCAGTTGCGCTCGGTCGAGGCCAAGCTCGAGGGCAAGATGAACCTGTACGGGATCCTCGGTATCGATAGCGACGTGCGCAACGGCTACGACGACATCAAGGTGACCTTCCGCATCGATGCGGACGCATCGAAGCAGGACATCGAGGCATTGGTCGCACAGTCGCAGAAGCGCTCGGCCGTGTACGACATCGTGACCAATCCCACCAACGTCACCGTAGAGGTCCTCTAGCGGGACTGCGCCGCCCGCCACGGGGCTCGCCATCGAAAACCTGACGACCGTCGTGATCGGCGCCGGTCACGCCGGGCTCGCGATCAGCAGTGTGCTCACCGAGCACTCGATCGATCACGTGCTGATCGAGCGGGGCGAGGTGGCCAACTCGTGGCGGCGTGAGCGCTGGGATTCGCTGCGCCTGCTCACCCCGAACTGGCAGAGCTGCCTGCCCGGGTACCGCTACGCCGGTCCCGATCCGGATGGCTTCATGAGCATGCCCGAGCTCATCCGGCACCTCGAGGGGTTCGCCGCGGCCAGCGCCGCACCGGTGCGCACGCACACCACGGTCACTTCGCTGACGCGCCTCGACGGGGGCTACCGTGTCCTGACGGACCGGGGGGAGCTGCGCTGTCGCAGCGTGGTGCTCGCAAGCGGAGCGGCCAACGTGCCACGTGTGCCGCAGATGCGTCAGGCGCTGCCCGAGCGCATCGAGTCCATTACTCCCTTCGACTACGGCAGCCCCGAGCGACTCCCGCGCGGCGGAGTGCTGGTGGTCGGCGCCTCCGCCACCGGTGTGCAGCTCGCCGAGGAGATCCACCGCTCGGGCCGCGCGGTGATCCTCGCGGTGGGGGAGCACGTGCGGTTGCCGCGTACCTACCGCGGCCGCGACATCCTCTGGTGGATGGAGCACTCCGGTGTCTGGGCCCAGCGCTACGACCAGATCGAGGAGCTCGAGCGCGCCCGCGGGCTTCCCTCGCCGCAGCTGATCGGCACGCCCGAGCGCGCGACACTCGATCTGAATGTGCTGCGCGCGAAAGGGGTCGAGATCGTCGGCCGCCTCGCCGCGATCCGCGATGGCCATGCGCTCTTCTCGGGCGGCCTGCGCAATCAGTTCGCGCTCGCCGACCTCAAGATGCGCCGTCTGCTCGATACCTTCGATGAATGGGCGCGCGCCCAGCCAGAGGATCCCGGGCTCGCGCCTGCGGAGCGGCTCGAGCCGAGCGCGGTCCCGGCAGCGCCGCGCCTGTCGCTCGATCTGCGCAGCGGCGCGGTGCGCTCGATCGTGTGGGCAACGGGGTTTCGTCCTGACTATCGCTGGCTCGCGGTTCCGGTGCTCGATCGCCGGGGCGAGCTGCGCCACGACGGCGGGGTCGTGCGCGATTCGCCCGGAATGTACGCCATGGGTCTGCCCGTGCTACGCCGCCGCAAATCGACCTTCATCATCGGCGCCGAGGACGACGCGCGCGATATCGTGGCTGACTTGCTCGGCTACCTCGCAGGCGGCGGCAGGGGAGGTTCGTAATGGCTCGATTCGGCTCGCTCAAACCGGCGGCGTGGCTCGGTGTCCTGCTGGTGCTCGCACATGACCCCGCGCTCACGGTCGGGGCAGGCGCGGGCTCCGCAGCCGTCGCGAAAGTCGAGGCGGAGGGCACCGTGGAAGTCCCGGCGACGAGCGTACCGCTCTCGACCTTCATGAGCGCCGCGGCGCGTAAGAGATTCATCGAGCTGTTTGCCCATCCGCAGCAGTCACCGGCCCCGGGGGCGGACATCCGTATCGTGCGCGAGCTCGATGAGCAGAAGAACGCTCCGCTCGTGGCTCGCGCCCGCGAGCTGTACCCGGTCGACATAGAGCGGCGGGTGATGGGAGGGGTGAGCGTGCAGGTGATCACGCCGAAGGCAGGGGTGGCGCCCGAGAACCGCAAGCGCGTGCTCATCAATCTGCATGGGGGCGGATTCCAGTGGGGCGAGAACCACGGCGCGCAGGCGGAGTCGATCCCGATCGCAGGTCTCGGCAGGATCACGGTGATTGCCGTCGCCTATCGAATGGCCCCGGAGTTCAAGTTTCCTGCGGCGAGCGAGGATGTGGCCGCGGTGTACCGCGAGCTGTTGGAATCGCATCAGCCCGGCGAGATCGGGATCTACGGTTGCTCGTCGGGTGGAGTCCTCACTGCAGAGTCCATCGCCTGGTTCCGCAAGGTGAAGCTGCCACTGCCGGGCGCGATCGGCACCTTCTGCGGCTCGGCGGCCGAGATCGCCGGCGACTCTCGCTATGTTGCACCGCTCCTTACCGGGGGACGGCCGCCGCGGAGCGCGCCGGGCGCCATGAGCGCGCCGTACTTCAGCGACGCCTCGCCCGAGGACCCACTGGTGCTGCCGACCAGATCGCCCGAGCTGTTGGCGGCGTTTCCTCCGACGCTCCTGATCGCCGGCTCCCGCGACCATACGGTGAGCTCGCTGTTTGCTACGCAGGCCGCGCTGGCCCGCGCCGGGGTGGAGGCGGAGCTGCATGTGTGGGATGGGATGTGGCACGCCTTCTTCTTCGATCCGGACCTGCCGGAGTCGCAGGAGGTCTATCGGGTCATCGTGCGCTTCTTCGATCGACACCTGGCGCGCTCCTAGACTCGAGGGTCCTGCAGCCATGCACGTGCTTCGCAAGCCTTACCTGCTGTATCTCGGTGATGCGGTACTCAAGTCCGACTGCAAGACAGCCTTCGGACTGCGCGACTGGTGTCGTGCGGACGTGCTCGGTGAGTGGTCACACCCGAACGGTCGGGTCACTCTCGATCTGCCGCGGCTTTCGCCTGCACAGGCGGCGGTCCGCGGCGCCGGGTCGATCGTGATTGGCGTCGCGCCGACCGGTGGCCAGCTACCCGAGCACTGGCAGCAGGATCTCGAGGCGGCGCTCGAGGCCGGCCTCGATGTGGTGAGCGGCCTGCACACGCGCCTGGGCAGCTTTGCGCGACTGCGCGCCGCTGCGCAGCGCCGCGGCGTGCGGCTCATCGACGTGCGCCAGCCGGAGCGCGAGTTTCCCGTCGCCAGCGGGGCCAAGCGCAGCGGACGGCGGGTGCTGACCGTCGGCACCGATTGTGCGCTCGGCAAGAAATACACAGCGCTTGCGCTCACGCGAGCGCTCGAGGCTCGGGGTCTCGCCGCCACTTTCCGCGCCACCGGACAGACGGGAATCCTGATCGCCGGCAGCGGCATCGCGGTCGACGCACTGGTCGCGGACTTTCTCGCCGGTGCAGCCGAGACGCTGTCGCCGGACAATGATCCGGACCACTGGGACGTCATCGAAGGGCAGGGCTCGCTCTTTCACCCCGCCTACGCGGCCGTCACGCTCGGGTTGCTGCATGGATCGCAGCCGGATGCGATCGTGCTGTGCCACGACCCCACCCGTAGCACCATCGAGGAGTACCCCGACTACCCCATTCCACCGCTCGCGACGGCCATCGACGCCTATCTGCGGGCCGGCCGCCTGACCAACCGCGCCATCCGCTGTGTGGGTCTCAGCATCAACTCTTCCGCGTTGGGAGAGATGGAATGGGACTCCTATCGGCGCAAGCTCGAGGGCGAGCTCGCTCTCCCGGTCTGCGACCCGCTGCGCGGCGGTGTTGCGCCGTTCGCCGAGGCGCTCGCGAAACTATGATCGCGCTCGAGACCCGACTGCACCACTGGGAGCTGCGCGAGCCGTTCGCGACGGCTCGGGACTGCATCACCGACCTTGCGGTGCTGCGGCTCGAGCTCACCGCGAGCGACGGAGCGCAGGGGCGCGCCGAAGCGGCCGGTGTCGATTATGACGGGGAGACCGCGACGCACCTGGCGGCACAGCTGCAGAGCATCGCCGGCGAGCTGCACGATCAGATCGACGGTGCGCAGCTGCTCGAGCTGCTGCCGGCGGGTGGTGCGCGCAATGCGCTCGACTGCGCCCTGTGGGATCTGCGAGCGAAGCAGACGGGTGTGCCCGCAGCCGCCGCGGCGGGCTTCGAGGCCCTGCATCCGGTGACGACCGCCTTCACCATCGGCCTCGGCAGCGAGTCCGACACCCGCCGGCGCGCACGCGAGGCGGAGCGCTATCCCATACTCAAGCTCAAAGTGGACGCCGAGCGTCACATCGACGTCGTGCGTATCGTGCGCGAGGCCCGGCCTGCGGCGCGACTGCTGGTCGATGCCAACCAGGCCTGGTCGCGCAGCCTGCTCGAGCGGCTCCTGCCGCCACTGCAGCACCTGGGGGTCGAGCTCATCGAGCAGCCCGTCGCGCGCGGCGAGGACGGCTCGCTCGATGGCCTGGCGAGCGCCGTACCGCTCGCCGCCGATGAATCCTGCACGGATCGGCGATCGCTCGCCGCACTCCGCGGGCGCTATCAGTACATCAACATCAAGCTCGACAAGTGCGGGGGTCTCACCGAGGCACTCGCCATGGTGGCCGAGGCGAACCGGCAAGCGCTCGGGCTCATGGTCGGCAATATGTGCGGGAGCTCCCTCGCCATGGCGCCTGCGTTCCTGATCGCGCAGCGCTGCCGCTACGTCGACCTCGATGGCCCGCTGCTGCAGCGGCTCGATGACTCTCCCGCAATCCGCTACGAGGGAGCCTGCATGTATCCACCCTTGCCCGCGCTGTGGGGTTGAGAGCTGCCTCAGCCGCGCGGCTTCAGGAACCGGAGCGTCATGCGATCGGACTCGCCGATGGCGAGATACCTGTCACGGTCCTCGTCGCCGAGCGCGAGCGTCGGGGGCAATGTCCATACCCCCTGCGGGTAGTCCTTGGTGTCGCGCGGATTGTCGTTGACCGGTGAAGCCGCGTCGAGCCGAAAGCCGGCCGCGCTCGCGAGCTTTCTGACGTAAGCCTCATCGACGTAGCCCGTCTTGCGCATCTGCTCGAGACTCGCGCCGGGCTTCGCCCGGTGCTCCACCACGCCGAGCACGCCACCGGGCTTGAGCGCCTTGAAGAAGGCTTCGAACATCTGCTGCTGGGTACCATCCTCGATCCAGTTGTGCACGTTGCGGAACGTGAGCACGAAATCCGCGGTGCCCGCGGGACAGATCTCGGTGAGCTGCGGCGGATGGAGCTCGGTCACGATCACCTTGCCGAAATGGGCCGGATCGTCCGCGATCCGCCTGCGCAGGCCAGCCGCCAGGTCCTTCGCCTCCTGCGACGCGCCGCTCACGTCCGGCGCTTCGATCGCGGCGTAGTAGCGCCCGCGGTCATGCAGGTACGGCGCGAGGATCTCCATGTACCATCCGCGCCCGGGCCAGATCTCCACGACCGTCTGGTCGGGCCGCAGTCCAAAGAACCGCAGGGTCTCGAGCGGATGGCGATACACATCGCGCCGGACGAATGCGGGTGTGCGGGCACTGCTGGCGATGGCCGCTGCCAGCGGATCTGGCGTATCGGCCGCAGCCGCCTCGAAGGCGGCGAGCAGCGCGAGGGACAGTGCCAGGATGGCTCGAGTAGGGCTCATGAATGACACGCGCGCTCTCCTGTGCATGTTGGTGCGAGTGCGCATGGTAGCGCCTCGTGTCCCGGGAGTGGAGAGGCTCAGAGCCGCGGCACCGTCCGGCGCTGCGCACTCATCGCCAGGCTTCCCTCGAGAGTCTCCGGGAGGGCATGCTTCGCCATCGCCGTGAGCGGCACCGTCAGGGGCGGCCCTCGTGAGTAAACTCCACAAAGTCATCGTGCCGCATACGCGGCTGTGGATCGCAACGCTCGCCGGGCTCGTCGTGCTCGTGGTGGCTCCGCCCGAGTGGCCTCCGCTGGTGCGGGCTCTGACGGCGTGGAACGCAGCAGTGCTGCTGTTTCTGGTACTCGTGTACGTGTGGATGATCCGGCTCGACGCGAAAGGCATTCACGCACGGTACGAGGACGGGGATCCGAGCGCGCCGGTGATCCTGCTCCTCATCTCGATCGCGGCGCTGGCGAGCCTGGTCGCGATCCTGGCACTGCTCGCAACGGTGAAGAAGGTCACGCACGAGGTAGGGCTCGTGCAGGTGCTGCTCGCCAGCGCCACCATCGTGGACTCCTGGATACTCGTCGCGACCATGTTCGCACTGCACTACGCGAACCTCTTCTATCAGGCGCTGGAAGATCCACCGCTGCACTTTCCCGCCACGACGCGCCCGATTTTCTGGGACTTCATCTATTTCTCATTCACCATAGCGGCCGCCTGTCAGACTTCCGACGTCTACACGCGGCGTGCGTCCATTCGCCGCGTCGTCACCGGTCAAACACTGATCTCCTTCCTTTTCAACGTCTCGATTCTCGGCTTCGCGATCAACGTCTCGGCGGGGCTGCTGGGCGGCTAGCGTATACTCGATAGACGATGAATGACCTTACGGCCGCCGCGCCGGCGGATCAGCACGAACTCAGCCGCTCGCTGCGGCCGCGCCACGTGGCGATGATCACCATCGGCGGCATCATCGGCGCCGGGCTGTTCGTCGGCAGCAGCGTGGCCATTGCCGCCGCGGGACCGGCCATCATCGTGAGCTACGTGCTCACCGGCGTGCTGATCCTGCTGGTGATGCGCATGCTCGGCGAGATGGCGGTCGAGATGCCCGAGGTCCGCTCGTTCACGGAATTCACGCGCGCTGCACTCGGCAATTGGGCGGGATTCTCGGTCGGTTGGCTCTACTGGTACTTCTGGGTGATCGTGATCCCGGTGGAAGCCATCGCGGGCGCCGGGATCATCCAGCGCTGGCTGCCGTGGCCCGCCTGGCAGATCGGCACCCTGCTGATGCTGCTCATGACCGCGGTCAACCTCATGTCGGCGCGTGCCTATGGGGAGTTCGAGTTCTGGTTCTCGTCCATCAAGGTGGCGGCCATCATCACCTTCATCATCGCCGTCGGCGCCTATGCCTGCGGCTATCGCTCGCCGACCGGTCCGACCTTCGCCAATCTCACCGCCTTTGGCGGCTTTGCCCCGCGTGGCGCGTTTGCGGTGCTCGCTTCGGTCACTACCGTCATCTGGTCCATGATGGGCGCGGAGGTGGTGACCATCGCCGCGGCGGAGTCGCCCGAGCCGGCGCGCGCGGTAGCGAGGATGACCTCCAGCATCATCAGCCGCATCGTGCTCTTCTACGTCGGCTCGGTGTTCGTGATCACCTGCGTCGTGCCGTGGACGGAGGTGGTGCCCGGGCAATCACCCTTCACGCTGGCACTCGACCACATCCGCTTTCCCTACGCGAGCAGCTTCATGGCGGCAGTGATTCTCACCGCGGTGCTCTCGTGTCTCAACTCATCCTTCTACATCGCTTCGCGTGTCCTGTTCGTGCTCGCGAGCCGCGGCGATGCGCCGCACTGGCTGGTACGTACGAACAAGCGCCACGTACCGGCGCGCGCGGTGCTGCTCGCGGGAGTATTCGGATTCGCCGGCGTGATGGCGGCGATCCTCTCCCCCAGTGTTGTGTTTGCGTTCCTGGTGAATTCCTCCGGCGCCATCATCGCCGTCATCTATCTGGCTATCGCCGTGTCACAGCTGCGCACCCGCAAAGCACGCGAGGCGAGCGGTGCGCCACCACCGGTGCTCGCGATGTGGCTCTTTCCCTGGTTGAGCTACCTTGCGATTGCGGGCGTGCTGGCCGTGCTCATCGCGATGGCAATCACCCCCTCGCATCGTGCCGAGTTCTGGACGAGCGTGATCTCGATCTCGGTCGCGCTGCTCGCCTACCTGGCGCTGCGGCACCGGCCGGTCGCTGCCGCACCCGCCGTTACTGCGACGCGTGCAGCGATGCGCCGGCAGCCCGGCACCCCCGGGGCCTGACTGCCGGCGTTCGCAGGATCGAGTCTTACGGTTTCAGCGGTTCTCAGCGGTTGCCGCCGCCACGGGACTCTCCGCCACGGGACTCTCCACCGCGGGACTCTCCGCCCTTGCGGCCGGCTTCACTGGCGCGCTCGGGGTCGTTGGCGAAATTGCCGCCCGAGTTCTGCCCGCCCTTGCGGCCCGCTTCGCTGGCACGCTCCGGATCGTTGGCGAAGTTGCCACCGGACTGCTGGCCGCCCTTGCGGCCGGCTTCGCTGGCGCGCTCCGGATCGTTGGCGAAGTTGCCCGATCCGCCACGTTGTGACTCATTGGCCATGACACACCTCCATATCGTTGGGATGCCAATGATCGCGGCTATGAGAAAGCGCGGGCACCGGTCATGCGGTCGTTGTC